>NZ_DFQS01000066.1:8082-18525 GCF_002377905.1 Psychrobacter sp. UBA3483 | reverse complement strand
CAAGGTTGGATGGAGAATAATCTACCTAAACTACTTCATGATATGGGCTGTTCCAGTGTTATTGTGGATTGACTATATAATTGTAAGGTTGTAGAAATAAAAAAGAGCCTCCATTGAGACTCTTAATTTATCATATACTTTTAGCTTAACGATACTTGTTGAATAAATAGGTTTTATCAACCGATTTAAATAATCGGCTTAGCCACCAAAATCATCAAGCATGATGTTTTCATCTTCCACGCCCAAGCTGTGTAGCATGTCGATTACCGCCGCGTTCATCATCGGTGGCCCGCACATGTAGTATTCACAGTCTTCTGGGTTTGGATGGTCTTTAAGATAATTTTCAAGCAACACGTTATGGATAAAGCCGGTTGGACCTTCCCAATTGTCTTCAGGGAGAGGGTCAGACAAGGCCACATGCCACTCAAAGTTATCAAACTCTTCTTCTAGCTGATCATAATCTTCAACGTAGAACATCTCACGAATCGAGCGCGCGCCGTACCAAAAGCTAATCTTACGCTTGGTATCTAAGCGTTTGAGCTGATCGAAAATGTGCGAGCGCATCGGTGCCATACCTGCACCACCACCGACGAAAATCATTTCAGCTTCGGTGTCTTTGGCAAAAAACTCACCATAAGGACCCGAAACCGTCACTTTATCGCCAGGTACGAGGCTAAATACCCAAGAGGACATTTTGCCCGGTGGTATACCGTCAGGACCGCGTGGCGGTGGACTGGCGATACGGATATTAAACTTAATAATGCCTTTTTCGTCTGGATAGTTGGCCATTGAGTAAGCACGAATCACTGGCTCATCAACTTTCGACACATATTTGAAAATATCGAACTTTTCCCAATCTTCGCGGTATTCTTCGTCAATCACAAAGTCTTTATAATGCACTTCATGCGGCGGCGCTTCTAACTGTACATAACCCCCGGCGCGGAAATTAACTTCCTCGCCTTCTGGAATTTTAAGCACCAACTCTTTAATAAAGGTGGCAACGTTATCATTCGAGACAACTTCACATTCCCACTTTTGTACATCAAAAAACTCAGGGTCAATCTCGATTTTCATGTCTTGCTTTACCGCAACCTGACAGGCAAGACGCATGTGGTTACGGATTTCGCCTTGGGTAAAATACCCAGTTTCGGTGGGCAAAATAGAGCCGCCCCCTTCGATAACGCGGCAACGACACTGCGCGCACGTACCACCGCCACCACAGGCTGAAGATAAGAAAATACCTTCGCTTGCCAATGTTTGTAGCAGTTTTCCGCCCGCGGGTGTCACGACGTCATTATCGGGATTATCGTTGATATGGATAGTAACATCGCCTGAACTGACCAATTTTGAGCGCGCCGCCAAAATAATGGCAACGAGACCCATGATGATCACGGTAAACATAGCAACGCCACCAATCGCCGTAGCGTAATCCATGGTAGGTATCCTTAATCTATGGAGTAGGGGAGCGAAAAAACGTCTTTGCGTTTTTTGAACCCCTACCGAATAAATGAATTAAATAGGTCAAAGTGCTAAATAGGTTTTAATCTTAGCGGTTTAAATTGACATACCGCCGAAAGACATAAAGCCAAGTGACATCAGACCAACCGTGATAAAGGTAATACCAAGACCACGCAGCGGCGCTGGAATGTCTGAGTATTTTAGCTTTTCACGGATACCCGCCAAGGCGGTAATCGCCAATGCCCAACCAAAACCTGCGCCGACGCCGTATACCATCGATTCACCGAAGTTATAATCACGCTCAACCATAAACAGTACGCCACCTAAAATGGCGCAGTTAACGGTAATCAGTGGTAAGAACACCCCAAGAGCGTTATACAGACTCGGGACGAACTTATCTAAGAACATCTCTAAAATCTGTACCACAGCGGCAATCAAACCGATATAACTGAGTAGGCCCAAAAAGCTTAAGTCGATATCAGGGAAACCTGCCCATGCCAGCGCACCATTTTTTAAGATGAACTGAAACAAAAGGTTATTTAGCGGTACGGTAATCGCCATCACGACGACCACAGCGACTCCAAGACCAATAGCGGTGGAGACCTTTTTTGATACCGCCAAAAAGGTACACATGCCTAAGAAGTAGGCCAACGCCATATTCTCGATAAAGACCGAGGTTATAAATAAACTGACATAGTGTCCCATTAGTGACCGCCTCCTTGTGCCATGCCTTTAGATTGCGGCTTCATTACAAATTCAGCTTCTTCGACCTGTTCAGGTTTCCAAGTACGGATAATCACAATGAACAGAGCGATAATAAAGAACGCTGACGGTGGCAATAGTAATAGACCATTTGGTACGTACCAACCACCATCGTTAGCGGTTTGCAAAATGGTCATACCGAACCAGCTGCCTGCGCCCAAAATCTCACGCACACTCGCGACAAATAGCAGTACCGCCGAGTAACCAAGACCGTTACCAATACCGTCTAAAAAGCTTGGTACTGGTGGATTGCTCATGGCAAATGCTTCGGCACGGCCCATCACGATACAGTTGGTGATAATCAAACCAACGAATACCGACAAGCCTTTACTGACGTCATAAGCGACCGCTTTTAAAATCTGGTCAACCACGATAACTAATGACGCAATAATCGTCATCTGCACAATAATACGAATGCTTGATGGGATTTGCTTACGGATAATAGAGATAAAGAAGCTTGAGAATGCGGTTACCAAGGTCAACGCCACACTCATCACCAGCGCATTTGCCACACTGGTAGTAACCGCCAACGCCGAACAAATACCTAAGATTTGCAGGGCAATCGGGTTATTGTCAAAGATAGGCGAGGTTAAAATCGTTTTTGTATCAGCCATGTTATGCCTCCTTGCCGTGTGCTGTTGGCACTACTGCGATCAGTTCGGTTGCGGGATGCGTCTGCTGTTGATGTAAGTTCTGACCCAGTTTTTTATACGGACTTTGACTGGCTTTGATTTCTGCATCTGCCAATGTTTTACCGCTCTCTTCACGCAGATGATCTAGATAAGGTTTATAACCTTGCTC
Source organism: Psychrobacter sp. UBA3483 (assembly GCF_002377905.1). Classification (GTDB taxonomy): domain Bacteria; phylum Pseudomonadota; class Gammaproteobacteria; order Pseudomonadales; family Moraxellaceae; genus Psychrobacter. The sequence goes on along the minus strand of NZ_DFQS01000066.1, from coordinate 15,504 downwards.
ACCGAGCCAAAACTGAATCATGTTACTGACGCCGCGACTGGTCAAAGTAGCACCACTGATACCATCTACCCAGTTGTCTTTTGGATTACCGGCTTTGGTCACACCCGTTGCTACTGCGCCGTTTTCGTCATAAGAATGAATGCCGCTCCACATGGCGCGCCACTCAGGCTCCTCGATACGAGCGCCTAGACCTGGGGTTTCTTTATGCTCATAAAAACTGATACCTTTGATGGTATTCATGTCACTTTCAAGCGTTAAGAAACCATAAATCGTACCCCATAGACCATAGCCTTGAATCGGCAGCACCACCATTTCAGGTTGTCCAGCGTCATCACTTTTGACATAGACTTTGGCGTATTTAGGAACACGGCCGATACCAGCAGGGTCATTACCGCCCAAATCTTCGCTTAGGGCTTTGTTCTTGGTCGCCTGACTGGCATCGTATGCATTGCGATCAGGAATGCCAGCGGCTTTTAGCGCGTCATCATCGAGGTAATCGCCTTTATTAAGGTCAACGATTTTTACCTCAAAGTCTTTAAAACGCTTAGCCACATCTTCATTGGTATCAGACGCCGGGTCAAACATACCAGCGGCGACTAAGATGTTTTTGTTACGGTCCAAGCGCGCGTTTTCAACTTGCGCTGGTTTTAAACCAACAGCTGCCGCTGAGACCAATACAGAACACACCAAGCATAGCGTCAACGCCACGCTGATGGTTTTTGCATTATTACTTTTGGGCTTGGACATAACGAACCCTCCGTGCTGTTTGGCGCTTGATATTGGCTTGCGTCACAAAGTAATCAAATAATGGCGCAAATAAGTTGGCGAATAAGATGGCAAGCATGATACCTTCTGGGAAGGCTGGGTTGACGACGCGAATGAGTACGGTCATAAAACCAATCAAAATACCATAAGCCCAGCGGCCTTTATTGGTGTGCGCAGCTGATACAGGGTCGGTTGCCATAAACACCGCACCAAAGGCAAAACCGCCGATGACTAAATGCCAGTAAAACGGCAGGCTCATCATCATATTGTCTTCAGAACCAACTAGGTTAAAGACGAGGGATGTGGCAATTAGACCCACCACACAACCTGCCATGATGCGCCATGAGGCAATGCGCGTCCAAAGTAGAACCACTGCACCTAGCAAGATAGCCAGCGTCGATACTTCACCGATACTGCCTTGCATATTACCCAAGAAAGCATCTGTCAACGTGATGGCATTGCCATAAACATCAACGAAGTCTTTTGGGACGACGCCAATCGCGGCAAGTCCAAGTGGCGTTGCACCCGAGAAACCATCGACCGCGGTCCATACTGAGTCGCCTGACATATAAGCAGGGTAAGCAAAGTACAAGAACGCACGACCTGATAGGGCAGGGTTCAAGAAGTTTTTACCCGTACCGCCAAAGACTTCTTTTGCCACGACCACACCAAAGATAATACCTAGGGCTACTTGCCATAAAGGAATATCTGGTGGTAGACACAGCGCAAATAGCACAGAAGTCACAAAGAAACCTTCGTTAACTTCATGGCCGCGCACGACAGCAAAGATAATCTCACAGAGAATACCGACCGCAAAGGTGACGATATAAATCGGGAGGAACTGCATTGCCCCGTAGACAAAGCTTGCCCAGATACTGTCTGGATTGTAGCCTGCCATACTGGTGATAACGGTACGCCAGCCTTCAGGCTGTAAGCCAAGCTGCGCAATCGCAGTTAATGCTTGATGACCGATATTATACATACCCCAAAACATCGCAGGGAAGGTACATAACCAAACGGTAATCATAATACGCTTCAGGTCGATACCGTCGCGCACGTGTGAGGATGCGTATGTCGTTGAGCCTGGTTGACGTAAAAACGTATCAAACATCTCAAAGATAGCGTAGTACTTTTCGTGTTTGCCACCCTTGGTGAAAGACGGCTCCATACGATCGAACATATTGTGTAAAAATTTCATCGTGGTTAGCCCTCCAGCTCAATGCGCGTTAAATTGTCACGCAAAATATCGCCGAATTCATATTTGCCAGGAGATACAAAGGTGCATAATGCCAAATCTTCTTCGTCCAATTCAAGTACGCCCAAATCGACGGCACTAACGATGTCTTCGACAATCAAAGCGCGCAATAGCTGCGTTGGCAGATAGTCTTGAGGCATGACTTCTTCATAGACACCAATTGGTACCATCGCCCGCGGCGAGCCATTGCTCGAAGTGGTAAAGTCATATTTTTTACCACCAAAAAACTGCGAGATATAGATGGGCAATTTAGAAAAGCGATTGGCACCAGCAGTAAAGAAGTGAAACGCTGGACGTTCACGACCTTCGGTTAGCGCACTGATTTGATTATGAAAGCGGCCAAGATAATTAGTGTTACCCAACACCTTGCGGCCCGATAACACAGAACCTGAGATGATACGGTTCTCGCCAGCTGCAAGCTCACCTTTGGTCAATGCCGTGATATCCGCGCCGCGCTCGGTGACCACCAAATGCGGGTTTTTAACCGCAGGGCCAGCTAGGCTAAGCATACGGCGCGTATATAAGCGACCGGTGGTAAATAGCTTACCAATGGCAATCACGTCTTGATAACCAATCGTCCACACGGTCACGCCGCGCATGATGGGATGCAAAAAGTGGATGTGCGTGCCAGCCAGACCAGCAGGATGTTTGCCAGCAAAGCTATGATACTCAGTGACATTATTAACCGCCGTTTTGGCAACTGGCGTCAACTGGGCATCGCCGTGATGGCAGACAAAGGTCTTGGGGCTGAGGGTTGATAATACAGCAAGTCCGTCATTGAACGCTTGAAGCTGCTCATTAATCAGCAACATCGGGTCAAACGCTAGTGGATTGGTATCCATAGCGGTGACAAAGATAGCGTGCGGACGGGCACCGATATCAGGAGAGCGGCTATAAGGACGCGTACGAAATGCGGTCCATTCGCCAGAGGCAAGCAGTTGGGTTTCAACGACTTCAGAATTTAGGTCAGCAAGTTGCTGGGAGTCGTAGCGCTGAAATTCTACTTCTTCACCGTTTGGGTCGACCGCAATCACAAGACTTTCAAAAACACGACGCTCACCGCGATTGACGGCGATGACCTTACCAGCAGCAGGAGCAGTATAGATAACGCCGACCCGTTTTTTGTCTTCAAAAACGGGCTGACCTTTAGCTACGATGTCGCCTTCTTTGACATTCATCGTGGGCTTCATGCCCACATAATCATAGCCAACAAGTGCTACATAGGCGGGTCTGTGCTCAGATATCTCGCGGGAGGGTTCACCAGTGATGGGTAAATCCAAACCTTTTTTGATGGTAATCATAAGCGAAAACTTAGTCCATAGTCTAAAACGATACCAGACGTCCTGTTTGGTATATCGGCAGCATGACTAACAGCGTCATTAATAAAGTGCTTTAGCAAACCCAAAAAAGGGCGTGAAAAAGTACTCTAGACATGACACATCATCATAACTACAAGTAAGAATATTAACGCTGACCTTAGACTCCTTAACAACACGTTAATGTCTTATTCGAATGACCAAAGTGACGACTGGCTACCAAGGTGTATCGCAAAACTCTCAAATCTAACAGTATCCTCAACGAGGAGGACAGTAGATAAAATACAGTTCTACCATACGATTTATTAAAATCTTAAAATTTGTCGTATCAGAAATCATAGGGTTGTTGCAATTTAAGCAGCGCTTTTCATTTGAGTGAATATAAATGAGGCATCAGTGATTTGTTCATACTTTGCGAAAGCTGTCTTTGTGAAAGCTATCTAAGTGCTGGTTAATGACCTATGATTACAGGGTAAACTCAATTACTTGATAAGCTCAGTATTAATTTGACTGCCAATACAAAGCTCATATTTACCTTATGCTGATTGCAATCGTCAATAGGTAGCAGACGATTAGGTTTTATCATACAAATACAAATTTACCTAGGATTATACGCTAAACTGACCTAAAATTGCCAGTTGGTAAGTGAATTTACCTAATGTTACGAGTGATTCCTTCTGCTAAAACTTATGGTTATGATTATTGGTTTTCTGCCATTTTTACTATTTAATGAATTTGTCCTAACCGTCGCTTTTAATTTGCTATGCTAAATGACTTTATAAGCAGTCGCTTTTAAGTAGCCATTGGTGAAGTGGCTCTTGATTAAGTGGCTATTGACGCTTGTTTCACTTTTTAATGGTTTTTTTATTGTTCATATCGTTTTTATAAGGAATGCTGTATGTGTGCTGTCCCTGTTATTATCCCCGCTATCGATTTAAAAGATGGTAAATGTGTGCGTTTGAAACAAGGTCGTATGGAAGATGATACGGTATTTTCTGATGATCCAGTTGCTATGGCAGCGCGTTGGGTCAATGAAGGCGCGCGTCGCTTACATTTGGTCGATTTAAATGGCGCATTTGATGGCATCCCGGTACACAAACAAGTGGTCAACGACATTGCAAAAGCTTTCCCTAAGCTGCCGATTCAATTGGGCGGCGGTGTGCGCAATATGAAAACCATCGAGCAGTATATTAGCGCAGGTTTGACTTATATTATCATTGGTACCAAAGCTGTGGAAGATCCAGATTTTGTGACCGAAGCTTGCCGCGAGTTTGCTGGACACATTATTGTCGGTATCGATGCCAAAGATGGGATGGTTGCCACGCACGGTTGGGCAAACGTGACCGATACTAAAGCGACTGAGCTTGCCAAGCGTTTTGCTGATGTTGGCGTATCGTCAATCGTTTATACCGATATCGCTCGTGATGGTATGATGCAAGGCGTCAATGTTGAACAGACGGTCAATTTAGCACGTGAAGGCGGCCTGCCGGTGATTGCATCAGGTGGCGTCACCGATATGAAAGATATCGAATTGCTGAAACCTTATGGTGATTGTATCGAAGGGATTATCACTGGCCGCGCGATTTATGAAGGCACCTTAGACTTGGGTGAAGCGCAGCTTTATCTAGATGGCAAATAGTTTTAGTCGCCATATGTCAAGAGCGCTATTGGAAATGTGATGTAAAGCTAGAATAACAAAGGGATACTTATGGCAGCGTATTTTGACCAGCCTGGATTGCGTAAGCTACGCAGATGGAGCAAGCTAAGCCAGTTACGCATCATGACAAAGGCCTGCGCTCAGCTATTGTTGCTATTAAGTATCTTTTTAAGCGCTCTTTTAAGCGTCCCCATTTATGCGGCTGCAGAAAGTAGCACAAATGAGAATGTTGTAGTCAATGATGAGGTTGCTGATAATCATGCAACCAGTAGTCATAGAACTAATAATGCAACTAATAATGAACCAAACACTCAGCCGACTACCACCCCACCCATCAATAAGCCAAATAATAGTCTAAATAGTGCTATCACTATTACCCCTGCGACGCCAAGTACTTCTGACACTGCGCCGGCGCCAGTTGAAAAACCGCCAGTTATCAGCGGTGAAAGCACCAATAACGCTCAAATCGAAACCACGCCAACACCATTAAAAGACAATGACATTCGTCAACGTATCAGTGGCATTTTTTCAGAAATTGACGGCTTGCAAGCAGTAAACGTCAGCGTCAACCAAGGGGTTGTTACCTTAACCGGTGAGACACCCAATGAGAAAAAAGCCCAGCAAGCGATTAATCTAACCAATCGCTTAACGGACGTAGTGACAGTAGAGGATAGAATCAATCGCACCCTTGATGTGCAAGACAACGTCTCAACCGTTTATCAGAGCCTCAAAGCGCAAACCAAAAACCTAGTCAAAGCGTTGCCGCTACTACTCGTAGGGATTGTTTTATTTGCTTTGGTCACGTGGTTTGGCAGCTGGCTCTCCAATCGCAAAAAAATGTGGCAACGCCTTACGCCCAATCCTTTTGTTGCAGAGCTGCTTGCCCAGACCGTTAAAGTCATATTTATCGTTTTCGGTCTTATCTTAGCATTAAGTTTGATTGGTGCCGAGACTATCTTGGGCACGCTGCTTGGCGGCGCAGGTGTGATCGGTATCGCCGTTGGTTTTGCCGTCAAAGACACGATAGAGAACTATATTGCCTCGCTGATGCTCAGTATCCGCCAGCCGTTTCGCGCCCGCGATCATATTTTGATTAACAATCAAGAAGGCATTGTGGTACGCCTAACCTCACGCGCCACTATTTTAATGACCTTAGATGGCAATCAGTTGCGTATTCCTAATGCTGAAGTTTTTAAAGCGACGATTTTGAATTACACCAAAAACCCCGAGCGCCGCTTTACCTTTGAGCTAGGGGTTGATGCCAACGATGACCCGCTTGCTGCTATCAAGGTTGGTATCGATGCTATCTGTCAGTTGGGTTTTGCATTAGATAAACCAAAAGTCACAGCAGTTATCAAAGAAGTAGGTGAGTCAAACATCGTTTTACAGTTCCAAGTATGGGTCAATCAATTGGAAGCGGATTTCTCCAAAGCTCGCAGTATCGCCATTCGTGAAACCAAGCATGCCTTAGAAGATGAAGGCTTTAGTTTACCGGAACCCATTTATCAGTTGCGCTTTAACCATAAGTTAGAAAAAGCCTTTGAACAATTCCAAAGCAGTCAAACGAACGATAAATCACCAGCAGAAACAACTGTAACGCCTCATATCCATGCAGTTGATGAAGCACCTAATGTATCTTCTGCTACTGGTACTAGCATCGAAGATAAAGATAAGAAACAAGCAAAGGCACGGGCCAAGCATATATTACAAGGTCGCAATGCCGATGAAGTACTCGATGCGCGTCCTGATCAGAAACTGATGGAGAAAGTTGAGCAAGAAATTGCTGAAAATTCAGATGAAACCGATTTATTAAGTAACAACAGCCCGCAAGAATAAGTCCGTAAGAATGGTTTCGGTTACGACCAATAATCCCTGTAAATAAAGTCGTTATAGTCAGTTCAAAATAAAAGTGTTATGCCTTGGACAAATATCATAAAACAATTTAGATAAGTCATTTTCCATCCAGCCTTGGCGTAGAAACTTCACTTGAGCCCATTTCTTTTCGATAGGGTTTAGGTCTGGGCTGTACGGTGGCAGCCATAGAATACGATGACCATGCCTGTTTAGTAGCTTTTGAATGCGTTTGCTCTTATGAAATCTGGCATTATCCATGACAATCACGCATTTGGTTTTAAGACTTGGGATTAGCTTGTGTTTGCACCAGTGATAGAAGACGATGCTGTTGATGTTTGTCTCAAAGTAATCAAGTGCAAACAGCATCTTTTCATATAGAGCACCGATAACGTTGGTTCGCTTTTTACCTTGCCAGTTGTAGCTATCGATACAAGGCTTACCAATCGGTGCATAGCCATAAGGACGAATAGTTTCAGCCTCAAAGCCGCTTTCATCCATATAGACAATGGGATAGCCTTGCTGTTTAAAGTTACCAAGCTTACTGTGGTATATCGCTCTTTTGATCGGACAGGCTT
>NZ_DFQS01000066.1:0-7864 GCF_002377905.1 Psychrobacter sp. UBA3483 | reverse complement strand
ACTTTTAGGTGGGCTTGACTATACGTTAATAATGATGAGCGACTGAGATGAACTTCTCGTAGCCTCTGTAACAACAGCAAACAAGAAGAATTTATCCCAGCCGCAGCGTACGATTTTGATATGAGCTCACTATATAAAAGTCGGCATAAAAAATGCAACGATAAGTCTATCTACCTTTTATCGACATAGACGAGATATTTTTTATGCAAATCAAACATCTGATTATTTTTGCTTTGGCAGGTATCGTTATTCTTGCAGGGTTTAATATGATTAACGGCAGTCAACGTGAAAAAAATAGAGAAGCGTTGACCGCTAGTAGTGTCGCAGAACAAGCTGACATTAACGTAGCTGAGAGTAATACTTCAGATATCGCAAGTCAGCCGTTAGGGCAACAGCCAAAAGCCATTCTGGATAAAGCAAGCACGCAGATAGAACAAGCGGAGCAGGTCAGTCAACAACGCAGCGAGCAAATCGCTAATACGCAATAGTTGTGCATTACTGAGAGTTATTAATATTGAGAGTTATAAGGTTTAAACATGCTGCATTTTGATATAGCTATTTAAGTAGATACTTTTTAATGAGCAAAAAAAAGACTAACGATAACGTTAGTCTTTTTTTACTCTTAATATTTAAGCGCCATTAACTTTTCTTGCTTGCGCTTTTACCACGACCGTTGCTTTTTCTCGTCGAGGTTTTATTAGCAGAACTCTTACCAGCCGAATGATTCTTTGGCTGATCGCGTTTGGTTTGATTCATTTGGCTTGCTTGTAGCTTAGCTTTAAGATCAAAGTCGATTTGTAGTAGATCCATATTAACACCCGCTACTTTTACTTTGACTAAATCACCAAGCCCAAACACTGTGCCTCTGTCTTTACCGATAAGCTGTTGTTGCTGCTCATCATAGACAAAGAAATCGTCACCAACGTTTGAGATGTGCACGAGACCATCGATATATAAGTCGGTCAAGGTCACAAATAAACCGAAGCTCGTCACGGTAGTTACCACGCCATCGAACTCTTCGCCGACATGATCTTTCATATAATGGCATTTGAGCCAAGATTCCACGTAACGCGATGCTTTTTCGGCGCGGCGCTCAGTATCTGAGGTTTGCGTGCCAGCCTCTTCAAGCGAGAAATCCATCACTGGTTGCTGGCTATTCGTCACTTTCGCTTTAATGGCGCGGTGCAACATTAAGTCGGGATAGCGGCGAATCGGCGAGGTAAAATGGCTGTATTCGTCATAAGCCAAGCCAAAGTGACCGATGTTATCAGGCGAATAGTTCGCTTGCATCATCGAGCGTAGCAGCATGCTGTGGATACTAATCGCGTCAGGACGGTCTTTAGTCGCTTCGATAATCCGCTGATAATCCGCTTGAGTTGGGCTTTCTTCTGGGAAGCTTAAGCCAAAGTTTTTGGCATATTCATGAATACGCATCGACTTTTCGCCATCGGGCTTATCGTGATTACGATATAAAACAGGCAGCTCATTTTTCAAGGCAAAGTTTGCCGCACAGGTATTGGCAAGCAGCATGCACTCTTCGATAAGTTTTTGCGCATCGCCACGTGTACGCGGTAAGATAGCATCGATGCCACCTTTTTCATTAAACTTAATATACGTTTCGACCGTTTCAAACTCCATGGCATGGCGCTCTTCACGTTTTTTCAACAGCAGCTCATACAATTGATGTAAGGTATCGACCGATTTTTTAACGTCTTTATTGCCCGTTAATGATTCAGGAACGCTCTTATCTTTTGGATTGGCAAGATAAGCATTCACTTGATTATAGGTCAGACGCGCTTGCGAGTGCATCACACCCGGATAAAACTCGTAGCCTGTGACCTTACCAGCGCGCGATATCTTGATATCGGCAACCATACAGAGACGGTCAAGGTTAGGATTCAATGAGCATAGACCATTAGACAGGACTTCTGGCAGCATCGGAATCACGCGATGCGGGAAATACACTGACGTGCCGCGCTCGTAAGCATCTTTATCAAGTGGCGAGTTTGTCGTGACGTAATAACTAACATCAGCAATCGCCACTAAAACACGATAATTACCGCCTGAGCGTTTTTCAGCAAACACTGCATCATCAAAATCGCGCGCGTCTTCACCATCAATAGTAATCAAGGGTAAATCACGTAAGTCTGTCCGACCTTTCAAGTCTTTTTCAGTCGGCTCTTGATAGCTATTGGCCTGCTGTAGCGCAGCTTCACTAAAGTCTGACGGGATATCATAGTTGAGTAGAGTCGTCTCAATAATCAATTCACGGTCATTATCATCAGATAGCACTTCAGTGATTTTACCGGTGGCAAATTCGTGTTGGTTCGGCCAATCGATAATATCGACTTTGACTGGCGCACCTTGTTTGGCGTTCAGTGCTTGCACGTTTTCTTCAGTGACGGTAATCGGCTGATGGTTGTTTGGGCTACCAAGCTCAACACAATAACCTTCTTCATCGTGCGCCAATGTACCAATAAAGTTGTTTTGGCGACGCTCAACGATATCGACAATACGCCCTTCAGTACGACCACGATTATCCGTAGAGGTACCAACCGCTTGTACGGTATCGCCATTAAATACCCAGCGCATCTGCTTTTCATGCAAAAACAAATCAGGCATATCGCTCAATATCACAAAGCCAAAGCCTTTAGGGTGAGCTGACACGGTGCCAGTAACGATATCGTGCTCGGTTACAGTGCGATAGCGATAAGGACGCCCGTCGCGGTTTACTTGCCCATCGCGTGCCATTGCCTTTAGACGATTGCCTAAAGCATCAAATTGGTCAGGGTCATCAATATTAAAGGCTTTTGCCAATTGTTGATGCGTGACTTCACCGTATTCATTAATCGTACTGAGTATCAGTTCGCGACTAGGAATAGGGTTGACGTATTTTTGTGCCTCACTCGAGGCGTTTGGATCATTCCAACTCATAAATTACCGTATCTATTTTTTAAAATTATTAATAAGTGCTATCTTAACACGAACAACGCCGTAATATCTTAGGTCAATTGTCTTATGTGTATCAGATAGCAAGTAGCTGCTAGCTTGTATCGCTAACAGCATTCGACATGAGAGCTCAATCAAATATCAATATCGACCGTATTTGATTGATTGGTTATCTTTTTAGTATTTAACTCTTTGGATACTTCAAGTACGGTCGTTTGATTCGACTTATCGAGATATTTCTGCGCTTTATCAACCTCAGCTGTCAGAGTATTGACCGTTTGTTTCATATTCTCTAACGCCTCGATTTTATAATTGCTAATCATATCCATCGTCTCATAGACGTTATTGAAGGCGTTTTGGAGTTTATCAAGCTCAATCGTGCTACTGGTTGCCTGCTCGTGAATTTCAAGTGACTGACGTTTTAGCATCGCAGAGGTCGATTCAATCAAGCTACTGGTTGTTTTATTTAACGCGGTGATTTGGTCAAGTACCAGCTTCTGATTGGTCATCGCCTGAGCAACCACCACCGCGGTACGTAGCGCCGAGATAGTCGTCGTCGTCGCGCGATCCACACCTTTAATCAGCTCTAGGTTGTTTTTACGAATGGTATCAAGGGCCAAGTAACCTTGTACGTTAACCGCCAATTGCGTTAAAAAGTCAGTATTCTTTTGCCGTACATAGAACAACATTTCTTCTTTAATGATACGTGCTTTTTCGGGGTCAGTAGCTTCAACGGCATAAACCTTTTGCTCAAGCTGCTCATCGATTTTTTTACCCACATAAATGTATTGGCGAATCGATTGCATCAGCTCCCACATATTGACTTTTTCCTGCTCAATCATGGCATTGTCTTTGAGCAGCTCGTCTTTACCGTTATAAAGGCTGGTCACCACGGCGTTGATATGCGATTGCGCTGACTCGTATTGACGGAAATAATCTTGCACTTTATTGCCAAATGGAATCAGACCGAAGAGCTTACGTGAGCTGGTCAACTCTTTTTTGCTCGGGTCCAAATCTTCAACAATACCGCGCAGCTCAGTCAATGATTTGGCAATAGGTGAGTTATCAAACAAGCTATCATTAAGACTTTTCGCTGGCAAATCGAGCATCCGGTTCGACACTTGTGCCGATTCGCGAATTTCTTTATTGCCCAAATTATGGATGGATTGGACGTTTTGCTGAAACTCAGCGCTGTGTACTGAATTGTTAATCACGTGATCGACAAAGGCATCGACCTTAGCATCAAGTTCAGGAATCTGGCTTTCATCCAGTTTCACCATTTGATCCGCTTCGCTTTTTTGTATTTCTTTCACCGGCTCAGGAGCGATTAAAGTGATGCTAGGCGTTGAGGCGTTTTCGGGCGGGGTCAATTCTTGCATAAAATTTCCTATAATATCTAAAAAATGGGATTCTTTACCGACGACATTATTTATCAATGACACTGTTCATTAACTATTAATTGTTAACGAACAACAGTTTTTGCTAATCGCTTTTATAGCCGTGGTTTCAATTGTTTTTATTACCCAATAATTTTTATTCGAATGAGATATGTGTAACGAGATGACCTTTAGATTAACTGGTAATGAAAAGGTTGAGAAGATGGGTTTTGTAAACTGAGGTTGATAAAGCGTTTATAGAGAAATTTGGCTCATCGTACTCAGATTCTTTTAATGCATGTATTTAGAGGTAAATATGAAAAAACCATCAATATCCCGGAGTATATTGATGGTTAAGATTATAACTATCTATTATTAACGATTTGTCTGTGTTAGTTAATCATTTATATTAACTAACACTCATATCGATTTACAGCCACTACTCACTATAATCTATCAAGGGATTATTTTTTCTTAGTAGGCCCAAGCAGCATACCCATTTGACGGCCTTCCATCTTAGGGTACTGTTCGACGTTTGAGATATCAGCGGTATCTTCAATGATACGATCAAGTTGTTTACGACCAATCTCTTGGTGAGCCATTTCGCGACCACGGAAGCGGATACTGATTTTAACTTTATCCTGATCTTCCAAGAAGCTGATGATTTTTCTCAGTTTGACCTGATAATCGGCTTCTTCGGTGCTAGGACGTAGCTTCATCTCTTTTAGCTGGGTCTGTTTCTGATTCTTCTTCGCTTCTTTCGCTTTCTGCTTTTGATCATAGAGAAAATGTTTATAATCCATGATTTTGCATACTGGCGGCTTGGCTTCAGGAACCAATTCGACCAAATCTAGGTTTTCATCACGCGCCGCTTTCATCGCGGTTTCGATATCGACCACGCCCATTTGCTCGCCGTCTTCTTTAACCAAACGGACTTCTTTAGCATTGATATCTTCGTTGATGTTCAAACGGTTTGACTGTTTAATAGGTATTACTCCTCATCTGTTTTTGGGGTCTGTCGGCCTTTTTTGCTGACAGCAGTCTGTACTAAGCTAATAAATTCTGCAACACTCATGACGCCGAGGTTTTCACCTTCACGAGTTCGGACATTAACACTGCCCGTTTCAACCTCTTTATCCCCCAATACTAGCATATAGGGAATGCGTTCTAATGTTTTCTCTCGTATCTTAAATCCAATCTTTTCGTTACGCAAGTCACTCGTTGCTCGCAAACCTGCATTTTTCAGCTCACGCACCACATTTTCACAAGCATCGGCCTGTTTATCAGTGATATTCATCACCGCTACCTGTTGCGGCGCAAGCCATACTGGCATCCAACCGGCATAGTTTTCAATCAAGATACCGATAAAACGCTCAAATGACCCTAAGATAGCACGGTGCAGCATAATGGGGGTTTCGCGCTCGTTTTGCTCATTGACAAATTCCGCATCAAGGCGCTCAGGCATGTTTGGATCAACCTGAATCGTACCGCATTGCCACACGCGACCCAAGGAATCCTTTAGACTAAACTCAATCTTTGGACCATAAAATGCGCCTTCACCCGGTAGATATTCCCAATCAAGACCTGAGCTATCAAGGGCATCTGCCAAGGCTTTTTCAGCAAAGTCCCAAGATTCATCGCTACCGACACGTTTTTCAGGACGGGTTGAGAGCTTCATAATGATATTATCAAAGCCAAAATCTTCATAAACTGCCAGGGTCAGTTTAATGAAATCAGCGACTTCTTGCTGGATTTGCGCTTGGGTACAGAAAATATGCGCATCATCTTGCGTGAAACCGCGTACACGCATCAAACCATGCAATGAGCCTGATGGCTCGTTACGATGACATGAACCAAACTCTGCCATACGTAGCGGCAAATCACGATAAGACTTTAAACCTTGGTTAAAGACTTGAACGTGACACGGGCAGTTCATCGGTTTTACCGCATAATCACGGTTTTCGCTTGAAGTGGTAAACATATTGGTCGCATAGTTGCCCCAATGGCCTGAACGTTCCCACAAGCTGCGATCGACGATTTGCGGCGTTTTAATCTCTTCATAACCATGATCATGTTGAACCCTACGCATATATTGCTCAAGTACCTGATAAATCGTCCAACCATTGGCATGCCAAAACACCATACCCGGCGCTTGCTCTTGCATATGAAATAAATTTAACGCTTTACCAATCTTACGGTGGTCACGTTTTTCCGCTTCTTCGATACGTTGGATATATGCTTTTAAATCTTTTTTATCTGCCCACGCCGTACCATAAATACGTTGCAGCTGCTCGTTTTTGGCATCACCGCGCCAATAAGCGCCTGACATTTTGGTCAGTTTAAACACTTTTAAGAAGCGCGTATTTGGCACGTGTGGACCACGGCACATATCGACATATTCTTGATGATGATATAGACCAAAGGCTTCTTCACCCGGCATGTCATTAATCAATTTCAGCTTATAATCTTCGCCGCGCTCTTCAAAAATCTTGATGACTTCATCGCGAGGGGTTGTTTTTTTGATGACATCATAATCTTGCTTAATCAGCTCCATCATGCGTTTTTCAATTTTTTCCATGTGCTCAGGGGTAAATGGCGTCTCACTGTAGATGTCATAATAAAAGCCATCTTCAATAACAGGGCCAATGACCATTTTTACGTCAGGATAAAGCTGTTTTACTGCATGACCTAATAGGTGGGCACATGAGTGGCGAATAATATCGACACCGTCAGAGTCTTTTGGCGTCACGATTTCAACTTTGGCATCATGAGTGATAGGGTCGTGAGCATCTACTAAGTGACCATCAACGCGTCCCGCGACCGTCGCTTTCGCCAAGCCCGCTCCAATACTTTGCGCCACTTCCATGACCGTTGTATTGCCTTCAAAGTTTTTTACGCTACCATCGGGTAAAGTAATCGCTACCATAATCTATTCACCTTTTTGGGTCCGTTGGCAGTGATGATTGCAACCATCAATCATATAACCGTAAGACCGCGTCAATTATATCTAACCGCTATGATATGTTGAAGAAATAGGCATTAACGACAAGCACCATACCAAAACTTATCTTACGTAGTATGCTAATAAAGCGATCATCTGACGACAGATAATCAAACCACTATAATATAGAGTGGTTTACTTATTAATAAGGATAAGCAGCAGTGCTCTGCAGTAATGTCATAAAAGCCGCTATTATAGCAAACGCTGTCTATTAACACTAGATAGCTGCGGCGAGGTCAACTTCTATATATAGGTGCACTTAGTATCAATATCAATAGTGTTGAATATATACCTATATAAGCCCAGCAATATAATGCATGGTTTATAAATGTCTTATAAAGCTTACTAATAAGCTTTATAGCAAATAAGGCTTAAACATTCAGGCATGTCTAGAGAATAATCTTCTTTGGTTTAATATCTGATTTTTACTAAGCTATTGAAAAATATGGTTTGTTTACCGTCTTCTAAAATAAATTAAGAAATCTATCGAAAATCGGTTGACACCCAGTTCAAACCGTCTATAATACGCACCTCATTA
>NZ_DFQS01000017.1 GCF_002377905.1 Psychrobacter sp. UBA3483 | reverse complement strand
TTCGAAGTTGAGAGTGGGGTTTAATTATTTACAATAATAACGTATTCACGGTAAAGTGAAATTATTTAACAAGAATTAGTGCTTATTTAGATACGTTTTATAAATAAAACTTATTACTGTATCTGCCCTTAGCCACTATAATTAAAGCAATACTTATAATAATTGGCACTAAAAATAATTATATAATATTTAGGAGAGATGTCATGTCAAAAGGACAAACTTTACAAGATCCGTTTTTGAACTCGTTACGCAAAGATCGCATTCCTGTTTCGATTTTTTTAGTCAATGGTATTAAGCTGCAAGGTCAAATTGAATCATTTGATCAATACGTGGTTTTACTAAAAAATACAGTGAGTCAAATGGTTTATAAGCATGCCATTTCAACAGTAGTACCAGCCCGTAATCCTAGAAGCAGTACGACGACTGGTACTGGTACGCAAGCCTCAACTGGCGCACCCGCTGGTTACCAAGGTGGTATGAGTAGTGGTTTTGAGCGTGGTAGTAACCTTGCTGGTGGTGGCGGTTTTGAAGAGCGCGGCTTTGCCAATCGTAGTGGCTTTAATCGTGGCGGTTTTGGTCAAGGCCAAGATCGTGGTTTTGAGCGTGGCAGCTTTGGACAAGGTCAGGAGCGCGGATTTGAGCGTGGGGGCTTTGGTCAAGATCGTGGCTTCGACAATTCCTCAGACAATGCTATGTTTGAAAACAAATCAAACGATGATATAGATGATAGCAATCAATAAATAACGTTATCTAATGTCTATTTAATTGAAAGTATGTTATTAAAATGTTGTATAGCTGATTAAGACCTACTATTAATTATAGTGGGTTTTTTTTGTATAAATAGACGTATAATCATGGCTGCGCAAGCGACTATTTACACTATTTAATAAGTAGGCAATGATGAAAGCGACGTCTTGCCCTATATTATTAATATCAGCCATAGTATAGTAAAATGTTTCATTGATTCATCGAAAATATAGAGCTAACGTATGAGTAATCCGCACCGCAACCTGACCCATCAACAATTTATTAGCACTGCTATCGAAGCAATTCATACGGAGATGGCGGCGCTAGCATTGTTAACGGAACAAATCGATGATAGATTTGCTCAAGCCTGCGATATTATCCTAGCCTGCAAAGGACGTGTTGTCGTGACCGGGATGGGCAAATCGGGTCTGATTGGTCGTAAAATAGCGGCGACTTTTGCTTCTACGGGCACGCCAGCGTTTTTCATGCATCCTGGGGAAGCGGGGCATGGCGATTTGGGGATGTTGGTACAGGGCGATGTCCTACTGGCTATCTCAAACTCGGGCGAGTCAGATGAAATTAGAATGCTGCTGCCCGTGGTTAAGCGTCTAAATATTCCCCTGATTAGTATTAGCCGAGACAAACGCGGTATGCTACCACGAGCGGCGGATATCATTTTGACGCTAGGTAAATCACAAGAAGCTTGCCCGCTCAACCTTGCCCCGACTTCTAGTACCACAGCGACCTTGGCATTGGGCGATGCGTTGGCTGTGGCTTTGGTGCATGCACGTAATTTTACTTCAGAAGACTTTGCGTTATCGCATCCTGCAGGTGCCTTAGGACGCCAATTATTGACGCGGGTTGAAGATTTGATGCATACCAATTCAGAAAACTTACCGCTTATTAATCAACAGGCACCGCTACAAGACGCTTTATTTACCATGTCTGCTGGGCGTTTAGGTATGACAGTGGTGACTGATGACGAGCAAAAAGTCGTCGGCGTATTTACCGATGGTGATTTACGTCGTGGCTTAGAAAAAGGCATCGACTTACAAACCCCGATGCATGAGCTGATGGTCAGCAACCCACGCCTCGTTAGTAAAGACATGCGCGCTTCCGATGCTTTAAGTGTGATGAATGAAAATGGCATTAGTCAGCTGCTGATTATCGATGAGGAACAGCGTTTGGAAGCCATCATTACGGTACATGACTTATTACAAGCCGGTGTCAAGTAAGTATTATTTTAATACAAGTTGTATGAAGAACTAGCACATCTAGGAAGTAATATATTGAAAAAGCTCTAATAAAAGCAAGCTTAATAAGAAAATACTTAATAAGAGAAAACTGATGCAAGACTTAATAAAAAAAGCCGGACAAGTAAAGTTATTGGTCATGGATGTTGATGGTATCTTGTCAAACGGTCAAATTATTTACGATGCCAATGGCATTGAGACCAAAGCCTTTTCGGTACAGGACGGCGTCGGCGTTAAATCATTGGCACGCTATGGTATTTTGACTGCAATTATCACTGGTCGTAGTAGCCCTATGGTAGACAAGCGTGCTGCTGAAATGGGTGTCAACTATATCGTTCAAGGTCGTGACGATAAGCTAATTGCTCTAAATGAGCTATTAGCGACGCTTGATTCTGAGCTTCATATCACAGCTGCCGATTGTGCTTATATGGGCGATGATTTACCGGATATTAAAGCGATGCAAACCGTTGGTTTTGCTGCTACTGTCCCAAATGCTCATCAAGAGGTGATAAAACGCAGTGATATGGTAACCACGCGTGCAGGCGGTACCGGCGCAGTACGGGAAGTATGTGATCTTATTTTAAAAGGTCATGGTCATTATCAAGATTTTATTGCGCATTACACGCTTGATGAAGCCAAACCTAAGGATAACTTGTCGTGAATACTCGTGTTTTAATCGTTTTGGCGTTGATTATCGCTGTGATTGCTGGCTGGTTTTTTAAGCAGCAAGGGGAGATTACGCCGCCCATTAGTATGGAAGCGACGGATGTCGATTATGAAGCCACTGACATTAAAGCGGTGCAAACTAATGAAAAGGGCGAGACTGAGTACGAACTAAGTGCAGAATCCTTGACCCATAATCCCGTGACCAATAAAGACGAGATGAAAGGCATCACGATGAACTGGGAGCCATCAGACGAGCAGCGCTATCGTGTAGAAGCAGGTAGTGCTGCCATCAGTCAACAGACAGGTGAGATGAGCTTAGCAGGAGGGTTTTCTTTAATCAGTGAAGAGAAGGCCGACAAGTCTGATATTGAGCCGATTAAAGTAACAGGCACTACCTTAAAAGGTAATACCAAAACAGGTCAAGTCTATAGTGATGAGCCAGTAAAAGTCGAACAAGGTATGAACCGCTTTGAGGCATCGAGTATGAAAGCCAACCTTGAGACCGGTGACTATGAATTTGGTCAAGTTGCCGTTGCGTTTACGCCCGCGAAACGCCAAGATAAAGCTTTATTTTAATAGCGTTCACGCCATATTAGCGGCACTTTAGTATTAACTTAACGGCTTAATTATTTAACAGCCGCACCTAGCAGGAAGTTTGCAAACGCCACTACCCATAATGATACGAGTAACTTTTATGAAATCTACTTTTTTGCCTACTTTACGCTTGCTATCGACGCGCCCTATCCAAGTAACAAGCGCTTTGCGCACGCTGCCAATGGTAATGTTGTTAGCGTTGCCGTTATACAGCCATGCTTTGCCATCAGATGCCAATCAGCCCATTAAGCTGTTGGCTGATAAGGCAACTTATAGTGAACGTACAGGTATTACCAGCTATTCGGGTACCGTCGTGATTACGCAGGGTACGTTTAAAATGACTGCAGATGATATTACGGTCAATCTCTCACAAGGCCGTAGTATCAATTCAGCAGTCGCAACCGGTCGTCCAGCGACTATGCAGCAGGTAGTAACACAAGAAAAGGGCTTGGCAAAAGGGCAAGCCAATAAAATCGATTACAATGCGGTCACGGGTATCGTGACGCTCACAGGTAATGCAAAATTGGTACAAAATGGCGCAAGTTTTGCCGGTAACGTTATTCGTTATAGCTTAAAGGCAGGCGATGTAGAGGCAACTGCTGGTGGCAGTCAGCGCGTAGAGTTGGTCTTCCCGCCTAGTAACAACAGCAACCGAAGCAGCATACGCTAAGCACGGTGTTTTTTTTAATAAGCAGTCTGTGCAGTACTAGAAATTTTGCAACTTTAACAGTAATTGACAGGTAAGTGATGAGCGATATTAAAAACAACGTTGTTAAGACCAATGAAATTCATAGCAACGAGCTTAATAATGGTTCTGTAGCGGCAACCCATAGCTCCGAGCCTGTCGCCCGTTTAACGATGCAAAATTTAGGCAAACGCTACGGTAAACGCTGGGTGGTAAAAGATGTGTCATTTTCCGTTGAACAAGGTCAAGTCGTTGGCTTGCTAGGTCCAAATGGCGCGGGTAAGACCACCAGTTTTTATATGGTGGTGGGACTGGTTAATATGGATAAGGGCCGCGTTACCTTAGGAAAAATGGATTTATCAAAATATGCCATGCATGAGCGCGCCCGTGCCGGTATTGGCTATTTGCCGCAAGAAGCCTCTATTTTCCGTAAACTATCGATTGAAGATAATATCTTAGCTATTCTACAAACTCGTAAAGAATTAAGTGCTTCTGAGCAGCGTCAGGAGCTTGAAAAATTGATCGGCGAGTTCCATTTAGAGCATGTACGCAAATCATTGGGTATGAGTGTCTCAGGTGGTGAGCGTCGCCGCTGTGAGATTGCGCGTGCTTTGGCGGCTAATCCAAAATTTATCTTATTAGATGAGCCGTTTGCTGGTGTTGACCCTATTTCTGTTAGTGATATTAAAGACGTTATTTTAACCTTAAAAAATCGCGGTATTGGTGTGCTGATCACCGACCATAACGTGCGTGATACCTTAGCGATTTGCGAAAAAGCCTATATCGTTTCAGAAGGGGCGATCATTGCTGAAGGGACATCATGTGAAGTGTTAGAGAATGATTTGGTAAAATCTGTCTATCTTGGTAAAGACTTTCGCGTATAAGCACTTCGCTATTTACTAGAGGTGAGTCTGTATAAAGCCTTGTTTGAACCATTAGCCAAATATCTGGTCATTGTATGGTACGGCGGATATTTGGCTATTTTCTCTTAACATCCATGCCCACTATAAATTGCTATCTACCTCTCATAACCTAATGCCTCGTTATTAAAAAAGGCATATCTATCCTTTCTCTTAGTCTTACACTTAAGCTCATATAGAGCATTCTAGAATTTCATTTATTATTCGCGATTTATTACTTTCGATTGACCAGCTCAATAAGGTTCATACGTTATGGCAAAAAATAAAAGCAGTTATGTCTGTCAACAGTGCGGGGCGCATTTTGGTAAATGGGCGGGACAGTGTACAGACTGCGGTGAATGGAATAGTTTGGTTGAAGCGCCGAATGTCAGTATGCCGCACCACAATAAAAATACTTCAAAACCGAATGCTAGCCGAGCCGTTTCTCGTAGTGCAGGTGCGCCGGCTGGTAATTATTCGGGTACACACAGTGCGGTCATGCCGCTAAATGCGGTAAGTGTGACGCTAGATACACGCCTGCCCACTGGCATTAGTGAGTTTGATCGGGTGTTGGGTGGCGGACTGGTAGCCGGTTCAGTTGTTTTAATCGGCGGTGACCCTGGTATTGGCAAATCAACCATTCTTTTGCAGACAGCCACTAATATGGCAAAAGCCGATTCATTGGCAGGTAGCGCGCTGTATGTGACGGGTGAAGAGTCGCTCGCCCAAGTAGCGATGCGCGCCAAGCGTTTAGATTTGCCAGCGGATAGATTGCGTGTGCTCGCGGAGACCAATGTTGAAACTATTTGTGCGGCTTTAACACAAGAGCAGCCGGCGATTGCTATTATTGACTCGATTCAGACCATTTATACCGATGCCATTAATTCTGCCCCAGGCGGCGTCAGTCAGATTCGTGAGTCGGCAGCTATTTTGACCCGTTATGCCAAGCAAACTGGCACGGCACTATTTTTAGTCGGTCATGTGACCAAAGAAGGGACGTTGGCAGGGCCACGTGTGCTTGAGCATATGGTTGATACGGTCTTATACTTTGAAGGTCAATCTGATTCACGTTTTCGTATGATACGTGCGGTAAAAAACCGGTTCGGTGCGGTCAACGAGCTGGGTATTTTTGGTATGACCGATATGGGACTTAAAGAAGTCGCCAATCCTTCAGCGATATTCTTAAGCCGTTATGATAAGCCCGTAGCGGGTTCTGTGGTGATGGTGAGCCGTGAAGGTACTAGACCCCTGCTGGTCGAAGTGCAAGCCTTGGTTGATGACTCACAAGGCTCACCAAGACGTATGGCTTTAGGGCTTGACTTTCAGCGCCTATCAATGCTGCTTGCCGTCATGCATCGTCACGGCGGTATCCATACCAGCGGACAAGATGTGTATGTAAACGTTGTCGGCGGTGTCAAGGTAATAGAAACCGGTTCCGATTTGGCCGTGCTATTGGCTTGTGCCTCTAGTATCAAAGAAAAGCCTTTACCGTCATCACTTGCCGTCTTTGGTGAAGTCGGCTTATCAGGAGAGATTCGACCTGTGCCCAACGGACAAGAGCGTCTAAAAGAGGCGATGAAACACGGCTTTAAACACGCGATTATCCCTAAGGCCAATGCGCCTGCCAAAGATGCGCCGCAGTTTAAGGGTATCAACGTCATTGCGGTCGAGCGTCTCGATGATGCGATTGAAAGCGCATTTGAGTTATAGTTTTTAAAAGCTGTCCCATGTTAACTATTTAGCGTCAAATGCTAAAAACAAAAAAGCACCTAACTTAGTAAAGTTAGGTGCTTTTTATTTAACACTAATATTATGCCATCTTTACCGTACAAAACCGTTAAAGGCTTAAACCGCGAATGGTCTAAAACGTTAATGGTTTAAGAGGCTGGGCCTGAAACACGCTCAATAGAGACGTTACCCACACCTTTATTGGTAATGCCTAGTTGCTTGGCCGCACCATATGATAAATCCATCACACGGTTACCATGGAATGGACCACGATCGTTTACTTTAACGACGACGCTTTTGCCATTGGTTTTATTGGTCACTTTAACGTAGCAGTTTAATGGTAATGAGCGGTGAGCAGCGGTTAAGCCATTCATATCAAAGGTTTCGCCACTGGCAGTTTTGCGGCCATGAAACTGACGACCGTACCAAGAAGCCAAACCAGTTTGTTTAAATTTGCTTACAGAGTTAGAGGCTACCGCCGTTAAGCGTTCTAAAACATCTTCATCATTAGACACTTGAGCGGTGTCGCTGGCGAGCAGTGAGCTGCTAAGCGCTAATGAAGTGGGCTGACGAGCAGACTTAACTAAGCTTGATGCGCCGTCATGTTGACGACTAAGTTCACCGAGTACACGGTCAATACGGGAGGCGTTATCTTGCGAAATCATTGCAAGGGAGGTTTTTGATTCTACAGCATTTGCATTAGTAGCGATTGCAGAGCCAGCAAATAAAACGGCTGACATTGTAAGTAAACCAGATAAACGCTTATTCATAAATACCTCTATAGCATATACATTAGAACCTAACTCTAAAACCTCTTAGAGGGAGCGAGACAATATTAGACCACTCTAACAATGCCGCAAACTCTAAAGCCGCTCTATCATCTTTCTATCTCATCACGATGATAATAAATATGGACTTTTATAAGCTCTAATATATGGTAATTTTCATTTATATCATCATAAGTGGTAGGTGGTTATCGTTATAGACGACTGTCCAATTCCACTTATGACACGCTCAAATGATAGTTAACAATATTAATCAAACACCTAAAGTAAGGTTGCACCAATCGATAAAGGACTTTTTTGCATTGCTAAGTTAATAAAGGGTTTAAAGTATGTTGCGTATTACTTTGTTATTAAACCGTTAATTAAGTAGTGACTTTGCAAGCCCAAAATCTACAATTTGCTAACTATACGGACGAGCTACAACTGCAATATAATTAAATGATATCTTTCTTAGTAGCTATGTACGCGTTGTGTATCAAACTACAATAAAACGAGGGTAACGCAATTATTTGTAAAAAACAAGGAATAAAACCTAACAGTACTAATCGGTCATTAATAGAGCTTTGTAGGTATTTAGATAGCTTTTTCAAGATAATATAGATATATAAAACAATGACTTAGGGTTATTCTTGAACCAAGAAAGTTAAGGTTTTAATAGTAATTTATGTAGAATTAATGACAAATGAGAAAGGCTTAAAAAAGCAGATATCCATTTAATTTGAGCAATTTCGTTGTTACATTCTATTACTTAGCCAAGCGCATTTTGCTTCAATTTCTAGGCTAATTTGTTAACGTATCATTTTAACCCTGTCTATATAAGGGAGTTATATAGACATTTCAACCCAAATCTATAATGGTTGTTGGCTGTAATACTGGCTATCAGTAATGAACTTTACAAGTGAATAGATTGTAAATAATACCTGCTATGACTTAGCTAGATTTGTGAGTATGAATTGACATCAGTAGGCCAAAACCTGCCATTAACGTCACAATAGCAGTACCGCCATAACTGATAAAAGGTAAAGGCACCCCAACGACGGGTAGGATGCCGCCGACCATGCCGACATTGACAAAAACATACACGAAAAAAGACATCGCAATTGCACCTGCCAGCAGTCGACTATAAACATCAGGGTGCGAAAATGCGATATATAAAGCACGTATAAGCACGCAGGCATAAATAAACATCAACAATATCACGCCAAGCAGACCGAACTCTTCGGAAAAGGCAGCAATAATAAAGTCAGTATGACCTTCTGGTAAAAAGTGTAGATGCGATTGCGTCCCTTCTAAATAGCCTTTGCCAGTGAGACCGCCCGCGCCAATGGCGGTTTTGGACTGAATGATATTCCATCCGGCACCTTGGACGTCAGCTTCAGGATTGAATAGCGTTAAAACGCGCGTACGTTGGTAGTCGTGCAATAAAAAGTTCCAAGCAACTGCTACCAATGGCACTGCTAATGCTACCGCACTGGCAATCAAGCGCCATGATAGTCCTGCTAAAAATAACACAAAAATGCCACTGGCGGCGACCAGCAAGGAAGTACCAAGGTCAGGTTCTTTGGCGATTAATAATACCGGCACGACAATTAACGCTAAGGTGATGGCGATACTTGATAATGATGGCGGTAAGTCACGTTTGGATAAAAACCACGCACACATCATTGGCATACCAAGCTTCATAAACTCTGAAGGCTGGACACTGCCAAATCCGGGTAAGTTAATCCAGCGCTGCGCCCCCATACGCACCTCGCCAATGATGTCGACCAATACCAATAATATCAGCCCCAATACATAAAATATGGGCGTAAAGGTACGATAGAGGCTAGGCGGTATCTGCGCCATAGTAAACATTACCGTAAATGCCACGCCATAACTGATGACTTGGCGGATAACCATGTCGGTATCTTGGCTTGCTGCGCTATATAAAATCGTCAAACCAATACAACAAACGGTTAATAGCAATAAGGTCAACCACGGATCAATATGGATACGTTGCCAAAGCGTCGGCGCATGACCTTGACCAAAATGATGGCTTTGACGGGAAAAACGGTACTGTAGGTTAGAAGGCATAGGCAAAATGTGACTAACAATTGGCGTGAAAGAAAAGTCTGCTTTGACAAACAATAAGTAAGCAATCAGCGAGGGAAAAATGTTTATTCGGTAGCTTAATCAGGGATTTGGTGGTGAATCCTGTAACTTGCCCGTAATAAAGTAACGACAATATAAACGTTATAAGGATAAGTGTTAATAACGAATCGGTGACCATCAATTCGCTGCGATAGTTTAGCCTGCTTGCTTAAAATTTGATAGTATCGATAAAACGTTTTTAGCGGTAGTTTCTGGTAATGATAAAGACAAAAAAATCTATTTATAGGCATATTTATAAGCCTATTATCGTCCTAGGTGTTTGTGCCAGCAGTATTCCTGCGCAGGCGGCTATTATAAGTGATAATAGTGAGCGCCGCATCCAAATACGTCATGGCAGTAGCGCGACCGATAGTAGCAGCAATGCTTACATCACGCCTGCTGGGAGTTACGGTAGTCAAAGTAATAGCTATAGCGGCGGCGCGACCATACTCAGCGATGGCAGAAGTGGGTCAAATGGCCTTGGCGGCGATAGTATGCAAGGACTGATTCAACAAAAACAGCGTGAGTTTAATTTCGATAGTGGGGTCTCGATAGAAGAAAATAAACGCGTCATTACCAACAGAGGGACACCACGTTATAACACTACCTATAGTACTGGTAATAATAACTTTGGAAATAGTAATTATAACGATTTTACCAGTATGGATTTTAACATGTGGTTAAATAGTAATAGTTACCGCGCAAGCCAAGTGGCCAATTATCAACGCTATTTAAGCTCACGCGTCGGCGCAAGAAATGTACCGCCTTTATCTCAACTGTTGACGACTGCTCGTAGTTGGGATAAATGTGGTTATGAGCCTTATCAGCTACCGCCGCAGGAACTTTGGGCAAATATGGTACCGACTTTGCAGCTTTACAGTCAGCTAAAAAGCCAAGGTATTTTACCTGCTAGTACCGAGATACGTTCAGTCTATCGCAGTCCGGGATTAAATAATTGCGCGGGCGGGGCAAATGCCAGTAAGCACATGACCGCAGGCGCGATGGATATCTGGGTGCCTGAATATGAAGGCAATCAATGGCAGCTGAGTCGCATGCAAGATAGTCTATGCGAGTTTTGGCAATATCAAGGTCAGTCGCATAACTTTGGTTTAGGGCTGTATTCTACTGGTGCTATTCATCTTGATACCGATGGTTATCGCAAATGGGGCTTTAATCACGCCAGTAGCAGCTCCGCTTGTCGCTATTAAATAGTATATCGCTAAAGACTATATCGTGAATTAAAGAAGCTCAGCCAGTGATTACTGACTGAGCTTTTTTATTAAGCTATTTTTTAAGCGTCTGTAAAAATAAGCGATGGATTCTACGACTTTCTCTTAGGCTTCTTCTCATCCCACGGATTGACCTCGCCAACAGTCACAATCAAAAAGTTATTAGGCTTTAGAGTGTCGCGCAGAGTTTGGTTGACTTCTGACAGTTTTACTTGTTCGATACGCTTGACATAATTGGTTAGGTAGCTGTTTGGTAGCTGATAAAAATTCATCATACCAAGCAGACCGTTTATTCCAGCATTACTGGCAAAACCCATCGGAAAGCTATTTTTTAAACTGTCGGTGGTCAATCTCATCTCATCACTAGTGATACCTTTATCCAAGGTTTTATTAATCACATCTAAGCTGGCATCAATCGCCGCGCGCGCTTTATCATTACGGGTAGAAAAACCAATCTGATAAGGTCCGCGCGCCAGCATCGGGTTCATCGAGCCTGAGATACCATAAGTATAACCGAGGTTTTGTCTGACTTCGGTCATCAGACGCGCGTTAAAATCGCCCCCTGCTAGCACTTCATTACCGACAGCAAAGTTGGTTTGCTTTTGCTGTGCTTGCGGGTCGGTGGCGCGCTTTTCGCCCAATTGTCCCATTAATACCGTGGTTTGGGTGCTAGGAAATGGGATATGGATATGCTGAGGCTGGGTTAGCGGCTTCGGTTCGGGCAGGGCAGCCGCCGCTTCACCCGCTGGCAAGCCCGCCGTTATTTCTTCAGCTAAATTTTTCGCTTGTGCCAAAGTCAAATTTCCTGTCATAGCCAGTGACGCATTAGCAGCAACTAAATAACGGTTTTTAAAGTCAATTAAATGCTGTTTTTCAATATTAGGAACGGTTTCCAATGTGCCAACTGATGGATGCGCATAAGGATGGTCGCCATACAATGCCTTGCTAAAGGCGATACTGGCAAGACTGCCAGGGTCTTGCTTTTGCTGTTGTAAACCGACCAGTAAGCGAGCTTTATTACGGGCTAATATTTGCTCATCAAAGCTCGGTTCAGTAAGCATTTGTGTCATCAAGTTAACCGCAGGCAGTAGATGTTTATCATCAGATAAGCTACGCAACGACACAATAAACATGTCTTTATAGGCGCTACTACCTAAACTGATACCCAAAGTCTCGACCGCTTGCGTGAACGCGTTTTCATCTAAGCGTTTGGAGCCTTGTTCAAGCATCGTTGCGGTCATATTGGCGATACCAAAGCCTGATTCACTGATACTACCATCACGCGCGCTACCGGCATTAAAGCGCAAATCAATATCGACAATGGGTAGGGTGGTGGTCGGCACGAAAAGCACAGGAATACCGGCTTTGGTCTTAAAGCTCTGAATTTTTGGAACCGAGACTTCTAAAGGTTTGGCATTCTCAAGACTGCTCAGCTTAGACAGAGCGGCAATAGGCGCACTGGTATCGACTGCAGCAGCGGGCGTACGAGCATCTTCGCCACCTGCCATATCTGCCTGCGCAATAGTAGTCAAGCTCATCATCCCAAAGAATGCACAAGCACCCAAATAGGGCAGCTGCTTGAAGTGAGAAGATAGTTTGGTTTTTTTGAGAAAAGGTATTTGCGTCATGTCTTTCTTCTTATTCATAAGGTCATCAGTATCGGGTTTTTGCCAAGGTAGTTGGATAGCACATTGATGTTATTTAGCTTTGCTTGCCGCTTCTTTAGTAGCGGTATTAGTAGCAATATTTTTACTAACGGTGTCTTTACTTATCTTATTTTGGCTAACTTTATTTCTATTGGCAGTCTCTTTAGGCGGGATAATATGCATGACCGTTAAATTGTCTTTGACCAAATACTTTTTACTTGCCGCTTGTATATCCGCAATCGTTACGCTATCAAGCTTGGTTGGCAATTTGGCCAGTAGCCTGTCATCAAGACCGATAGATTGCAGCGAGCCAATCATACGCGCCTGACCTTCCATGCTATCCTGTGCGTATATCAAGCCGGTGACAGTATTGGTTTTGGCGCGCTCGATTTCATCGGCAGCAATTGGGTCGGTTGATAGCTTATTAATCTCATTGATAATGGCTTGTTGTGCCTGCGCTAAACTGACGCCTTCGCGCGGGGTTGTTTGTATCAAAAACAGTCCATCGCCGCGATCGAGCAAATCGTAAGACGTACCAACTGTGGTAAGTAGTCCTTGCTCGCGTACCAGCCTGCTCTCTAGCCGCGCGGATAGACCACCATCTAATACATCTTGCGCAAGCGACAGCGCATAGGCTTGCTTCTCGTTATTAGCGCCCGCTGTTACCAGACTGGGCACGTTATAACCCATCAGCAAAACAGGCACTTGTACCGCTTGCTCGGATTCTACTTGCTGATAACCGCGAAAGCCCTTTTGCGTGACCGCAGGACGCTTGGGTAGCGCGCTTGGTTTTAGCTCACCAAAATAGCGTTTGACCTGTGCCAGTACTTCGGTTGGTTCGACATCGCCGACGATAACCAACGTCGCATTATTAGGTGCGTACCAGATTTTATACCAGTCTTTTAAATCGTTAAGGGTGATTGATTCAAGCTCATTCATAGGGCCAATGACCGATTCGCCTTTCGGACTGTTTGGCATTGCCAGCAAGCGAAATGACTCATAAGCTTTGGCAATCGGATTGTCATCCGTACGCTGACGACGCTCTTCCATTACCACTTGATGCTCTTTGGCAAACGCCTTGTCATCAAATATTAAGTTTTTCATGCGATCTGCTTCTAGCTCTAAGGCTAACGGCAAGCGATTGGCGGGGAATAGCTCGTAATAACCGGTAAAGTCGTAACTGGTAAAGGCATTATTAACACCGCCAAATTTGGCAATCAAACGCTCATAATCGTCGCTTGACACATCAGTGGTGCCTTTAAACATCATATGCTCAAGCACGTGAGAGATGCCGCCTTTATTGGTTGGCTCATCTGCTGAGCCGACGCGATACCAAATTTGAGTCATGACCACAGGCGCGCGGTGGTCTTCTTTGACCACTACCTTTAAACCATTTTCGAGCTTGTATTCATGGCGACCAGACATATCCATGGCCAGTGCTGAAGATTGCTCGGTATTTTCTAACGTTTGATTTTTATTCACTACCTGTGTTGTTGCGGCATTTTTAGTCGTAGCAACTTCATTTGTCGAAGAGAGTGCGCTGGTTTGGCAAGCAGCAAGGGTAGTGGCCATTGCTAAAGCGCAGGCAAGGCGTAAAGAGATAGTAGGTAAAGATGAGGGCATGATAGGTTCTACTTATATAAAAGGTAGCTGATAAGTGACTGAGTTATAGAGTGCCAATGGCGTATATTTATGCTTATAGTAATCTACGTCTTTATGATTAATATAAAACGATTATAAGGACTTGTGCGCCCCAACCATGACGGTAGCAGTCGGCTTAAATTCTTGTGTGGTGCTACAGCCTGCCGATGATAATGCCAGGGTAGCAAGCAGCAAGGCCGCGCCTATTTGGGTTGTTTTTTTATAGTTATTCGATAGTGATAACATGGGTCATTCCTGATATAAGTGGCCAAATAAAGTAAACAAAATATGGTGGCATAATGCATGCTAAGGGTAGGCGAAGTTTGATCTATTAAAGGTCGGATTTTTGTGTCCAAACCTTAAGCGAAACTTGCTTATATATGTTCGCAGCCCGTCATATCAATCATCCAATCAGCATTGTAGTGTTTGATAACGATAGAGATATTTTTATGTTTGATAAAGTGCTTTGATGCAAAGGCTAAGCGCCGCTTGAATTATGCTAAACTAGACTAAAAATAATCACCCGTTAAATAATAAGCGGGCGGCATAGTCATTTTAAAGACAGTTACTTTAAAAAGAGTTACTTTAAAACAAATTACTGATAATGATAACTTTTAGGGCAAGCTTATGAATAATCCCAATAATAGCAATCGTGTGGTCATTAACCTTGACGGCGGTCTTGATGATTTGGATGACGATGATATTACCTTACCCAGTCTACCAGCGCAAACGGTGCCAATTATCGATGAGCCTGAAGATACTTCATTTACCGATACAGTGGCAGACCTACCACTAGCGACACCGATTGTTGAGACCGAAAAACAAAGCCTAGCTACAAACACTTTAGGAACTACTGTAGAAAACGCCGCAAATGCTAATACAAACGCTACTTCGGCTCCGTCTACAACCGAAATTCCTACGATGCCTCTACAAGCTCATTTAGGCGACAGTGCGAGCGTCAACTCTAAAAATAGTGATAGCCATGCTCTCAATAAGGCGCAAGTAGAAAGTAAAGCACAGAGCGAGCTACCGCAGCCGACAACAACACCAGAAGAGTCGCAAGCGTCAAAACAGGCTGCAGAAAATAACAAAAAAGGCAGCTGGTTTAATCGCATGAAGACGGGACTGAGTAAGTCACGTAAAAATCTTGCCGAAGGGATGGTTAGTATCCTTATCGGTGGTAAAGAGATTGACGATGAGCTATTAGAAGAAGTGGAAGACCAGCTGTTGGTCGCTGATATCGGTGTCAATGCCACCAATCGTATTATTAAAAGCCTGACTGAGCAAACTGCCCGTGGCGATTTGATTTATGCGCATTCATTATATAAAGCACTGCAAACTGAGCTGGTTGATATCTTAACGCCAAAAGTTGCGCCACTTATCATCGATACCAGTAAAAAGCCCTTTGTTATCTTGGTAGTGGGCGTGAATGGTGTTGGTAAAACGACGACTATTGGTAAACTTGCTAAGCGTCTACAAGGTGAAGGTAAGTCCGTTATGTTGGCAGCTGGCGATACGTTCCGTGCGGCGGCAACTGAACAGCTACAAATTTGGGGTGAGCGCAATAACATTCCTGTGGTCGCCCAAGGTCATGGCTCTGACAGCGCCTCTGTTATCTTTGATGCGATGCAATCTGCCAAAGCAAAAAATATCGACGTATTAATTGCTGATACGGCAGGGCGCTTGCAAAATAAAACCCACCTGATGGCGGAGCTTGAAAAAGTCGTGCGCGTCATGCGTAAAGCCGATCCAAGTGCACCGCACGAAGGTATGATTGTGTTAGATGCCGGCACGGGTCAAAATGCCATCAATCAGGTCGAGCTATTTAATGAGGTTGTGCCATTAACCGGTATTACCATTACCAAGCTAGACGGTACGGCGAAAGGTGGTGTGGTATTCAATATCGCTGAAACCACTGATGTGCCGATTCGTTATATTGGCGTCGGTGAGTCGATTGATGATTTGCGTGCCTTTAGTCCAAAACAGTTTGTCGCCGCTTTATTTGAGACTGACGATAAAGAGTAGCGCTCTATAGGTTTTTTACAATAAGTAAGTGTCAAAAATATGAGTGTTTAGAGGGAAAAATTATGATAGTCACCATCGCAGCGGTTGAGTCGCACCAGTTGGCTTTGATTGCCAGTACGCATCAGCATAGCAGTCCTAAGCTGGTCGAAGCCAATTGGCTGCAGGTGGGTGATTCTTGGCATCGCTCAAAATCTATTCTTAAGCTTAAAAAGCATTATGGGCTTGTCGATCAAGATTTTACCTTTATCGCTCAAAATAACCTAAGCAAAACCGAGCCTGCTGAGGCGTTACTTCTAGAAGCGCTTGAGCAATTAGCAGCGTATTTTAAAGGTGAGCGTCAAGCATTCGACTTGCCATTAGACATAAGCTTAGGCACTGATTTTCAGCAGTGCGTCTGGCAACAGCTGCAACAGATACCGCATGGTGAAACGATTAGTTATGCCACACTGGCGCAGCGAGTTGGCAATCCTAAAGGCTTTCGCGCGGTAGCCAATGCCAATGGCAAAAACCCCTTTAGCATCATCATTCCTTGCCACCGTGTTATTGCGAGCGATGGTAAGTTAGGTGGTTATACTGGCGGCTTAGATAAGAAAACATACTTGCTGACGCTCGAAGGGGTTAAGGTCAAGCGCTAAGGTTTTTCTTTAATAAGCTAAAAATTCTGATTATAAATATTTTGATTATTTAGAACATTTGCCGCAGCCATTGCAATCCTTCGACTTTTTAAAGATTACCTTGGTCCATACATAATAAATGGACAAGACCACCATCATAAACACCAATAAATATTCTACCAATGTACTCATCATTACCTCTCTAAAATCCGAAAATTTGTCCTGTCATCCGATAGGTGAGCCACGCCATTAAATAAGCCAATACGAATAAATAGCTGGCTATGGCGATGGTTTGCTTTAAAGACTTGGTTTCGCGGCGAATAACGGCTAGTGTGGCTAAGCACATCGGCGCGTAAACATAAAAGGCTAAAAATGAAAAAGCAGTGGCCAATCCCCACTGTGTATGAATGATCGGGATAAGCGTTTGATTGACCGCTTCATCGCCGACGCTACCGACCGCATATACCGTGCCAAGCGCGGCAATGACTACTTCGCGAGCGGCAAGTCCTGGGATTAAAGCAATACACATCTGCCAGGTAAAACCAATGGGCGCAAAAATCGGCTCAATAATATGCCCAAGCATACCAGCAAAACTATAATCAATCGCTGGGTTTGTCGCGCCAATCGGGGCTGCGGGAAAAGTAACCAATACCCACAATATTACCGTCAGCGCAAAAATGACTGTACCGGCTCTCATTAAAAAGGCACTTACCTTGTCCCAAAGCTCACTGGCAATATGTTTGATATTTGGCAGACGATAAGTAGGTAGCTCCATCAATAAGGGAAACGCTGCCGCTTTTGACGTCGTGCTATGAAAGCGTTTGAATAGCCACGATACAAACGCCGCTGAAAAAATACCTGCAATATACAATACAAATAAGGTCATACCTTGTAAGTTGAAAACACCTAGGACGGTTTGATTGGGAATCACCGCTGCAATAATCAGCGCATAAATCGGCAAACGCGCCGAACACGTCAGCATGGGCAATACAGCAATCGCCACAAAACGCTCTTTATGATTGGGTATAGTGCGGGTCGACATAACCGCTGGCACCGTACAAGCGAAACCTGACAGTAAGGGAATAAATGAGCGTCCAGATAAGCCTACTTTAGACAATAAGTTGTCCAGTAAAAAAGCGGCGCGCGGTAAATAACCTGAGTCCTCTAGTATTAATAAGAATAAAAATAGCAGGGTGATTTGTGGCACGAACACCACGACGCTACCCACGCCAGCAACGACGCCATTCACGAGCAGGCTTTGTAATATCCCATCTGGTAGCCAGTCGACTAACAGCGCTCCAAGACTGGCTACCAACCATTCAATGCCTTGCATCAGCGGCTCTGCCCACGCGTAGACAGCTTGAAATATAATAAAAAGAATCGTTAATAGAATAATGACCCCAATGACGGGATGCAATGCCAAATAATCTATGCGCTCATGCCACTTTGGCAAACGTTGTGCGCTTATCACCGCTCGGCTCAGAATATCATCAGCACTCTTATACATCGCTTGCGTATCAGTGTTAATGTTATTAAAGCCATTATCGATATGATTACCACTGCTATCAGCTTTGAAAAAACGCACAGGCTGAGCTTTATGCTTTATATGCTCAATAAACTCATCTGCCAAAACCAGCAACTGCTCACAGCCTTGACGCTTGATTGCCACCGTCTTGACGACAGCAACGCCCAGCTCCTTTGATAGTATCGCTTCGTCAACTATCAATCCTCGGCTTTCTGCCACATCGCTCAGATTGAGCGCGACTATGATTGGCAAATTTAAGCTTTTGAGTTCCAACAGCATCCGTAATGACATTCGCAGGTTGGTCGCATCAGCCACAAAAATTATCCCATCTGGTATTGGCTCACCTGCCATCTGACCAAAGAGCACTTTACGCGTAACTTCTTCATCAAGGCTGGTGGTTTTTAAGCTGTAAGTACCCGGCAAATCTATAATATTGACCGTAGCATGCCCAAGCAGTGTGGCACTGCGTTTATCGACAGTGACACCAGAATAATTGGCCACTTTTGCTTTAGAGCCCGTCAGCACATTAAAAGTAGCGGTTTTACCACAATTAGGGGCGCCAACTAAAGCAAGATTAATAGGGCGGGTTTCGGCTTGTGTTTGTGTACTTGGCATTTGGTCAGACATCGCTTATTTATTAGGTTAAGTTATCAGTCATTAAGGTGCTACAACCTACAACAGCCTTAATAGAGTAAGTCAGGAGCAAGTTAGTAAATTAGACCGAATACTTACCTTGAATCTATAGCGATACAGCTGATTTTTATGAGCTCATCGGCGCGTAAGCTAAACTGCGCACCGGTACTCAGTTGCACCGCATAAGGCGGCTTGCCAAACAGACCTTTGGCAACGATTTGAATAGTGGTATTGGGCAGAAAACCTAAATCTTTGAGTCGTTGACTGATAACGTTATCGATTTCACCAAAGCGCTCATTGGCGATGATATCATCAATAATAGCAGGCTGATGCTTAGCCAAATCGAGTAACGAGCACAGATGGGACGCTTTAGGGTTAAGCGTGTGAATATTAGCAGCAGTGACGGTTGGATAAGAGGGTAGAAGAGTCGTACGCATAAAGAATCCTTATCCATTCTTATATGTTAATGATAACTGTTACTATTAGAATCGGATTATATGCCTCATTTATTAACAATACAATACCTATAAAGGGTGATGAAAATAACAAAAAAAACCAGAGAGTATGACACTGTCTGGTTTTTATTTTTTGCTACGAATAATATGGTTCTTGACGTAAGCTAGTTACATTTGCCATGGTTTTAAGCCGCTAAACCTTAGATTAAGCTTAGACACGTTAGGCTACTGTTCAAGCTGCGCCATGACCGCATCGGTAAAGCTCACATTACTATAGACTTCTTGGACGTCGTCAATATCTTCTAGCATATCGATCATTTTCATCACTTTTAGGGCGTCATCGATATTATCAATCTCAGCGCTAGTCGCCGCTGCCATAGTGACTTCGGCATTGTCAGAGATAAGGCCTGCTGCATTTAGCGCGTCTTTTACTTGACCGAAACTTTCCCATTCGGTGATGACCAATAAGCTTTCACCATCGTTTTCGATATCAAGCGCGCCGGCGTCCAAGGCGGTGAGCATGACTTCTTCTTCTAAGCTGACATCGTTAAAAACGATTTCACCGCGTTTGGTAAATAGATAAGCCACTGAGCCTGAAGTACCAAGATTGCCTTCATTTTTGGTAAAAGCATGACGTACTTCACTGACCGTGCGGTTCAAATTATCAGTCAAGGTTTCTACCAGTACCGCAACGCCGCCGACGCCATAGCCTTCGTAACTGACTTCATCCATATTGTCATTATCATCGCCGCCTGTACCACGAGCAACCGCGCGGTTAATGGTATCTCGTGTCATATTGACTGATAAGGCTTTTTCGATAACCGCCCGCAAGCGTGGGTTTTTATCAGGGTCGGGGTCACCTTGCTTGGCAGCAGAAACAATTTCACGAATAATCTTGGTAAATATTTTACCTTTTACCGCATCCTGACGGGCTTTACGGTGTTTGATATTTGCCCATTTTGAATGGCCTGCCATATGACGTCCTTACGTTTTACGGGTTGTTTATAGTGCGTATAAAAAGTTAGTAGGCTATACCTTGTTAACAACTTTTTATACTTGATAAGATATTGTTATTATATGATGGTGTGGTTATTACAGTGTAATAGACCTATCGGCAAGTTAACGATATGTATGTCGTTTGGCGCACTTTTTTGCTACACTGCTATCTTCTTTGTCTTGAGCGACTATGGCCTAAGACGATAAAAACCGCTAGTAAAATATTGGCAGTATTATAAACCACTTTAGCGCATTTTGACCAACCTTAGCTTGTCCATATCAGCTTAAAGCGTTCGGTTTTTTATAACCCTTGATTTTGTGACTATACCGACTTTATGAAGCAACCAACTGCCGAAGCCATTACCCATTTGCGTAACCGCATTCATATCATTATCGAAGGCACGGATACCCGTTTGGGTAAGCTGTTTGATATTGTGTTGTTGATTGCGATTTTGGCCAGTGTCGCCGTCGTCATGCTCGATAGTGTGCTATATATGCGTTTGCAATATGGCACGCTATTTCGTTATGCAGAGTGGTTTTTTACCATTTTATTTACCATTGAGTATATTTTAAGGTGGTTTTCAGCGCCCAATCGCTTTCGTTATGCGTTTAGTTTCTTTGGTATCGTAGATTTATTGTCGGTATTGCCAAGCTATTTAAGCCTTATATTTGGCGGCGTTCAGTATCTACTCGTCATTCGCATCCTGCGTATCTTGCGTATATTCCGAGTGCTCAAACTCAACACTTACATGCAGCAAGCGGGCTTTCTTGCCTCAGCGCTTAAAACCAGCCAACAGAAAATCACGGTGTTTTTCTTATCACTAGTCTTGCTCGTCACCATTTTTGGTTCGGTTGTCTATGTGGTAGAAGGGCCGGAAAATGGTTTTACCAGTATTCCTATCTCTATTTATTGGGCAGTGGTGACGGTTACGACCACAGGCTATGGTGATATGTCACCAAAAACGCCAATCGGCCAAGCAATTGCATCGATGGTGATGATCACCGGTTATGCGATTATTGCCGTGCCGACAGGTATTTTTACCGCCGAGCTGGCACGTAACATGCGCCCGCAACTAAACCCGATTGCCTGTCCAAACTGCGGCAAATTCGGTCACGCGGTTGGTGCAGATTTCTGCGATCGCTGCGGTCATGCGCTGCATGTTTAGTAGTCTATGTATTCTGCCACCAGTGGCGATAAATCGATAACCACGCCTAGATTGACCAAATTCCAATACTGACCTGAAATGGTACGGTCAAGCATCATCGTCGTTGCTGATGGCTGAAACTGACCAAAATACTTTAACGAGGTGCGCATTTGGGCAATGGCTTCATGATGGGTTTGGCTGCTGCCAAAATCAAAAGGACCTTGCTGATAAGGTTCTATGGATAAGGGTTTAAGTCCAATCTCTAACCACTCTTTATAAAATTCACCCGGCACGACTTTATCATCATCGCGGCGGATATCAAGGGCAATCAAGTCTTGCTCAAGGGCAGTCACATCGCCTTTTAAGGCATGCTTAGCAAAGCGGCGAAATAATTGTACTTCGCTGTCGCTATAACTGCGAATACCACCAAAATCATAAGCCACAACGCTACCATCGGTGCGAAAAGCAAAGTTGCCAGGGTGGGGGTCACAGTGCATACGGTATAAACCAAATAGCTGTCCGGCACTAAAATGAAACAGGCGCTTAGCGATTTTTTGCTTAATGTCATTGTCCCATGTCGCAGCGACAGTAAGTGGCTCACCCATCTCTTCAGTCAAGGTTAAAATGCGTTTGGATGAGTGGCTACTAATCACTTTGGGGATAATAAGCCCCTCATCATCGGCATGAAAGGCGCCAAATACTTGTAGGTTGTGTGCTTCTTTAACGTAGTCAAGCTCGTCATGCAAACTTTGGCGAATCTCATTAAATAATTGTTCTTGTAACTGCTTACTCATATTGAGCACGCCAGCTATTTTTAGTGCCATGCGTACTTGTTTTAGGTCACTATCGCAGTTTTCATCGACATCAGGATACTGTACCTTTACCACCACCCTTTGCCCAGATGGCAAAATGGCTCTATGTACTTGTCCGATTGACGCCGCGGCAAATGGTTCTTCTTCAAATTGGGTAAATAACTCAGCAATAGGCGCTTTTAATTCGCGCTCAACTTGCGCCCGTATTTGCCCGTAAGGCATCGGTGGCGCGTCTTTTTGGAGTTTTTCTAAAGCGGTCGCGACTTCAGGCGGAAAGACGTCTTTATATTGGGAGGCGATTTGTCCCACTTTCATCACCGCACCTTTCATTTCACCAAGCGTTTCAGCTATTTGCACACCGACGTCTTGCATCAGCGCCGAGCGCGCTTCTAGACGTTTTTCTTCGTCACTTGAGAGGTGCTTTAATGAGTTTTTAGCAGCTTTACCGGCAATACTTGCGGTCATGCCAGCGAGTTTCATAAAGCGTTTTCCGGACGATTTTGCCATTCATATCACCATATCGTGGGTTATTTTTTATGCTCTAATGGTATTGTTTTAATCATATTATTGCTGTTTGACTAATGTGCCAAAAGCAACTGATTGCAACTTCAATGCTATTAGTTGTGTGCCTATTTTGACATTGTCTTTATATAGGTAATGTCAAAATCGCTAGATTAGCGGTCTAATTTTAAAGCATAAGTATGGGTTAGCCAATAATCCAATGCCATCTGATATCCCAAATGCCCCAAACCGCAAATCACGCCCACGGCTATATCGCTTAAATAAGAATGCTGCCGAAACGGCTCACGAGCGTGGACATTGGACAAGTGCACCTCTATAAAGGGTTTTTGTGTTGCCAATAGCGCATCACGTATGGCAACTGAGGTATGCGTAAAGGCGGCAGGATTAATAATGATCGCATCCACTTGCGCTGTTGACTCTGCTAACAGACCATAATGTTGAATCTCATCGACAAGCTTGCCCTCATGGTTTGATTGAATGCAAATCAGCTCAATACCGTAACTGGCTGCGCGCTCAATCAAGTTTTTCTCAATGTCAGCAAGGGTCGTATGACCGTAAATTTCCGGCTCACGTTTACCGAGCAAGTTAAGATTAACGCCATTGATCAGTAATAATTTATGCGTCAACGTCGTATCACTTTGTGGTAGTTTGTTATTTGCTCTTATTGGCTCAGAAGTGGTTGTCATAGTTATAGTTGGCTCTACAATTATTAAGGTAAGTGGGTTGCTATTATTAAAAATAAGCAGCGCCATATTTTTATGATGGTACTTTTTTGGAGTTTTAAGAAAGTAAATACATTAAATATACGATGTTTTAGCCCTTTATCATAACAGCTTGTCAGCATTGTTATAAAAATAACCGCAAAAAATGCTATAAAGGCTAAAAATCATATGAAAAGTCTTTATGTTGCCAAAAACCCATGCTATGATATTTTTTACGCAACAAATATTACTTGTTTGTTGCTAGCTCTAGGATAAGCCCCTATTATGTTGCTTAAAGCATTTTAATAGCGGCTCATCTTGGTGTGGATAAATTTACTATACGCGGATTTATAAAGAGAGCAACAATAGGCTTTATGGTCCGATGATGGTATGTAGAGTAGTACTCTTACATTTTGATTTCATAATCTTCAACCCCGTTTATATGCAATGTCGCAAAGGAATTTGGGGTTAAGTGACTTTTTAGGAAGTAATATTATGTCAGCTCGTGAGCAAGGTATCGTTAAGTGGTTTAATGACTCAAAAGGCTTTGGTTTCATTCAACGTGATAGCGGCGAAGATATTTTTGTCCATTTCCGCGCGATCCAAGGTGATGGTTATCGCTCTTTAAAAGATGGCGAAAAGGTTGAGTTCAGTGTAGTTGAAGGCGAAAAAGGCCTACAAGCTGAAGAAGTCAGAAAAGTAGAAGAGTAATCGCTACCGACATTAATGCTGTTTGGCTATAATGTCGTTACAAACTACTGATATACTACTAAGTCAAGCCCGTCGTCTTGCCTATGTTGAATGAAACGCAGCATATTTGGTAAGTTCAGATGTTAGGCTTGGCTTTTTTATGCATGCTTGTTTTATTGTTTGTCTGCTTAGCGCGGATATGCTATTAATGGCAGGCAAATTATACAAAAGGATATTTTTTTGAGTACTTTTAAGACGTTTACCGATTTGCCGTTATCAAATGCCACTTTGCGAGCTGTAAATGATTTAGGCTTTACTGAATTGACGCCCATTCAAGCACAAATATTACCGCATACATTGGCAAATCAAGATGCTATCGGACAGGCGCAAACCGGTACTGGCAAGACGGCAACGTTTTTATTGACTATTATGGAAGCACTGCTTAAACGCCCCTTTGCCGCTGATGAAGAGCGTTATTTAGGTGAGCCGCGTGCCGTGGTGATGGCGCCAACGCGTGAGCTTGCCCAGCAGATATTTGATGACTGCATTGCCCTGACCAAATATACCTTGCTGCACAGCGTCTGTATCATGGGTGGTACCAACTATGAAACCCAGCAGCATGAGCTTGAGCGCCAATATGTCGATATCTTGATTGCGACGCCAGGGCGGCTGATTGACTTGATGCATAAAGGCATGGTCTATTTGGATCGCGTGGAAGTATTGGTATTAGATGAAGCGGATCGTATGCTCGACATGGGTTTTATCCCAGATATTAAGCGTTTGGTCGGCCGCATGCCGCCCAATACCGATCGTCAAAGTTTGCTGTTTTCTGCCACCTTTAACCAAGATGTGATGAGCCTTGCTTATCGCTGGTTGCATGAGCCAGAATTTGTAGAGATTGAGCCTGAGCATAAAACCAGTGAATTGGTCGATCAGCATTTTTACTTATTAACCGAAGAGCAAAAACTCGCGGCGGTCGAGCGCCTCATCACTCATGAGACAGTAGAGAAGGTGATTATTTTTGCCAACCGTAAAGACCAAGTGAAGCGCTTATATCATAAGCTGCGTCAAGCACATAAAATCGTCATGTTATCAGGCGATGTGATTCAACAAAAGCGTGAAAAATATCTGCAACGCTTTAAAGATGGTCATGCTTCGGTGTTGGTCGCAACCGATGTGGCAGGACGCGGCATTCATGTGGATGATGTCAGCCATGTGATTAATTACACCTTGCCAGACCAGCCAGATGACTACGTACACCGTATTGGACGTACGGGACGCGCCGGACAAACCGGTATCAGTATTAGTTTTGTCAGTGAAGATGATGCTTTTAATATCCCAGCGCTAGAGAAGCATTTAGATACCAAGTTTCGCCTTGAGCAGTGGCAGGAATGATTTTATTAAAGCAACTTTTATTTCGATAAATACTGCTGCATAAAAAGTCCTTAACGTCATCATGATGTTAAGGACTTTTTTATAGGGTCATGATATTTTTTATGCTGCTATTGAGAAGATGCTGGCATAGCTTCATGATGATGGCTATTCATTTGCTGCTCATCTGTCATATTATGCATATTGTGATTCATAGCGTTATCTGCATTACCTGCATCATGTGGCATATCATCATGCATACTATGATCCATCGAGCCATTCATAGCGGGTGCCATCTCGTGCTGCATATTGTTCATATTATGATGGGCTGTGGTTGCGGTTGTCGCTTCAGAGGAAGCATTGCTATCGGCCATCATAGCGGCGTGGCTGCCATGATTCATTTGTGCATGCCCCTCATGCCCATTACCGCCGCCGTGGCCACCATGCATGCTAGCCATTATCATAGGAACAAAAGCAACCGCTAAGCCAGATAACACCATGATAGCGCCATTAATTTGTCTTAAACGCATACGGCCAATTTTTTCACGTAGCCAACCAACCGTTTCGTGAGTGGCAACCAACATCGGCACGGTTCCCAAACCGAAGACAAACATCAATGCCGCACCACCCAGTGGATTATGAGCAACGACGGCGATAAGTAGCGCACCATAAACCAAGCCGCAAGGTAAAAACCCCCATAATAAACCTGCTGCTAAAGCACGCGGGAAGGTGTTAAGTGGAAATACTTTTTGGCGCAGCGGACTAAGAAGCTGCCAAAAACGCATGCCGACGCGCTCAAGTTTGGCTAAAAATGGCGCACCAAGCATGGTGACGCCCACAAAGACCAATACCAAACCCAATAAGATACGGGGTGTGCTGTTGCCCGTCATTAATGGCTCTAAAACAGTGGTGCCAACAAGACCAGCGACTAAGCCCAAAAATGCGTAACTGCTTAAACGCCCGAAGTGATAGGTCGCTATCAAAGCACGGCGTTTAGCAGGGCTGACATCTTTCATCGATAAACTAAATGCCGCGACCAAACCGCCACACATACCTAAGCAATGCGGTGAACCTAAAAATCCCATTAGTAATGCCGCAACGAGTAAAGCTGTGGTCATGGGGGTCTCTCCTAAAAATGGTAAAGGGTGAGCCTGTTTTTATCCTTGCCCTAAAAAAGTGATAAAAGCAGTCACGTATAAATGAGATATAGAAGGCTATATGTTTGAATTTTATTGATGGCTATTTGCTTTATTAAGACGACATCGGTAAAAGGTGAATCGGTAGCACTCAATCGTCGTCTTTGTTGGAGTCTGCCTTGTCATCAGCTTGCGGTATATCGTCACTAGGCGTATGAGCTTGAATGGTTTGGCGACGCTCTTGGCGATCATCCAAGATAATACGCTGCGATGCATTATCTAAATCTTCAAATTGGTTTGATCGCACCGCATAGCGTATTGCCCAAATGGCGACCACGAACAGCATTAAACTTAAAGGAATTAATAAAAATATACTGAGCATGGCAAGCCTCTTTAATAGCAGTTTCTTATATTATACACTTATTGCAAGTGTTATAAATGTTCTATAAAGTTCAAAAAGTAAGACAGTGGATAATGGGATAATAATGGTAATCTAATAATACTCATTTCATAAGATTAAGACTGTAAATGCCAGCTAGCTATTGCTCAGTAGGTTTTTTAGCGGCATTACCTCTTGGTGTTAATAGTTGCTGCGAGGTCACATCGTTGGCATCACGACAGTTTGCTTGCGGACGAATGACATCACGTAAGTAAGCGGCAACTTCATAAACCGCCCGCCGCGAATGACTTAAGTTTTGTGCTGGCTCCATCCAATCACGCCGCACCGGTAAAGGCGCATTAATCGGTGTGCTATTAATACCATTTAAAGCAAACTGTCTGCGCGCACGCGCCATATGGTAGCTATCGGTGATAAGGTAAACATGATATAGGGGAATGCGCTTGGCAGTAAAACGCGCATTTTCACAGGTATTCATACTGGCGTTTTCGCTGATGAGCCCGTCAATTCCATGGTCAATAAGCCATTGACCAAGCCAAGGCGCTTCGGCACCACTCAGGACGATAGGTAGCGGCAAGTCATGATATGCGGTTGCCGCTGTACGAGCACGATTAAGGCTATAGCTATTGAGAATAATTTGATTATTAGCGTCATTGGTTAGGCCGCCACCCAACACCACATAAGCGGTCGGCGGAGAACTCATAGCAGCTGACGGCATCTTTGGTAAGTGTAAATGCGCTAAGAGATAAACCACCGCTTGCGAAAATAGCGGCGTAAATAAACTGATAAGAACGAGAATAACGGCCGTTGAGCCAAGCAAAAAAGTGGCATTAATAATACGAAACAGCTTTATCATACGCTCAGCTGAACGTAAATAAGAGCGCCATAAGCGCTTGGACCATGATCGCTTAGACCACATGCTCATCAAATCCGATAGAGCCGTCAGCATTTACCCAAACCGGCTCGCGCGCCAATTCAATCGCAAACTTCTCATAGACAATGTCAGTGATATGCTGCTGCGCTTTTGCCACATCCGCTTGCGTCGCTTGATAAGGGCTATGATTGGTTAACACTAGCGCTTGCTGCTGATGGGTGAGGATTGGCGCTAAACCATGACCCTTTAGACCAGCCTGTTCAATTAACCACCCAGCTGCCACCTTCACCATGGCATCGGGCATTGGATAGCCAACGATGGTAGGATGGATGGCTTGTAGTGCTATAAATTGCGCTTGAGGAATAATAGGGTTTTGAAAAAAGCTGCCGCAGTTAGGAAGCTGCTTAGGGTCGGGCAGCTTCTGCTGGCGAATATCTATAATCGCTTGCATGACATCAGCAGGATTGGGCTGGCTGCGTCCTCGCTGCTCGGCATAGCGCTGCGCGACCGTCTGCACATCGCCGTAGCTGGCAAGGATTCTGCTAGCATCGCTATGCAAACGAAAACTGACGCGCGTAATCAGCCAAGTATTGGGCGCACGCTTAAAGAGACTATCGCGGTAGCCAAAATCACAGTCGGCTACTGTTAGCTGATGCCAAGTTTGGGTTGGGAGATGATAGGCACGCACATACTCTAAGCAGTCTTCTAATTGTACACCGTAAGCGCCGATATTTTGTACAGGCGCTGCGCCAGTCAAACCTGGTATCAGTGCTAGATTTTCAAGACCATACCAACCTTGAGCCACCGTATGCATAACCAAGTCGTGCCAGTTTTCACCAGCCATTACTTCGATATCGACATAATCGTCTGTCTGCGCTGTCACGCTAATACCGCGCATCTGTGGCCGTAAGACAATCGCATTTAGGTTTGCGGGCAGTAAAACGTTACTGCCGCCCGAGAGCACGAATAATGGCTTAGTAGGTGCTCCCTCTTTTTCATAATCTGCCATAAAGTCATCAAGCTGTGCCTCATCGGTTAAGGTCACGACTACATCCGCTACAGATGCTAATGCCATGGTATTGCTGTGCGACAAATCGACTAAATTATCCTGCGATATATTCACGACAAGATCGGTCGATGTCGTAGGTTGAGCACTGAAATCATGGCGTAAAGCTGAAGTCATAACATAGCCTATAGGGCAAATAAACAAAAAATAATGCGGTGTTTATTATAAAGGATGAGCGGCATAAGAGTAGCAGAAATATGGCATTTTATTGCTGAGCACTATTAATTAATCATTTAATCATTGCTAAGCAGTTTTCCAGCTTTCAATCCAAGCTTGAGCACTAGACTCAATACGTTCAATGACTTCTTCAAATGCATCAGCATCACCTTGATAAGGGTCTGGTACATCGTCGCCGCCATAGGTTGGATCTTCTTCACTGAACAATGCCAGTTTGGCAAGCTTGCCATCTGTCTCATTGATACTGTCTTTAATGGCTTGTAGGTCAGCTAAGTTT
This sequence comes from Psychrobacter sp. UBA3483, assembly GCF_002377905.1. Classification (GTDB taxonomy): domain Bacteria; phylum Pseudomonadota; class Gammaproteobacteria; order Pseudomonadales; family Moraxellaceae; genus Psychrobacter. The sequence continues at coordinate 1,723 of NZ_DFQS01000017.1, read as the reverse complement.
TGTGCATCCATCGCCAAAATTAAATCAAACTTACGAAAGTCGTCAGCGCTCACTTGACGCGCGACCAGCTTATTGATGTTATAACCATGGGCTTTGGCGTGGCGCTGTGCCCGCTCATCTGGCGCATGACCAATATGCCAATCCCCTGTACCTGCTGAATCCACTTTCATCGCCAGCCCTGCAATCGCTGCTTGCTGGCGGAAAATCTCTTCGGCAGTCGGTGAACGGCAAATATTCCCCAAACAAACTACTAGAACAGAAGAAGGAGTAGACGCTTTGATTGGCATATAATGACCTTTTATCACAACAAAAAAACATGCTATCAAGACCAGCATGATAATGCGGCTACTTAGCATGTTATCGAGTAAATTAATTGGTGGTTAGCGTAACGGTTAATACCTTGAATGGCAATAGCAGAGGTAAACAATAGGGTCACGCTAGGTAACAAACAATAGAATACTGCTTATACTGGCAGCCTTTATTCTTGCTTGTTTTTAAAGCGTTGTAAATCACGACGCTCTTTTTTATTGGGTTTATTATCAGGACGGGCAAGATTGGCCAACTTACGCTGTTCGGCATAGTAGGCGCGGCGCTCTTCGCTTTCCTCCGTCTCAGAATACAGCACTTGGGCAGCAGTTGCATTACCACGTTGAGCGCTTAGCGCTTCGACAACCACTGTTTTTTCAGTCATGGCAGTGGCTGAGCCTTGGCGAATACTGAGCTCATCTCCGACCGCAATCTCTTTACTGGTTTTGACACGGCTCCCTGCATAATGGACGCGACCACTTTCGATGGCTTCTTTGGCAAGGGTGCGGGTACGGTAAAAACGCGCGGCCCATAACCATTTATCAAGACGCATACGTATTGTATCTGGTTGGCTATGTGCGGGCTGATTATGGTTTTTATTATGTTTACTCATCAAAACCTCATAAATATCAATAAACTAAGATAATAATGGTGGTTTTTTTGGGAATTAAAAGAGTGATGAGTGATTAAAGTTTTTCAAAATAGGTTTTTATGGTGAATAAGTAAAAAAATTAGCCTTTATTCTGATGTGTAATTTTAACAGCCATTTCTTTAGCGTCATTTGTATGTAAATTCTCTAAGCCGTTTATCACCCCTCTGATGTTTTCTACAGTTTTATTTTGGCTTAATTTAAATTGGGCTTGTATCGAATCGATAGGAAATCTAAAGCCAATAATACCGCGACACATGGCATCGATATAAGCAGCTGGTGCGTCATCTAGCGACCAAGGGTTATTATTTATTACTTCTTGCCGCGCGGTCATGGTAGCTAATATCCATTTAAGGGTATTATTGCCTTCAAGCAGCTCAATTTTAGATTGAATATGGACGCTTTGATAGTTCCATGTCGGCACTTCTTTATGAGTTTTGGCTTTGCTAGGATACCAGTTAGGGCTGATGTAGTGTCCAGAATCTTGAAAGATAATTAACCATGAACTGTCTGCTAAAGCCTGTTGGTAAATAGGATTTTTACGACCAAAATGACCATAAAGGTAGCGTTGATTACCTTTAGAATCAGAATGTTCGTCATAGAGAAATAAAGGAATATGACAAGCTTCTATGCCGTCTTTAGTTTGAGCGATAATAGTTGCCAATGGCTTGGCGGCAATAAAGTCGATAATACTATCGAAATTTTCTTCGGCAAAAACAGCAGGGATGTGCATGTGTTTCTCTATATAAACCCCACTCTCAACTTCGA
>NZ_DFQS01000073.1:469-4347 GCF_002377905.1 Psychrobacter sp. UBA3483 | reverse complement strand
TGAATGTCCTTGTTGATAATAGGCTATCACCCTTAGTTTAAAGTCGATGTCATACTTCATAAAATAACCCCCATAAGTTGTGTCCAACTTATGGGGGTCAGTTCATAAAAGACGGTTTTTCTATTTAAATAACTACTAAACAGGGTTTGGCTTAGTCTTGTAGGTAACTTAGCAGACGCATAAATTCAATATACATCCATACTAGCGTCGCAAGGATACCAATACTAAATAACCATTCATAATCTTCTGAGACACCCATCGCCACGCCGCGATCGATATTATCAAAATCTAATAATAGGGTAAAAGAGGCGATAACAATGACAAATAAGCTAAAGCCGATAGCAATAGCGCCACCTTCAAATAAGAAGGGCAAGCTCGAACCAAACGCTAAAGACAATACCCACTGCGCCACATAAACCAACATGATGGCAATCAATGCTGAGGTGACGATTGAGCGGAATTTTTCAGTGACTTTAACCAAACCTGAGCGATACAGCCCTAACATGACCGCTGCGGTGACAAAGGTTGCACACATGGCGGTGACGGGCACGCTTGGGTACATGCGCATAAAGAACAGCGAGATACCACCTAAAAAGATACCTTCTAATAACGCATAAGGTACGGCAAAGGTTTTGGCTTTTTGTGGTTTAAAAGTGATGAAAATCGCAAGACCAAAGGCGGCAAACATACTACCAAAAGCAGCCATGGTGATGAAGCCTTGTGATAGGCCTGCCATTAGCGCATAAAAGAAAAATCCAATACCCGTAATCGCCGATAAGCCAAGCAATAAACTGGTCTTTTGAATCACACCCTTTACCGTCATCGGCGCGCCGCCAACGGCAAGCTCTGCGCGACTGACAATAGGATTTGCCATAAAGTTGTCCTTTTTAAAGTATAAATAACTAAGATGCCAGCTACTTTAGCAAAACCGCCATTATTGTCAACTGTGTTTACGTGAGCGTATGCAAGGCGTCACGTGGCTATCAAGCCTTAACTAATCTGTGGATATTAACATACCCCACTCTCAACTTATTTTTCTAAGGTATTGGTTTACTTAGTTTTTAAAATTTCAGTTAAAAAAATTAGAATTTTAAATTCTATAAAAATCAAAAGCCTACGATAAGTTGAGATTGGCGTATTAACATATAAAGCGGTAATGAGTAGCAAAACAAATACGCTTAAAAGTGGCGTATGATAGAAATTATATGGGGCCAATTACGACAGTTAACAACGAAACTTCATAAACATGCTAGTCTAAGCGCTGATTTCTCGTTATCATTGCACTGTATTTTTCGTTATGCCGAGTCGTTTTATGGAAAACTCAGCGCAGTCCGCACGATTGCCGCACTTACATGAATCAGAGCTGTTCCACGCCATCAAAAACCCTGCTTTTAGGCGTATTGGCCTAATGGGCCGAGCTGGAAAACGCAGCGTGACCCAAAGTCTGGTGCAGATTGCCAAAACCATCAATGAGATGAATCTGACATTGATTATGGATGTGCAGACAGCCAATTTACCGACGTTAAACCTGACCGAGATTGAGCGTGTAAAAATTGTTAAACGCAGCCTGATTGGTGAAATTTGCGATTTGGTCATCGTGGTAGGCGGCGATGGTTCGATATTGCATGCTGCCGAAGCATTGGCGCGTTATCGGGTACCAGTCTTAGGGGTCAACCGTGGTCGTTTGGGATTTTTAGCTGATGTAAAGCCTAATGAAGTGGCCTTTAAACTACGGCAAGTGTTGATGGGTGATTATCAGTTAGACCACAGATTTTTGCTGACCATGGAGATTCGTGAAGGACGAAAAATCATTCACGAAGATATGGCGCTCAACGATGTGGTGCTGCATGCGGGTAAATCGGTGCATATGATTGATTTTCAGATGAAAATTGACGGGCACGATGTCTATCGTCAGCATAGTGATGGACTTATTGTCGCAACGCCGACGGGTTCCACTGCTTATGCACTTTCAGGTGGTGGTCCGATTATTCATCCGAGTATGGATGCCATTTGTTTGGTGCCGATGCATCCGCATACCTTGTCCAGTCGTCCGATTGTGGTTAGCGGCACCAGCGAGATTTGTATTCGTATTCATGAGGACAACCGCACCCAGCCACAAGTCAGCGCCGACGGCAAGCCGAGTATCGCGCTCGACCAAGAGCAGCGCCTTTATATTCGTAAGCATCCTGATAAGCTCACCTTACTTCATCCGCCAGGGTTTGATTTTTATGAAGCCTGCCGCACCAAATTACACTGGAACGTCCATGCCGAAGAGTTCAGTATGGATATCGATGATGATATTATAGAAGAATAAATGTAGTGCTAGATTTTTCAAGATAGTACTGGGTTATAAAAATAGTCGCGGAGAGTAGGTACGATGGACAAACAAACGATATTAGCAAGTGTGACCCCAGAAGTGGTAGAGAAGTTTCGTCAAGCCATTGAGCTGGGCAAATGGTCGGATGGTCGTAAGCTCACCCCTGAGCAGCGCGAAACTTGTATGCAAGCGGTCATGGTATGGGAGCATGAGCATTTGCCGCCCGCCGAGCGTACCGGTTATATTCATAAACCTGTGCGAGACGATGGCTCTGTCGTGGGCGCGGAATGTGATGTCGAACACGAGCATCATTATCCCAACATGCCTAATCCTAAAGGGGCGGTGCAACCCGTTAAATTTCATAATAAATAAGCAGCAGCTTTATCGCAGTTAATTGAGACAAGTAAGCGGCTAAGCAGCATTAAGTCAAAAGCACCAAATTGAAAGCAGTAAACAGAAAAAAGCCACGCTATGATGATAGCGTGGCTTTTTTAATACTTTTAAAATAGATAGTTAGCGAAAATAGAAAACTACAGCGCGCTAGTATCAACACTTGGACGCGGCGTTAATGGATTTTTTTCCATTAAAAATCCTTGCCAGCCCCAATGTAAAAAGTTACGAATATTGGCATGATCGGTACCTTTAGGCGTTGCTTGTACCTTGGCATAATGTTCACCAAACAATTTTAGCGTGTCCAATTGATTTAGACCATGGTGCTTAGCAAAACCAAAAATCTTGGCGCTGCCTTCGTTTTCGCCCGCCGCATTATGCAGCATACCATTGACAAAAGGTGCTGGCGCATAACGATAAAAATCATCAATAAAGCTGATGACATCATTGAATCCAATGGCTTTTTTATTTAAACCATTAAGTAGAGCCGATACATCTGATTGACGGATACTCATAAATACATGACCTCAGAGCAGATTAAAAAGCAAAAATAGGGTGCTTAATTTATGCCCAATAATTATTGATAGTGAGTTAACAAGCGAACAATTTAGCGATTAAAATAGTCTTCATCATCGAATGAAGGCGCAAAGCTGCCTTGCTCAAGATGTTGCATTTGCGATTGTACCGTGCGTTCATGCTGAATACGCTGATAAATCTCTTCACGGTGTACCGCGATATCTTTTGGCGCATTGACGCCGATTCGTACTTGATTGCCTTTAACGCCTAGGACAGTCACACTGACCTCATCGCCAATCATTAGCGTTTCGCCCACGCGGCGTGTCAAAATTAACATGCGTCACACTCCTTATGTCGCATCAACAGATTATTACTCATCAGATTGCGTCTCAATTACAGGACATTACTCTAGTACTAAATATGCAGAGTAGTCATTATAAAAACACTGCGTCACCTAATACTCATAGCGGTAATGATAGATAAATTCATTTAGCCCAAATGAAAGCCCCATTATAGGGGGCATAACAGATACTGTCACGGATTTTCACAAAACTATTAGGTATATACTTACCTGAGCAATAGTAATAAAAGAAAATAGAGCCTAAAAAAGGCTCTATTTAATGAATATTTTACTAGGGCGTGTCTTCAATTCATC
>NZ_DFQS01000073.1:0-191 GCF_002377905.1 Psychrobacter sp. UBA3483 | reverse complement strand
AGTATGGCTTCCATGATCTCTCGGCTGTTTTGAGTTTGATAGCAGCCGTACTTTATCATCGTCGATTGCAATTGATCCCAAAGCGTATCTGTTAATGCTTTTCTTGCCATAACTTGTATTTCTCGCATCGACTCAATAGATGCGGTATTGTAACTATTATTTATGGCTTATCCAATTGAAGACACGCCCTA
>NZ_DFQS01000053.1 GCF_002377905.1 Psychrobacter sp. UBA3483 | reverse complement strand
CTTAGTTTAAAGTCGATGTCATACTTCATAAAATAACCCCCATAAGTTGTGTCCAACTTATGGGGGTCAGTTCACGAAAGACACGCCTTTTATTATAAAATCAACGTCGTTTTAAGCTTTAATTAAGCTTATTTTTTATCTTCGTCAACTTCAGTAAACTCAGCATCGACGACATCGTCATCTGCTTGGTTATTGTTACCAGCATTATCAGCACCTTGTTGGAACTGGCTTGGATCCATACCTTCTACGCCAGCCCCAGCATCAGCATAAATCTTTTGGCTCACTGGTAAGAATGCATTGTCTAGCGCTTCAAGTTTGGCTTTGATGTCATCATGATCATCTTCTTTAGCAGCCGCTTCAAGCTCAGAAATTGCAGTCTCTACTGTTGATTTTTCATCCTCAGTGACTTTATCGCCTGCTTCTTTTAGCGCTTTTTGTACCGCATGAATACGACCATCTGCTTCGTTACGTACCTGCGCAAGGTTAGCAAATTTCTCATCTTCAGCAGCGTTGGCTTCAGCATCACGCACCATTTGTTCGACTTCTTCGTCCGATAAACCAGAATCCGCTTTAATCTGGATACTTTGCGCTTTACCAGTACCTTTGTCTTTCGCTGAGATGTTCATGATACCGTCAGCGTTGATGTCAAAGGTAACTTCGATTTGCGGCAGGCCACGTGGCGCAGGTGGAATATCTGTCAAGTCAAAACGACCAAGCTGTTTGTTTTGGTTAGCGATTTTACGCTCACCTTGATACACCTGAATCGTTACGGCTGGCTGGTTGTCTTCAGCCGTTGAGAACACCTGTGATTTCTTAGTCGGAATCATGGTATTTTTCTCAATGATTGGCGTCATTACCCCGCCCATGGTTTCGATACCTAGGGTCAATGGTGTCACGTCAAGCAATAGCACGTCAGTCTTGTCACCAGACAATACCGCTCCTTGAATCGCAGCACCAGCGGCAACTGCTTCGTCAGGGTTCACGTCTTTACGTGGCTCTTGACCAAAGAATTCTTGTACTTTTTGCTGTACTAACGGCATACGAGTCTGACCACCAACTAAGATAACGTCATCGACATCGCCAACTTTTAGACCAGCATCTTCAAGGGCAGTTTTACAAGGACCCATCGTGCGTTGTACCAACTCTTCCGTTAAGCTCTCAAGTTTTGAGCGGCTGATAGTGACAACCAAATGCTTAGGACCACTGCTATCGGCAGTGATATATGGTAGGTTGACTTCAGTGCTTTGGGCACTTGATAGCTCGATTTTTGCTTTTTCAGCGGCTTCTTTTAGACGCTGCATCGCAAGAGAGTCACCTTTTAGGTTGACGTCTTGGTCTTTTTTGAACTCATCAACCAAATAATCAATTAACGCTGAGTCAAAGTCCTCACCGCCAAGGAATGTATCACCATTGGTCGCTAGTACTTCAAACTGCTGCTCGCCATCAACGTCAGCGATTTCGATGATTGATACGTCAAAAGTACCACCACCCAAGTCATAAACGGCAACGGTGCTATCGCCTTGTTTTTTATCCATACCGTAAGCGAGTGCGGCAGCGGTTGGTTCGTTAATAATACGTTTTACATCAAGACCGGCGATTTTACCGGCATCTTTGGTTGCTTGACGCTGCGAATCATTAAAATATGCAGGTACTGTTACAACAGCTTCGGTAACACTTTCACCAAGATAGTCTTCCGCTGTTTTTTTCATTTTTTTCAAGATTTCAGCAGAAACCTGTGGTGGCGCTAATTTTTTACCGTTAATTTCAACCCACGCATCACCGTTATCGGCTTTAGCGATTTTATAAGGCACCATACCGATGTCTTTTTGTACCACTTTGTCATCGAAACGACGACCAATCAGACGTTTAATGGCAAATAAAGTGTTGTTCGGGTTGGTGACCGCTTGACGCTTGGCCGACTGACCAACAAGGATTTCGTCATCTTTATAAGCGACAATCGATGGTGTAGTACGCGTACCTTCAGCATTTTCAATGATTTTAACTTTATCACCTTCCATCACTGCGACACATGAGTTCGTTGTACCCAAGTCAATACCAATTACTTTACCCATAATTAATTGCTCCTAATTTATTTTTAAATAAGATATTTATCTCATCAGACCTAACCTAGCAGATACCAGACGGTCACTTGTTGTTCTATATAGGTTTGAGGCTGTATTATTTCAAGTCATATAACCGACAAAAAATGTCTTTTATGTGATTTTTTGTGTAAACCCTTATTAATAGTAAGGTTTAGCTTGGTTAAAGACTTATTATGTAAAATATTAACCTCTACATAGTTAAGCTTGTAGAACCTACTGCCCAACGCGAACCATTGCTGGGCGCAGCAAACGACCATTTAGGCTATAGCCCTTTTGCAGTACCGTACCCACAGTATCAGCTTCGGCTTCTGGATCAATGCCAACCGCTTCATGCAAATCAGCATTAAATTTCTCGCCTTGTGGCTCAACCACTTCTACGCCGTTTTTGTTTAAGACATCTAATAATGCTTTATGAGTCAATCTGACACCTTCGGTGACAGGGTCATCTGCATGCGCGTTTTCGATAGCGCGCTCTAAATTATCGACAACTTCTAATAGCTCTTTGGCAAATTTTTGCAAGGCGAACTTCTTGCTCTTATCGGCCTCTTGCTCCATACGTTTTTGTGCATTGTAAGCTTCAGCATTGGCGCGCGCTGTACCTTCTTTCGCTTGCTTGACCTCGCCTTCTAACTCGGCGATACGCGCTTTAAACGTATCTAAATCGATATCGTTTTCGATAGTGCTTTCTTCCCCTGAATTTTGCTGTGGATTAAACTCTTCTAGCGTTTCTTTTAAGATACTATCGTCGTGCTCGACATTGTCGTGCGAAACGTTGTCGTGTGAGACATTTTGATCAATATTTTCGTGGTTATTATTCTGCTCGCTCATGATGGCTCCTTTATATAATTATGAATAAGGTTATTAACTGAATAATGATGGACTAGAAAACAACACCATAAATTGGCCAGATAATGAAATAATTGGCCATTCGCCAAACCGTGATTTTATGAATCATATATGTTTGGCAATAACGTTTAACTACCTTCTGATAGCTGATTAATAAAGGTGATGAGGGTAAATTTCAAGCCTACTCTGCAGAATTTTTCTCGCTGTGCATGAACACCATCTTAATCCATGACAGCGTCATGGTAATACTTGTGATGATTACCTTCTCTTAAGCAACCTTATTCCCTTTACGCTTATTGTCAATAAGTAATTCATTTCACTAACAAAACCTACAAAAAAGCGTCAGTTAAGGCAAATAAATTACTATTAGCCCGCAAACTATTACTAAATAATACTCAACTTTATTTTTGCCTATCTTATGATAACTACAAATATAATTTATCATTTATGGGAGGTGTTATGCCTTATTCAGCGACATTATCAGTCAACACCTTACTTAATAAAGCAGTAAAGACACTAAACCTTACGTCTTTAGGTCAAGAAAAACCTGAGCGTTTACTTAATAAACCTTCAAATGACTCTTTAGAGAGTGGTAAACAAGAGCCATTACAGATAAATACTTTGCAAATAAAAACTGATGGCGTGCAGGCCAGCACTGACAGCGAGCCCCTATCTATTAGAGACAAGGTGCTACATCACAATTTGGTGACGGCTTATCAGCCACATTTGCTGCACTATGCAATGAAAAGTATCGGTCTCTTGCCAGAGGCAGTATTAGACAGCTTGGTTGGTTATCTAGATGGACCAACGGCTAAGCAATATGAACATGTTGATGCGCATCTGCGCTTGATTCTTGCGGTGAATAGTAAGCTTAAAACCCCTTTACAGCTCTCAGAAATGGGTGAGCTGCGTAAACGGTTTGCTACTGACGCCGTTGCTATGCAAACGCCTAGAGTTTGGCATCAGGCAAGCTCTTCATTATTCGACAGTATAAAACCTTTTACCAAGAAAAATGAGCCTAGCGTAAATTGGGAAGATAAGACGATTGCCAACGCTGATGATGGCGATATGCTGATTCGTTGTTATCAAAAGCGAGTAAATGCAGCAGGCTTTAGCTTTAAAAAGAAAGCCAAACGCAATCCTGATGAAACCGTCATGCTATTTTTCCATGGCGGTGGCTTTTGTATTGGCGACATCAACACCCATCACGAGTTTTGTCATGCCGTCTGTGAGCAAACAGGTTGGCCAGTGGTCAGTGTTGATTATCGCCTAGCACCTGAATATCCTGCGCCTACGGGACTAAGAGATTGTATTGCTGCTTATGCTTGGTTGGCGGATAATTGCCATAAATTTGGGGCATTAGCGTCGCGTATTGTTTTGGCAGGAGATAGTGCGGGCGGCGGCTTATCTACTATGATTGCCCAACAAGTCATTACACCGTCTGCAAAAGCATGGCAAGACTTAGGGATTGATGGGCAAAAAACGTTTGAGATATTACAGCGCTTGCCGCAGCCACTGGCACAAATGCCTTTATACCCTGTGACAGATATCGAAAATGATTATCCAAGCTGGGAGCTATACGGCGAAGGGTTATTGCTCGATCACGCCGATGTGGCGGTTTTTGATGCTGCTTGTTTAGAAAATAGTCCGCTGCCGCGTCAACATATTTTGACGTCGCCTATGCTCGGTGACAATCGCCACATTTGCCCGACCTATGTCGTTGCAGCAGAATTGGACGTTTTACGTGATGAGGCGTTTGCGTATGCCAAGCAGTTAGAGGATTATGGTAGAGCTGTCCAAACTTATACGGTCTATGGTGCGCCGCATGGCTTTATTCATTTTATGAGCGTGCACCAAGGACTTGAGCAGGAAACTAACCATATTATTCATGGCTTTGCTGGCTTTGTACGTGACGTTATCAGCACACAAAACGTATTAGCAGCCTAGGGCGTGTCTTCAATTCAATTCAATCGATGGACATCTAAATGGGCTAAAAATGGCTGTTATCATTAAATGGCCGTTATCACTAAAAAGTGACAATGATGTTCAATAGGCAGTTAAAGGCTCATTAAAACTAAATCGCCGAGTAAAATGGTTCTGATTATACTTATAATGATAAAGGTAGATGATGATAAAGGTAATTGTCTATCAACTCGGCTGACCGCTTAAGCTAATAAGCCAAACTTCAGAACGTGAGCCCAAACGAAAGGGTATGCCCCAAAATCCATACCCTGACGATACCACAAAGTGACCTTGACCGATTTTTTCGTAGCCATAGCCCAAACGATTGATGGCCTTTACAATAAAATTGGCTGGAAATATTTGCCCATTATGGGTGTGTCCCGAAACCTGTAAATCAATCGGCAACTGACTATGCGCCATAATATCGCTCGGTCGGTGGTCTAACAAAATCACTGGCTCAGCAGTAGTCACTTGCTTGATCAGCTCGGTCGTTCCTACCCTCTGTCGTTTATGATTGTCAAATCGTCCAACAAGCCAAATCGGCTGACCTCGATGCGACAGACAAGTCACGTCATCGTTGAGCAATTGCACACCAGCAGCTTGTAGAGCCTCGCTAATTGGCTGCTCATGACCATACAAATCGTGATTACCTAATGTTGCATAAACACCGTAGCGCAGATTGCTTGCAAGCTTCGCCAAATCTTCTGCCATATTATAGGCCGCAAATGCCTTGGTATTGTCATCCATAATATCGCCTGGCATCAACAATATATCTGCTTCATAGCGCTGCACAATGTCATTGAGCCGTCCGATAGATTTATTGCCAAATAAGCGACCCAAATGCAAATCACTGGCTACCGCAATGCGCAGCGGATGAGTCAGTAGTTTGTCAATCTTAATAGACAGCTCTCGTACTACGGGTACATACGCGCTATACAGCGTATAGTTAAATAGTCCTATAAAGAAAACTAAGGCAAAAACACGTAAGCCAATGCTACTGACTTCTGTATCATAAAAAGTATGAACGCCCAAAGCATGTAAAAGCCAAAAACCACCATACAATAGACTACTTAACAACGCCGTAAGCATCATAAAATGCATCACCATCATCCAAGCGCTTATCCAACGATAGCTATTAGCAAACGACTTTGTGACGCTAAGCAGCAAAAGAGTATTAGTAATCGCAAAGACAGCAATCCAAGTATTTTGTATTAATAAAGGCGTGCTCCAAGGCTGTAGCCACCATTCTAGACTGCACGCTGCGCCAAAACTAAACAGCTGCACGAGGACGATAATAGTGATAATAAATGCGTAGCGCATGAAAATTCCTAGCGAGATAATATTCTAATATAGCGTTTGCTGGTTTTTAGTAGTATTTATAAAGCAGTTGAATTCTAATGACTGTTCTGTGTTTTTATTCAATTTATGACTCCTATAGTGACGACTATTGCGCTGCCTGTAAGGTAATCATCCATATCTCAGAGCGCGTGCCAAGCCGAAACGGTACCGCCCCAATGCCATAGCCAGAAGTCACCAAAAACTGCGTGCCCTCACTGTACTTTGCTCCATAAACCAGCGGCGTAAACCACTTTAGCAATAGTGTTAAAGGAAATATCTGCCCGCCATGTGTATGCCCTGACAGGTGCAAATCGATCGGCAAACCTTTTATTTGTTCTAAATCGGCAGGGCTGTGCTCTAAAAATATTACCGGCTTATTAGCCCTCACCTCACTAAGCAACTCTGTCGCAGCAGGACGTGCGGGATCGGTTTCATCCGAACGCCCTATCAGCAACACTGAGTCATCCAACCAAACGCTTTTATTGTCAATAACCTGAATACCTGCCCGCTCGACTGCCCTAGCAATCGCGACTTCATTACCCGAATAATCGTGATTGCCTAAAGTGGCATAGACACCGAGCGGCGCTGTCAATTTTGATAAGTGCGCATGCATATTGGTAGAGTCATAAGCGTCGGTCGAATCATTCATAACGTCGCCTGCGATGACCACGACATCAGGATTTTGGGCATCAATCAGCTTTACCATCTTATCAATCTGCCGATTGCCAAACCATCTCCCTAAGTGCGTGTCAGAAACCAAAGCTATTTGCAGCGGTTGCTTAAGTGCTTTATCCGTCGTTACTTGCAGTCGATGGACAACAGGTGAATAGGCATTAAATACTGCCAAACCTACGATACTACTATAAATGACCGTGGCAACGGCGCGTATAAGTTTTGGCTGAGGTTTTTGCCTAAGAATATAAACATACACTAAGGCAATAACAGCAGTTATTAATGCGGCATAAAACATAAAGCCTTGCAAAATACCTGCAACCAAATAGACATGGAAGCGCTCGTGCCAAAACTCACTCAATCCGTAGAGCAAAAAAGCATTATTGATAATAAAAATACTTAAGAGTAAGCCAATTTTAGCTACGCGCTGTTTTGGTTGAAAGAACCAGTAAAATATAATACTACTCATAAGGGAGAGCAGTTGGGTAAGGATGATAAAAGGCCACATAATAAAATTGAATCAGACAAAGACAGGCTTATAGTACGCCAATATTCTTACCTGTTGTAGACAGCATGATGGTTTATTGAAACTTGATAGCCGTTAAAACATAAAACGCTCAGCAATTTAGAGCATTTTTAAAATCGCTGTTTCACATGAAACATATCTCTAAAAGTTTACCCTTGCTGCTCCAGTGCTTGCTCTAAAGTTAAGTGTTCAAATTCAAAGCCCGCGTCCAGTAGCGCTTGTGGCAATACTTTTTGCCCATCAATCAACAAGGTCGACATCTCACCAAACATTAACTTTAATAAAAATACTGGTAAAGTAAAAAATGTCGGACGGTGTAGCCATGCGCCAAGTGTCTTAGTAAAATTATGATTGGTCACAGGCTTGGGCGCTGTCAGGTTATAAACCCGCGCTGGCGTAGCGTTTGCTGTTGTTAGAGCATTATCAACGCTATTTGATTGCTGTTGTTGATTAGCCGGATTGGCAAGATGCTGTTCAATGACAAATATCACCGCCCTTACCCAATCGGTGCGGCTGATCCAGCTCATGATTTGCGTACCCTCCCCCAACTGACCGCCGACACCCATTTTAAATGGCGTTAATAATTTTCTAACCATACCGCCCTTAGGATGAATGACGACACCCGTTCTCACGATAACAACAGGCACGCTGTAATCGGTGGCTTTCAATGCCAATTGCTCCCAGTCATCACAAAGTTTATGTGAAAAATCAGCGTTAAAACCACTGCTTTCTGTCAACTTCTTGTCACCTTGAGCACCATACCAGCCAATCGCTGAACCACTAACCAGTAGCTTAGGTTTTGTACTACTACGCGCGATAAAATCCAGTAGTTCCTCAGTAGGCTTGACGCGGCTGGCAAGTAGTTGCTCCTTACGCTCAGCACTCCAACGTTTATCGGCAATTCCTGCGCCTGCTAGATTCAAAATAACATCAAAGCTCTTATTTGATGTCGCCAGCTCATCATAGGTCATCATTTTAATATCATTAGGATGCGCCTGCTTGCTATCGCGCGTCAGCCACGTAACCTGCACTGCCTTATTGTCCTTCTGATAACGCTTGATGATTGCTTCACTAAACGCGCTACCTAGAAATCCTGAGCCACCACTGATTAGAATATTCATCGCTTTTTATCCTTATAGTTGTCTTACGTTTTTCTCAGTGTGACAAAAAACCATCTACAAAAACAAGAGATGAATTGTAGGACTAAGGCTTAAAGCAGCCAGTGATAGGTAGGTAAAAAAGATAAGGTAACTTAGTGATGGTTAGCGACTATTACAAAAAATCGTTAAGTTATGAATGGCGGCTAACGAATCACTTGACCCGTTAGCGCATCGCTGATTTGGCTAGGAAGCTGATAGCCCAGCGTTTCGCCCTTTAGATAGCCGACTTGTTGATTTCCACTTATATTAGCTGAAAGCTTGTGATTTTCATTGCCATTAAAACTATCGGCGCGGTCACTATTTAAAAAATAAGCCTTCGCTTCTACTAATGACAAAGCAGGCGGCTGACCAGAAGGGTTACAGCTGGTCGAGACGACAAAGCCATAAGGATTGTGGTCAGAAACCACTTGTTGACATAACTGCTGCACCAACGGATGGTCAATCACTCGCACCGCCACACTATGATGGGCACCGGTAATCCACGCAGGGATAGAAACGGGTAAGTTTTCTGACAACGGTAATAACCACGTATGCGCCTGCTGGCTATCGACATCACAATCGAAAACAGAATCAGCATCAGCATCAGCATCAGAATTAGAGTCGTTACGCCAGCTGTCTAACACCAACTGGCGTTGCTCATCATTTAGATTACTTAATAGCGCTGTCAGTCGACTGATACTATCAGTGACCACAATCATGCCCTTCTCTAACGGTCGTTGTTTGATAGCCAAAAGCTGCTGTACCGCTTGTTGATTAAAGGGGTCGCAACCGATGCCCCAAACGCTTTCGGTTGGATAAGCAAGCAGCTGTCCTTGTTGCAACCAACGCGCAGCTTCGATGATAGAATCGGTAATAAGTGGTTTAGAGGTAGACATAGCTGAAAAGGATAGAAAAGTGTGAGAGGATATAATACAACTTTAATGATGCGCAAAATAGCAGTTTTAAAGATTTGGCAAAATCGCCCTAGCTTATAATAAACATTAGACACGCAAATAACGCCCACCTTGTACACTGATAACGCCTAATAACTCCAGCTCCATAAGCTGAGCAATTAATTGCGCTGGCGTCATCTCAATAGTATTTAACAATCCATCTAAATCCTGCCCACGCCAATCAAGCTGCTCATAGACTGGCATTAAATGCTCAGGAATCAAAATAGCATTGGAGGAAGGTTTGAGATTAGACTGTGGCGACTGCCCATTAGGGGCAATAGGATTGCTAATCGTAGTTATAGTTTTTGAAGAAAGACAATTATTTGCTGACGAGCTTTCGGTTGAATGGGTTGAGTGGTATGGGCGATTATCATAGCTTAGCTGATTAGTAATATCCTCGATTACCTGCTGCGGATGATAAATCAAAGTTGCGCCTTCACGTATCAAATGGTGACAGCCTTCGGCATTGCTATTATCAATATGACTTGGAATGGCGAAAACTTGTTTACCTTGCTCTGAGGTTAGGCGCGCAGTAATCAGTGAGCCGCTTTGAATGGTCGCTTCAGTGACAATCGTTGCAAGGCTGAGTCCTGCAACTAAACGATTACGGCGCGGAAAGGTATGCTTATGTGGCAGTGTATGTGGTAATAGCTCGCTAATAATACAGCCGCCTTGATCGATAATCTGGCTAAACAATTTGTCATGATGATTGGGATAATTGACATCAATTCCTGTACCCATCACGCCAACCGTACGACCTTGATATTCAGCATCAACTTGGGTCAAAGCGCCTAAATGGGCACGCTTATCGACGCCCAACGCAAGGCCGCTGGTGATAATGTAACCGGCTTGCGCTAAATATTGCGCCATATCAAAGGTCGTTTTTTGCGCGTGGGCGGTTGGTTTGCGACTACCAACGATGGCGATTTGCGCTTGCTGTAAACGCGCTTTATCGCCGCGATAAAACAAAACAGGTGGTGGGTCGTATATCTCTAGCAACTGTGCTGGATAATCAGGCTGGTCTGCAAATAGCAGACCGTATTTTCCCTCTAACCATGCTTGCTGGATTTTATCGATAGTAGTGAGCGTTTGTTCTGGCTGCTCATGGCGTTTAAGATGGGTACTATGAATACCCAATTGACGCCATGCCTCTACTTTAGCGTTCCAAGCAAGTCCTGCACTACCGAAGGCCGAGATAAGTTTGTGATACGCTGATAACGACGCATTCACCTCAGTCCACAGCGCCAAAACTGCGCGCTGCTCAGCGGATAAAAGAGAAGTGACGGCAGTCATAATCATCTAGCTCATTTAGTCTAAGGTTAAACGCTTGGCGTAAAGAATAAGCATTGTACTGATTATAGATACGGCGGTGGTAACAGCTGATCACCGACGTTAAGTGGTAGTTCAGAGTCAAGCACATAAGCATAGCTGATATCATCAAAGGTATTAAACACCATCACCATACCAGTTGGCTCGCTTGGCAAACGTACTGGCATATCATTGTCCTTGATATCGCGTATGACCGCGCCTTTTTGGAAAACGGTTAAGACATCACCAGGTTTGGCACCGTGCGTGCGACCTAAATTGATAGCGACAACACTACCTTTAGCGGCTGAGCTAATAGAATCCATAACGCGGACAATCATACCGCCGCGACTAACCGTTGCTGGGGTTGGATAAAATACGGGCGGGATGGAGTTATTTAACTCAACAAAAACGCGATCGCCTTCACGGACTTCTTTGCCATAGCTATCGATAAGCTGCAAGCTGGTCACGCCGTTGGTCTCGGTAGACGTGACCAGACCGGTAGCGACTTGAGTCACTTCTAAACCAATGACTTTTTGTGTTTTAGGCTCAACATACTTCTCGCCCTCACGGTAAATACCATAACGTTGGCCAACGATAAGTGGTACGCCTTTGGCATAGACTTTATCGCCACTAGCGGTAATCAAATTACCTTTTTTTGAGGCCAAAATGTATGGGGTGGTATTAAAATCTGCTGGATTAACAATGATGGTTTTGTCGAGCCAATGCTGAATCGCCGACCATGGAATAGGTGGAATACTATTAGCGGTAGAGGTCACAGTCACTGAGCTGGCAACCACATTACCCGTCAATTGCTTTTCAACCCCAGCACAGCCCTCACCCGTATCAACCCCAACCAAGGTTTTACCTTGAATCACGCAGAGGATAAGAATGTCATTAGGATAAATAAGGTTGGGATTTTTGATTTGCTTATTGGTCGCCCAAATCTCTTTCCAGCGCCATGGACTATCTAGATAACGCCCTGAGATATCCCATAACGTATCGCCTTTTTTGACGATATAGCGATTGGGCGCATCAGCCTTAATAGTCGGCGGTGGATTATTGGCGTGGGCAGTGGTCAGCAGCATTGCACCACTAAATGTCGTCAGTAATAGTGCTTTTGCTATCTTCTTTAAGCTCATCTTCATTGTTATATCCACAATATGTACTGCGATCAGTACCATGATAAAGGCTATCTAAGTCTATTTCTTATGCTCAAAAATTATTGGTAAGAAAGAAACATGTATAAGAAAACATGAGCATAAAAAACTTAAAATAACGCTATCATAATGTCTATAAAGCAGCTGTTCAGTATGATTGACGGGTTTGGTTGCTAAAAAAGCGTCTAACAGATAATGACTTGCCGACGCTGTTTCTAATATTACAATTATATCTACCATAACACAATCATAAACACTTTATTACAATAGCGTAACCTTTGATTGGATATTAACTTTAATGAATATTTTTTATAAATAAGGTCTCTAAGCTATATTTGGCGTTACATATTGACGGATTTGCTCAGCGACCAGTTCGGCATTATTATCTAATACCACCACCTGCTGTGGTAAGTCTTCTAAGCCTTCGGTATGCGCAGGACGCGCAATTTCTATCTCTCCAACCGCCTCAAAGATAGTATCGGCAAACTTAACGGGCAACGCTGTTTCTGCACAAACAATCACTTCGCCCTCGCGCTGTAATTCTTTGGCGACTTTGATACCATCGGCCGTGTGCGGATCGACCAATTCACCATGCTGCTCATAAAGCGCTTTAATGGTTTGTAAGCGGTCATTATGGGTCGATTTGCCCGCAGCAAAGCCATAACGGGTATTAACCGCTTCCATCAAGTCAGACAAATCAAACCCTTGCCCAGATTTCACCCCTTCAAATAACTCATGAACGCGGGCGCTGTCTTTATCTAGCAATAAATAAACAAAGCGCTCAAAGTTAGATGCTTTAGAGATATCCATTGATGGGCTAGACGTGACGTAAGTTTTATCGGTCGGACGCGGCTGATAGGCACCTTGATTAAAGAAATCGTTAAGCACATCGTTTTCGTTGGTCGCGACGATTAGACGGTCAATTGGCAAGCCCATTTCGCGAGCAATGTGACCGGCGCAAATATTACCAAAGTTACCTGATGGCACGCTAAAGCTGACTTTTTCATCGTTGCTCGTAGTGACGGCAAAGTAGGCTTTAAAATAATAAACGATTTGCGCAAGGATACGACCCCAGTTGATAGAGTTAACGGTACCGAGGTTATAAGCCGCTTTAAATTTAGCATCTTGTTGCAGCGCTTTGACAATATCTTGGCAATCATCAAACATACCATCGATGGCGATATTATGAATATTAGCATCGGTCAAGCTATACATTTGCGCGCGCTGGAACTCGCTCATTTTGCCGTGTGGTGACAGCATAAAGACTTCGATATTGTCTTTACCACGTAGCGCATATTCTGCTGCGCTGCCCGTGTCACCACTAGTCGCACCAATGATGGTAATACGCGCGTCTTTTCTTTTCAGCACGTATTCAAAGGCATTGCCCAAGAACTGCATCGCCACATCTTTAAATGCCAATGTCGGACCGTTCGACAAGCCTAAAATATACAAATCATCTTCAAGTTTGCGGACAGGGACAATCTCATCAGAACCAAATATCTCAGCGGTATAAGTACGCTCGATGATATCTTGCAAATCAGCCGTAGGAATATCAGTGGCAAAGCGCTGCATAATCGCCATGGCAAGCTGTGGATAGCTGAGCGTACGCCATTCATCAAGGGTCGTGCTATCAATTTTTGGATAGTGCTCAGGCAGCATTAAACCGCCATCTGGCGCAAGACCCATCAATAGCACATCACTAAAATCCATTGGCGCTGTCTGACCACGGGTACTGATATATTTCATTAGATTGTCCTGTCTATAATGAGGTTATTCAATATTTAAAACGGTTTATTCAGCAGTTTTATGCCATTGTCTTATGAAGTAAGGCATAATAAAAACCATCACCACTCTCGCTATCTATGGGTAAACACTGGCGACCGATCGCTTGTTCGATACCCCAACTGCAATCGTCGCTAAACTCAATGGCTTCTACATTACTATAATGAGTCATGAAATCCTGCATTTGAAGGGCGTTTTCTTGCTTTAAGATAGAGCAGGTCACATACAATAGATAACCACCCGCTTTCAATTGTGGCCATAAATTATGCAAAATATCGGCTTGCAACAATGCGGTTTGCTCAACGTCTTCTTCGGTACGCAAAATACTGATATCAGGATGACGGCGAATCACGCCAGTCGCCGTACAAGGGGAATCGAGTAATATTGCATCAAATACCGGCTCATTGGTAGCCGCTTTTTTGTTTTTCCCATGCTGCCATCGGGTGGCATCAGCACAGACGATATTTAGGGCTATATTCTTCTCAGCCTGCTCTAAATCTTGCTGATTTAAGTTTAGACGCTGTAAATTTTCATATATACGTTCAATACGCGGTGCTTCACTATCTATCGCAGTCAGCTTCACTTTTGAAACCATAGAAACAGATTCGTCGCTTTGTTTCACGTGAAACAATGAATGCTCATTTGAGCTAATCAATTCTAACCAATGAGCTAATTTACCACCAGGTGCCGCACAAGCATCTAAGATATGCAGCTCATTATTATGGGCTTCTGAATCAATTTCTGTATTGGATTTATCAGCGCTTATTTTAGCCATTAACGCTTTGTTAATAATCGGCGCAGCAAGCTGAGCGTGCATATCTTGTACGCTAACAGCCCCTTCAGCGAAATGCGGCAAGGCGCTAACAGCGGTGCTTTGATGCAGCCTGAGAGCTTTGGTTAATAGCATTGTAGTAGTATGTGACGAGTTCGCTACCTTAAAACCAGTTGTTAGCTCAACGATATCTGCTTCAATCTCTGCCCCATCAAGTGCTTGCTGATAATCCTCTACTGAGCTAACCGCCGAATTGACTCGCAAGAACATTGGTGCTGCTTGGCGCAAACCTTGCATCAGCTCATCATACTGCTCGCTCCAGTCTTGCTTAAGCTGATAGGCAAGCCAGTTCGGCAGACTGTGCTTTTTATCGGACTTCTTACGGAACTTACTAGGATTTTTGGCGACTTTACGCAAGATAGCGTTAATCAAACCTGTCGCATGGGCAAAGTCAATCTCTTTTGCCGCTTCGACCGTTTCATGAATCGCTGCATGGTCCGCCACTTCTAAATACAGCAATTGCGCTAAGCCCACTTGAATAGTAGTCCTAACCTCAACCTCATCGATAGGATTGTCCGCTAGCGTATCGAGCAAACGCGCCAGCGCGTACCACTGACGCAGTGTCGTTAGTAGTAGCGCATGGGCAAAGCCTTTATCGCCGTCATGCAGACTGTTTAATAAAGGGTCAAGGACACTGGCAAGTGATTGACCATTTTGAATGGCCACTAAAGTGCGAATGACCCGTACACGGACGCTACCATTCATAATAAGGTTGCTTGAAGGTTTGAGCTTATTATTTCTTGCTGCGGTGCTGGTTTGTCTCATTAAATTGAATTTCCTTGACGTCTGATTGAGAACGTCTGATAAAAGTTAGATAACTTATGATTATTAGATAATTTCTGATTAAACTAGCGTAAGTGAATTATTTTGCTTCATGAGTAAATCTATCACCATCGTTTAGCTGATTGCCATGGCAGATTTGCTCAGCGCTCACGGGCTTACTACCTGCAAACTGCAAGTGAGTAATCGCTAAAGTCGTGGCTAACTCTTCATTGCTGAGTTGCTTGCTATCCGCTTCTTTGCCACAAGCGACCAGTATCGCTTTGCGTCCAACACTGATAACAGTACCCGCAGGCTTAACCGTTTGCTGTGATGGATTTACAGGTAGACTGGCTAAAATTTTGACGCGCTGCCCTACTAAAAAGGTGTAAGCACCAGGCCAGGGGGTTAGGCCACGAATCTGGCGTTCAATCTGTGTGGCAGATTGCGTCCAGTCAATTTCGCCTTCAGTTTTGACCAATTTTTCCGCATAATTGGCTTGGCTATTATCTTGAGCAACCGCTTGTGCCTGATAATGCGCCAAATCTTTTAGCACAGTAGCAATAGCTGCCGCGCCAAGTGCCGCCATCTTATCATGTAGACTGGCGGCCGTATCATCAGCTTCGATAGGCGCGCTGACTTTATAAAGCATGTCGCCTGTATCCAGGCCTTTATCCATCTGCATAATGGTAATGCCAGTCTCACTATCGCCCGCCAGTAATGCACGGTGAATCGGCGCCGCACCGCGCCAACGTGGCAGTAATGATGCATGAATATTAAGACAACCATAAGTTGGCGTGGTTAAGACGCCAATCGGTAATATGAGGCCATAAGCCGCGACAATCATGACGTCAGGCTGATAACTACGTAAATTTTGGCGCGCTGCCATGCCTTCGGTGCTGGATTTTTTAAAGGTAACAGGCTGCTCAACCGCAATATCATTGGCCAAAGCGACTTGCTTGACTGCCGACGCCGTCATTTTTTGTCCGCGACCTGCTTTGCGGTCGGGCTGGGTATAAACGGCAACGATATCTATATTCAGCGCTTCTTGCTGCTCGATAAGCGCCTCAAGGCTAACCGCTGCAAACTCTGGGGTGCCAGCAAATATCACGCGCAGCGGTTTAGCAGCAGATGGCACTTCGATAACAGTGCTGTTCTGAGGTTGAGTGGCGTGAATAGGTAAATTATATTGTGCAGCAGATGTGGTCATAGTCAGGCAGTATTTATGGTTAATTTGCCTATTATAGGTGAGTTTGTAGCGTTGTGCCATGATTGTAATAGCAGCAATCAAGCGCTATTAATGACGCATTTTATCTTTATAATGGTGATTAAGCTTAGTAACTTATTTCTCAAAAAAATGTAGCCAAATTTTATGCAACAATTTAAGTCTCTACAACGACTGCTGCTCTTTTATACACTGACATTATTGGCGATGTTGGCAGTGTATTACGGCACCATGTTTTATGAGATGAGGCAACATAATGAGCAGCACAGTATCCAAAGCTTTTATGATTTACAGCACGAGATAACTGAGCTCTCAAACCCTACAAACTTAGCAATTAAAAAGATATTAGAAAAGCCTTTTTTAAAGGATATTAGCTATCAGCTGATTTTTATGATGCCTTCTGGGCAAACGTATATTCACCGCCGTACTCGCCCTAATGAGCGGGAATTTACTGGCATCACCTTTCCCAACGTCATTAACGCATTACCTTCTCATAGCAATCATCATAGTGCTTATGAGCTAAACAATCGTAATTTGGTCGGTACCATTGAGCTTGAAAGCGGTCATAAGGTGCACCTGATACTGCGGCATGAACCGCTTGATATCAATTGGATGTCGTATCGCTATTGGCTGCCATTAATGACCGCCATCTTACTTTTTGCCATGGCCTTACTCTATACCCTAAAGCGCCGTGCCAACTGGGAACAACTGCTCATTTATACCGATGAATTAAGTAGCCATACCAAAGATGGTTATATCGCGCCGCCGTTTATCGAAAAGAAAACCACGGCTGAGTTTTTACGTTTGGGTCACGCGCTTAGCCGCATCAGTTATCAGCTGCACAGCAACCACCGCCGCATTACCACGCTAAAGCACCGGTTAGAGCGTCTGGTTGACCATGCGCCGCTGCCGATGCTGATGATTATGAGACATGGCCAAATCAGCTTTTTTAATCAGCGTTTTGAGCAAGTGTTTGGTACGACCTTTCACAGCGATAGCAATTATCAATTGACTGATTTTTTCTTTGCTAAAGACGAATCAACCCAAACCTTGCTACAAAAGCTGGCGGATTTGCGGGTCACGCGCACGCTACTGGTTTATGGTTTGCATAATAAAAAAGCCTATCAGTTGCATATCACACCGTGGTTTGGCGAGCATGGGCAGGTACATGGTTTTACCGTTTTACTCAATAACATCCATGAGCTTGTCGAACAGACCGCGCATTTGGCGCAAAAAAACCGTCAACTACAACGTCAGCTTGATGAGTTTGAAGCACTTAAATCGACGATGGGCCATAATTTACGCCTGCCATTAGAAGCGATGATTGATACCTTAGAGCCTATCAATCCCGATAATCTGACCGCTAAGCAAAATCAAGTCGTTACAACTTTGATTCAAACCAGCCACTCTATGCTGACAATGCTAAACGATATGTTAGATATAGGAGAAATAGAAGTTCGTAAATCTCGTCTGTCTATTGAGGCCGTTGATATTTATAAACTTGGGCAGAAAGTCAGTCAATCAATGGTAGAAAGCACAAGACAACAAGGCCTTGAGCTTCTGTATTTTTTCGCGCCTGACAGTCCACGCTGTATCGATACTGATGATAGACGCTTGCAACAAATCCTACGTAACTTATTAGATAACGCGATTAAGTTTACCAATTCTGGCTATGTGTCTTTGACCATCGACGCGGTAAGCAATGCCGATATAGTAGCAATCAAAAACAGCTATTTGGATACGGCCGACAACGACCATACCTCGAATAAAGGGAATGAAGTTAATAACAACCATTCTAACCATCAGTCCCACAACTGGATTCGATTTAGTGTAAAAGATAGCGGTATAGGGATTGATATAGCAAAACAGCATCAACTACTGACCTATTTCAACGAAAGCAACAGCCAAAACAGCATACATATCAAAAACCGCAACATTAGCTACGTGCAAACAAACAGCGCGATAAAAGGGCTCGGATTAAATGACGTCAATAGTTTCGCTAAATTACTAGGCGGTTTTATTGAAATGAAAAGTACGCTGGCTACCGGCAGTACTTTTAACCTGTATTTGCCTTGTAGGCGACCAATCTATCAGCCCATCTACCATTTCAATCAGCAATTGACCTATATCCATCTTATTGCCGTCATTAAACAACCGCTACGTGCCAAACATTTACGCGATTTATGCACTTATTTATCTATCCCAGTCACTATGTCTACTTCTATAGATAGAATAGCGCTTCAGCAAATACACGACAAACTGGCGCAAGACCAACAAAGACTGGCGCCAGTTTTGCTTCTCGATTATGAATATTATGAAGACATCACGCTCGCGTTATCACCTCAAATAAACATTGATGATAAAAATACAGAAGCTGAAAATAAATTGGAGAAATCAAGAAATCAGGCACGCATAGATATTGATAAACAGCAGGCGATTAATAGCTTACTGGCCAATACCGTGCTGCCAAAAATATTGGTTAGTATGAAAGCTGAGCGCCGCATTCCCTCTATATTATTGGATCAATGTGACGGCTTTTTAAACAAACCACTCGATGCCGCGTTATTGCTTTCTGAGTTACTGCGTTTGACTGCACCTATTAGACAAACGCTACGACAACCAGCCCCTAGCCAAGAAAGCCATAAGGAAAATAGTAGTCAGCTAGTCACAGCTGCAGATGACGCCGCTCATGAAGCCTTAGCACCACTGATTTTAGTGGTAGAAGATAGCCCAACCAATCAAAAAATAGCTTGCAAGATACTAGAAAAGATTGGTTATCGCACTATCGTGGCAGAAGATGGGCAGCAAGCGCTAGATAAATTGCAATCGCAGCGCCAAGAGATTGCCCTTATCTTAATGGACTGCCGGATGCCCGTGATGGATGGATTGCAGGCGACCAAAGCCATACGTGCGCAAGGCGATGATATTCCAATCGTTGCGCTAACAGCAAATAACAGCGAAGAAGATCGCGCCGCCTGCTTACAAGTTGGCATGGATGAATTTTTAGCCAAGCCTATTAATAAACAAAAGCTGCAAATCGTTTTGCAAACGCTGATTAAAAACTCATAAGCGTCTGCTAAAGCTGTCTTTTATAACAGCTTGGCTATAACTTTAACTTGATGTTAAAGGTTACTAACTATTAGACTCAAATCTTTAAGCCCAACCATTATTTCATAAAACCATTCTCGGCTAAAAATGCCTCAGTAATCGTACTTTGTGGACTGCTAGCATCTGCAGTATCCGCTTGTGATTTGTTTAATAACCGCTCTAAATAGCGCGCTACAATATCGACTTCAACATTAACTTTTCCGCCTACCAACCAATGCTGGGCGATGTTGGTGACTTGCGCGGTATGGGGAATAATATTGAGCGAAACGATGTTATCACGGACTAAATTAGTAGTGAGACTAATACCATCAAGGGTAATAGAGCCTTTGGTCGCCGTATAATGTGCCAACTCGTGCGGTATCTCAATTTCGATATAAAGTGAGCGCGCATCTTTTTGCAGCTTACGAACCATACCTACCCCATCAACGTGACCGGCGACGATATGCCCACCAAAGCGCGTGGTTGGTAGCATTGCCTTTTCTAAATTCACGATATGACCTGGCTTTAGTTCCGCTAAAGCGGTACGAGCGATAGTTTCACGTGAAACATCAACAGAGTAATAATTACTGCCAAACTCCACCACCGTCAAGCAAATGCCATTTGAAGCAATCGAATCTCCCAGTTTCACATCACTAAAATCCAAACCATCAGATTCTATCGTTAGACGGATATCACCGCCCGTTGGCTGCATGGACTTTACTTTGCCAACGCTTTCTATAATTCCAGTAAACATATAAACCTCTTTTGATTTTCTATTGCCATGAAAGGCAGAATATATTATTTGAGCCTTTGGTTTCATTTGAACCATCAGTGATGACTGCTCTTACACTTTAAGTGAGTTATAACGTTAGTATAAACTTAGCCAAAATACGAAGCGTTAGTGGATAGATTGTGGATAACTAACGTTAATTCAAGAAACAGTAGGATTAGAACCTTTGTTTTTAAAGAGTTATCCACAGTAAGTCTATTTTTTACCAACTATTCGCTACAGCTAAAGAAGATAGCTAGGTTATTGATATTAATATAATTAATAATTATAATCATTATTAAAGATTAACAATAAGTTTCATGTGAAACGAAGTTATACACAGTTTCATGTGAAACCTTGATCGAACCATTATATTTATCCACATCAGTTACCTCTAACTTTAGTCTTGTGGATAAAGCTCTTTAATTTAACCTTAAAAATAACAGGGTTATGACATAGGCTATAAAGGTAAGAGGGTAAGTTTAAGGTCAGAACCAAGTTGCTCATGACATTGAATATCAAAACGTAGCTGCTGCGCTAACGACAACAGATTGATAGCAACTATAGGACGCGCATCAATACCTAATAAGCAAGGCGCTTGATAGACAATGAGCTCATCTACCAGTTGCTGTTGTAAAAAACTACCAGCGACACTTGCCCCTGCCTCTACCAGTACGTCATAACATTGATAGTCGCACACTAGGCTTTTTAATAATTCGATTAAATTCTCTTCCCGCCAATATAATGTATCTGAGCGACGGCATAGCTGATAGTCAGATTGCAAATCGTGTTTTAGTCGCCCTCGTCTATCCAGTATCACTATCTTAGGCGGCGGCACTTGCTCAGGCGCGACACCCAACTGGTTTGAGCGTACGTTTAATTGCGGATTATCAACGATGACCGTTTCGCTACCCGTGATAATAGCGCCACTTTGCGCGCGTAGTTTCTGTACATCTTCACGCGCAGCCGTGCCCGTAATCCATTTAGACTCTCCAGACGCCATGGCCGTCCGACCGTCAAGACTGGTAGCAATCTTAAGCCTGACATAAGGCATTTGGCTGCGCATCGCCTTTAAAAAGCCTTTATTTAAGGCTTCTGCTTGCGCGGTTAGCACGCCAACGGTTACGGCTATGCCCGCTTGTTCTAATAGTTTCACACCGCGACCAGCCACTTGAGGATTAGGGTCGAGACCAGCGATGACGACACGTTTTACGCCAGCCTCAATAAGACCCAAGGCACAAGGCGGCGTACGCCCAGTATGACTACAAGGCTCTAAAGTCACATAAGCGGTCGCGCCGATCGCTCGCATGCCAGCATCTTTTAAGGCGAAAACCTCAGCATGCGGCTGCCCCGCTTGAGGATGAAAACCTTGACCCACTACCTCGTCTGCTTGCACAATCACACAGCCGACAGCCGGATTGGGACGCGTCGTATACAAACCACGCTTGGCCTGCTCAATGGCAAGCATCATAAAATAGCGGTCTTTGACATCTTTAGAATGCTTTAAGTTTGGCATAAAGGTGGACTTAATCAATGACTGATAATTATTATTAAAGATTTTATAGAGTAGAGCGAGTAAGCAATATAAACTTGCAAGCAGGCTAAATACTTAGCATGAGTGATGCTTATTTTTCATTAGGACGGATATTGGCAATTTCTTGATGAAAGGCGTCGATATCTTGAAAATCACGATAGACACTGGCAAAGCGCACATAAGCGACATCATCGAGCGTTTTAAGCTCGCTCATGATGATTTCACCCAAGACTTTACTACTTACTTCGCGCTCACCCATTTGGCGTACGCGCTTTTCGATACGACTAATCATCGCTTCTTGCTCATCAATAGTAATTGGGCGCTTTTGTAAGGGTAATAAAATCGAGCGGCGCAATTTATCATTGTCATAAGGCTCGATTTTGCCACTTGATTTGATAATACGCGGCATCACCACTTCTACTACCTCAAAGGTCGTAAAGCGTTCCTGACAGCTATTACATGAGCGGCGGCGCCGTACTTGTGCGCCATCAGCAGCCAGCCGTGAGTCAATAACCTTGGTATCTGAAGCATTACAATACGGGCAATGCATACGCTTTTCCTTAGTTTAATATTGCGGGCGCCTATAATTATTGATAATAACTAAACTTTCTAAAAAATGATGCTTTTACTGTGCAATTTAATAAAGAGGCAGCCTTTACTCATTATTTGCCAATACAGAAGCTACCAAAGATTTTTCCTAATAAATCGTCGGCGCTAAATTCACCCGTAATTTCTCCCAAACTTTGCTGCGCTTGGCGCAGGCTTTCTGCCACCAACTCACCTGCTTGAAACACCGTGAGCTGCTCATGTGCTTCTGCTAAAGAATCAGCGGTACGTCTTAGCGCGTCCAAATGACGTGTACGGGCGATTAAGCTATTTTCTGGCGGATGAAAACCTACTTTAGCACATAAGGTTTCAACCAAAACATCAATTCCTGCACCTGTTTCACATGAAACATTGACCTGCTCATAGCCACGATTTTTTATTTCTGCTTGTAAAGTAGCGATTCTTTCTTGACTGCTGTTGCCGTTTAATAAGTCGCTTTTATTGGCAATAATCAGTAAGCGCTTGGCTTCTGGTAACTCGCCAAATAGCTGTTCAGCCAGTTGTAATGGCGTGCTGTCACTTGCAAGGTCGCGAGTCACGTCATAAACCATCAGCAGCATATCAGCCTGCGTAATCGCCGTACGCGCACGCTCAATACCGATACGCTCAACCGTATCTTCGGTCTCGCGCAGGCCTGCGGTATCGGTTAGATGCAGGGTTAAGCCGTTAAGGACGACGGTTTCTTGTAAGGTATCGCGCGTTGTCCCAGCGACATCGGTCACGATAGCACGCTCTTGCCCTGCCAAACGATTCAGCAGACTTGATTTACCAGCATTTGGTCTGCCAGCAAGCACCACATGAATACCGTCACGTAATAGCTGACCTTGCTTAGCAGTCGCTAGCACCTGCTGAATTTTAGCTTGCGTCTGCTCGAGCTTATCTTGAATAACGCCATCAGATAAGAAATCAACGTCTTCTTCATCGGGGAAATCAATCGCCGCTTCGACGTGCAAGCGCAGATGAATCAATTGCTCAAGCAATTGATTAATTTTTTGGGAAAACTCACCACTAAGCGAGCGAATCGCACTACTGGCAGCGGCGGCGCTGGTAGCATCAATCGCGTCAGCGATGGCTTCTGCTTGCACCAAATCCAATTTATCATTATCAAAAGCACGGTAAGAGAATTCCCCTGCGCCCGCTTGTTTTGCGCCCAATTCAAACACGCGTGCTAGCAGCTGATTTTGTAAAATCATGCCGCCGTGACCTTGTAGCTCAATCACATCTTCGCCAGTAAACGAGTGCGGACCTTTAAAGTACAGCACCAAACCTTCATCAATGGTGGTGCCATCAGACTGATAGAAACGGCAGAAACTGGCCATACGCGGCGTGAAAGTCGACTTACCAGTGAGCTGACAAGCAATATCGTAAGCACGCGCGCCTGACAGACGAATGACCCCGACGCCACCACGCCCAAGCGGTGTCGCAATCGCCGCAATGGTCGGCAGGCCA
Organism: Psychrobacter sp. UBA3483; assembly: GCF_002377905.1. GTDB lineage: Bacteria > Pseudomonadota > Gammaproteobacteria > Pseudomonadales > Moraxellaceae > Psychrobacter. The sequence continues at coordinate 26,959 of NZ_DFQS01000053.1, read as the reverse complement.
GATACATTAGAATTTTTAGGTGACTCATCCAAATTATCGGCGGCTAGGGCCATCTCTAAAGAATCCACAATCACTCTCAATAAGCAAAAACCCCATTATAGACGGCTTAGCAGGCACTGACAAAGCAAACTTCAAAGAGTAGATTATTAAAATCCTAAAGTATGGTTATATAGCTATTTTCCTGGTTTATTAACACAAGAAAAGTCTTCTCTTTGATACATAAAAAAACCACCGCCGTAGCGATGGTTTTTTAGACTTGAACTTTATTTAATCCAGAACTTTCACGGTACGACGTTTTTGTTCTTCTTCAACCTTGCGGTTGATGATGTACTGCTGGGTCATACTAAATAAGTTGTTCACCGTCCAGTATAGTACCAGACCTGCTGGGAAGAACAGCATAAACGCAGTGAAGATAATGGGTAAAAACTTCATCACTTTTGCTTGCATTGGATCAGCTGGCTGCGGGTTTAGTTGCTGCTGAATAAACATCGACGCACCCATTAAGAGCGGTAAAATGAACCATGGATCCATTGCTGATAAATCGCGAATCCATAGGATCCAAGGCGCATGACGCAGCTCAACACTTTCAACCAATACCCAGTACAGCGCTAAGAAAATCGGCATTTGCATCAGAATAGGTAAACAACCCGCCATCGGATTGACTTTTTCTTCTTTATAAATTGCCATCATTTCTTGCGACATTTTCATGCGATCGTCGCCATGCTCTTCTTTTAATGCCGCAAGTCTTGGGGCGATAGCACGCATTTTCGCCATTGAGTAGTAGCTTTTATTAGAAACCCACATCAAGGCGATTTTAACCAACAGCGTCAACAGAATAATTGACCAGCCCCAGTTGCCGATAACTTTATGAATACCATCCAAAATCGCAAATAATATTTTTGATATTGGCCAGAGCAAGCCATAATCGACGGTTTGATTCAGACCTACTGCCACTTCTTTTAGCTCAGACTGTACTTTTGGACCAGCGTAGAGGGTTGCTTTTAAGGTAATTTGTTTGTTTGGCGCTACATTAACAGGTTGGCTGTTAAAACCAATAAAGTAGTCATTGCCCGTTTCGCGGCTAAAGAACTTACCCGTAAAGTTTTCAGGCGTCCAAGCAGAAACAAAGTAATGCTGAACGATGCCAACCCAACCTTCATCACTGGTCGTGGTCAACTCACCATCGTTAAATTTACCGAATTTTAATTTATTATAAGGATCTTCAGGTGTGCCCCAAGCGCCGCCCAAATAAGTCGCCATACTAAGCGCGCCTTTATCAGACATACCGGGGTCTTTACTATCGTCACGCTTTAACTGCGCAAACATCTGCCCTTGCCAAGCATTGGTAGAAGCATTTTGGATTTGATAGCTGATATCAATCGGATATTTATCTTGGGTGAAAGTAAAGGTCTTAGTAACCGTCACGCCATCTTTTTGATAGGTTAGCGGCACCGATAAGGTCTGCTGACCTTTTTCCATCACATAATTGTTGGCAGTGTGACTATATTTGGCGCGACCTTCGGCATTATCAATACCATTTGGACCTATAAGGCCAGACTGTGCTACATAAACGCGACCGCTGTTATTTTCCAACAACACAAAAGGTTTATCGCTATCGAGCGTGGCGTCATATTGCTTTAACGCAGCATAAACGATATCACCGCCTTCTGGATTGATTTTAATGTCATAGCGATCGGTTGTGACCGTGATTAGACCAGTATTGGTCGCTGGTGCCTCTGCAACAGCGCCCGCATCAACCGGTAGCGTTTGTGCTGGAATGTCACCTGCTGCGCCAGTGGTAGCAGGAATATCAGCACCTACCGATGTTGACGTTTCTGGTACCGCGTCTACAGCTGGTGCATCGGCATAATCATCTCGCCATGCTAAAATCAGCAGATAAGCGGTGATTAGCATCGCAATGATGATCATCACCCGAAATATCTTTTGCATAAACCTTTCCTAGATTAAAAATTAGGGAATGAAAAATCAGGCATGTGTTATGACCACCACACAGTATCAAAACCCTTTCCTAGCAGTCATACCAGCAGTCAATCACATAAAATGTTCATCATTTTACTAAAAAACCGCTCTAAATGATACAAGCGTGTGGATAACTTGTGGGTAACTTGAAAGATATCCACAAGTGCTTAGTGGATAATAAAGTTTATATCGACTTCATTAGATGATTTAGGCGAGCCACATAGCTCTTAGTATCTTTATAAACATACCAGCTTTGCGCTTTGCCATGAACTGGTGTCGTAGGCGATATATATTGATAATGATAAGAAGACAAAGGTAGTGGCACAAAATCGATGCCATGTCCGCCTAACGGATGACAGCTACTAATACGTTTTAATAATAGCCAACTACCCGTCCAAAGCCCATGCCACGCTAAAGCCTGTTTACCGTAATTTGAGCAAGTTGGATAATAACGACAACGCGCAGGTAAAATAGGACTGATTACTTTTTGATAAAAAACAATGAAATAATAAAATAACTTATAAAAAAAATTATTTATTTTTTTTAATAAATAATTCATTTTATTCTTTTTCTATTTTTTTAAAAATATTATTAATCTCATTGATTATCTCTTTATTGTTTAATTCTTTCATAGATTTTTTAACAATAAAAACAATATCTTTGTTTTCTAAGTAACTTGCCTTTATACGAAATTGTTCACGAACATGGCGTTTAATTAAATTTCGTGCGACAGCAGTCGGTACTTTACGTTTGGTAATGGCCATACCGACTCGAGGCTGTTCACAATGATTACTACGTACAAACGCCATTAAATGACCCTGATGCAGCTTACGCTCAGGTGCGTCAAATACCTCGCGAAAGGACGAAGGCGTGAGTAGGCGCTGCGCTTTGGTAAAGCGAGCATTATGGGGCGCTGAAACGGTATTGGACATAATACAACCTAATATAAGAGCTAGTAACACTAGCAGAGATAATAGCGCAGAAAGAATAACAAAGTATAGAGACAAAAAAAGCGCCGATGTGGGCGCTTTTAATATATGGCTGAGTGACAGTTGTGATGATTGACGATCGCAATCTATAAAATAATAGAAACACAACAAGCACTACCGGCCATGCTTATCGCAATCTACTGATTAATTATACAGTTAGGCGATGACGTCCTTTAGCGCGGCGACGAGCTAAGACTTGGCGGCCTTTTTTGGTTGCCATACGTGCACGGAAACCGTGAGTACGTTTACGCTTGATCACGCTTGGTTGGAATGTACGTTTCATAACTCACCTATCAAAATAATGGACTAAATTCGTAATAGCGGAGGATTATACCACTGCATAGTATTTTGGTCAACGAACTAATTTACTCTGTTTTCATACAGATGATTTTACAGCAGAGTGAGTTTTCTTATATTTATCCGTAATGAGAGTTTTGCAGCTAAGAGATTTAGTTAAATAAACTCATATTAGTAGACCCAAATTATCTTCTTAGAAAAACTATTTTGATAATCAATTTTTGGAACTTATCCACAGTCTGTGTCGAACTCTATAATAATTAACTATTAATATATATAAGTATTGTTGTTATTGGGGACCATATTATCTGTGGTTAACTTAATTTTTTACTTTATTATCAAAATGATAGGCTATGGGTAAGCCTGTGGATAACCTGTGGGTGGAATATGGATAACTCATGATATATACTTATCCACAAAACTATCCACAGTCTTATCCACAAAAAACAAGGTGTTATCCACAGGCTGTTTGTGTTAGATTAGCGCCCTACTAGATGTATGATTTTGAGTCATGTGACCATCAGGTATCTTTGTTAAGAAAAGAGGCTTTCTGGTGCTTAAAGCTGATAGATTTACACTATAAAAATGACGTTCTTTTGACCGATTACCTTGGACTATGGGGTTAGTATTTTTCATGATTGATACAGCAACTATTTGGGATAAATGCCTAAACGACTTACGTTATCATGTTAAAGATAATGTCTTTACGATGTGGTTGAGACCGTTATCTGCACACCAAGAAGCCAGTAGCTTGATTATTCTTGCTCCTAATGATTACTTTGTAACCTATATCAAAAAGAATCACTTACACGACATCAAGCAGTTAGTTGCTAAACATAGCCAAGGTAGTATTGAAGCCGTTATTGTACGTGTTGATAATGCTGGCCGTGAGATGGTTGATAGTAGTCAGTCGCAGTCAGGCTCATTGTTTGAAGAAGACCAGCCCTCCCCTACCCCTACTGATTACCATTTTCAAAGCACGCATAATGATATTGCTAGAGCGGATATCGATGCCAATATGCGTCATGCAGAACTGATTGAGACTGCCGATGCCAAATCATTAAGCTATTTGAATCCTGACTTCACCTTTGAAACCTTTGTCACTGGTAAGTCTAATAACTTAGCTTATAAGGCCTGTTACGAGCTTGGAAAACGCCAATCAAAAAATCGTCACAATCCTTTATTTATATACGGACCTTCGGGTTTGGGAAAAACGCATTTAATGCATTCTGTAGCGCATCGCTATTTAAAAAATAATCTAAGTTTCTATTATTTCACTTCCGAAAAATTTATTAATCAATTAGTTTACTCATTAAGAAATAATAAAATAGAAGATTTTAAAAAGAAAATAAAAAAAGTAGATTTATTAATTGTAGATGATATTCATGTATTAGCTGGCAAAACAAAAAGTAGCAATGAGTTTTTGACCTTATTTGCAGATTTTACCAGCGGTGATAAGCAACTGATTTTGGCATCAGATCGGCATCCATCACAAATGACTGAGTTTGACGAGCGTTTCAGGTCGCGCTTTTCTTGGGGTTTGACGGTTGCAGTAGATCCACCTGAAATTGATACACGAGTACAAATTTTACAAAGAAAAGCGGCATCGTATGGCATGAGCCTGCCTAAAGAGTGTGCCCTATTCATCGCTCAAAACGTGGTTTCTAATGTTAGGCGATTAGAAGGTGCATTAAACCAAGTGTTTGCCAATGCCAACTTGACGGGAGCGCCCATTACACTTGAGATGGTGCAATACGCCCTAAAAGACATCGTTGCCATGCGCGTGCAAGCGGTAAATATGGATAATATTCGTAAAGTGGTCGCCGAATACTACGATGTAAGCGTAAAAGATATCATGGGTCGTAAACGTACGCGCAGCATTGCTAGACCACGACAAATAGCGATGGCCTTATCACGCGAATTAACCAGTGATAGCTTTCCTGAAATTGGTCAGTCATTTGGTGGACGCGACCACACGACAGTGATGCATGCTTGTGATAAGGTCAATGAGCTACGCGCCGCTGACCCCGCGTTTAATAAGGATTACAAAACGCTTGCCTTGATGTTGCAAGCGGGTTAGAAGCTTATGGCGTCACAATGTTGTCACGAGCCGATATGGTTTATAATATTTTAATGATTAGCGGACAGAAGCTGTATGGATTATCATCAGTAGACAAGGTATTATTAAGCCATTATTTTAAAACCCTATGATTTAAAAACGTATAAAAATTCTTTTAATAAGAGTAACTAATAAACAAGAGTAACTAAGCATGCAATTATCGATTAATCGAGAGTCGTTACTAAAAGCCATTAACTTGATTGCCAAGGCTGCTGATAAGCGCCACAATATGGTTATCTTGGGCAATATTAAGCTGCAATTGTCGGAGGCGGCGCTGATTTTAACCGCCTCTGATTTAGAAGTAGAGCTGACATCGACGTTAAAATTGCCTGCTGGTGCTTGTATCGAAGCAGGTACAACCACATTACCTGCCACAAAGCTCAGAGATATCTGTAAATCATTGCCCACGCAAGCGCAGGTCAATCTGACCACTCAAGAAAATGAGCGCTGTCTATTGACCAGTGGTAAAAGTCGTTTTACTTTAGGTACATTACCTAGCGAGGACTATCCAAGTCTTGGTAATCCTGAAAATATCACACCTTTGACCATCAGTCGTAGTCGTTTGACCGACTTAATTCATAAAACCCAATTTGCAATGGCTATCCAAGATGTTCGTTACTATTTGACTGGTATGCTATTTGATGTATCACAGCAGCAACTGACTACGGTTGCGACTGACGGCCATAGATTGGCGTTAGCGCGTAGTGTCATTGATGTCAGTAGCGACTTAAATATGCAAGCGATTTTGCCGCGTAAAGCGGTGATTGAGCTTGAGCGTTTGGCTTCTGAGCTGGGTAAGATGCTGGGCGATAAAGATAATGCTGTGACATTGAGCTTTGGCCGTGAATTCTTACAAGTAAGCTTACCCTTTGGTGATGTGGATAGTACAGGGCAGGTGAGTGATGATTTAATGGTGACCTTTACCGCGCGTCTTATCGATGGTAAATTCCCTGATTATCGCCGCGTCATGCCAAGCAATACGGATAAATTGGCACTATTTAACCAAGAAAAAATGACTGATGTGCTGCGCCGTGTGGCAATTTTAAGTAATGAGAAATCTCGCGGTGTGGTGTTTAATTTTGCCAGTGATGGCATGGTAGAAGTTCGTGCTAATAATGCTGAGCAAGACGAGGCAGTCGAGATGATACAAGCAAAGTATCAAGGTGAGCCGATGGAGCTGTCATTTAATGCGGCGTATCTACAAGACGTCTTGGGCGTGATTCAAGGTGATTTGCAAATGCATATGAGCCAATCCAATGCTTCGGTACTGGTCAATCAGCTCAATGATGACTTCCATCAGTATGTTATTATGCCCATGCGTATATAATTTGGCCACCTTATAGAATAACAAACTTTTGCTTGCTAGAAAATGAGCGTAATATAGGCGGCTGTCACCATTATGATTGAACGTCTACATATCTCACACCTGCGTAATCTGACCCAGATCAGTTTAAACACTGCTGCTTGCAACGTTATTATCGGTGCAAATGGCAGTGGCAAAACCTCATTACTTGAAGCGATATTCTTGCTTTCAAGAGGTAAAAGCTTCCGCCATCATCAGCCTAAACGCTATATTCAGCACCATCAATATGCGGCAATTGTTCACGCCAGACTCAATGATAGCAGCACTTTAGCTATTCAAAAGCAAGCAGATGCGACGACGGTTCTACGGCTGAACCAAACCACGGTTTATAACCAAAGCATCTTAACCGAGCAGCTACCCACATTACTGATAGATCCGTCATCGATGGATATGTTAGAGCAGGGCAGTGCCAGCCGCAGACAGTTATTAGATTGGCTAGTGTTTCACATGAAACAGGGCTTTCATCCACAATGGGTCGCTTATCAGCGTTTGTTAAAACAGCGCAATAGTTTGCTAAAAAAGAGCCGTCACTTAACGCCAGTGCAGCTTACTGAGTTAAAATCATGGGACAAAGGGCTTGCTAGTCATGCGGCTCTTATTCATCATTATCGTGAGCGAGTCTTTAGCGATTGGCAGCCTTACTTTGCGAAGAGTATCACGCAGTTATTGCCTACCTACGCTGAGCAACTAAGTTTAAGCTATAACGCCGGCTACGACACCAATATCCCGCTAGATATCCAGCTTAACGAGCGTTTGGAGCAGGATTTGCAGCTAGGTTATACGCGGATAGGTAATCACCGCGCCGATATTCATGTGCATTGGCGCTCTAGTGATTTATCAGAGCTTGCTAACAACGAGGCAGACAGCAGTGCGAGAGCAGTATCAAAAACCATAGAAAAAGCAGACACTGCGGCCAAACTACCGACTATAAAAGAACAGGCTGCTAATGTTCTCTCTCGCGGCGAGAAAAAACTGTTAATTACCGCTCTACGCTTATCACAATTACCGTTATTGCTTAATGAAAACACTTCTACCCATACGATAGAGCAAGATAATAGCAGTGTTATTTTGCCAATTGACCATAACAAAGCGCGAGCTACGCCAGTAGTGCTACTAGACGATATTACCGCTGAACTTGATGCTAGGGCGATAGATATTCTGTTGTCGACTTTGGCGCAGCTACCATGTCAGGTATTTATGACCAGTTTAACCGACGATATTTTACCTTTGGTGCATGAGTATTGGTCAGAACCTAATTTGTTTCACGTGAAACGAGGAACCCTAATACGTTTATAAAGAACGCTTTTATAAACTGGTTTCGATGGTGAATATCAGCTAAGTTTGGGCTTCATTTTTATCAACCATGCTTCATATCTTCCTCAAAATTTCATTATTATGCTTATGGATGTAGTAGAAAAGTGATCTTGCTAAAATACTTGCTTAATACCGAGAAAACTGTCAGTAAACAGTGACTTAGCGCTAGAAAAATGTTAAAATAGAGCTTTATTTTTGCCCTGTTCTCAGCAAGTTATCTTACAAATTTTTATCAGTATTGTTTAAGGGTTGCTTGATAATATTCAGCTTCTAAGTGCTTGATAGATATATGCTTATTTCTAAGCTGTTTTAATTAAGCGTGAAAGAATTGACAGCGTATATTAAAAACAGTCTTTGAGGGATTGACTATATTTGAGTCCACTTGTCTCATACTGTTTTATCTTCTTTTAAGCGACCTCTGATAAGACTTTTACTAACTCTATAACTAAATATTTTGACCATAAAACGTTAAATCTAAGATAACGTCGTCGAGCATTGCCATTGTGGTGAGCAGATGACATATAGCTGATAATGGCTAGATTAAGGAATGCACATGAGTGATTCATTACCTACCGACCACGAACAATTGATGAGCGACAGCGCTCTAGAGACGACTGCACCTGCTGCCGTCTCTGAAGGAATGCCCTCTGATTATAGCTCCAAAGATATTCGTGTATTGCGCGGATTAGAAGCGGTGCGCGTACGTCCGGGTATGTATATTGGTGATACCGATGATGGTACCGGCTTGCATCATATGGTCTTTGAGGTGGTGGATAACTCTATTGATGAGGCGCTGGCTGGTCATTGCGACCAAATTGATATCATTATCCATGAAGACGAGTCGGTCAGCGTTATGGATAACGGTCGCGGCGTCCCTGTGGATATCCATCCAGAAGAAGGGGTATCAGCAGCACAGGTTATTATGACCGTCCTGCACGCTGGTGGTAAGTTTGATGACAACAGTTATAAAGTATCGGGTGGTCTACACGGTGTTGGGGTTTCGGTTGTAAACGCCTTATCTAAAAAGCTTGAGATGAATATTTGGCGCGAAGGCTATCATTATCATCAAACCTATACCGATGGCGTTCCTGATGCCGATATTCAGCAGATGGAGGCGACCAATAAAACCGGTACGCAAATTCGTTTTTATCCGAGTAACGATGTCTTTACTGGTACCATTTTTGAGTACGATATTTTAGCCAAACGCTTGCGTGAGCTGTCATTCTTGAACTCTGGTGTGCGCATTGTCCTAACCGATGAGCGCATCGATAAACGTCATGAGTTTGAGCATAAGGGCGGCTTGTCTGAATTTGTCAGCTACATTAACGCAGGTAAAGACGGTATTAATGAAGTCTTCCATTTTGTCAGTGAGCAAGACGACGGTATCAGTGTCGAAGTCGCGCTACAGTGGACGGATACCTATAACGAGAAAGTACTGTGTTTTACCAATAATATCCCGCAGCGCGATGGTGGGACGCATTTATCTGGCTTCCGCTCAGCTTTGACGCGCGGACTTAACAGCTATATGGATCGCGAAAACTTATTCAAAAAAGAAAAAATCGTTGCCACGGGTGATGATGCGCGTGAAGGTTTGACGGCGATTGTCTCGGTAAAAGTGCCCGATCCTAAGTTTTCCAGTCAGACCAAAGATAAGCTGGTTTCAAGCGAAGTGAAATCTGCCGTTGAGTCGGCCATGCATGATAAGTTTAACGACTATTTGCTTGAAAACCCAAGTGCTGGTAAAGCAATTGCCAATAAGATTATCGATGCTGCCCGTGCGCGTGATGCGGCGCGTAAAGCCCGCGAGATGACCCGTCGTAAAACCACGCTAGATATCGCAGGCCTCCCGGGTAAATTGGCGGATTGCCAAGAAAAAGATCCAGCATTGTCAGAGCTTTATATTGTAGAAGGGGATTCTGCTGGTGGTTCAGCTAAGCAAGGTCGTAGCCGTAAGACTCAAGCAATTTTGCCACTAAAAGGTAAGATTCTTAACGTTGAGCGCGCCCGTTTTGATAAAATGCTGTCATCTGCTGAAGTGGGTAACTTGATTACTGCGCTTGGTTGCGGCATTGGTCCGGATGAATATAATCCCGACAAAGTACGCTATCATAAAATTATTATCATGACCGATGCGGACGTGGATGGCTCGCATATTCGTACGCTGCTGTTGACCTTTTTCTTCCGTCAAACGCCAGAATTGATTGAGCGCGGTTATATTTATATCGCTCAGCCACCACTTTATAAAGTAAAAAAAGGTCGTCAAGAGCTATATTTAAAAGACGATGAAGCCTTAAAAGCGTATTTATTATCCTCAACGATCGATAATACCAGGCTGCATATCAGTGCCGATGCGCCTGCTATTACTGGTCAAGCGCTTGAGACCTTGCTCAATGACTATAACCAAACCCAGCTTATAAAAGCGCGTTTGCAGATTCGTTACCCAGCGGTGTTATTGGATGCATTGACCCATACGCCGAAGCTTAGCACCGATATGACTTATGATAAATCAGCGATGGAAGCGTGGAAAGCGTCATTACAAACACAGCTTGAGCACTTTGGTAGTGACTTAAGTCCTGAGATTGAACTGGTCAATATCCATGCACCGCAACCAAAAAATATGGATGCTGCCGCTGCTGATTTATTGGGTATGACCGCAGTGGTAGAACCTGATGAAAGTGAAAAATCTGCTGATAACAGTGATTCTTTATCTGCCAAAGCTCAATGGTTACCGCGTATCACTGTTTATGTGCATCAATTGGCGCATCATTATCTGTTAGATGCCAGCTTTATCAATTCAGGTGAGTATACTAAGCTGCTGCGCTTATCCGCGGAATGGAATACCTTACTTGCAGAAGATGCCTTTATCCGCCGTGAGGCCACCGCAGGTACCACCAAAGATATCCCAGTACGCGATTTTGATTATCTATGGCAACAGATGATGCTTGAGGCGCGTCGTGGTTTGGCGATTCAGCGCTATAAAGGGCTGGGTGAGATGAACGCTGATCAGCTTTGGGATACCACCATGGATCCTGAAAACCGTCGTATGTTGCGTGTCACGATTGAAGATGCGATTGCTGCTGACCATATGTTTACCTGTCTGATGGGTGACCATGTCGAGCCACGTCGTATTTTCATTGAAGAGAATGCGTTGACCGTGTCTAATTTAGATATTTAGCTTTTAGTTTATAGACCTTGAAGTTATAGTTTTGAAGTTTGAATATAATTGTTTATTGGTATAAAGTCATCTTGCTCGCAAGGTGGCTTTTTTCATGTGAAATATTATCAATAAAGTAGTGAAGGGAATACTATGCTAAATGCAGAACAAAAGAAGTATTTGTCACAACTATCAAAAAAGACCTTAATTGATTTTGTCTCTGAGGTGTATGGTATAGATAAAATGCTCGATAAAAAAATTGAGCGTCTGCTATTACAATCAGATAAACCTAAACTTATAAAAAAGTTAACCACTACACTAAAAGGACTTAGAAGACGAAAGAAGTTTGTAGATTACTGGGAATCTAGTGAATTTGCTATTGAGCTTCAGCATTTAGCCAGCGATATAATGAGCCTTTATCCTGAGCAACCAAAAGAGTGCTTGACGTTACTTGAGTTATTTATAGAGTCTACTAGTTCTAGCCTAGAACGTGCTGATGATTCCAACGGTTATATCGGTGATGTTTATAGGAGTTTGACGTCATTTTGGTTAGCAGTGGCTAGCACTTGCTATGAGCAAGAAAAGCGAGACATACCTGTTGATGAGCGCGATATACTCAGCCAAGCTTGGGTAAAGAAAGTAAAAGTGCTGGCTGACGATAATGATTATGGTACCAAAGATAGTTTATTAGAAAACATTGATCAACTGTTATCTGAGCCTGAGATACGTGGATTGATCGCTGATTATCAGCAAGAGCGTGAGAATATCCAAACAAAAAAAGCAATTAAAGATACGCTCAATGAAAGGCGAAACAGCCCTTTAAGTGATGATGCTTTTTCAATTAACTATGACAAGATGGTAATTGAGATCGCCATAAAAAACCTAACAAGTGCGCTAGGTGATGTGGGTTTTTTTGAAACCATATTCTTTGAGATGCAAGAGACTAGACCGGTTCATCCTCGAAGATTAGAAGAGTTGCTAACATTTCTGCTAAATCAAAGAGCTTTTGATAAGGCACTACACTACTTAAATGAAGAGTGGCAAAGCGATGGTCTATTAGATAAGATCAGACGTTTGGATTGGCTGAGTCACATATATCACATGCACAAAGATACCGACGCGCTCATGGAGGTGCTAGGCGAGGCGTTTGAGCTACAATCAACCCCTTCGCGGCTAAAAGCTATCATGGCTGTGGCCAGTCCTGCTCAGCAATCTAAGTGGCGAAAAAGAGCTTATGAGCTAGCAGAACAACAAGAAAATGTATTTATGGCTACATCGCTACTGCTAGAAATAGGAGAGATTGAGCTTGCTAATGAGGTCGCAGTTGCCCGTCATTCTCAGTTTGCTGATGTGCATTATACAGATCTCACAAGCATGTTAAAAGATTTGCCAACTAAGACAGATTTACTTCAAGTTATTATTTATCGCACTTTACTTAACGATATTCTAGACAGCTCTCGCAGCAAAGCTTATGGTCACGCCGCTCGCTACTTCGATCACCTAACCAAGCTTGATACGGTTATTAGTAAATCGTCTAAGCCTTACAGTGAACTTGCGACCCATAAAGAATATGTCACTACCCTTAAAGACAAGCATGGTAAAAAGCGTAGTTTTTGGGAAAAGGTAAACGATTAGATTGATGTAGTGTTTCACGTGAAACTTACGGCAATAAGCAGAAATAAGCGAAGAATAAAATGATTGAAGTTATATTACTTGCTATTGCCCTTGCGATGGATGCGTTTGCTGTTGCGATTGGATTGGGCGCGAAATCTCAAAACCAGCATCGCCATTATGTGCGGCGTTTGGCGATTTATGCGGGTTTGTATTTTGGTGTTGCGCAGGGTGTGATGCCATTAATTGGTTATTTATTGGGCGTAGCTTTATTAGGCTGGTTGGCCGCGGCTGCCTCTTGGATTGGTGGTTTTATTCTTATTGGTCTTGGTAGCAAGATGCTTTATGAAGTGTTTTTAGGAGATGGAGAAGAGGCGGTAGATAAAGCACTGCATATAAATAGCGAGGCAGCTTCTGTCAATGACAACCTAAAGAAAAATACCAATCATCGCACCATGTTTACCCTTGCGATTGCGACAAGTATTGATGCGATGGCAGCTGGTTTTACGCTTAATTTATTGGAATTGAATGCATGGTTAGCGTGTTTCATAATCGCTATTATCACTGCTATTTTTAGCGTTTTTGGTGTTTATTTGGGTAAACAATCAGGTACGTATCTTGAAGATAAGGCGGAAGTGCTTGGTGGTATAGTACTTATACTTATTGGCTTAAAGGTGATGCTCTTTAGCTAGTTTATTAGCCTCAAGCTCTTACTCTATAAAAAAAACCGCCTTGATAACTAAAGCAGTTTTTTTGTTTCACGTGAAACTTGAATAGATGTTTTTCAGACAATCATTTTTATTAGTTATTCTTCGTCAAGATTAAAGCGCCACGCTAGCACACGGGTATTCTTTTGCCCTTGGCTCATCTCGATGATGCGCATTTGGGCAACATCAAGCTGCTTTAATAACAGTTGTAAGGGTTTCACGTTCTCTGACTTTGATACCAAGCTGGTAAACCAGCCAACGTGCTCGGCAAAATCTTGACTCTCTTTTATCATTTTGGTCAAAAAGGCAATTTCGCCGCCCTCAGACCACAGCTCTTTATGCTGACCGCCGAAGTTGAGATTTTGCGCAGTATTTCCAGCCTTGGTTGAATGTCGGCTGATTTGCTCGTTTTCATTCTTACCACGATGTCGTTGCAGATTATGCTGCTTGCGGGTATTGGCTTGCATCGCTTCTTCTAATGACGCATGAAAAGGAGGGTTGCAAACGACCACATCAAAGTAATCTTGACGACCGATGATGTTTTTAAAAATAAATTTAGGCTCAGGCTGGAGTTTTACTTTAACCGCGCTTTTTAGCTTTGGGTTGGCGTCACAAATCAGCGCGGCGGTATTGACCGAAATAGGGTCGATATCACTCGCGGTAAAGCGCCAACCATAGCTTTGGCTACCGATAATCGGATAAATCGCACTGGCACCGGTACCGATATCAAGGGCGTGAATTTCTTTGCCCGTTGGCGGGGTGTTGTCGTCATTAACGTGCGTGGTTTGCGCGAGTAAATCAGCAATATAATGGATATAGTCTGCGCGACCCGGTATCGGTGGGCAGAGATAGCCTTTTGGAATATCCCAAAATTTCACACCGTAATAATGCGCGAGCAACGCTTGATTCAGGACGCGTACCGCTTCAGCGTCCGAGAAGTTAATGGTCGGCTCACCTTTCGGGTTTATGATGGTATGCTTGGCCAATTCGGGCAGGGCACGGGTCAATAGCACAAAGTCATAGCGACCTTGATGTGGATTGCGCGGATGTAGCTTGCCGAGTTTTTTGGCGGTCTCAGGTGAGCGGTTGCGATAAGTATTAGCATTTGCTCTACGGACGTTTGATGTATTGGTATTGGGCTTACTGGTCATAGTTTCGGACTGCGATGTTTGAATATAATCACCCAGTTTAGCAGATTTCGCGTCCATCTATCTGTTTATCCATGGCTACTCATTTACCTATGGCGAATAAGAATCGCAATCTGCCTGTGCGCGTATATCTGTCCTTGCGTTATCGCATGGGGGTGTCTATATTGAAACTAAGCCAAATGAGCATAAAGCGGCTATTTTATAAGCGCAGCAGATGATAATAATGCATTTAAAAGGATAAAAATATGACAACGGAAAGTAATAATTACAGCACCGATAACCGTATTACCTATGAAACCGACGGCTATATCTGCCTGATTGGGCTCAATCGCGCCGATAAACGCAACGCCTTTGATAGTCATATGATTAAGCAATTATCCGAAGCACTGACGCGTTATGAAAGTGACGATAACTTACGCTGCGTGCTCATATTTGCCCATGGTGAGCACTTTACCGCCGGGCTTGATTTAATGGAGCTACAGGATAAGTGGAATAAAGGCGCATTTGAGTTTAATGATAACGAGATTGACCCATGGGGCATCGGTGGTAAATTACGCAGCAAACCTGTCGTCGTCGCGGTACAAGGCACTTGCTTTACCGCGGGGATTGAATTAATGCTGAATAGTGATGTGGTCATCGCAAGTGATAACTGCAACTTTGCACAAATGGAGGTGCAGCGCGGTATCATGCCGTTTGGCGGTGCAACGGTACGTTTCATACAGGCAGCAGGTTGGCAAAAAGCTATGCCGTATTTGCTCACTGGTAAAGCCTTTGACGCGCAAACTGCTGATAGACTAAATTTGGTCAGTGAAGTAGTGACAAATGGCACAGAATACGAGCGCGCGCTAATTATTGCTAAAGAGATATGTAAGTCAGCTCCGCTCGGCGTGCAAGGATTATTGTCCTCAGCCCAAGATGCCAGCCGTAATGGCGCAAAATCAGCGCTGGCCAATATCCACGGTTATCTACCGCATTTATTTTATTCAGAAGATGCGAAAGAGGGAGCGATGGCAATGGTTGAGAGAAGGGCAGCTGAGTTTCAGGGACGTTAGTTATTCAAAGATTTTCCTCTTAGGAGAATAGTGGTGCAATACAATTTTGATGAAATAATTGATAGACGTGATACAGGGTCAGTCAAATGGCACTACTTTGATGATACCATCCCGCTGTGGGTCGCGGACATGGACTTTAATGCCGCACAGCCTATCTTAAAGTCGATTGAGCAAGTCGCGCAACATGGCATATTGGGTTATACCAAACCGACTGAAGCTTTGTATGAGGCGATTATCAACTGGCATAGCAGTCGTTATGGTTTGCAGCTAGATAAACAGAATATCTTGTTCTCGCCGGGCGTTGTGCCAAGTTTAGCACTGATGATGAACGTCTTTACCGGAGCAGGTGATGCGGTACTGGTTAGTGACCCCATTTATACGCCTTTTATGACTAAGGTTGAGCAAAATGGTCGCGCGCTTGTGATGTCAGCGTTAAAAGAATTCGACGGTAAATATCGGTTAGATTTGGCCGATATCGAAGCCAAGATAATCGAGCATAAGGTTAAGCTATATTTATTATGCAATCCGCACAATCCGGGCGGGCGCGTATGGACGAGGCAGGAGCTTGAAGCGTTACTGGCACTGTGTAAAAAGCATAATGTAGCGATTGTTAGTGATGAGATTCATCAAGATTTAACGTTGAATGGTCATAAATTTACGCCTTTTTTAAGACTAGCAGAAGCAGAAAATTACGCGCATAACGTCGTCAGCCTAACATCCATGACCAAAACCTTTAACGTAGCGGGTATCAAAGGCTCAATGATATTTGCTAAAGACGATGCGTTAATAAAAAAAATCAGTCAGCAGCAGCAGTTAAATGATGAATATGAGCTGAATTTATTTGCCTATACTGTGATGCGTAGTGCTTATGAAGATGGCGATGAATGGCTTGAGCAGGCGCTTCATTATATTGAAGCCAATATTGACTTAACCATTAGCTTTTTAGAGCAGCATCTGCCTGATATTAAGATTATGCGCCCAGAAGCCTCGTATTTAATTTGGTTGGATTGCTCGGCGTATGCACAAGATAATCAGAAGCTCTATGATAAGTTAAGAGAGGCGAAGGTTGAGCTCAATGCGGGGGTTAAATATGGCGCGGAGGGACATCTTAAAATGCGCCTAAATGTGGCGTGTCCTGAGGCACTGCTGCGCGAGGGATTAAATCGAGTTTCTGCGGCGTTTAGTGGTTAATAAGGCTTTATAAAGCGAGACGAGATTTAATGTTCTCAAGGCTCTATTTGACCTAAATTCTCTAAGTCTACAAACTCCTTTTTGCCATGGATAGTATACATTCTGCGTTTGATGTCTGGATAATTACAGATATCAAACGCTGGTCTGTTGCCTCCCATTAAATAGGTAGCGTCCGTATCACTATTATTACGCATAGAATGCGCTGCACCGTGTGCGGGGAAACCGACAAAATCTCCTGCATGTAGTTGATAAACTTCATCGTCATAATTTAGTGAAAGCTCGCCAGATAGCATATAAATGAACTCGTCTGAATTTTCATGATAGTGGTGTTGCGTGGTTTCATCACCCGACTCAACACGTACGAGATGCAGACCGAATTTGGTAAGACCGACAATATCACTTAATGAAACTGTATGGCGAATGGCATTGTCATTAAACTGATGGATGTGTTTGGTTGCAGGGGTGTTTTCAATATTGGATTTGGTTAGGACGTAATGCTGAGTGTTTTTGAGTGCAGACTTTGGTGTAGTCATAGCTTAGTCTCCGTTATTATTATCTTAAGCTTGAGTCTATAGAAGTAATAAAGTTAACTTAGAGGCTTAATTCACTTTGCAGGATAACCAGTAATATCTTGTATGCTTTGATATAAAGGTTTTAGGCGCTCATACATTTTTAGATAAACCTCATTATAAAGGCGTTTGTAGAGCTGGACATTGGCCTCAATAGGCAAGAATTCATCGCCTAAATGGGTCATTGCCTCACTTGCAACCGCGTGATCGGGATAGACGCCGATTCCGACTGCGCAGTTGATGGCAGCGCCTAATCCTGAAGCCTCATAAGTGTGCGGGCGATAAGCGGGCATACCAAAGATATCGGCAGTAAGCTGCATCGCTGAGTCACTTTGGGAGCCGCCGCCTGAGACACGTAAGTGCTTGATGGTTTTGCCCGTGCGCTTTTCAATGGTATCGAAGCCCAGTTTTAGCTCGTAAGCGAGCCCCTCTAAGATAGCGCGATAAACGTGCGCCCGCGTGTGCACATCACCAAAACCAATGAGGGCACCTTTACCTTCAAGTCCCGGATGACGGACGCCGGGTGACCAATACGGCTGCATCATCAGCCCCATACAGCCCGCCGGAATATCTTTAACTGCTTGATCGAGGAGCTTTTCGGTATCGATGCCTTGCGTCTTTGCTAGCTGCTCTTCATAGTGAGCAAATTGCTCTTTAAACCAGCTAACCATCCAAAAGCCGCGATAGATCATGTACTCATGATTGTAGTATTTCGGCGCAGCAGCAGTGTAGGCGGGCATATGCTTAAGGATTTCGACGTAATTGCTCGACGTGGTATTGATAGTCGCAGTAGTACCAAAGCTTAAACAGGCAGTATCGGCTGCCAGACCAGCAGAGCCCAAAGCCTCGCAAGCTTTATCACTAGCGGCCGCAATCATCAGCGTGCCCTCTAAAATCCCCGTGGCTTTAGCCGCTTTTGCGCTGATATGACCAAGTGGCTGACCTGGTGGTACAATCTTAGGCATTTGTTCAGGTCGACAGCTAAATAAACGCCATTTAAGATCTTTGGGTTTTAGCCATGTTTGCGCTTTATAGTCATAAGGCAGATAGCCTAGGGCATGACCAGTGGAATCGGCTAATTCGCCTGTGAGTTGATAGGTCAGGTAAGCAGATAGATTGACGTAATGGGCGGTTTTTGCCCACATCTCTGGTTCATGGTGTGCAAGCCAATTACAGCGGGCTTTTTGCTGTGCCTCTTGTACCAGCTCGCCCATGCCAATGATTTTGGTTAATGGGCTCAGAAAGCCGATATCGTTGTTTTCGCCGCGGCGTAAATCCATCCATACGATAGCAGGACGCAGCGGCTGCATGTCTTTATCGAGACAAATCATGGTATAGCGCTGGGTGGCAAGACTAACGCCTGCGATTTGCTCAGGGCTTATAGCGCTGGTGTGCCACAGTTGCTGACAAGCCTCGCTTAGCTTTTGCCAATAATAGTCAGCGTGCTGCTCGGCAAAATTGGGCTGGAGAGAGAAATACGGCTCGATAGGGACACGGGCTTTGGCAATCTCAGTGCCAAACTGATCAAAGATAAGCGCTCTAACACTTTGCGTACCATTATCAATGGCTAAGAAATAAATAGGGTCATCAAGGTTCGTGGTCATAGTCGTCCTTAACTATGTAGTCATATAAATTAAGCTGCAGGCAAATGGTAGTAGCGCTGCCACAAGTCCTGATAGCGGACAACTTCTTGCTGCCACTTTTGCTCATCCCAGCCGAGCTCTTGCTGACATATTTGCTTTAGTCTTGTGCTGATAAGCGGCGTCATTGCGCCATGCGGTAGGATTAAACCCAAGCGTGTCCGTCGCAGTAATAAATCATCTAAATGAATAACCTGCTCATGGCGCGCGGCAAAACGAATCTCTGCCCAAATGGTGTTGCTGTCGGTGACATAAGCCAAATCTTCGTCATGCGCTAGCTCTAGGAGAGTATCAAGCTGTAGGCCATAAAACCCTTGTAAGCGTTGTTGTAGAGCTTTTGGTAAAGTAGAAAATTTAGGATTGGTTGGTGTGGTATCGCTAAAGACGTAATCGCCATTTATGGTTTGATTTTGAATGACAGATTTATCGAGCGCGAGCACTTCTTGACACTTTTCAAGGACATCTAAAGCAATAAGGCGAAAGGTTGTTAGCTTGCCGCCGCTGACGGTCACCAGATTATTATCGAGCCACACGCTGTGGTCGCGCTTTTCTTTACTTGGGCTCACGCGCTTGCCATCGCCGCCTTCTGAAATCAGCGGACGCACGCCTGCCCACGTACTGATGACATCCTCTCGATTCAGGTCGGCATCATTAAAGAGCTCGTTAGTCGCAGTTAATAAATAATCGACCTCTTCATTCGTGATACCAACTTCACTATCGTCCAAAGGCGGATGATCCAAATCGGTGGTGCCAAGGACGGTGCGATTTTCCCAAGGAAAGACAAAGACCGCTCTTTTATCTTCAGGATGTAAAAAGGTATAGGCTTGCTTGAGGGGTAAACGTTCTTGACTGATAACCAAGTGACTGCCGCGCGATGGACGGATTTGTTTATGAAAGCTTTGCTCAGATTGCTTACTGGCTTGCATCCGTAAGGTATCCGCCCAAGCGCCTGTGGCACTGACCACCACTTTGGCGTAAACATCGTAACTTTGAACATTGTTTTGAGCATTACTATGAGCATTGTCTTCAGAAGAGGTATCTTTGAGTGTTGCGCCTACCACCAAGCCTTGTTCATTGGTAATCAACGATTCTGCTTTTAGGTAATTAATCGCCTGTGCGCCGTCATTAATTGCCTCATCAAGTACGCGCATCACCAGCCGCGAGTCGTCGGTCACCGCATCGCTAAATTGACTGGCTCCTAAAAACTTGTCTTGCTTGATATGCGGATTTAGACTTAAAAAAGCCTCTCTTTTAAAGTAAGTAAAGTAGCGCTTGCCCGCGAGCCTATCGTAGACTCGTAGCAAGGTATTAAATATCCATGGCGGTGGAAACTTGCCTTTATAATGCGGCATAACATAGTGCATCTCATTCACAAGGCCACTTGCTTCACTGAGCATACGTTCACGCTCACGAACGCTAAGCAAGGTGGTCTTATAATCACCCGAGGCAATATAGCGCAATCCGCCATGTACCATTTTACTAGAGCGGCTAGATGTACCCCAAGCAAAGTCTTTTTGCTCAATTAATAATACTGCCAAGCCGCGCCGTGCCGCTTCGCGCGCAATCCCAGCACCCGTAATGCCGCCACCAATAATCAGCATATCCCACGGTTCTACTTGAGACGAGCGATGAGATAAAGGCGCTAGTGCTTGCTGGCGTTGCTGATGGGGCTGATTGGGTTTAGTGGGGTTCATAAACGATTTATCTCACATGACACTTAAATGAATCAGTAACTTAGTATACTTGAATATATGTAAGTCATTTAATGGTACTAAGGCTATCTTTTAATCTTCGATTAAAACGCCCGGATTCATACGCTGTTCAGGGTCTAGGCTTTTGAGCATATCATGAGTCACCTGAATGCCAAGCTTCCCTTTTTCAGCCGCTAGATAAGGCGTATGATCACGGCCAACGCCATGCTGATGCGATATCGTGGCTGTACCATTGGCCAAACTTAAACTGGCCGCCTGTTTGATTTTTTGCCAGCGTTTTAAGGTTGTGGCGTGGTCTTTAGCTGCGCGAAAGAAGTAAGTGGTATAAAGACTAGCACCTTGTTTATAGACGTGTGAGATATGGGTAAAGGCCATGACCTTCTCGCCTTCCTCTGTTAAAGAGGTTCTCACCGCTTCTTGCATCTGCTGCATTTGCTCGTCGATGTTGTTCCAATTGGTTGCTGTCTCGAAGGTATCGACCATGATGCCTTTGTCCCATAAAGTGCCACGCAAGTAAGGAAATTTGAAACGTCCATGCGCCCACACGCTACCCATAATATCGGTAATTTTACCAGTGACACTACCGTGCTGCTTCAACAGCTTATTAAACTGCGTTAGTGCCAACTTATTCTGCGCTTTATCGCCTGATACGCCGTAAGTGAGCATGACTTTTTGAGAGTCTAGCCCGCGGGCTTTTAGATAGGTGCTGATGGCTAAGAATTGGCTTGGTGACGTGCCTAAATGTAGATGCGCATCAGTTTCGATAGCATTACTTAAACGTAGCATGGATAAGCGAACATTTTTTTGCACGGCTTGTCTAAGTACTTCTTTACCAGCTTCCCAGTTGGGCAGGAAAGCCACTTTAAATAGCTCTTCCTCAGGCTGCGGTTGTACGCGCATTTTGACCTCGGTAAAAATACCAGCACGACCTTCGGTGCCCATCATCATCTCGCGCAAATCAGGCCCTGCTGATGACGCCGGAATATCAGCGATATTAAGTACACCCTGCGGAGTGACCAACGTACCGCCCGCAAACATCTGCTCGATACGCCCGTAGCCCAATGACTGCTGACCACTAGAGCGCGCGGCAATCCAACCGCCAAGCGTTGATAGCTCCCAAGACTGCGGATAATGCCCTAAGCGGTAACCCTGTGCGTCCAACTGTGCTTCAACCGCTGGCCCTTGTGTACCCGCGCCAAAGGTAGCAATTTGGCTCTCGGTATCTAAATCGAGAAGCTGATCCATTTTGCTCATGGCAATGGTGAGTACTGGGCGTGAGCCCTTTTGCGGATTGATATGTCCAACGACTGAGGTGCCACCACCAAACGGAATGACAATTAGGTCGTGCTCACTGGCGAGCGTTAATAAAGTCTCGACGTCAGCGGTCGATTCGGGAAAAGCAACACCGTCAGGGAACACTTCAAAAGCGCCGCTGTGCATGGCTATCCAATCTGGGAAGCTTTGACCGCGCGCGTGTCTGAGTCTCACTTCTTTATCGATAGATACCGTATCCAGACTAGTTATAGCAGCAGGTAAGCGCGATTTTGGAACAGTTTTGAGTACCTGTTGTAAGCTAACAGAGGAGAGTTTTTTGGTTTTGCCGATATGTGATTTTATTAATTTTGCGCCATGCGGCGAGACTTTTTTATTGATACTGACATTGCCCCAACCGTTCCAGCGCGTCTGCTCAATAGGGGTGCTGGCGGGTGTATTATTTTTTTGAATAGGGTCTAAATTATTATTATCGTTGTTTTTGGTAGCAGAAAGGCTAGTGGTTTTACGAATAAGAGATTTGATTTTGCTCATAGGGACATACCTGTCGATTCGTTATTACGGTTTTTATACTAAAGGATTCGGTTAAGGGAGGTTTAGCTTGTCTGCTCAGCATAGGTGAATGATTAGCTCAGTGTTATCGTAAAAACCATACAATATTAAGCGCTTATGCCAAGCAGGTAATTCTAAAGCGAACCTATTTATCGTTTGAGCATAGCACAATATAAACAAATATTTCATATAGACTCGTCATTTGTATAATAAAAATTCATGGTTTTTATTTAGTAGCGGCAATATTAGGGTTCGCTCTGGCGTATTATTCTTATCAAGGCGTACTATCTCGCAAAAAACGTGAATAATTAACCATCTAATAGCCATTAATGGGCGCAAACTTGTTAAAATAGGGCACTAATTTTTTCTTGATGGACATCGATTTATGACCACTGCCGCTGCCACTCCTGCATTACCTACTATCAAGCAAGACCGCATCCTTATCCTCGATTTTGGCTCACAATATAGCCAGCTTATCGCTCGCCGTGTGCGCGATTCTGGCGTTTTCTGTGAGATGTTCCCTTACGACATCGACACTCAGCGTATCCATGATTTTGGTGCCAAAGGTGTCATCCTATCGGGCGGTCCTGAGAGCGTTCATGCCGAAAATAGCCCGCGTATTAATGATGCGGTGTTTGAGCTTGGCGTGCCAGTACTTGGCATTTGCTACGGTATGCAGGCGATGGCGGATCGCTTTGGCGGGCAGGTTCATGCCAGTGATATCCATGAGTTTGGCGCCGCGACGATTGAAGTTAATGGTCAGTCGCAGCTCACTGATGGTATTGAAGATAGCGTGACGGAGCACAACACCGCCAAGCTAGATGTGTGGATGAGTCATGGCGACAAGGTTATTGAGGCACCACAAGGTTTCGATATTATCGCCAGTACGCCAAGCTGTCCGATTGCGATTATGGCCGATGATGCCAAGCAGTATTATGGTCTACAGTTCCATCCTGAAGTGACGCATACCTTACAAGGTCAAGCGTTATTGGGCCGTTTCGTACATCAGATTTGCGACTGTGCGGGTGATTGGACGCCAGACAATATCGTCGATATGCGCGTGGCACAGTTGAAAGAGCAAATCGGTGACAAACAAGTATTGCTTGGTCTATCAGGCGGCGTTGATAGCTCAGTAGTTGCGGCGCTATTGCATAAAGCGATTGGTGATCAGCTAACGTGTGTGTTCGTTGATAATGGTCTGCTACGTCTGCACGAAGGCGATCAAGTGATGCAAATCTTTGCTGAAAACATGGGTGTAAAAGTCATCCGTGTCGATGCCGAAGATTTATTCTTAAACGCCTTAGCAGGCGAGTCTGATCCAGAAGCCAAACGTAAAATCATCGGTAAAACCTTTATTGATGTCTTTGCCAATAGTGCGCGTGAAATCAGCGAGCAAAGCGATGGTAAAGTCATTGAGTTCTTGGCACAAGGTACGATTTATCCTGATGTCATCGAATCAGCCAAGTCGCATCAAGGCAAGGCTCACGTGATTAAGAGCCATCACAACGTCGGCGGTTTGCCAGATGATTTGGCGTTTGAGTTGGTCGAGCCATTACGCGATTTATTTAAAGATGAAGTGCGTAAACTTGGTATCACCTTGGGTCTACCAGCTAAAATGATCTATCGTCATCCGTTCCCAGGTCCAGGTTTGGGCGTGCGTATCTTGGGTGAAGTCAAAAAAGAATACGCTGATATTTTACGTCAAGCCGATGCGATCTTTATGGCAGAATTAGAAAAATCAGGCTGGTACGATAAGACTGCGCAAGCATTTGCGGTATTCCAACCAATCAAATCAGTCGGCGTGGTCGGCGATGGCCGCCGCTATGCGTGGGTGATTGCGCTACGTGCGGTTGAAACTGTCGACTTTATGACCGCGCGCTTTGCCCATCTGCCATATGATTTGATTGAGACGGTATCGAATCGCATTATGAATGAAATCAAAGAGGTCTCACGTGTGACTTATGATGTGTCGAGCAAGCCACCTGCTACTATTGAGTGGGAATAACCTTTTACTTAGTCTTTAGCTGAAATAAAAAAACACTCAACTTGGTTGGGTGTTTTTTTTGATTTAATATTTCTGCAGCTAATCTCGCTTATCGCTATTATCCATTCTGCCCACTAGAGTAACGACTAAAGCCTACCGTATTCCTGTTATCGCTACATCACGTCTGGCTAAGTCTCTGCAATCCAGTAGTCAAACAAGGATAGCTGCTGCAAACAAGGCTGAAAAGCTCTAAATATCTAAGATTAGGCGGTTATCGAAAGCTAGCTAATTTTTACAACGTGCAATGTATATCAAGCATAGTACAAAATTGGCATTATTCAGTCATGCTGCAACGAGTAATAGCAGTCATCATATTGCATGATTAATCTTTGTTATTCTCCTTTGATGTATCATCAGGCATACTGAAAGCGGTTTTTGGTATGTTAATATCTCCATTTACCAGTTTATCTCCAATATCAATAAAGCCATTAATTTCAGCATCACTCATCCCTTCCAGATCGTCAAAAATAGAGCGGAGCTGAGAGGCTGTGACTCCTTCTTTTTTCCCCCGCGATAGTCGAGCGTGACCAGATACAAGTCGTGCGGTACCGAAAGTCAATTTTTCAGCTTGTTTGATTTTATCATTGATAGACATCTTGATACTCCTGATTATTTATGAGATTTCATTATATCGATTCAATAACAGGAAGAATATACACCAGAAAAACTATTAATTATATGGTGAGTATTCTTCTTAGGTGATTGTGATAAACTTTTTGAAAGAGATTTGAACAGATAAGGGTTGTAATGAAACAAAAGTATGAGTATGCAAAAGAACATGAAAACATGATATTTGTGGAGCTAGTAAATTTTATAGGACATGAAGCATATCGGGCGGCCGTATTAACTCAGTATCCTGATGAGTATAACCGTATAGTCAGTTTGAAGAATGAAGTAGTAAAAGAGCTTAAAGCGTTGCACTGGGATGAAATGCACTCTTATCTACATGACTTAACCAACTCCTTTATTAATTCTATTGTTCTAGAGCATCCTTTCGAAGAATTGAAAGGAAAAATCAATAATATAGTCAACCAAATCTGTCCTGATGAGATTCTTGATGATGAGCCTGCTCTTAAAATTCAGATTCAAAAAGAAACTAAAAAGATTATTAAAAGTGCAAAAGAACTTTATCATTCTCATGCAAATTGGTGCACTGACATTTACCATAGGTGTATGCCTGCTGGACTTATCTCCAAAGTAAAACTAGAAGATGTTATCAATTATGTTGAATCTAAGGAGTACTTAATAGAAAGAGAGATGATTGGTAACAGCGAACAACATTTAACAATAGTTTCACCACCGTTCGATTCAATCCCAATGTTTGGCGATGCACCCAAACATCGGTTTCAGAGTCAAAAAACAGATATGATACCTATTCCAGAAGCCTCCGTTTTTAATCGCTATATAAGAGAGGATACCTCTCTTAAAAATATACTGCAGCTTAATAATGAAACTCAATCTAAGGCAATGGTACGTTTGAGTTTTATAAATAAAGAAATTACTGAAGTGGAATTTACGAAATCATTGAATGTAAAAATTGATCTCAGTTCTCCAATGAGTAAGCGTGAAATGGAGCTGCTCATGAATAATCTTTATCACAAGATTACACATCACCAAAACATGAATACGGACTCTGCGTTATTGCTATGTAAGAATTTAGACCAACTTGAAAAAGCATATCAAAGTACAGATTTAGGTCGTTTCGATTTGGCAAAGCACATGGACTTAACCAAATACCAAATCAAGGGTGTTTCGTCGTTTACAGATGTGAAGAATGCCTTGCTTGGACTAATGGCTTGGCATAAGCATTTTATAAGAATAGGGCCTGACCACTCTCTTATATATGAGAAGGCTGATTGCCATCAGGACGACTCATTTGCTGCCTTGACAGATCAGTTTACTGACGTAAATAATGGTGAGTTTAGAAAGGGTTATGGTCTCAGTACTATTAAGAAAGGATACAGTATTGTTAGCGTGGCAATACAGCAGCAGTTAGCTAAGCAACGCTACGGTCGATACCAAGAACGTAAGATGAGCAAAGAGCGAAAGAAAGCACTGATGAATGCAACGACAATTTCATTTTCTGAGCTACATAAAAATGATAAAGAAGCAGTTACTAGTCGGTTAAACAAACTAGCATTGCAAGGGTATGAAGTCTCAATCAAGCGACATGAAGATGGTTCGGTTTGGATAGTACACTGCAAGAAATAATCATCATTCTTATTAGGGCGTGTCTTCAATTCAT
>NZ_DFQS01000049.1 GCF_002377905.1 Psychrobacter sp. UBA3483 | reverse complement strand
CTTTTTAGAACACCACCAAATTTTGTTTTAAACGCTACTTACTCAAAGGATTTTCTTATGTCAAATTTACAACAGCAGCGCAATGATATTACCCATATCGATGGCAATTTACATCAAAATGAAGATGCCCGCATTGGTATCGTCGTTGGTCGTTTTAACGGTTTTGTCGTTGAATCATTGGTAGATGGCGCAATCGATGCCCTACTGCGTCATGGCGTATTGGGCAGCAACATTACCGTGATTCGCGTGCCAGGTGCTTTTGAGTTGCCACTCGTTGCTCAGCGCGCCGCTGAGTCTGATCGCTTTGACGCTATCATTGCGTTAGGCGCGATTATCCGTGGTAGCACGCCGCATTTTGATTTTGTGGCGAGCGAATCTGCCAAAGGTTTAAGCAGCGTTGCAATTGATTATAATATCCCTGTTGCCAACGGTGTATTGACCACTGACAGCATCGAGCAAGCGATTGAGCGCTCTGGTACCAAAGCCGGTAATAAAGGCTCAGAAGCGGCGATGGTTGTGCTTGAGATGCTAGCGGTTCTATCACAGCTGGATATTGCTGATGACTATGATGATAATGATGACGCATAATTAAGTCTTCATTTTATAACCTGTTAATCGTCATTTAATTGGCGCTGCGGCTTATGTCACCTTTGATATAGACCGCAGCGCCAATATTATAGTAAAAAGCACTATAAACAGTTCTATAAAGCACCGTTTTAATATCCGACTGTCACAGCCTGCCAGTCGTCTACTATTTAACAACTTTTATACTATTTCTTACCACTTGCTGTCTTTGCCAAGCTTGTTATTTGCGCCAAGATAGTGGTTCAAAAGGATAGTTATTTAAAATTTAGGTATTGACCCCCTATGACTGACCAACTCAAGCGCGCCATTAGCGCTGCACAAACTGCCCAAGCCAATGATGAACAAGCTGAAGCTACTCGTATCGCGAGCAGCAGCGCGGGTGAGCAAACCTTTGATATGAGTGAAACGACTTATAAGACTAGCCACACTGCTGTGCGTAAGGCTCGTCGCTTTGCGATGCAAGGCCTATATGAGTGGTTGGTCACTGATCGCCGTTTTGATATCGATGGCAAGCTTGGCTGGAAGGACAATGCGCCGCATGATATCGCTGCCCGTACGCGCGCGACCAATGCCATGCATACCGTTCATATCGGCTACTATCATGAAATGATGCGCGATATTCCAGAGCAGATTGACGCTCTCGATGCGCTAATCAGTCAGCATCTTGACCGTGACATCGACAAACTCGATACCGTCGAACATGCTATTTTATTGATTGGTGCGTATGAGCTACAAAACCGCTTAGAGATTCCCTACAAAGTCGTGCTTGATGAAGCGATGAAGCTAAACAATCACTTTGGCGCTACTGACGCGCATAAATTGATTAATGCCGTCCTTGATAAAATGGCGATTGAATTGCGCGCGCTTGAAGTCGATGCCGATAGCAAAGCCAATCTACGCACCTCACAAAAAGCGGCGACACAAGCAAATACTAAGCAGACTGAAGCTCAATCTACTGATGTTGAAGAAGCCAGTGAAAGCACAGCGGAATCTGATATCGATAGTATGTCAACTGCTTCGAACAAACCGCGTATCAGTGCCAATAATGCCAGTGTTAAACGCAATAGCGCGAGTAAGGCTCTAGCAAATATTATGGACTATAAGATCAATAAGAAAAACGACGCCGCAAAAAATGAAGCGCCAAATAATATCGTTAATGAACAACCTACAAAAGAAAGCGCTTTAGAAGAAAACTCTTTAGAAAAAAATGGGGCTACTAATGATGTTAGCAATGATGAGAATAGTGACGCAGCTGACGTAGGCTTACATGATTCGAACCTTATTACTCCTGATGAAAACAATAAAGACTAGCCATGAACGAGTTTGAGCTGATTGAGCGTATATTTGCGCAAATGCAAGCTGCGCCGTCATTATGCAGCACTGCCGAAGCACGCAATGTCGAAAAAGGCATTGGCGATGATGCGGCGGTAATGAGCTTGCCTGTAGGTGCGCGCTTGGTTAGCTGTATTGATACCCTCGTTCAAGGGCGGCACTTTAGCGCTGATTGGCAGCAGGTTGATAAACTTGCGTTTGCTATTGGTTATAAGGCGGTCGCGGTTAACGTCTCAGACATTGCCGCGATGGGCGCAACGCCGCATAGTATTTTATTGGCATTGGCTTTACCTGAGCGTTTGGCCAATGAGCAATGGCTGACTGAGTTCGCCAAAGGTTTGTTTCACGCCTGCCAGCTATTTGACGTCACGCTCATTGGCGGTGATACCACGCGCAGTGATAAGTTAGTACTCAGTGTCAGCGCGCAAGGCTTACTTGATGCGGGCACCCCAGCTGTTTACCGCTCAGGCGCGCGGGTCGGCGATAAAATCTATGTTTCGGGGTCGCTTGGCGATGCCGCTTATGCGCTACAGCATCCTGATAATGCTGCTGGTATTGAGCTTGCCCATCGGCTACATATGCCAACACCGCGTATTGCCTTAGGGGCAGGATTAGGGACAATTGGCGCGACTTCGATGATAGATATCTCTGATGGTCTGTATCAAGACCTTGGACATATCTGTGAGCAAAGCGCCGTTGGTATGCGCATTTACCTTGAGCAGCTGCCTACCAGTAAAGCATTGGCAAGCGTTGATCTATCTGAGCGCCTATTATGTCAGTTAGCGGGCGGTGATGATTATGAGCTGGCTTTTACCTTGCCTGCCCATATCGAGCCACCGACTGATAATAATAGCAACACGCCTGTCACCTGTATCGGTGAAGTCATAGCCGTAAACAAGGCAGATGCTGCTACAAATGTACGACCAGAGATTTTTTATCAAGGCCTAGCAGTCACACCGACATATCCCGCCCCATTCCCTAATTGGCCCAATCTGACGGGTTATCAACATTTTGCAGGTTAACCCATGATTGATCACAACCTATCTAAGCCTGATATCAGACAAGCCAATGATTGCCCGCCTCTACCCGCCAATGCCAGTGCGCTTGACCGTTTGATTTATTGGCTTGGTATCGGTCTAGGTAGTGGTCTGCCGCGCCGTGCACCCGGCACTTGGGGTACGGTTGGCGCTTTAATCGTTGCGATACCATTATTAAGCCTAGGCTTTGTGCCGTTTTTGATTATTACCATTTTAGCTTGTTTGCTTGGTAATTCGATATGCGGTCGTACCTCAGAGCTGATGGGCGGTCATGATAACCCGCACATCGTTTGGGATGAGTGGGCTGGTATGTGGCTTACATTACTACCGCTATCTTATATGGGTATCGCCAATGGCAGTTTTTGGCAAAATATCACCCAAATCCCTACTATCGTAGCGATTATTATCGCCTTTATATTATTCCGCTTTTTTGACATTATTAAGCCGCCACCGATTGGTTGGGCAGATAAAAAAGTCGCAGGCGGCCTCGGTATTATGCTCGATGATATTATCGCTGGTATCATGGCGGCCGCCGTTTGGGTGATTATTTATACCTTTATCTTCTCTTTTAGCTTTTAATCTTAAGCTTATCCTTTAAGCCTCAAATAAACGTTTTTACCATAAATACTTCTACTTTACTGCCTTTTATATCGCTCACCTATTTAGCGGTTAGATTTTTTGATCGCTTGCTATTTAAGGTGGATTTGTAGACAGCTAACGTCACAATCAGTTTACAAAGATGTCACGACATAGCGTTTTAGTTAAATCGTAATTTGCGTTATAATTCAGAATTATATTTTGTTACATTTGTAGGCTATTATGACAGCTCCTCTTTCAGTAATTATCCTCGCGGCTGGTAAAGGCACGCGTATGCAATCAGCCAAGCCAAAAGTGCTACAGACACTGGCTGGTAAGTCGTTATTGGGTCATGTGCTTGATACTTGTCATCAATTGACCGTTGATGACACCATTATTGTGCATGGTTTTGGCGGCGAGCAAGTGCAAGCAGATATTAATGAACAATATGCGCATTTGCCGATTACGTGGATTGCCCAGACTGAACAATTAGGCACAGGCCATGCAGTAAAAGTCACCCTGTCTGAGTTACCAAAAGAAGGCCAAAGTCTGATTTTATATGGTGATGTGCCATTGGTCAGTTGCCAGACGCTAGCGGCACTGAAAGCGGCTAATACTAGTGGTATGTCGATGTTGACCTTGACGGTAGAAAATCCATTTGGTCTTGGCCGTATCAAACGCGATAAAGACGGCAATATTGAGGCCATCGTTGAGCAAAAAGATGCCAGCGCCGACGAGCAAAAAATCCAAGAGATTAATAGCGGTATTTACTGCGTTGATAATGCATTATTGCATAAATATCTACCAAAGCTATCCAATGATAACGCACAACAAGAATACTATCTGACCGATATCGTTAAGATGGCGGTTGCTGAAGGCATCAATATTGTCGCCATCGAGCCTGAACATAGCTTTGAGATTGAAGGCGTCAACAACCGCCAACAGCTTGCCAGCTTAGAGCGCACATGGCAGGGCAAGTTAGTAGCAGACTTACAAGAAGCGGGTGTGCAGTTTGCCGATCCGACGCGCGTTGATATTCGTGGTAGCTTGAGCGCAGGCCAAGATGTATTCGTCGATGTGGGCGTGGTGTTTGAGGGTGATTGTGTCTTAGGTGACAACGTTTATATCGAAGCCGGCTGTGTGATTAAAAATGCGCACATTGGCAATGCCTGTCACCTAAAACCTTACTGTGTGATTGACAGTGCGCACATTGGTAACGGCGTCGATATTGGACCTTTCGCCCATTTGCGCCCTGATACTGTTTTGTCTAATAACAGTAAAGTAGGCAATTTCGTCGAGATTAAAAAATCGACTATCGGCCAAGGTAGCAAGGTCAATCATCTAAGTTATGTGGGTGATGCGACAGTTGGAACAAATGTCAATATCGGTGCGGGTGTGATTACCTGTAATTACGATGGCGTCAATAAATCGCAAACCATCATCGAAGACAATGCGTTTATCGGCTCTAATGCCAGTTTGGTTGCGCCAGTTACCATTGGTGATACCGCAACGGTTGCGGCAGGCTCAGTCATTACCAAAAACGTCGATGATAAAGCCTTAGCCTTTGGGCGCGCGCGCCAAACCCAGAAAGATGACTTTCAGCGTCCGACCAAAAAATAAAGGCGGCGCTGATAGTTGACTCGATAAAATGATGGTAAGACCACTAAAGCAGTACGACAATAATTTGTGGTGCTGCTTATTTATATTTACAGATTAATGATTATCCATGTGTTGGCATCTTGCAAAATCACATGGTATGAGAACATAAAATTTAAGGAATAGTTATGTGTGGAATCGTTGGGGCAGTTGCTGAGCGTAATATCGCCAATATCTTACTTGAGGGTCTTAAACGCCTAGAATACCGTGGTTATGACTCAGCTGGTCTGACGGTTATCCGTGATGGCGAGCTGCATCGCGAACGCCAAGTGGGCAAAGTACAAGCGCTGGTCGATGCCGTCGCAGTCAATCCTGAATTTTTTGATGGTCATATTGGCATTGCGCATACCCGCTGGGCCACACATGGCGAGCCTGCCCAGCGCAACGCCCATCCACATGTATCTGGCAAAATTGCGGTGGTACACAACGGTATCGTTGAGAACTATGCCGAGCTAAAAGAAGAGCTGATTGCTAAAGGCTACGAGTTTACCTCGCAAACTGATACCGAAGTTGTCGCCCATTTAATCAATGATATCTACAAAAATACGCCTGATTTACTAGAAGCAGTACGCGCGGTTATTCCTTTATTACATGGCGCGTTTGCTCTTGGCATTGTGCACATCGATTGCCCAGACGAGCTGATTACCGTTCGTCTAGGTTCGCCTTTGGTCATCGGTGTAGGTATCGGTGAGAACTTTATTGCCTCTGATCAATTGGCGCTTTTGCCCGTGACCAATCGCTTTATGTATCTAGAAGAAGGCGATATCGCCAAATTAACCCGTAATAGTATTGAAGTTTATGCCGATGGCGTAAAAGTAAAACGTCAGATACATGAGATTGATGCCGCCCAGCATAATGCTGATAAAGGTGAATTTAAGCATTATATGCTCAAAGAAATCTATGAGCAGCCGGATGCAGTTGCCCGTACGATTGAGATGGCTTTAGATAGTGATGCGCCATCTAAGCTGCGCGACGACTTTTTACAGCGTCATGAAGCACAGTTAAAAGGCATTAAGCACGTCCAAGTCATCGCTTGTGGCACCAGTTATCACTCAGGCTTGGTCGCTAAATATTGGTTTGAAAGTCTCATTCGCGTGCCGTGTTCGGTTGAGGTTGCTAGTGAGTTCCGCTACCGCAATCCTGTTGTCGTCGATAACACCTTGGTCATTTGTATTTCGCAATCGGGTGAAACGGCGGATACCTTATCGGCACTTCGCGATACCCAAAATCATGCGCCCGCAGGCCTCGTCAGCTTAGCCTTATGTAATGTACCGACTTCATCTTTGGTACGTGAGACAGATATCTTTTTACCAACGCTTGCGGGCCCTGAGATTGGGGTTGCTTCTACCAAAGCCTTTACCACTCAGCTTACCGCTTTGATGTTACTCGTCTTAAAAGTGGGTGTCGTGCAAGCGCGTATGACGGGCGAAAACCTGACCACTCTGCTAGGTAAATTACAACAATTACCCGGTCAACTACATGCCAGCTTACACCTCGATGCGCCTATCAAAGTCATGAGTGAGCACTTTGAATATAAGAAAAGCTGCTTATTTTTAGGTCGTGGCTTACAGTTCCCAATCGCCTTAGAAGGCGCATTGAAACTAAAAGAAATCTCTTATATTCATGCTGAAGGCTATGCCGCCGGTGAGCTAAAACACGGCCCACTAGCATTGGTTGATAAAGATATGCCTATCGTGGTACTTGCGCCAAAAGACAGTATGTTTGATAAGCTAAAAGCCAACATGCAAGAGGTACATGCGCGTCATGGTGAGCTGTTTGTATTTGCCAGTGAAGAAAGTAAGATGGTCGCAGATGATAGAATGCACGTGGTCTATGTACCTGAGGTCTGCGAGACGCTTGCCCCTATCGTTTATAGCGTGCCGGTGCAGTTGTTGTCATACCATGTAGCGGTGATGCGTGGTACGGATGTAGACCAACCACGTAACCTCGCAAAATCAGTCACAGTCGAATAGGATAAGTATTTGATTTTAAAAGGTTTTTTTATTATCATAATATTGTATAACACTAAACCCTTTGCTGTCTAGTACTAACTAAATAGCAAAGGGTTTCTTATAATGGACATAAAAAATTTCAATAATTTAGATATATGTCAGTATAAATATTATATTCAGCAGCAAAGTACACCAGAGTTGATTATGTCCCTATTTCAATTTCAGAGTCAGCTTTATTTAGGTTGTCGCAAATGTCTTTGGTGACATCAAAACTAGCCACTTTGATATCATCTAAATCGTAATAACTATACTGATAATCAAATCCCTTATTTATCCCTTGCATAACTTCTGCTTCTGCACAGGCTAACTTAGTATGTTCATTACGCATTACCGTTTCAAGTTCTTTTCTTTCAGAAGCATTATAATCAGATATATCTAGCCGATAACCGAAAGTAACTGTTGTTCCATCAAAATCAATCTTGTCTAAAGTGGTAACGTCATCAATTGCGCTTGGCAATTCTCTGGTCAACATGTCAATATTACGATACATCTCCTGTACATCACGCTCGTGATTGCTAGCCGTAGTAACGCTTTCATCATAAGCTAAATCAGAGTTATCATCCGAACAGGCGATTACTGTAAGAAAAGCTGAAAGTACAACCAATGCTTTAAGTTTATTGAACATAATTATCTTTATTGAACCTAATTAGCCAAAATAATATGATTAGGGCGCATCCTCATTCTAAATGAGAACACGCCCTATTATACAAACATGAATATTTAAACCAATCCTTTATAAAGAAAGTAAAACCCTACCACGGTCAATAATATTGCAAAGCATTTTTTTAATAGCTCTGGCGATAATATATGAGCGACTTTCGCCCCCAACTTTGCGGTAAAAAAGCTCATAATACTAATGCCTAAAAAGGCATAGATATGGACAAAGCCGATGGTATTGGGCACATCGACTTGCTGCTGCATGCCAAAAAACATAAACCCCAGCGCACCAGCAATGGCAATCGGCAACCCGCACGCCGCTGAAGTTCCAACCGCCTTTTGCATCACCACATTATAACGCGTGAGATAAGGCACCGTTAAGCTGCCGCCGCCAATACCAAAGATAGCAGAAGCGATACCAATAACGCCGCCTGCTGCTAATTGCTTAGGTTTTGACGGTAGTACTGGATTGGCATAGTTGGCACTACTGACACCATTAGCTCCATTAGAGTTATTAGCATGACTAGCAACTGGCTTTTTACCAGCAAAAAACATCTTATAAGCAACCCACAGCAAAAACACCCCAACAATCAGTTGAAGATACAACCCAGATATCTGTCCTGCAATCCCTGCCCCTAAAAAACAACCTAGCGCTAAACCTGGTGCCAGATTTTTAAACACCGGCCACATCACAGCGCCTTTTTTATTGTGTGCCATAAGCGAGCTGATAGAGGTGACAATAATAGTCGCCAATGATGTCCCTAATGCTAAATGCATAATGCTGTCAGGGCTGTAATCCATTTGGGTAAAAACGATAAACAACAATGGCACGATAATTGTGCCACCACCCACACCAAAAAGCCCCGCAGCAAATCCTGCTAGCGCGCCTATTATTAAAAAAATGAGTATTTCCACAGGATATTTACTTCTCGGTTAGCTATAGTTTTAGTTAAATAAAAAGGGCTTTAAAGGTAGATTAAACAATTTCTGTTTGACCAACTTGATGGTACGAGCGATTGAAATACACCAAACTTTCATCACTCTCGCCTTGTTTGATGGCGACCACTCGGCACATAAAAATACTGTGTGTGCCGACTTGTTGAATGTCATCAATTTCACAATCAAAACTGACCAGCGCATCCTCTAAAACAGGGGCGCCTGTGGTTAATGTCGTCCAAGCGCCGTGACAAAAGCGCTCTTCTGAGCATAGTTTGGAGGCAAAAGCATTGGATATGGGTTCATGCTGGATGCCCAACACGTTGACACTTAGCGTTTTGTTTTCAAGAAAATGTTCGTGTGAGCGCGAGCTCTGATTCATGCAGACAAGCAAGGTTGGCGGTGTATCGGTCACGCTACAGACCGCAGAAGCGGTAAACCCATGACAGCCAGAGTTGCCTTTTGTGGTGATCACATTGACCGCTGTCGGTAATAGAGACATGGCATCTCTAAAATCAGTTGCTTCAATCATGACTTAACTCCTGAATTTTAATCTTTAAGTACATTAATCTTTAAGTACATTGATAACTGAGGTCACTCATGGGTTTAAACAAGGCAATCTTTGTTAAGAAATGCTAAACGCTAAGCTCTTTGCGTACAATAGCTGCACCCGCGCTCAAGGCTTGCAATTTGCCGCGTGCCACTTGGCGAGATAGCGGTGCCATGCCGCAGTTGGTCGAAGGATAAAGCTTATCTGCATCGACAAACTGCAGCGCTTTGCGTAACGTATCTGCCACTTCTTCTGGGGTTTCAATGCTATTGGTTGCCACATCAATAGCGCCAACCATCACCTTTTTACCGCGAATCAGTTCAATCAAATCCATCGGTACGTGTGAGTTTTGACACTCCAGCGAGACAATATCGATATTTGACTGCTGCAATTTTGGAAAGGCTTGCTCATATTGACGCCACTCTGACCCTAAGGTTTTTTTCCAATCGGTATTGGCTTTGATACCGTAGCCGTAGCAAATATGCACCGCCGTCTCACACTTTAACCCTTCGATAGCACGCTCTAAAGTGGCGATACCCCAGTCGTTGACATCATCGAAGAACACGTTAAACGCCGGCTCATCAAATTGGATAATATCGACACCAGCCGCCTCTAAGTCCTTCGCTTCTTGATTGAGAATTTTAGCAAATTCCCAAGCCAATTTTTCACGGCTTTTATAATGACCATCATATAAAGTATCAATCATCGTCATCGGGCCGGGCAAAGCCCACTTGATTGGCTGATCGGTTTGCAAACGTAAAAACTTCGCATCGTCGACAAACACCGGTTTTTGACGGCTCACCGCCCCAACCACCGAAGGCACACTGGCCTCATAGCGATTGCGAATTTTAACCGTTTCACGCTTTTCGAAATCGACACCATCAAGATGTTCAATAAAGGTGGTCACAAAATGCTGACGCGTCTGCTCACCATCACTGACGATATCAATCCCTGCCTGCAATTGTTCTTGCAATGACACCCGTAGCGCATCTTGTTTGGCTTCAAGCAGTTGCTCGCCTTCTAAAGCCCAAGGTGACCAAATTTTTTCAGGTTCAGCCAGCCAAGAAGGTTTTGGCAAACTGCCTGCGGTTGATGTCGGTAGTAATCTTTGGGTTGGTAATAACTTTTGTGTTGGTAATAACAGTGTCATAACATTTATCTTCTTATTTATTGGTATTCTCATTTCAGCTAGACTGAATGTATCTATACTGAACGTATCTAAACTGAATGTATTTAGGCGGCGTATTCTTTATCCGCACATGCGTCTGCTGCATTCTCATTGACATCATAGCTTGCCGCCCATTCTTCAAGAATAGCTTGGTAAGGCTTGATAAATTGTTCTTCCGTAAACTTACCTTGCTTCACTGCCATTTGGCTCCGCTCTTCGCGGTCATAGACGATTTGCGTGAGGGAATAATCTTGATAGTTTAAACTAGGCTGATATACCTGACCTGCCGTCGAGTTGGCATTATAGATTTCAGGACGATAAATCTTTTGAAAAGTTTCCATGGTCGCAATCGCACTAATCAGCTCAAGGTCAGTGTAATCGCTTAGCAAGTCACCGGCAAAATAAAATGCTAAAGGCGCGACACTACCGGCAGGCATAAAATAGCGCACGGCTAAGCCCATTTTGTGGAAATAATCGTCAGTTAAAGAATATTCGTCTTGTCGGTATTCCACCCCTAATACCGGATGCTGATTGATCGTACGATGATAGGTTTTACTGGTCGATACACTTAAGCAAATCACCGGCTGTTTATTAAACTCAGCTTGATAGGCTTCTGAATTCAATAAATACTGAAACAGTTTGCCATGCAAATCACCAAAATCTGTCGGCGGTGGCAATGTAGGGTTTTTATCAAAATGCTCTAATAGGACAACGCTAAAGTCATAATCGCGTACGTAGGAGGAAAAACTATTACCAATCATACCGTCGATACGGGTATTGTCTTTATGGTCGACGATCGTGGTTTTTAGCGTTTCGATGACCGGAAAGGTATGGCCATTACCTTCAATATCCAAATCTGCTGAAATAATATCAACTTCAACCGAATAACGGTCGGCGGTTGGGTTATCCCAATGCGCCAAGGCGTTAAAACGATTATTGATCATTGTTAACGTTTTATGCAGATTTTCTTCACGCTGCTCACCGCGCGCCAAATTGGCAAAGTTCGTCGTCAAACGCGTGCTATCTGCCGGATGATAGTTTTCATCAAAACGAATGCTCGAGATGGAATATGTAAATTGTTTACTCATGATAATCCGCTACCCTAATCTAATCTCATAGTCTGAGATAAAACCAAATTTGTGTATGAGATAAATCATACCCGAACGCAATCATG
This sequence comes from Psychrobacter sp. UBA3483, assembly GCF_002377905.1. Lineage (GTDB taxonomy): Bacteria > Pseudomonadota > Gammaproteobacteria > Pseudomonadales > Moraxellaceae > Psychrobacter. The sequence goes on along the minus strand of NZ_DFQS01000049.1, from coordinate 29,988 downwards.
AATAAAAATGATACTATTTAAATTAAAGATGAGTATAATTCATGTTGATAGAATTGGGCTATGAGAATAGGACTAAAAAACGGGGATTTTGAAGGAGGATTTTACGGGAGGTGAGACTTATAAAGCATTGAAAGAATCTTAGAGGATTGAAGAGAATAATATAGCAGGTTTAGCAACTGATTCGCATTTTACTATCGTAAATTAAAGTCGAATATCATGTAGAATTCGAACTACAAGTGACAAAGAAGATGGCAAAAGTATGAGACTGAATACTTTCATATACTATATTAACTAAATTCAGAAGCAGATAATGTTATAGGTAATTATTCACCTTTTAATGCTTGTACAGGTTCAACTTTAGCAGCACTGTATGCCGGATATAGGGTAGATAATAAGACGACAACAAAAGAAGAGATTAAGATAAGCAGTATATCTATGAGTTTAATCTTAGAAGGTAACGATTCGACAAAATAATTATCAAAAAGCCCTAAATCAAACGTGACATTGATCCAAGCTGATACACTAGGAATGCTAAGCGAAAGACCAATGCCTAAGACTAAACCAATAAGTACGCCCAATACGCCAATAACAGTCCCCTGAACGATAAATATATGGGAAATCAGACTTGATGACGCGCCAAACGTTTTTAATATCGCCACATCAGCTCTTTTTTCTGTAACGCTCATCACTAATGTTGAAATAACATTAAATGCGGCAACTAAAATGATTAGGAATAGAAGTAACGACATCATGGTTTTTTGCATACGAATAGAAGTATATAAGCTGCCATGCGTCTGTGTCCAATCTCCACTAGAAAATGCAACACCTTTTTCGACACCTTCGAGCGTAGAAGCGTGACTAGAGACACTAACTAGAGCTTGCTGAGCAGATTTTTGAGAAATGAAAACATCTTTTAGATTTAGACGAATGCCAGTTGCACCATGATTTAAGCCTACCGCATCGGAAGCGTCATCCATGGCGATATAACTCATCCATTTATCTATCTCTTGACTGACATGAAATACGCCCGTCAGCGTATAAGTATGAAAGCTGGGTGTCATACCAACCGTAGAATTAGAAGGTTTAGAGATTATAATTCCGACTTCATCGCCGAGCTTTAGAGCATACTTATCAACGATATATTTGCCTAAAATAATACTGTTAGCACCAGAATCTAAACTATCAAAATTGCCTGCTACCATGCTTTGTTTAAGAATAGATACCTTAGCATGAGAGGTTGGCTCAATGCCATTTATGATGGTGCTATTGACTTCCCCATTTAAAGACAACATACCTCGAGCCTGCACAAAAGGCGCAGTCGCTATTATATTGCTATCATTATTTTCTATAGATTGCGCAAACTGCTTCCAGTCATCTAAAGGAAAAGACGAATAAACGGCAGCTTGTGGCACCATCCCTAATATTTTTTTAGATAGCGCTTCTTCAAAGCCATTTAAGACTGATGTCACTACAATTAGGGCAGCGACACCAAGTATTAAACCTGCCATAGAGACTGATGATATAAAAGATAAAAACTTATTAGCATTTTCTGAACGAGTGAAGCGCAATCCTATAAAAATGGGTAGCGAACGGCGCATAAGTTAATATCTCTTATATCTATTAATAGCAAAAATTAGAACGCTTTGGTCAATTCGACTGATACGTCGTTCTTATCATATTCTTCAAAAGGTGAATTACTAGTTACTTTACTATAGTTCCAACTTAATCTTGGTGTCAGTCCTAAGAAAGAGAAACCTCTATTCCAAGCTGTAATACCAGCTGTATACTCTTTGTTCTCACGCTGAATGCCGAAGAAATCTTCCCCATCGTAATTACGTTCAGCATAACCAAGATCTAATCTTGTAGTATAACCTTTTGGCCACGTTTGTCCCCAGCCTACTCTAACACCTGGACGATCGTACGCCAATGAATCATCTTCAGAATCGCGAGTAGAATAATCTACCCCAAATGTCCAGAATTGTTGGCCATTTGGAAAGTAAATAGCGGTATTAGCTAATAACCAATCTTCACCGTCATTATAATCATACTTATCAATATAATCTGATTTCGCATAACGCGCCAGAGCTTGATAACGTAATTTCGGACTAATCCATTGATTAACACTCGCCCTTATACCTGTGGTATCTGCGTAACTACTTAATTCACCATCACCACTTTTCCCTTGAGCATACCAACGTTTGTTATAAAATGGTACTAACTCTACTTCAGTAGTCGCATTCTGATAACCTACTCCAACACCGACACCTGCCGTAATGTCATTATAGTCTTTATTATCCCAATAATACTTGCCATAGCTATTCAGATGTAAGGCGGTATACATTTTATTATCATAAAGCCACTTTCTATCACCAGAGACACTAAAGTCTAAACCTTTACCCGTTTCTCTAGGAGAAGTATAAGTAAGGACTGAACCATCTTCTCTAACTATACTTGTACCAGGCTTTGGCGAGTTAGTAATATTACTATCATTTAGGTAAGAAACTGAAGCATTAAAGCTCCAACGATCTTGCGAACTGATAGCATCTAAGTATTTATTGATTACCTTAACATCGGCATCTGTAGTGGCATCACCACGTAACCTTTCAAATTCAGATTGAGCAGCATCAAATTGGCGATTGTAGAATAACGCCATAGCAAGCTGAAATCTTAATACTTTGACTTCGGGTAATTTGGCGTTAATTTTGCGATAAATACTAACCGCTTCATCTAGATTGCCTTTTTTTGCTTCAATAATTGCAGTACCCCATTCTACAACTGAGGGATCGTAATTAGGTACTTGCTTATAATACGGCAATAGCTCTTCTAAAGAATCAGCGTTAGCTTGTTTTAGTAAATTACCTAACAAATTTTCAAACTCATCTGGGTGGGCTTTTAGGTAAATAATGGTTTCTTCTTTACTCATTTTTGGGCCGCCATCCTCTGAAGGTAGCTCAGTAGAAAGCCGCTCAAAATCGTCAGGACGCACTTCGCCAATTTCTTTATTAATAGATTCTATTGAATTGTCTTGAGGAGATAAAGGAGCTTCAGCAGCTTGAGTGTTTATAGAAATACACCCTATCACTAAAGCCAAAGTGCTGGTAACACTAGAGTGTCGGAAATATTGCATAAATGCTCCAATTGGTAATTTGTCAATCCTTAGATACACAAACGACCACGCTAGGTGGTCGTTTGTTTGTTAGCTAATGTATAACAAATTAACTATTACTCAGTTTGGTTAGCATTACCGTCTTCTGGAGTAATGGTTGGTGGTACTACTAGGTTAGCGCCAAATACACCGCCCCATGCTGCATTACCATAACCTTTATCTACAGAGTTTACAGAACCGCCAAATTCTTGCGCTTGGTTACCATAGAAGCTACCTTTAAAGGCACCTTTGTCTTTGTCACCATAGGCTAGTTGTGATTCGCCTTTAGCAGTATTACCAAAGATCTGACCATTGAAGTTTACAAGCTTGTCTTGTTTAAAGACGTTAGCACCTTCACCTGGAGTAACTTCCCACACGTTGAAGATATTACCTTCTACAGTTCTGTTACCCATATCAACCGTAGCTTGTACGAAGTTACCTTTACCTGCTACAGGCTTATCAGTACCACCGAATGAGTTACTATCTGGGCTACCTAAGTCGCCGTGATATGCGTTGTCGATACCGTACATTAGTGCATGACCAGCATATTCAACTTTACCGCCTTTGGCCTGTAAAGCATCCATTTGAGCAACAGTAGTTTCACCTGTACCACGGTAGAAATACGTGTCTACAGTACCATTTTCTGCTTTAAGTGGATTTCTTTCGTCTACAAGTACAGACTCATAATATTTAGTATTAGCAGCAAGATCTTCCGCATCTAATTTATCAATAGTTGAGGTTACACGACCATACTGTACGTTATTAAGTTTAGTAGTTTCAAACTTGTTAGCTGTACCGTTTTCTTCAGGAGTTAGACCTAAACCAGTAATATCATAATTACCTTGGGCATTAACCTTGCCTAAGAAACGAGCACTGTTTTTGTCAGCAGCGTTAGTAGTATCTAGAGACCTATTACCAAAGATACGCGTACTTAGAGTTGAACCAGTACCAGTTGCAGCCTTAACACCAGTTACAGTATCTTCTTGACCAGTTACAGTAAATGCATTACCTGTAGCTTGTTTATCAATCCTAACTAAACCATTAGTCGTAAAGTTATCACTGTCAACATTGATACCGTTAACATCTTTATTAGTTACTTGTAGTGCATCCGCATCATTTTCTGGTTTGTCAGAGAAACCATCAACTGATTTACCAACGTAACGTAGTAATGATTCTTTTACGCCTAGACGTTCAACTGTCTCACGACCAACAACAATGTTGTCCATCTTTTCGTTTTGGAGGGTTTTACTGTTTAGTACAGTAGCGTTACCACTGTTAGCGTCAGCAGGGTTTAATTCACGGTCGAATTTTGCAGTCTCGCCGCGAACGTATTGCTGACCACCAACGGTTGGTACGTTGGCTTGTGGATCAGTTGCTGCTTCACCAACGTTGTCTTCTGGATCACCTACAACAGGTGGCTCTTCTGGAGTTGGAGTTGGTTCAGGCGTAGGCTCTGGAGTTGGTTCAGGCGTAGGCTCTGGAGTTGGTTCAGGCGTAGGCTCTGGAGTTGGTTCAGGCGTAGGCGTAGGCGTAGGAGTTGGAGCTGGAGTTTCAGGATAATCATAGTTGCTGTCACTATCGCTACCACAACCTGTTAGAGCTGTTGCTGCGAAGACAGCACTCAATGCTACTGCTAAATACTTTTGTTTCATCTTTATTTCCTCATATCGATGTAAGAACTACTCATGTATAGATAGTACGGTACACTTCGCTATTAACTACAGCTTGTAGAAAGCGAACAGCTTAACGCTCAGATTACCAAACCGTCTGCTTTATGTCAATGTAAAATTCTATAGTGCAATAGTCATACTATAACATTATAGCATTGTCATTTTCAGTAAAATTGATACAGGTACAATAAAGCAATATTTAATGAAATTCAATACTTTTATCGACCTAAAAGAAATATTTTTAAAAATTTTAATTTTATTTATAGTTTAATTTCAAGGTTTTATAAAATATTAGATATTTATAGCGCTATGAAAGAAAAAACACTCTTTTATAGTATTATATGAAATTTCTTGAATATTTATTAATATAATAATAAGGCTACTTAAACAAAACCGATACTTAGATATCTTGATTTATATATTTAATGTACGCCTTATTATTGTATTAAATAAGGTATGTATGAATAACCTATGTCCTACAATCAATGGTTATCGTATTTTATATGCTTGATCTAGAAGCTTTAACAGAAAAATTATTTTTCAATAACGACACTTTCCTTCTCTTTACCATGCGGTATCAACCATTTACCAAACCATCCTGATAAGTCATCCATCAAGGTATAAACCACGGGAATGACTACGAGGCTTAATAGGGTTGAGGTGGCCAAACCGCCCAATACCGCGGCAGCCATCGGACGACGGAAGGTAGGATCGGCATCGCCCCAACCAAAGACCAATGGCAACATGCCAGCGCCCATCGCAATGGTGGTCATGATAATCGGCCGCGCACGCTTACGACAAGAATCGATAATGGCATCAAAACGCGCCAAACCTCGGCGCTGAGCAATCAATGCGTAATCGACCAACAAGATAGAGTTTTTGGTGGCGATGCCCATCAACATGATAAAACCAATCATCGATGGCATCGACAGACTACTTTTGGTAATCACTAAGCCGACAAAAGCGCCACCGATAGACAGCGGCAGAGCCATCAAAATGGTAAATGGCTGCAATATCCGCCCAAATAATAAAATCAGCACGCCTAAGATACAGACCACACCGACCGACATCGCAATCACAAAGCCACTAAATAGCTCAGCCATATTCTCGGCTTGTCCTTGGTCAATAATAGTAATAGAGGCCGGCAGCTGCTGCATACTGGGTATGGCTTTAACTGCTTGCACCAAGTCCCCAAGCTCGCCATTGGTAGGCTGCACCGTAATACTAATCGCCCGCTCACGATCAAGGCGGCTGATTTGTGCAGGTCCGGTACCAAAGTTTAACGATGCCACCTCACCTACCCGTACGCCTTGTCCCGGTGGTAAGGCGCTTGGCACATATAAGCCTTCTAATTGACTGACGTTTTGTTTGGCAACATCTGGCAGGCGCACCACGATAGGAATCTGGCGTGTATCGAGATTGAGCTTAGATAATCGCTGCTCATAATCACCAACAGTCGCCACACGTAAGATAGTGGCAATATCTTGCGTGGTCACGCCTTTATCCGCCATCGCTAGCCTGTCTGGAGTTACCGTTAGCTCTTGACGCGGTAGACTGCGGTCACTGGTGACAGCGCCGGCACTTGGTAATGCACGAATCTCTGCCATCATTTGCTGCGCGGTTTGCTCAAGCAAACGCGGGTCGGTACTGGTCAAAGAAAAATTATAACCGGTCTCACCGCCACTCGATAAACCAACCGTAAAGCGTGCGCCCGGTACTTCTGAGAGCATACTACTTATCTGGCGCTCAATCTCTTGCTTAGAGGCACGCTCTGCGCGCGGCGCAAGTACGATATCTAAACCTGCGATATTTTCAGTTTTGCCGCTACCTGAGCCAGAACTAGGACCCATAGATTCTTGTGCTTCGCCTACTGAGGTAAAAATATGGGTCACATCAGGCATGGCCAATATACGCTCACTTGCCAGCGCAGCGACACGCTCAGTATCTTCAAGCGCTACATCTGGGGTCAGCTCAATCTCAACCCGCGTCTGGTCAATATCATTATCAGGAATAAAGGACGTTGGTAGTAATTTTACCAAAGCAAGTGATGCTACAAACAAGAGTAATGTCGCCCCCATCGTAATCCAGCGATGATGCAGCGTCCATGACACCACTTTTAGATACCAATCCATGAGCGCGCTTTGTTTTTCAACGTGCTTTTTTTCTGGTCGCAATATATAAGCGGCCATCATCGGCGTAATAAGACGCGCGACCATTAACGACGCAAATATCGATAATGCTGCGGTCCAACCAAACTGCCGGAAAAATTGCCCGACAATACCGCCCATAAAGGCAGTTGGTAAAAACACCGCAATGAGGGTAAAAGTAGTTGCGACGACTGCTAGACCAATCTCATCAGCTGCTTCCATTGCCGCTTCATAAGGCGTCTTGCCCATGCGCAAATGGCGGATAATGTTTTCAACTTCTACAATCGCATCATCGACTAAGACGCCAATGACCAATGAAAGTGCTAATAACGAGATAATATTTAAGCTAAAGCCAAATAAGTACATACCTAAAAAAGTAGGAATGACTGACAGTGGCAATGCTACCGCCGCCACAAAAGTCGCGCGGATATTGCGTAAAAATAAGAACACCACGACGACGGCAAGCAAACCACCTTCTATCAGCATGCGTAACGACGCTTGATAATCTTCGGCAATTGGCGTGGCACGATCATAGACTTTTTCAATATCGATATTGCCGACATCGGCTGACAGCTTGGCAAGCTCGGCGTCAACCAGCTCCATCACTTCAACCTCACTGGCACCGCGCGAACGGGTAATATTAAATGCGACCACTGTTTGCCCATCAAGCTTAGCAATCGAGCTTGGGTCGGCAGCGCCATCGGTGATCTGTGCCATACGCCCAAGCGCTTGCGTACCACCTGTCGGCACCGCGACTTGTAAATTGTTCAAATCACTGGCACGTTCAACCGCCCCGAGCACACGAATGGTCTGGGTGGTTTTGCCTACTTCCGCTTCACCGCCTGAGCTGTCTTGTTGAATACCAGTGATTTGTTCCGATAACTGAGCGATGGGATATTTCAAACCGCTCAACGCAATCGGGTCGGCGGCCACGGTAATTTCACGCTGCAAACCACCGATACGGCTGACGGTACTGACCCCTGGTATATCAGATAAACGCTTGGTGACCGTATCATCAACGAACCAAGATAAGTCCTCGACGTTCATGTTTTCAGAGGCAACCGAGTAAGTGACGACGGGAAATCCGGCGGTTGAGACTTTGGTAATAATTGGATCGTTAGCCGCGGCTGGCAAATCACCACGTACTTCTCCAACCGCCGAACGCACATCATCGACCGCTTCTTGTATGTCTTTTTCTAGGACAAACTCGGTGACCATGGTCGCGGCACCCGTTTGTAAGGTGGTACGAATATGCTTAACGCCCTCAATACTGGTGAGCTTATTTTCTATCTTTTTGGCAATGTCGTTTTCGAGCTGCGATGGCGCGGCTCCCGGCAAAGTGACAGTGACCACCACCGCTGGCAGGTCAATATCAGGGAATTGCTGCACCTTCATTTGCATAAAACCGTAGAGGCCGCCCAAGGTCAGCAGCACAAACAGTAAGATAGCAACCAAAGGATTTCTAATCGAGTAAGCGGAGACATTTAAACTCATGAGCGCGCCTGCGTGGCTGTGCCAGTTTGGCTGCCTGATTTATCATTGGCGGTATTTAGACCATCAACGACACGTACCAAGTCGCCATCGTTTAAGAAGCTGCCACCCTGCTTTACTAGTCGGCTGTCTGCCGGCAGTGGCTCTGTCAGCGCTACATTGTCACCAAAGCGCTCACCCAAGCTCACGCGTTGTTGCTTGATACGGCCAATATTTTGACCATTTTGACTGTTGGTATTGGTTACTAGCATCACATAATCATAACCGTCATTGCTGACGATAGCGCTATTGGGCACAGTTTGCGCATTGGTGCTACCCAATAAAAACTCGCCCGTTTGGTACATGCCAGCGCGTACTTTTGAGTTCGCCGCAAGGCTGGCATAAATGGTGATTTGGCGATTATCATCGGCCGTTGGTGCAATACGGTTAACCTTACCCATGACTGATTCACCGCCTGGCAAGCTGACGCGCACAGGCGTTCCGACACTGACTTCGCCGAGCAGCTTAGGATCGATATCCGCACGCCACTCTAAAACACCGCCTTTAATAATGGTAAATAATGGCTCGCCTCCAGCCACCATGCCGACTTCAGCCATTTTTTCACTGATAACACCGCTGACCGGCGCGACCACATTGGCGTTTTTCACACTCAAGCGCTGGGTACTAAGTCGCGCTTTAGAGGCTTGCAAGGCCGCCTCTGCTTGTAGCTTGGAGGTACGATAGCGATCCGCTTCTTGCCTACTAATGGCATCTATCTCAATCAATGGCAGGACACGAGCGGCATCGGCAGTTGCGTTGGCAAGCGTTGCTTCGGCTTCGGCAACATCGGCTTCCGCTTGCAAGACTTGCTGCTGCATGGCATCGGTATCAAATATCGCCAGGACTTGCCCCGATTTGACGCGATCGCCTTCTTCAACCAATACCTGCTCGATAGCCACACCATTTACTTTAGGGCTGACATTGGCGACATCTTTGGCATTAATGGTGCCATCGGCACTCAGCGTGTTACCAATACTGTCTTGGCGTGGCGATACTGTTTCAACGGATAGTACCGCCTGTTGATTGCTGCTCTCTTTTGGGTCAGTATTTGCGCTTTGTGCCTTGTTAGCCACTGGTGATTCAGCACTCCCATCTTTATCGCCACCCCAATACTTACCGACCAAAACCCCAATCACAAGTACAATTGCCAATACTGGCAATAACCATAAGGGGAATTTTGATGATGATTTGGGCGCACGCGCGTCCACTTGGCGGTAAGGTGGTAGGTCAGATTCAACTGGCAGCTTGTTGTCTTCAACATCGCTCATGATAACTCTCTGTCAATACAGGCAATTAAAAAGGGTATAAGGTTAGAAAATAATAGGTAAAAAAGGTCTATTTATGATTACAATAGTCTATAAATTTATTGAGGATAGCATATATTAAGTCATCATCTTATTTTTATATAGTGTGTTTTAGCTTCGTAAGTCTGTCCTCTATTAAGCATGAACAAGCGTAAAAACTTGCAAAGCAACATGAGAAAGGTGATAAACAATCAGAACAGCTCGTTAATAAGCATGAGTGGACAGATATTCTATCTTATCGTTTATATACCCTATAAAAACCATAAAAAAAGCCATTATCTTTAACAAAATAATGGCTTTTTTAGCAGGATCGATAGCAAAGAATTGCATCAGTCGTCAGGCAAGCATCAATGATCAAGCATTGGTATAACGACTGGCTTCTGGCATCCAGCGATGGATAAGTTGGCTGACGTCCGCTTTACGGGTTGGGTCAGAGATAAGATGTTTTGCTAGGCGCTGCGCAATCGCAAACAGCTGCTCATCGCGGATAAGGTCGGCCAAATAATAACCGACATTACCGGTTTGACGTTTGCCTAACAGCTCACCAGGACCACGTAGCTCTAAGTCTTTTTGGGCAATGACAAAACCGTCGGTGCTGTCACGCAGCACATTTAAGCGCTCCGTACCCGTCTCTGATAGCGGCTTTTGATATAACAGTACGCAGAAGCTTTTGGTCGAACCACGCCCAACCCGCCCGCGCAACTGATGTAGTTGCGATAACCCTAGCCGTTCGGCGTTTTCGATGACCATTAACGAGGCATTAGGTACATCAACGCCCACTTCGATGACTGTTGTGGCAATCAATAAATCAAGATTGCCATTCTTGAATGCTTGCATAATGGCTTGTTTGTCAGCGGATTTCATTTTGCCGTGTACCAAGCCAATACGAATGTCCAAGCGCTCATTTAAATCTTCATAAGTCGCTTCTGCGGCTTGCGCATCGAGCACGCTTGACTCTTCTACCAATGAGCAAACCCAATACGCCTGCCTACCTGCTTCACAATTCACTGCAATACGCTCAATCACTTCGTCGCGGCGGTTACGGTCAATCGTCACCGTGGTAATTGGCGTACGCCCCGGAGGTAGCTCATCAATGATAGAGGTGTCCATATCGCCATAAACGCTCATCGCGAGCGTACGCGGAATCGGGGTTGCCGTCATAATCAGCTGATGCGGTGTGCTATTGGCCACGCCCTTATTGGTCAAGGCCATGCGCTGCTCAACGCCAAAGCGGTGCTGTTCATCAATAATGACCAAGCCCAATTTAGCAAATTGCACCTGCTCTTGGAATAAGGCATGAGTACCAACCACCACTTGTACTGTATTTTCTGCCACCGCTTCTAACGCTTCACGGCGCTGCTTGGCGGTTTGTTTGCCGGCCAGCCAGCCAACGCCGATACCCAATGGCTCAAACCAGTTTTTAAAATTGACCAAATGCTGCTCTGCTAAGATTTCTGTCGGTGCCATGACCGCAACCTGCCAACCACTATCGAGTGCATAGCCCGCCGCGCCTGCCGCGACCAAGGTTTTGCCTGCGCCCACATCGCCTTGTACCAGTCGGAGCATCGGAATAGAAGTCGCCATATCAGCCGTGATGTCTTTCATGACGCGTTGCTGCGCGCCGGTTAAATCAAACGGCAATGCGCCAAATAACCGATCGGCAAGCGGGCTATTCATCGTACACTTGGGGGCTTTATGCTGATGCAATTGCTGACGGCGATATAACAGACTAAGTTGATGCGCGGTTAATTCTTCAATGATTAATCGCTGACAGGCAGCATGGGTGCGAGCACTTAATTGTGTCAGTAGCTGATATTGTCGCCCTGCATCGGTATAAGTCGGCGGCGTATGCAGCAATACTAAGGCTTCAAATATCGTTAGGTTATAAACATTTTGATTATCCGTGTCATTAACTGCAGTTATGTTGCCAATATAGCTTATTGAATTGTCAGGCACACGGCGCGCAAGGGTTGAAAATATATCGTCTGGAAAATCATCGTCTGCCATTGCCAATTTAGCAGGCTCAAAAGGCGCTAACGGCAAATCAGCAACCACCCCAAAGTCGGCAGGCGTGAACAAGGTCATCGGTAAACCTTGGGTGCGGACCGTTTGCAGCGCAAGCTTAATGAGCGTGCGCAGCTTATTTTGATGTAAGCCTTTCACGCTCGGATAAATCGGCTGTAAGCCTGTATTGACGATGGCTTCATTACTACTCATCACTTGATATTCAGGATGATGTATCTGCTTACCGTAACGACTGACCTTTACTTCACCAAATAATTGCAGCTGCGTGCCAAGACTCATCGTTTGCGCAAGGCCACGATAAACCTTAAAGAAACGCAGCGATAGGGTGCCAGTCTCATCATCGACCACCACCGTCATGCCACTGCGCTTGGTATCCACATGCACCACCCGCCCTGTAATTAAGGCGGCTTGCCCATGCGCCACATCAGCTATCGATACCAGTCGGCTACGATCTTCATAATCACGCGGTAGATGCAGCAGCAAATCAAAAATGCGCTCGATACCTAACTGGGACAACTGCTCCGCCACTTTTGGCCCCACACCCGCCAGTGCCGTCACCGGCATATCAAGCGCCGAAACGGGCATCTCAGACCTGATAGCGTCTGCTGGGTTCAAGGTAGTAGTGCGACTAACCGATGTGGGCATCAATAATCCTAATGATGTTTATGATTTAAAATATATTTGGTCTTATAAAAGCTATAATCATCAACCTCTATAAAAATGCAGTCAGAATGATTATAACGGCCAAGCCACCTGCTTATGCTAAGCTATTTAACGATACGGCGTCTAGCTGATTTCTCAGTAAGCGGCTGATGAATGGCTTATCTTTTAACTCTTTAGTGCTTTATGGTGATTTTTGCGTATGTTTTTATCTACTAATTATAATGGCTATCGGCATTTATCATGCTTGCTGCGCTTCAGCATACTTGCCATGTTGGGTGTGTTTATTAGTGCTTGCCAAAGTTTGCCGCCAGTTACTAAAACCGTCGCACCTATAGAAAAACAGCCAAAGGTCGCTTTGGTATTAGGCGGCGGCGGTGCCAAGGGCTTTGCCCATATTGGTGTCATTAAGGCGTTAGAAGAAAATGGTATCACGCCAACGCTAGTGGTCGGCACCAGTATCGGCAGTCTGATTGGCAGCTTATATGCCAGTGGTTATAACGCCAAGCAGCTTGAGCGCTTAGCGCTAAATACTTCTGACAGTGAACTAACAGATTTTACTTTATCCAACCAAGGCTTTATCGAAGGTATTAAGCTTAAAAACTTTATTAATGCAAAAGTTGGCGGACGCGATATAGAGGACTTTCCTATCAGCTTTGCCGCCGTCGCTGCCGAAAAACACACGCTAAAAAAGGCCGTTTTTAGCAGTGGCAATGCCGGACTTGCAGTACAAGCATCGTGCAGCGTACCCAATATTTTTATCGCGCCGCGCATTCCTGAAAAGATTGGCAAAAAATATATCGATGGTGGCGTGGTCAGCTTAGTACCGGTCGACACCGCGCGTGATTTGGGTGCCGATATTATCATCGCCGTTGATGTGACGGCGGCGAATGCTAATGGTCCCGCTAGCAATAACATACCGACTATCAATTCATTAAGCAGTTTTTGGGGTTTTCTTGAGAGCAATATCGTCGCCAATTTTTCTAACGCCACCAATGTTTCGAGTGTTAGCCAAGCAAGCACCAACCGTTCGACAGCAATGCGCCGTGAACGTGAGCGTGCGGATATTATCATTATCCCCGATATCGGTCATATTAGCTCACTAGATACCAGCCAACGACGCGCGCTAATGACGGCTGGCATGCAAGCCACTACCCCGCAAATTGCTGCCATTAAGCAACTTATGAAAGACAAAGCCCAGCAAGAAAAAGGTCTTGTAGAAAAGCTGCCAAGTAAATATGCCACGCTTTAATTTCAAAAGTACATTTAGCTGGTAAAAGCCATTTTACCAAATCTGAGTTAGTAAGTTGTTTATAAAAAAAGCACCGCAGCCTAGACTTTAGACTGTGGTGCTTTTCGATTCGGCAAGTATTAGATAAATATCAAAAAACAGACTTATTTAACGCGTGCACGATATTTAACCACAACGGTATCATTCAAACCAACGCCTTCTAAATCCCAACGTACCGCTTTATAGTATTTTAACGGAATTTCTTGCAATTGATTATCAACCTTACCGCGTAATGGCATACGGGCAAAGGTGTTGCCGTCAGCACTACCATAAGGGAAGTCAGGAGATACCGCACGTAGCAATTCTACTTGCTCAGGAATACTCATAGTGACGGTCATTTTACGTACGCGATCAGCATTGGTATTGGTAAAGTAGCCTTGATATTCTAAGACATTCCCTGACTGCAAGCGCGTATTGGCATTGACTGGAACCAGTACTTCCTGACCATTTGCATCGACACTAATCAATGAGGCGGTAATTTTGCTATTGACCGCTTGCGCCGTTGAAGTGCTGGCTGGGTTGGCATTTGACTGGATTGCCACTGAATTATCAACGGCTTGCTCTGGCGTTGGCAACATTGCTGAAGCCTGCGTCACTGCCATCACGCCAACGAGCGTACCAGCGACAACATGAAATAAGCGGTGGCCGCTCCACGCACTGAATGGGTTTGCAAAATGGTTACTTTTCTTCATGACATTCATTATCCCTAGTTAATGTATCGGTAAAACAGTATAGCGGTAAAACAATTTGTTAATAAAGCGTCGCTCAACAACATGGTTATTTTTATCAATTATCTGCGTAAGCTGGTGCTAAAGCAATAGCGCTTAGCATAACAAAAAGCGTTTGGCGGTACACCAATCCCGTGTTGAGGTTGTGTATATCATCTATTTGCTACCAAGATTCATTAAAGTGGCTAAAATAAAAGATAGCTCATAACGGTGTTTTTTGCTATGGTAATTCATTAGCGACATGCTTTTGCTGTCACGCTCTTTTTCTTATTCTAACAACTATTGCACCCATTATGACTACTAGCGCCATGCCACAAATTAATCCTGAATACGTACACTGGTTCCGCAACTCTGCCCCTTACATTAACACGCATCGCGGTAAGACTTTCGTGATTATGTTTGGCGGTGAGGCGGTCAATCATCCCAATTTCAGTACCTTGATTCATGACTTTGCTTTATTGCACAGCTTGGGTATCAAACTGGTACTGGTACACGGCGCGCGACCGCAAATCGAAAAAAACTTGAAAGATGCGAAGATTACTTCTCCCTTACATAAAGATATTCGAGTGACCCCGCGTGTTGCTATGCCGGCTATCTTACAAGCGGTTGGTGCGATTCGTTTGCAAATCGAAGCCCAACTATCGATGGGCTTAGCAAACTCACCCATGTACGGCTCGCGTATTGACGCGGTTTCGGGCAACTTTGTCACCGCGCGTCCTTACGGGATTCGTGACGGCGTTGATTATCAGATGACTGGTGAGGTGCGCTCAATCGATGTCGAAGCCATTAAAAACAACCTGTTACATGACCATATTGTGATTTTAGGGTCGATGGGTTATTCAGCAACGGGTGAAGTTTTCAACTTATTGGCTGAAGATGTAGCGCTTAGTGCTGCTGTGGCGCTCGGTGCTGATAAGCTGATATTCTTAGGTGAAGAAGCTGGTATCAATCACGATAACCGTTTGCTGCGTGAGATGATTCCAAATGAAGTCGACCGCTTTTTACGCGATCGTGATTTAAATTGTGAGATTAATTACTTCTTAAGCTGTGCTAGCAATGCCTGCCGTCAAGGCGTGCATCGCACCCATATCATCTCTTATGCCAAAGATGGCGCGCTTCTCGAAGAGCTATTTACCCGTGATGGTTCTGGCACCTTGATCAGTCATGACCCGTATGAAGAGATTCGCCGTGCTGATATCGACGATGTGGTTGGACTGCTTGAGCTACTAACCCCGCTAGAACAACAAGGTATCTTGGTCAGCCGCTCACGCGAGCGCTTAGAACAAGAGATTGATCACTATAGTGTCATTGAACGTGATGGTATGATTTTGGGCTGTGCCGCACTTTATCCACTGGATGCAGATTCAGCCGAAGTCGCTTGCGTGGCGGTCCATCCTGAATACCGTAGCGGCAGCCGCGGTGCTGACCTGCTGGCATTTTTAGAGCAACAAGCGCGCAGCCATGGTTTGCATAAGCTGTTCGTCCTGACCACTCGTACCGCGCATTGGTTTGTCGAGCAAGGTTTTGCGGAAGTTGATGCTGCTGCTCTACCGGAAGCGCGCCGTGAAAAATACAATAATGGTCGTAATTCTAAAGTGTTCCAAAAGGCTTTATAATTCAAAATAACTTTATAAGCCGCGAGTTAATTGGTTAGTTAGCCCTTTATTCATTAATCAATTGACAACCTTTAATTACCGCGCACGAAAAAGCCCTCATATATGATGAGGGCTTTTTATTGTCTTTAACCACTTTAAATTTAAAGAGCTAAAATCTGATAACGCCTTATTTTACTTTTAATAGCTCAACGGTAAAGATAAGCGTACTGTTAGGCTCGATACCAGCATTACCCGCTTCGCCATAAGCGATATCAGATGGGATATAGAATTCGTATTTGCCGCCCTCTTTCATCAACTGTAGACCTTCTGTCCAGCCAGCGATGACTTGATTAAGTGGGAATTCAATTGGCTCACCGCGCTCATAGGAGCTGTCAAATACCGTACCGTCAATCAATTTACCTTCGTAGTTCACTTCGACCACGTCAGTCGCTTTTGGTGATTTACCAGTACCCGCCGTCAATACTTTATATTGTAAGCCAGAAGCGGTGGTTTTCACGCCAGCTTTCTTGCCGTTCTCTGCTAAGAATGCCGCACCTTTGGTTTTGTTATCTTCAGCTTTACCTTCCATTTCTTTGACGAATTTCTCTTCTTGTTCTTTTTGATAAGTCATCAATACTTCTTGCATTTGTTCTTGCGTCAATGCTGATTCTTTACCTTCATAGCCATCACGAAAGCCTTTTTCAAAGGTATCAAGATTCAGATCGCCAACCGCTTCTTTATTACCTTCTGCCATCATATAACCCAAGCTATAACCCACTTTTTCATTGGCTGGGCTTTTTTCGGTCACTGAAACGCTTTTGCTGGCGCTTTCTTTATTACCATTACTAGCGTTACAGCCGGTAACCAATAACATCGCACTAGCAAGGGCACTAATGCTTAAGGTAGTAATTTTTTTCATAGAATACTCTCAAATTGTAGGGATAGTGGCGAGATGTCACATTCTTCTATCATAGCAAATCTTAGTTTTAGGAGCTACGATTCCCTTGAAATTATCGGTCAAATGTACAGTCTATGTTAATATTCGCCGCCAAATTAACAACTTATCACACAACTATAGTAAGCCGTTAAGCTTTCTGTCTTTAAATACTGCATTACATCAGCTAAGCTAAATTGGTTAAGGTAAGAAGTAACAGAACGTAGATTTTGTTAACAATCTGCATAGAATGTTGGCTAGGGTCTTATAAAAAACGCTTCTTGAATAATATCAATTAAAAATATTAATAATTAGGTATGTATTCGCTACCAATAATCAGGCTTATATTATATAGCAAAGATTGTTGGACAACGGGTGCATGATCATTAAAGGAGGACAGGATGAATCCAATGTATACATCGTTCAACGGTTATCTTGGTGGCCCTATTGGTTCCATCATCGGCGCTATTTTAATTTTTATCATTGGCTGGCTTGTGGCACTAGGTATTGCAGCTTTAGTACGCGGGGTGTTGTCAAAAGTAAATCTTAACCAACGTATGAATTCTTCTACGGGTAAAAGCTATGATTTAGAGGGGATTATCTCAAAAATCGTCTTTTGGTTTATTTTCATTATCGCTATTTCAGGCGCTTTAAATCAACTTAATCTAAACTCTATTTCGACCCCATTTGCCAACATGGTTAATCAAGTATTGGCATTCATCCCTAATCTTATCGGCGCGATTGCCGTTGGTATTATCGGTTGGGTTGTTGCAACTGTTGCTCGTACTGCTATTAACGCAGCATTAGCAAAAACCTCAATGGATGAGCGTTTAAGTGCCAAAGCTGGCGTAAAACCAATGAGCAGCACCATTGCTGATATGGTTTACTGGTTCATCCTATTGGTAGTATTGACCATGGTACTTGGTCAGTTAGAGCTTGAGGGTTTATTTGCACCATTGACCAATATGGTTGATAAAATCTTTAGCTTTATTCCTAACATTCTTATTGCTGGTGTGGTCTTTGTGGTGGGTTATATCATCGCCAAAGTCGTACGCGGCATTGTCACCAACTTAGTTTCTACGTTTGATGTACAGAAATTGGCATCAAAAGCAGGTCTAAGCGAACAAAACAGCCTGCCTAATATCGCAGGTTCATTAGCCTTTTTAGTGGTTATTATCCCAACGATTATTGCTGCTTTAAATGCGCTAAAAATCGATGTGATTGCACGCCCTGCAACCAACATGCTGAACAAAATCATGGAAGCCTTGCCAAATATCTTTATGGCAGCAGCGATTTTAATCGTGACCTTCTATGTAGTACGTATGGTCGCTAACATCATCAAAGGTTTGATTGAGAACACTCAAATCAATCAGTTGCCTGCGAAAGTTGGTCTGCAAGAAACCATGGGTGACAAGAAGGTTTCTGATCTTGTCAGTTATGCGATTATCTTCTTTGCCATGCTATTTGCTGCGATTGCCGCCGCTGATCTATTAGGTTTTGAACCTATCTCAGCCATCATCGCTATGTTTATCGCTTTTGGTGCTAATATCATTTTGGGCGCAGTTATTCTGTTTATTGGTTTTTGGCTTGCCAACATCATCGCTGGTGTCGTTGAGCGCTCTGAACAAGGTTCACAGTTCTTAGCAAACATCGTACGTGTCTTAATCATGGGCTTAGTACTGGCGATGGGTCTAAAAGCGATGGGTATCGCTGATTCTATCGTTAACCTAGCATTCGGTCTAACGTTAGGTGCGGTTGCGGTTGCATTTGCCCTATCATTTGGTCTCGGCGGTCAAGAAGCAGCCGCTCGCTTCTTACGTAAAATGCAAGATAAGATGGACAGAGAACGTGATGAAGCAAAAGCGAAATCTGCTCTGACGCCTAACTCTTCGACGCAAGATAAATTTGCGGCTTCAGTGCGTGATAATACGCCAACAGCTAAGCCTGCGACTACGTCAACTTCTGATATCCATACAGATATCGTCGATACGACTCGGGTGAATACAGACACGATCAATACCTCTGACATCAACAACACTGCCAATAACAAGGTAAACAATCCTAACGTAAATAACAACGTTAACGATGGTAGTATCACTGATGAGGATATTGCTAACAATAACATCCTGCCTGGTAGCGGTTTATATGACGATACCAATAATAAATAAGCAGTGATTATATTTTAAGTACAAAAAAGACAGCCTAGGCTGTCTTTTTTTATACGCGTTTATAAATATTTCTAACGAGTTATAGTGAGTGAAAAGTAATATCGATACATCACGCAATGCTTATATCAATTTTTCTTGCTTGCTGTGCCTGCGCAGACAGAGGCTACAAAAAATTGATATCAGCAATACCGTAGCGTTTTTAGGATACTTTTACTATAGCTAGAACAAAGCACATTTTATGTTCGGTTCTGCTCCCACTATCGGTTTAGATTTTGCTGTTGCAACTGCTGTATTTGCTTGGTCAGCTGCCGCTCGCGTTGGCTCATGGCAGCAACTGGCTGTATCCATAAATCAATATCGATAAAGGTGTCATTCGCCTCCTCAATGAAATCTATACCGAGTACAATCACGTGATGCAGCTCCGCTATCGGTAAGCGCGTGGCCACATCCAAAGCGATTTTCGCAAGGTTTGGCTGCATGGTTTGTTTACTATGTTGCCCTTTGACATCCTGCCCATAAAATATCAGCATATAATGCCGACCTAAAGACTCATAAGAATGTTGATGGACAACATAGCCCTGTTCTCGTAATTGCTGTTGTTGTTTGGGATGTTTATATAACGTACGAATCAGCTCATGACGTGAAAACAAAGACTCATCGACTATTTGCTGCTGCCAATATGCAAGGTCTATCTCTGAGGATTGTGGCCCATTATTTTTCTGCGCATCATCGCTATACCGCTTGAGCATTTGGCTAATCATTTGCGACCATAACACAGACGCTTGTGCCATATGCTGCTGATACATCTGGTCTGTCGTACTATGACTTTTTTGCGCCAGTGCCATCGCTATCAAAGCGGAATTCGGCTTATCTTGCATCTTATATTTAATCAGCGCGTTATCTATAGCGATAGCTTGCGCAAATACGGCAGGGTCATTTAGGAAACCATTAATCATCAACTCTTCAGTTTTAAGATTAGATACATGGCTACTAGCACTGTATTGCGTCTGCTCTAAACGATATTGTAAAAAACGCCATAGCTCGCATGGCGTATGTAGCGCCCTTAATATCAATTGCCAATCATGCCAGCCAAACAGCTGCAATGGCGGTTCGCTTGCATGTATTTCTGAACTTAAACCGTCTCTAAACTCATGCTGTAAACGTTCTTTTGTATTCTGATAAGCGCTTTTAAATTGAATATCAAAAACCACAACATACATTGTCGCATCTACGTTATCTTTATGCTTAGTTAAATAGTGGTTTTGCCATGCCGCAAGCGATTCAATAGCCGTTTTACGTACGTTTTCAAAATATCCTGCGACAATATCCTTAGGCAAATAGACCACCAACTCTATTAGTTGCAACCTACCTAGTGGCAATTGATATTCAAATTTTTGCGCCTTATATTGGCCGTTATAGCCAGTCGCAAGCGCTTGCAAATCAGGCAATACAAGCGTAGATACCTCAGATTGCAGGTAACAAGCCAACTCATCGCCAAGATAGCTTTTATCAGACCTCACCCTAGTCAAATTGGACACAGCCGCAACCTTTTCTTATAAAATAAATATGGCAATTTACACCCTGTCATAACTTTTGACGACAACTTAAACAACATAAACGCCATTATACCTAGTCGCATTCATCGCAGTGAGTTGTTATGATGACACAAAAGCTAGCACGTTTACGCCTCGGTTGCTGAGCTATCAATTGCCACAGCACCTGTGGGCTTGCTTAATATTTTTATTTATACAATAACACTCGTATAATAACAAGGACTGAACATCATGAAACGCTTTAAAGAAAAAACCGTCATCGTCACAGGCGCAGGTTCAGGTATCGGCCGCGCAACCGCCATTCGTTTTGCTCAAGAAGGCGCTAATGTGGTGTTAGTCGGACGTACCGCGGCCACCCTAGAAGAAACGGCTAAAGCGTTTCCACAAGATCGCACTTGGATTCATACCGACAATTTTTTGACCATCATTTGCGATATCAGCGTAGAAGCTCAAGTAAAAGAGATGATCAAAAGAGTCGTCGATAAATTTGGCAAAATCGATGTCTTGGTAAACAATGCCGGCAAAGCCATGCAAGGCAAAATTACTGAGCTGTCTTCTGAAGATTGGAAATTAGCCATCGATGTCAATTTAAATGGTACTTTTTATGTCTGTCAGGCTGCCATGCCGCATCTAATTGCGAGTAAAGGCAATATTATCAATGTCTCGTCGCTGTCTGGCGTCGGTGGCGATTGGAATATGGCGGCTTATAATGCGGCCAAAGCCGGTATCAGCAATCTGACTCGTACGCTCGCGCTAGACCACGGTGCTGATGGCGTGCGTGTCAACGCCGTCAATCCAAGCGTGACGGCAACCGAGATGACCACCGCCATTCAAGACAACGATAGCAAAAGCGATAAGTTTTTGGACCGCTGCCCCCTTAAGCGGATGGCGAAACCAGAAGATATCGCCGCCGCCATCACTTTTTTAGCCAGTGACGACGCCGCTATGATTACCGGTGTTAATTTGCCCGTTGATGGCGGAGTCAGTGCCTCTAATGGGCAAC
Source organism: Psychrobacter sp. UBA3483 (assembly GCF_002377905.1). Taxonomy (GTDB): domain Bacteria; phylum Pseudomonadota; class Gammaproteobacteria; order Pseudomonadales; family Moraxellaceae; genus Psychrobacter. The sequence goes on along the minus strand of NZ_DFQS01000049.1, from coordinate 8,235 downwards.
CGCATTTTTAGTAGCCAATAATCTATCGCCTAAAAAACTATTTGATAACAATCATAATTGCTCAAGATTAAAAAAGCCTCTGATAGCTCAAATATCAGAGGCTTTTTGGTTGCAACCGTTATTAGAAATCATAAAAGCGTTACTCAGCTAAATGATTGATATCTTGTAATGGCTGCGATAAGCGCTCAGGATATCGTGGTACTACCCCGCGATACTGCGCATAAATTTTTGGCAAATCGACGTCGATATTACCGGTCGGATAGACGGGCGACATAAAGCGTATTTCCTTGGTTTTATAATCCATGGCTACGGGCAAAATTGGCACGCCGGCACCTAATGCCAAATAATAAAAACCTGTTTTCCAGTCTTTGGTATATTGGCGCGTACCTTCTGGTGCTAGGCCTAAAAATAGCGGTTTGCCAGTCTTAAATTTATCGATACTCGCTTGCAGCACCGAGCCTTTATTACCACGGTCAATAGGAATGACGCCAATCCACTTTAACAGCTGCGCAAACAACGGCACTTTAAATAGCGTATGTTTGCCCATGATGCTGATTTTCAAATCTAGGGCAAATAAGCTTGGTATCGCATAAATACCGTCAACGTTGGAGGTATGCGGCAGTGCCAAAACCACCGCCTGCGGGATATTTGGAATCTCGCCAACGGTGCGCCAGCCTGCTGCTTTTAACAATGCGGACCCAATCTTTGGCGCAAATTTATTACCACGTTTTGGTACTAAATTACCCAGCTGGTTTTTGCTCAAACTTGGTAGTACTTTTGAGCGCGTAGGATTAGAAACAGCCACTTTAGAACGCTTAAAAAATTTTGATGTCATGACGGCACCAGATAGTAAAAGATACCTCTATAATACCATTAAGCGTATGCTACTAGATTGAATTTTATAGGCTTTTATTACCTGCCAGCTCACTTTTTCCTATACTGATATAACTAAACTATAGAAATGAAAAGTAAAGTGCGCAAACCTATACAACCTTTCCTAGATAATCGCCAAATTGCCTTTATTTTCAAGCCATGACTTACGGTCAGACGCACGTTTTTTGGCGAGCAGCATATCCATCACGCTATTGGTCAGTATCATATCGTCCATGTCCAGCTGTACCAAACGGCGAGTATCACGGTTCATGGTGGTCTCGCGCAGCTGTTCGGCACTCATTTCACCGAGTCCTTTAAAGCGCGTGATTTGGGCTTTTTTATTGCCCGGTACATTGGCCAATATGTGTTCAAGCTCTGACTCATCTAACGCATAATGTACTTCTTTACCCACATCGACGCGGTACAGCGGCGGCATCGCGACAAATAAATGACCTGCATCAACCAACGCTGGGAAATGCTTAACAAACAGGGCACAAATAAGCGTGGCAATATGTAGACCATCAGAGTCAGCATCAGCCAAAATACATATTTTGTCATAGCGCAGCTCAGATAAGTCGTCCGACGCTGGATCCACACCAATCGCGATGGCAATATCATGAATCTCTTGGCTCGATAGTACCGTATCTGACGACACTTCCCACGTATTTAGAATCTTACCGCGAAGGGGTAATATTGCCTGATAATGACGGTCACGTGCTTGCTTGGCACTACCGCCTGCCGAATCCCCTTCAACCAAAAATAGCTCTGCACCGTCACGTAAATCACCGCGACAATCCGCTAACTTCCCAGGTAATGCTGGCCCTTGAGTGATTTTTTTACGCGCGACTTTTTTGGCAGATTTTAGACGGCGACCAGCTTTATTAATCGCCAATTCGGCAATTTGCGCACCCCTATCGGCATGCTGATTGAGCCACAAGCTAAAGGCATCTTTTGCCAATGTTTGCACCGCGCCCGCCGCTTCACGACTAGAAAGCCGCTCTTTGGTTTGACCAGAAAACTGCGGCTCAGAAAACTTCAGTGATAGGATATAGTTGACGCCATCCCAGACATCTTCGGCTGTTAATTTAACATTACGAGGCAGTAGATTATGGATATCGCAAAACTCACGTAGGGCCTCTAAAATACCAGTACGTAAGCCATTAACATGCGTACCGCCCTGCGCGGTTGGGATAAGATTGACATAGCTTTCTTGAATCGGCGTGCCACCATCCGGCAACCAAGACAAGGCAAAGGTGATAGCAGCGCGCTCACCAGCTTTTGCCTCATGGTTATAATAAAACGGCGCCTCCGGTAAGGTTTCTAAACCATCTAGCTGCTCGTTTAAATATTCAACCACCCCGTCGGTAAATTGCCAAATAACTTTTTCATTGTTGATATCATCGACAAACTCAATCGTCAGACCAGCGGCTAATACCGCTTTGGCTTTCAGATTGTGTTTCAGCTGCCTAACATTGAATTTTGGCGTATCAAAAAAACTACCATCGGCCCAAAACTTAACTCTAGTGCCACGCTTACGTTTATTGGGGCTCACCGTTTCGGTTAAAGAGGTGACCGCTGCGCCATTCTCAAACGCCATCTCGAACTGCGTACTATCGCGCCAAACCGTTACTTCAACTCGCGTTGAGAGTGCGTTGACGACAGAGATACCCACACCATGCAGACCGCCCGACACCTCATAATTGGAGGTCGAAAACTTACCACCCGCATGCAAACGGGTCAAAATCAGCTCAATCCCTGATTGACCAAATTCAGGGTGGATATCGGTTGGCATACCGCGACCATCATCTTCGACCGATAGCGAGCCGTCACTATGCAGCTGCACCTTGATGGTCTTTGCATAGCCCGCCAACGCTTCGTCGACTGAGTTATCAATGACCTCTTGGGCTAAATGATTGGGTCGCGTGGTGTCAGTGTACATTCCAGGGCGACGACGGACAGGCTCCAGCCCTTCTAAAACTTCTAACGATTGCGCATTATATTGACTCACAAATGCATCCTTAATTATTCATGTGCGATTAATTCTATTAACCCATTATAACGAAAAACAGTGGCCTTAAGGTCAATACTCATTTGCTTACGTCAGATAATGTCGTTTAGTTAAATCCGTGTGAGACTCTGCAGCATCTCAATCACCGTAGGTAATTGCTCAATAAAATCACTAAAGCGATGATCGCCGCCCGTTTGCATCGTTACGCTTGCTCCTTGCGTTTGATAAAACTGTTTAGACAGTTCAGGATTAAGCAGCTCATCTCCTTCCTTAATGAGGACAGCAATTTTATTAGGACAATTAACGGTTGATAGTTGGTGCGCTGCAAACCAGCGTAAATCTGCTTGAGTAATACCCCAACCGCCCGCTGTCGAATGAATAACCTGCTTGCCCAAATCCTCGTCTTTAAAATTGTTTTTTAGCGCAAAATCTTTGGCAAACCGCTGCAAAGTAATATGGGGCTGGATGCTGGGATTTAATAATAGCGCTGGGCAACCGGTATGATTGCTAACCACCGTAGAAAAATAACCGCCTAAGGAGCTACCGACCAGTACGGTAGGAAAAAATTTATTTGGCTTATCTTTCGCCTTTTTATTTTGACCGTCTAAACGTTCAATTAACGAGAGTATTTGCTTAAAAACTTGCTCAGGGGTCTTGTTCAAATCTGGTCGTAATACCTTGATATCGGGATGATACTTTTGGCAATAATCCTCCAATAATTTGCCTTTTGTTGAGTTGGCATCACTGTCTAAGCCATGGATATAAATAATATTCATGTAGAATCTCACTGATTGGTTTTGTTATGATTGCTATATAGGGCGGTGCAAAACTTAGCATAGCACTGACGCCACAAAAACAGTAACGATAAAATGGCACAGTATTATTCGCTATTTGCGCCATACTAGTATTTACGGTGAGACAAGACAAGCAATCGGGCAAGTTAAAGGAATAACGTAATAGCGATGGAGCCGCCATGAATCAGCAGTTTGAACTGTTCGAGATTGCCAATCCATGCATTGGTGTTTGCCAAAGCAATAAAAAGGGCTACTGCTTTGGCTGCCTGCGTAGCCGTCCTGAGCGCCAGCTATGGCATGAGATGAATACCGAACAGCGCCGCGAAGTACTAAGGCTTATAGCAGGACGTCGGCAACGTATCGAGCAGCTGCGAAAGCGTAAAGGCGAGCAATTGGGCTTTGATTTTGATGTACCAATAGAGACAGGAAGATTGTTTTAACAAAGAGACTAGTTAATATATACTTAACTTTAAAATCCACTAATGTAAAAAAACTACATAGTATCCTATTGAAATTTATTTTATTATCACTATATATAAGTAAATGAATATTGATAAACCAAATGATTTTTAAGGATAAGATAATGAATCATACTGTCACGCCTGATATGAAAGACACAGTGAAAAACTCGCGCCAAATTGAACACCTTTACGCTGGTGTCGATACCCAAGACGGTGCTGGGGTTAAGCTGACGCGGGTACTGACCCAGCAGCTACAAGAGCGTCTTGACCCGTATTTGATGTTAGACAACTTTAAAAGCGATAATCCAGACGACTATGTTGCCGGTTTCCCCAATCATCCGCATCGTGGTTTTGAAACCATTACCTATATGATTACTGGCCGTATGCGCCACCGCGATAGCGCCGGTAACGAAGGGCTATTACAAAATGGCGGTGTCCAATGGATGACGGCGGCTAGCGGCGTGATTCATTCAGAATTGCCTGAACAAGAGAACGGCGCAATGGAAGGTTTTCAGCTTTGGCTTAACCTACCTGCTAAAGATAAAATGAATGACCCTTGGTATAAAGATTTTCAAAGTGACGATTTGCCAAAATATAGCACGGAAGATGGCGTAGACGTCACGGTAATTGCGGGTCAATCGCATGGTATTGAAGGCGCGGTCACACGTAACATCACTGAGCCGACTTATTTGGATATCCATCTACCAGCAGGAACGAGTTTTAGTCAGGCGATTCCGGCTGACCATAATGCTTTTGCTTTTGTCTATCGCGGTATCATAGAGATTGCAGGCGAAACGGTACCAACCAAGACCATGGCTATTCTTGAAAATAACGCGGATACTGATGGCGTCACCATTACAGCCGATAGTAGTGAGGATACCAAAGTGATTTTAATCACTGGTCGCCCACTACGCGAGCCAATTGTGCAATATGGTCCTTTTGTCATGAACAGTCAGCAAGAAATCATGCAAGCAGTCACCGATTTCCAAAGTGGCAAGTTTGGTGAAGGCGCTTAAAATCTAACTATTAGCTAAGCATTAGCCTTGTTTATTTAAATACTCTCTTGAATGTTAAAGCCCGTATTAGTTCGTTAATACGGGCTTTTTCAATCATAAGAAAAGTAAATCTACTGCTTTAACCACGAACTTAAACTATATAGTCGCACGGAGTAACAGCCCCATCACCTAGAATGACTCATTGGCAAAATTAAGCCACATCAACTTGGCGTTCACGGCGATAGTGGCGCAATTGATGTTCTAAGCGTCTGCCCTCACTAAAAGCGGATACCCGCTTTAAATAGCCAATGATACGCGTGGCATGATCGACATCGTTTGAGCCACAAGCCTCACAGTGATAAAGGGTGCGCTTATCAATATGCTGACACTCATTGCAAATGGTGATACGCACGTTAATGCAAAAGTACTGGCACCCTGTGGTTGCGGCAATATCTAATAATTTACGATACTGCTGCTTATCGAGAGTTTCATCCAAATTCAAATGTAAGGCCGAGCCACCATCGAGCCACTGCGTGAGCTCACGCCCATGCAGCATAAACTTATCCAAGGTATTGGTTGTTTCATCCTCTACCAGATACAGATAAGAGTTATAGCACTCACGCGACACCTCATAGCCATCTCGTTTGTCCCATTTGGCATTTTTAACGCCTAAGTTTTCCGCTGGTACAAACTCAGTATTAAACTTCAAACCATACTGAATACTGGCTTTTCGATTTTCATCATAAATGGTTTTTAGGATGTCGTTAACGAAAGTATGATATTGCTGATTATTACCGACTACTATGCCCTGACTCTCCGCCGCTTCTGCCATGCCATTGATACCGAGCGTCAAGAACTGCTTATCTAGTTGAATAAACCCTGCATCGTAAACAGGTAACATGCCAGATGCTTGATATTGTTCCATCAGTTTACGATAACTGACCTGATACTTATGAATTTTTTGTACCTCTGCAGCCAAATCTTGCCCATTTTGAATCATACGATTTAGATTAAGGGTGATAACATTGATTGAGCCGGTAGCCACGCCACCTGCGCCCAAAGTATAAGAGAAAGTGTGATCAGTGATTTCATTGCGCAGACGACAACAAGAAGCTAAAGAATCCGGATTATCACTTTGATAAATAAAGAAGCTGTTTTTTTCTGCCAACTCGGTCGCTAGCATATCGGCATATTCTTCATCTTTACATTTACCGTTTTCGGTTAGCATGGCGCAGGTAACGACTGGGAAGGTTAAAATTGCACGCTTACGCTCTTCATTAAACCAGGTTAAAAAATACGCCTGTAGCTGTTTAATCGTTTCCCAGTACGGTCTTTCACCATCAGGAAACACAAAGTTGGCAAACATGGCATCAAAATAATGTTCGTCGTATAAAGAGATATTCCAAAACGCGCTTTGATAACCACGCGCAGCAGCAGGTTGATTAATGGAATAAACCACTTGCTGGAAACAGTTTTCAATCAATGATTTATGAGTGGTTAAATAATCACTACCATGGTCTTTACGAGCGAAGTAATCGAAATAGGCAAGAAACTCAACCGTCGCCACTGCGCCAGCAAACTGTGAGCTAATGGCAAATATCAAGTTAATGAAAGAGCCACAAAACGACGCTAAGTGCTGCGGTGGACCGGCCTCACCTCCCAACTTCTTTAGGCCATCGAGCAAAAATGGATATAACGATACTGAGACGCAGTAAGGTTTTAGGCTGGTTTCGTCATGTACATAAATTTCATGAGCTTCAATTTGGCGCAAATACTCATCTGCCAAATGACTATCAAAACATGTGCGAATCTGCTGTTGTACTTGACTGCGATTAACCTGAATAAAATAATCTTTCATAATTTCGCTTTCTAAAGTGGCGATATTCTTGACCGTCACGTTGGCATTGGCGTCTACATGAGAGCCATCTGCCGCATTATTCGCTTGCATATAATCTTTGATAAAAAACAATTTATCGCCCAACTGCTCTGAATTCAACTTACTCATAATTCCTCCAAAACAAATGATTTAATACTTCACCGTTAGTACAATCGATAAACCTTTGATTAGTGGTTGGAGTGTCTAAACCTCCAAGCTCCATAATCCATGGTCCTGTTTTTAGATAAGTTAGCTCTGCTTGCAAACTGGACGGTATGGCATCCAAGCCTGTGTACAGTGCCGTTTTCAATCCGGAGTGTCGAACCTGCTTGAGCGCAGACAACAAGGCGGACGGTTGCCATTCACCACCCATAAACAGCACACAGCTGACGAGACCCTTATAGCTTTCCAATAACCCTGCTAAAAAGTCATCAGTTAAAGGCGTACCTTTCTCTTTTTTCCACGTGTCAGCACGACTACAACCTCGGCACATCAAAGGGCAGCCAGCAACGGTCAACGCTAAGCTAACCTCTGTTGGTACTTCTTGAAAAACAATGTCATATTCAACAATATTCAACATCACTACCCCTTAAGCCAAATCGCGGAGACCCATATATAGTATATACACCTTACTAATAACACAATATGTGGGATATTTAATTTAAATACTGCTCAGTAACCATATCTAAATCAATAATTTAGGTATAAGAGACACACTAAAAATCTAGTATTTAAAAAGTTTTTTTAAGAAAATCTGATAAATTATGCAGAAAGAAATAATTTTTAAAGATAAATTTGAGAGATTCTAAAGTCATCGAAATAAAAAATAGAGGCGTTAAGGAGTATTTTTTTAAATAAAGAAAAGCCCTTTCATAACGAGATATGAAAGGGCTAGAAAAAATTGATAATAACGTCAGATAAGTAAAGTAAGCATTGGTTAAAGTAGACAATTGATATTTTTTTATAAAACCCACTCCCAAAGAAAACCCCCAACTGCATAAGCAGAAGGGGGTTACTTTAGAATAGAGAGCTGACGATGACCTACTCTCACATGGCCGGAGCCACACTACCATTGGCGCGATGATGTTTCACTTCTGAGTTCGGGAAGGGATCAGGTGGTGCCATCATGCTATTGTCGTCAGCAAAGGGGGTTAGATATGAGTCTGAATGTTTTAATGACTAGTGTCATCTTAACCCGACTGAATCAAGGATTAAGGTGATATCGAAA
>NZ_DFQS01000005.1 GCF_002377905.1 Psychrobacter sp. UBA3483 | reverse complement strand
AGAATTCGGTCTTTAACTACTCGTACTTGGGCGCAACTTTAATTATTGGGATTGGTATTACAACTGTCCCTTAGCGCGCCAGATAATTGGTCATCTCTTCCACACCATGCAAGGTCATCGGATACATTTTATTGTCGAAGAGTTTTTTAATCTCAACGATGGTTTGGGTGTAATTCCAATACGCAGGATTTTCAGGATTGAGCCAAGCGACTTTATCAAAATGCGCCAGTACCCGTTTTAGCCAAACAATGCCCGCCTCATTATTCATATATTCGACGCTACCGCCAACCGTCATCAGCTCATACGGCGACATCGATGCATCGCCGACAAATATCAACCGATATTCGCGACCATAGGTATTGAGCAGCTCATAAGTCGGCATCGGAGCGCTATGGCGACGATTATTGTCTTTCCAAACATAATCATATAAGCAGTTATGAAAGTAAAAAAACTCTAAGGTTTTAAACTCGTTTTTGGCCGCAGAAAACAACTTTTCCAATGCTTCGACGTGAACATCCATACTGCCACCAACATCAAATAGCATCAGCACTTTGACGCGGTTGCGGCGCTCAGCTTGCATATGAATATCGAGCACACCTTTTTTGGCGGTACGCTTAATGGTTTCGTGAATATCTAGCTCATCGGCGCTGCCGGTACGGGCAAACTGACGCAAGTTGCGCAGTGCCATTTGGATTTGGCGCGTGCCAAGCTGATTGTCATCATCGAGATTGCGATATTTGCGCTGCTCCCACACTTTAGCAGCGCTGCGCTTACGTGACTCGCCGCCGACGCGCACGCCTTCTGGATGGTCGCCATAGGCACCAAATGGTGACGTGCCGCCTGTGCCGACCCATTTACTACCGCCTTGATGACGCTCTTTTTGCTCTTTAAGACGCTCTTCAAGCGCTTTCATCAGCTCTTCTAATGAGCCGTATTTTTTCAGCAAGCGCCGCTGCTCTTCGGTCAGATTTTTTGGATCAAGTTTTAAATCTAGCCATTCTTTTGGAATATCCGTCAACTTTGCAAGCAGCTCATCCATATCAAGACTATCGACGCCCTCAAAATAATCTGCCATAGCACGGTCAAATTTATCAAAGTGACGCTCGTCTTTGACCATACAAAGCCGAATCAGTCGATACATATCCTCGCGACTGGCAAAAGTAGATAGCTCTGGGTTTTCAGGATGCGGCTGCATCATCAGCCCTTGATCTAAGGCCGCGTTTAGGTCAAGCAGCTCACGCGTACTGACTGGCACGCCGTAGGTCCGCAGGGTATAGAACAATTTGATAAACATAAAAGTCGCATCACTTATTGGCTGATAGAGTTACGAGTTGGACTGCTTCATTAGCTTCAATTATGACAAACGAGCTATCGCTTAACGACGCATCATATTGGCAAAACGCTGCAATAAACTCACATCGGCTTCGTTTTTCAGCAGCGCGCCATATAGCGGCGGAATAGACTTTTCCCCGCGTAAGTTTTCTTCCAGCTCGTTTTGTGCCATATCATCAGCCAATAATAGCGTCAGCCAATCGACCAATTCTGAGGTTGATGGTGGCTTTTTAAGTCCTTGGATGTTACGCAGTTTATAAAAAATATCGAGCGCATCATTGACCAATTTTTCTTGGATATTCGGGAAATGCACCTCAATGATTTGGCGCATGGTATCTTCTTCTGGGAAATCGATATAATGGAAAAAACAGCGGCGTAAAAACGCATCTGGCAGCTCTTTTTCATTGTTTGAGGTAATGATAACCACTGGACGCTGCTCGGCAGTGATGGTCTCGCCCGTCTCATAGACGTAAAACGACATCTTATCGAGCTCATGCAGTAAGTCGTTTGGAAACTCGATATCGGCCTTATCAATCTCATCAATCAATAACACACTGCGCTCACTGCTCGTAAAAGCTTCCCACAGTTTACCAGGCTTGATATAGTTGCCAATCTCATACACCTTGTCGTCGCCCAATTGCGAATCACGCAAGCGCGAGACGGCATCGTACTCATACAGCCCTTGTTCCGCCTTAGTGGTTGATTTGATATGCCACGTAATCAGCGGCATCCCTAAACTCTCAGCAACTTCTTCAGCCAGTAACGTCTTCCCTGTCCCCGGCTCGCCCTTAATAAGTAGCGGCTTTTGTAGCGTCATTGCCGCGTTAACGGCCAGCTGCAAATCATCGGTAGCAATGTAGTTTTGCGTACCGGTAAAGCTTTTTTTCGTTTTATCAGTCGTGCTCATAATACATTCTCAGTGGTTAGAAACAGTTATTAGAATCCGTTATTGTTATCTGTTAAATATAGTAAAAGGTTTAGGGAAAATCGTTAGCAGATACATAATTATTTAGATTAGCACAGCACCATTGATTGCCAAAATACTCATGCGTTCGTAGTTATCATTGATTCACTGTAAAGCTTATAAGTGAGTATAAAAAAAGACACGCAGGGTGTCTTTTGTCTAATAAGAATCTACAGCAAAAAGCTTTATTACTCATGTCTGTTATTTATGGTCTTTTTTTAAATCAACATCGGTATCAGGCTTAATGGTTTCTTGCTTAGCTGTTAATACTGAAGGGTCAGCGGTTTCTATCAAATGAATATCGTCTGCTAAATAATTACCAGTAGTCAATTGGGCAGTCGCTTGCGCATCTTCTGCCGTACGGCTACGGGCTTTATCCAAGCTGGACTCAAACGCGCCGCGAATCAGTTGCCAAACAAAACCAACAAACAAGCCCACGACTAATACTACCAAAATCGGCAGCATATTGGCTATCGCGCCAGCCGTATCTTTCATCATAATCGCATAAACGACGCTGATACTCGCCGGCGCAATCACGCTAGGGTCACCAAGTGCCGTACCGGGCGCGAGCAAGACGGCAAACAATATCATCCAGCTCATACCGCCAAGTGGACGCGGCAAAATGCGAGCAACCAGCAGCCAAAGTATCAAAACGATAATTACGCCGCCAAGATATGCATACATAGGTAAGTCTGCGGGCGGCACATCTTTTACCAGTTGCCCCCACCAAATCGTAATCTCACCGAGAATGTCACTGATAGCGCCCATCGGTAAGCTTTCTATAATGCCTTTTAACCAATCCATGCGTGTTTCATTACCTGCGTTTATTACCATTGGCGCGTGAGGCGTCTAATGGTATAGGGTAAGTTTTGTCAGACTAACAGTGCGACAAAATACATAATTATTAACTGTACTTAATTATGCTTGTCTAATGGCGATTAGTTTATCACGACTTGCTAGCAAAGTGCATTAACGCTAAAAAAGCGCCCTAATCGTAGATATTGTCCTGCGCTTCACGAGTGCGTAGCTCCGCTTGACGGCGCATCACATCTTGCGGCGGCATTTGTACAAAATACCCTTGTATCTTTAGTTTTGCCAATACTTCTTCTTTGTCAACGCGCGCCAGTTTTGGCGTGCTCGCCAAGTCTAAATGCATGACAAACTGACTACGTCCTAAGCTTGCCCGAAACTCTTTTGGCAGTACACCAAGCCAGTCTTTAATCTCATCGGTATCATCAGGATAGTCAGGGCGCGCAATGTAAACGTACATATCGTCATGTTTGGGAAATTTATAAATATCACAATGCATAAAAATAACCTATCAGAAACTATCGCCATAGATTAGCATATTTGTGGCTGCAATCAGTAGTCGCTTTACGTTCTGCTATGGTAAATCACTGTAAAATTCGCTCATTTAACCATCTTGCAAAGGTACTATTCATTAATAAATTTGTCAGTGCTCCTGCTAAAAAGTTGTTTTTAACAACATTATCGACTTTAATGCGGCAGATGGCTTGTAAAAACGGGCTGAACCTTTCATAATAAAAGCGTTTTTCAGGAGAGAGTCTTGGGCATGATATTAAGTGCGCTTATATTTACGAGCCGCGCTGATAACTGCTTGATGACCACCGAAGGCGCATACACCCTGCCAATCGCTCAGGTAAAAGGACTGAAAAACATATGTCATGACTGTTTTATTGCTATCGCAACTGCATAGCAGGCCAAAACATAAGGCATAACAAATCTGGAGAGCGGTAAGGACGGACGACGCCTTACCCACCGAAGGGGAGAAAATGCGACATTATTGCGATTGTCTTTAAGGCTTAGGCTTTGATAGATAAATAACGATGATTCGTGTTGAAAATCTCAGGTTACAGGACAGATAGGGCTTTTGCTTAAACCGACGTTTGGCGTCTGTTTGGCGGATTGCTCTATTTTTTTGTACTACCCTTGGTTGCACTGCTTGCGCCCTGCAAGATTGCTACTCACTACTATGATAATGCACATCTGCCTTGCTACTTTGATATTTTATGAATGATTATCAAGTGCTGCTGATGTTCCATAAGGATTTGTTATGACCGACACTCACAATACCAGTTCTCACAATACCAGCGTTTCAGCCCCTAAACGCACGCCCCTTTACCAGTCGCACCTTGATAATGACGGCAAACTGGTGGATTTCTCTGGTTGGGAATTGCCAATCCATTATGGTTCACAAATCGAAGAACACGAAGCCGTGCGTACCGATGCTGGTATGTTTGATGTCTCACATATGGTGGTGGTTGATATTAAAGGTTCGGATGCCAAAGCATGGTTGCAAAAACTTCTTGCCAATGATGTCGATAAATTAAAAACCGTTGGTAAAGCACTTTACTCTCCGATGCTCAATGAGCAAGGCGGTATTATTGACGATTTAATCGTTTATCTGATGAATGAAGACGCGAGCGAATATCGTATCGTTTCAAATGCGGCTACCCGTGATAAAGACATGGCACAGTTTAATAAAGTTGCCGAAGGTTTTGAGGTTGCTTTAACGGAACGTGATGACTTAGCTATGCTCGCCGTCCAAGGCCCGAATGCCGTTGCAAAACTGGCACAAGTCAAACCGAGTTGGGCAGATACACTGGCTGCCCTTAAGCCTTTCGTTGGTGCTGATTTAACCGATATTGAAGGCACCGATTGGTTTGTGGCGCGTACTGGCTATACAGGTGAAGATGGCGTTGAAGTGATCATGCATGGCGATGATGCGCCAGCGTTTTTTGAGCAATTAAAAGCCAATGGCGTTAAACCTGCGGGCCTTGGCGCGCGTGATACCTTGCGTATGGAAGCGGGCATGAACCTTTATGGTCATGATATGAATGAAGAAACCAGCCCTTATGAGTGCAACATGGGCTGGACGTTGGCGCTAAAAGATGAGCGCGACTTCATCGGCCGTGACGCCTTAGTAAGTAAGCGTCAACAAGCAAAAGATGACAACAGTGCCATGAAGCAAGTCGGTTTGCTATTGACGACACGCGGCGTCTTACGTGAAGGCATGACCGTGACCATCAATCAAGGATTAGACAACGAGCAAACTGGCCTGATTACCAGTGGCACTTTCTCCCCTAGCCTAAAAAATTCGATTGCGATTGCCCGTGTCCCTGCCAGCTTATCAGATGACGATAGCGTGCAGGTCGATTTGCGCGGCAAGGGTAAATTCGTCGACGTGCGCGTTGTCAAGCTGCCCTTTGTGCGTAACGGCAAGCAGCAATTTGACTGATATCCCTGATACCTTTTATTATGAGCGTCCCTTTTTTATTAACCATTCTCTATCATTTAGGAGAGAGACCATGAGCAACATCCCAGCAGAACTAAAATACATCGCTAGCCACGAGTGGCTGCGCCTAGAAGACGACGGTACGATTACGGTTGGTATCACTGATCATGCGCAAGACTTGCTCGGTGACGTGGTGTTTGTTGAATTACCAGACGTTGGAGATATCATCGCGGTTGATGACGAAATCTCTGTGGTTGAGTCTGTAAAAGCTGCCTCTGACGTTTATGCACCTCTCTCAGGCGAAGTGGTTGCCATCAATGAAGCATTAGAAGATGATCCAGAAATCATCAACTCTGACCCATACGGTGAAGGTTGGTTCTTTAGAATGAAGCCTGACAATATCGCTGACTACGAAGCCTTGATGAGTGCTGACGAGTACGAAAATGAGCTGTAATAGTAAGCTAATTAGCGCTAATTAATTAAGCTATCGCTATTTTTAATATTAAAAACACAACTTGTTATGACAGATATTGGCGTCAGCTGGTATCTGTGCGCTTTTTCTTAACATACTTAGCCTTAGCGCTCAATTTAGCATTTGCACTCGCCCGCTCATTTTTGGGCCGTACTCATTGAGCAAAGAATATTAACCACGCACCTCAAGTATCTCGACACACAAACCTAGCCACGCACTCAATCCCAGCATGGATTTTCATATGACCCCTGATACTAATAAGCAAACCATTATTGCTACGCCTGATCATACCCCGCAGCTACAAGCGTTTCGCGATGTGGTTGAATCACGCCGCTCTGTCCGTCGTTTTACCGACACCAAGATACCTGATGACGTTTTAGCAGATTGTCTGCGTTTGGCCATGCTCGCGCCGAACTCGAGCAATCTACAGCCGTGGGAATTTTATGTGATTGATGATGCGGATAAACGCAAACGCGCGGTAAAAAACTGCATGAATCAAAACGCGGCTAAAACCTCAGCGCGCTTGATTGCCGTCGTTGCGCGTACCGATGTTTGGCACGATCATGCTAAGCAAATATTGCGTGAATATCCGGATACGCCAGTGCCAAAAAAGGTCAAAGACTACTACAACAAAGTTGTGACCATGGATTTCTTACGCGGACCGGTCAACGTTATATCAGCGGCTAAATGGGGTGCAACGCAAGTGGTCAGACGGGTAAAAGGTCCGATTAAATCGCCTTATTATACCTTTGAAGACACCAAAAACTGGGCCACCAACAATACTGCTCTTGCAGCCGAAAACCTCATGCTTGCTTTACGCGCGCACGGTTTTGATAGCTGTCCGATGGGCGGCTTTGATGAGCCTGCGATGAAACGCTTATTAAATTTAAGCGACGATCACCATATCATTATGATGATTGGTGCCGGTGAGCGCGCTGATAATGGCATTTATAACAGCCAGTTCCGCTTTGACCAAACTCAATTTGTCCATTACGTCTAAAACCGTAAACCGTTATTAATTATTAATTATTCGTTATTTTAGCCTTCTCCTTTATCATCCCTTTTACCAAGGACTGTTATGACTATCTCGCAAAACCCAACGTTTGATACCTTTCAAGGTTTATTCAACGAAGCTGAATTTGTCTATCGTCATTTAGGCTCAAATGATGCCAAACAAGCCGACCTGTTAAATGCCGTTGGCTATCAAGATATGGAAAGCTTTATCAATGATACCGTGCCTGAGCCAGTGCGCCTGCATAAAGAGCTAGATTTGCCTGTGGCGATGAGTGAGCACGCCGCGCTTGCTAAATTGCGTACCATGGCAGACGATATCACGGTTAATAAGAGCTATATTGGTCAAGGTTACTCGCCTGTGCGCATGCCAGCAGTTATTCAGCGCAACGTCCTTGAAAATCCAGGCTGGTACACCGCTTATACTCCTTATCAAGCTGAAATCGCCCAAGGTCGCCTAGAAGCATTGCTAAACTTCCAGCAAGTTTGTATTGATTTAACAGGTTTGGAGATGGCTGGCGCGTCATTACTTGACGAAGCAACGGCTGCGGCAGAAGCGATGGCGATGTCGAAGCGCGTGAGCAAAAGTAAATCAAACCAGTTTTTTGTGGATGAGCGTATCTATCCGCAAACCTTAGATGTCATCAATACTCGTGCCAAATATTTCGGTTGGGAGGTGGTGGTTGGTGATTTTGAACTGGCTAAATCAGGTGATTATTTTGGTGCTATTTTCCAATACGTCGGTGTTGAAGGCGATGTAAAAGACTTAACCGATGTTATCGCAGCGGTGAAGAAAAACAAAACCTACGTCAGCGTTGTCAGCGATATCATGAGCTTGGTGCTATTAAAATCACCAGCCGATATGGGCGCAGACGTAGCACTCGGTAGCACCCAGCGTTTTGGTATTCCAATGGGTTTTGGTGGTCCACACGCCGCCTACTTTGCCTTCTCTGATAAAGCCAAGCGCTCAGCACCTGGCCGTATTATTGGTGTCTCTAAAGACTCGCAGGGTAATACCGCGCTACGTATGGCACTGCAAACTCGCGAGCAGCATATCCGCCGTGAAAAAGCCAACTCAAACATCTGTACCTCACAAGTATTACTTGCCAATCTAGCTGGTATGTATGCCGTGTATCATGGTCCAAATGGCGTCAAGCGTATTGCCACTCGTATCCATGCGTTTGCAACTGCCTTTGCTGATGTTATTAAAGGTGCTAACGACAGCAATCTAAACGTGGTACATGATCAATTCTTTGACAGTGTTGTCGTTGATTGTGGTTCAGAAAAAATGGCAACGCAGATTTTTGAAAACGCCGACAATACTGGCTACAACTTATGGCGTCTTGGCGACACCAAATTAAGCGTCGCCTTTAGTGAGACCAGCGACGCGCAAGATTTTAATGTCTTAACGCAACTATTCGTCAGTAAAGCCCATGACTTGCCGACAGAAGCTCGCGTGTCACTCGATAGTAAGCACTTGCGTAGCGACGATATCTTGACCCATCCAGTCTTTAACACCCATCATACCGAACATGAAATGCTGCGCTACTTAAAATCGCTTGAAGACAAAGATTTGGCGATGAACCGTAGTATGATTTCACTTGGTAGCTGTACCATGAAATTAAACGCGACCAGTGAGATGCTACCGATTACCTGGCCTGAATTTGCCAATGTGCATCCATTTGCACCGCGCGGTCAAGTGACTGGCTACATTGCAATGATTGATAGCTTACAAGAGCAATTAAAAGCCATCACAGGTTTTGATGAAGTGTCTATGCAGCCAAACTCTGGCGCTTCAGGCGAATACGCCGGTCTATTAGCAATCCGTCGTTACCATGAGTCATTGGGCGAAACGGACCGTGATGTTTGCTTGATTCCAATGTCAGCGCACGGTACCAACCCTGCTACCGCCATGATGATGGGTATGCAAGTCGTCGTGGTCAAAACTGATGACAACGGTAACGTAGATATCGGTGACCTGACCGCTAAATGTGAAGAGCACAGCGCGCGTTTAGGTGCCTTGATGATTACTTACCCATCAACGCACGGTGTGTTTGAAGAAGGCATCCGTCATATTTGTGATTTGATTCATAAACATGGCGGTCAGGTCTATATGGATGGCGCCAACATGAATGCGCAGGTCGGCATGATGCAGCCTGCTGATGTTGGAGCAGACGTACTGCATATGAACTTACACAAGACTTTCTGTATCCCACATGGCGGCGGCGGTCCTGGCATGGGCCCTATCGGTATGAAGGCACACTTAGCACCATTTATGGCCAACCATACGTTGAGCCCTGTGCATAATGCACAAAATGATTGCTCAGCGGTATCAGCAGCACCTTATGGTTCAGCGAGTATCTTACCTATCTCATGGATGTATATTGCCATGATGGGCCGTGATGGTCTGCTAAAAGCAACTGAGCTTGCATTGTTAAATGCCAACTATGTTGCCAGCCAGCTGAAAGACCACTACCCTGTTCTTTATACGGGTAAAAATGGCCGCGTCGCTCACGAATGTATCATCGATATTCGTCCATTGAAGGAAGAAACTGGCATCAGTGAAAGCGATATTGCTAAGCGCTTGATGGATTATGGTTTCCACTCACCAACGATGAGTTTCCCTGTCGCGGGTACGTTGATGATTGAGCCTACTGAGTCTGAATCGAAAGAAGAGTTAGATCGTTTTATCAGTGCGCTACAATCTATCAAAAATGAGGCAATGAAAGCCAAAGCTGGCGAAGATGGTTGGACGTTAGAGGACAACCCATTGGTTAATGCACCGCATACCGCGGCGATGATTACCAGCAGCGAATGGTCGCATCCGTACAGCCGTGATACCGCTGCCTTCCCACTGTCTTATATTCGTGCCCATAAATTCTGGCCGAGCGTGGCACGTGTTGATGACGCTTATGGCGATAAGAACCTCATGTGCTCTTGCCCAAGTATCGAAAACTACATGTAATCGTATTTTTCGAGAAATCATAAACAGTTTTTTATAAAAAAAACCTCCAAGTCAGCAGCTGATTTGGAGGTTTTTATTTTGCCTATACATTGTCAATATTTTTCGCTGTTCCTTAGGCCTAACCACCCAACCAACCTTTATCTAAACCACATTCTATCCAGCTCACTTTTACCTGATCTGTAATGTTAGCATTAGGATAAGTAAATGCCCCGCCACCAAGATAAAGCTCATCGCCAATCTTATAGGGTTTTCCTTCAAATAACAGAATCTTTTTATCTACATCCCACGAAAATGAATCATCCGCTAATACCAATAAGTATGTATTGTCTTTCGTCGTTAGCTCTTCACTATCCCTAGTCAAAGCAAGACAGTTATTAACAACTGTTAGATATCCAGATACCATAGCTGTAAACCGACCGTTATATTTAGTTGGTGACCAAGTAGCAATTTGCAGAGGTGGCTCAACTACTAACGGTTGGCTTACTATTGGTACGCTTGCCAGAACAGACACAGGCTTTTCTAACTCTTGACTAACGCATCCTGATAGCGATAGAACCGCGGATATGAAGAAAAAACACCCTAGATAATTTGACAACCTTTACCCCTAAAGAGTTAATATAAAAGAATCTGTCTGTCCGCTTATTTTAATAAACAAGCGTCGATAATATATCTTATGATATTACTGATTTGGAAATTTTTATGCAAAAAAAAGCTTCGATACAAAAAAGTCGCGTTATTCTGATTCATGGTCTGCATCAAACCGCTTGGATTATGCGGCCATTAGCCAAACGCTTGCAAGCCGCAGGATTTGATACTTATCAATTTGGCTATCGTAGTCTGCGTGATGGCATCAAAACCAATAGCGCACGGCTCAATCGTTGGCTAGAAGAAAACCACCATCCTGACCAGCCAATCGATTTAGTCGGTCATAGTTTGGGTGGTTTGATTATTCGTGATTTCGTTAATGAATATCCACAATGGCAAATTGGGCGCTGCGTAACGCTCGGGACACCGCATTTAGGTAGTGTTTGTGCAGATTATATTTGGCGCTTATCCCCAGTGGTAGTGGGGCGTTCGTACGTCGATGCGCTAGATGGAACCGTCGCGCCCTTACCGGAGCATATTACCTTAGGCGTGATTGCCGGTAATCGTCCTTATGGCTTAGGGCAGTTATTTTTGCAGTATCATAATCGCAAACTTTGTAAGACAAATAATATGCCATCAGCAGAACATCTACTACACGATGGCACAGTATATATAGAAGAAACTAAAATAGAGGCAGCCACTGATCATATTGTCTTGCCCGTCTCGCATACTGGCATGCTGGTCGATAAAACAGTGGCCGCACAAACCAAGTATTTTTTACAACATGGACAGTTTGACCATAGCGAGCTTAAGCATTTATGAATGCTAAGTACTTATAAATGCTAATTTTTATCACTTAGCGAACATTGACACCCATACCCTGTTGCAATTCGGTTTTATGCTCTTCAATCACCGGAATCAAGGTTTGCATCACCCACTCATTGCGCCAACCTTTTAACCCTTCAGGCAACTCGCTTAACTCTTTATCAAAAGCAATCACTTCATAGAGCTGCGCGAGCCATTTTTTACGCATCAATACATTAGCAGGCACGCCAATTTCTTCTGCTTGCGCATCGATTGCTCGTTGCACAGCTTTTGATAAGACTTTGTTTTTTGAACGATACGGTGGCAGTAGACAGTCCGGATGCTCAGCAGGATGCAGGTTTTTGGCTTCTTTAATCACCCTGAGCAGTTCTTCACCATAGAGACGCAGCATACTACGGTGCATCGTGGTTTTGTGCGCAAGCTCTCGCATACTGCTTGGTTTTTCGGTGATAATCTCACGTACTGCTTGTTTTTTAATGACAAAGGTACGCGGCTGATTGGTCGCGCGTGCTAACTCCTCGCGCCATGTTGCCACTGCTTGCAATATAGCCATCTGCTCAGAGGTATAACGATAATCTGCCATCGTTAGATACATCTCATCATCGGCTACATGCTGCGCGTCATACAAGTCACTGGCATACAGCTGGCAATCCGCCCATACATATTCAAACAGCCCTTGTTTTTTTAGCTCATATTCAAGGCTTAGATAAAGCGCTGGCAAAAAACGCACGTCATCTATCGCATACTGCTCTTGCTCATCTGATAGCGGACGTTTCAGCCAGTCTGATTGGCTTTGCTCTTTATCGATATGCATATCTAATTGGTCATCAAGCGCCTGCTGATAGCCCATTTGCAATTGGCCAGTTAAATATGACAGGGCAATTTGCGTATCAAAAATATTGGTCAACGGCGGGCAGTCAGACAATAGATAAAAAATCCCCAAATCTTCACCGCAGGCATGCCAAATCGCCACGTCTACTTTAGCCAACGCTTCCCATAGCTCGGCCAATTGCAACTGCGGCGCATCTAGTAAATACACATGATTGCCAGTATTCAGCTGCACCAGTGCCAAGCGCGGATAGTAGGTATCGCGCTTGATAAATTCAGTATCTAACGCCACCCGGCCGCAAGTTGCCAACGCATCGATAACTTCAGCCAAATCCTCTTGCTTACGTATCCAAGTGACAGCCGCGTCATCAGCAGCATCTAACAAGGCATCGATATCAGGCTCGGGTGGCAAATCTGCTGCTTGCGTAGCAATATTCGCTGATTGCGGTGCTAAATTATCATCGCCAGCAGCATAATTGGCGGTACTTGATGGACTAGAGGCGGTTAAAGCATGGTTAGACACGGGCAGATACCTGCATAAATAGGAGAAAATAAAACGCTAAACCGCGCCTTAATAAAAGTGAATATCAAAACCATTATAACAATATCACAAAATAAAATGGACAAGACTTGGCTTTTATAGAGAATTTATAAAATTGCTACCGTCAATACTACAAGAAAGAGCGATTTTGCATGGCTTGCCCAAGGGTCATACTATCAAGGTACTCAAGCTCGCCGCCCATCGGTACGCCTTGCGCCAAGCGGGTGACTTTATTGACATGACGACCAACCGCCTCACTGATAAAGTGTGCCGTCGTTTGCCCTTCAACCGTCGTACCAGTTGCCAATATCAGCTCTTCAACAGGCTCTTGCTTGACCCGCCAGACCAGTTGATCGATATTTAAATCATCGGCGCTGACACCGTCTATGGGCGATAAATGCCCGCCCAATACAAAATAGCGTCCACGATAGCCTGCGGTTTGCTCGATAGCCATCACATCGGCGGCAGTTTCGACCACGCATAGCAAACCATCATCACGCCTTGAATCTTGGCATAATGGACAAATCATCTCGTCGCTAAAGCTATGGCAGCGCTGACATTCGACAATATCCCTCATCGCCTCATCTAGTGCTTGCGCCAGCGCCAACCCTTGCGGACGTTTTTTGGTAAGCAAATGCAATGCCATACGTTGAGCGCTTTTTTGACCCACACCCGGCAAAATACGTAGCTGTTTGACCAGCTGATCAAATTTGGCTGTCAGCAAAGTAACTTCCTTTATTTAACTTAATTGATAAATCGTAGCTATAAAAATGGGGTCGTATCATATCGATAACAACCCCATTTTTGTGTTCAATCAGCAGTTTTTAGCGCTTATAATTCGCTATTTAGAACAGACCTTGCATACCTGGTGGCAAACCCATACCTGATGTTGCGCCAGCCATGGTTTCTTCATACAGCTCATCCGCTTGACGCACGGCATCATTGATCGCAGCAGCGATTAAGTCTTCGATCATATCTGGCTCATCTTCCAATAAGCTTGGATCGATAGTCAAACGCTTAACCACGTGACGACCTGTCATAGTAACTTTTACTAGACCACTGCCCGCTTCGGCTTGCACTTCTTTATTCGCCAGTTCTTTTTTGGCGTTTTCAACGTTTGCTTCGACTTTCTTTTGCATCGTTTGTGCTTGTTGCATCAATGCTTGAATATTCATAGTTGCCTCTTTATATTTTGTTTTAATGCATATCATTATAAAACGTTATTCATCACGTAAACCTGATGTTAACCGCGATTATACCTTGATCTTTACAAACTGTCTAAACCACGCGCCAAATCTTTAATGATATCCTCCACATCCTCTAAACCAACCGACAGACGAATAAGGCTATCATTAACGCCTGCTTCTGCGCGCGCCTCTGCACTCAAGCGAAAATGGGTAGTGGTCGCTGGATGGGTAATGGTGGTTTTGGCATCACCCAAATTATTGGTGATAGAAACCATTTGTGTTGAGTCAATCACATGCCAAGCAGCGGCTTTTGAATCCCTTTTGCTCGAATCAGCGCCAGTCGACGATTTAACCTCAAAGCCCATGATAGCACCATAGCCATCTTTCATATGATGTTGGCGCGTCGCAAGCTCATGAGCGGGATGGTCGCTTAATCCCGAAAAATGCACGGTACTGACATTGGGATGATTAACCAAAAACTCTGCCACTTGATTGGCATTCTGGCAATGCGCTTGCATACGCAATTTAAGCGTCTCAAGCCCCTTAGTAAAGACCCACGCATTAAATGGGCTCATACTAATACCGCCCGAGCGCACCACGGTAAAGGCCTCTTGCATAAGCTTATCGCTACCGACTAAAGCGCCGCCCAATACCCGTCCTTGACCGTCTAAATATTTGGTCGCAGAGTGAATGACCACATCAGCGCCCAAATCAAGTGGGCGTTGCAATGCTGGTGTGGCAAAGCAGTTATCAACGACCAATAAGATATCGTTGGCTTTACACAGCTCGCTCAGATAGCCAATATCACAAATTTGCGCCAGCGGATTACTAGGGCTTTCACAATAAATCACCTTGGTATTTGGCTGCACTGCTTGTGCCCAAGCATCATTATCGAAGCAATCGACATAGCTGACTTCAACGCCAAACTTTGCCATATAGTTATTAAACAGACCAATCGATGAGCCAAATAATTGATTGGCAGCGAGCAAATGATCTCCCGCTTTCAGATACGCTAAGCACATGGTCAAAATTGCGCCCATACCTGAAGCCGTTGCCACCGCGCGCTCACCGTTTTCAAGTGCTGCCAAACGCCGCTCAAAGGTGCGCACGCTAGGATTGGTATGGCGTGAATAGACGTTGCCCGTTTTACTACCATCAAAATGCGCGGCCGCATCTGCTGCCGACTCATAGACATAAGAGCTGGTAGTAAAAATAGCCTCTGAATGCTCGCCTTCATCGGTACGATGTTGGCCTGCTCGTACGGCGATGGTCTGCATGCCATAATCGAGGTTTAAATTGAGCGCGTCATCGCGCCAGTTTGCATCTAATTTATTTGTCTCTGGTTTATTTGCATTGCTATCATCGTGCGCTTGCGACTGACTCATAAGTTTTCCATTGCCCAAGTTATTAGTAAACATACCGCTTATTTTTGATTATAAACACTTTTTATTCGCGTTATCATAGCATGGCAACTTATTCCAAACAGCTGGTTTCAAAGCCATGCTAAATATTATTTTTGCATAGCGCTTAAGCCTTATTTGCCATTAACCCCTTGCCGTTAAACAGTTTGCATTGAATCTTTAAGGGAAAATAGCGTAATACATTTTTAACGATACAATACAAGCGCAAACGATGACTACAAGATATGTCAATCATGGCAAAACAAGTCGCCATAACCGAAAAAATAACGTATTTATAATAGGCATAGATGGCGTCAGCTGTTAAGCTTAGCGGCGCTTCGAATATTGCTTTGAACAATATCATTATAGGCGTCATACTCAGTGCTACCATCGGTAAAAACAGCCCATAAATCAAGCCCATTTTAACCAGTGCTTTATTACATTCAGTTCCACTAAGGTCACTCATTTATGTCGATGTTCAGTATAGAACCAAGTAACTTATCGTTGAGCTTAACTCTCGGCCTTACCTTAGGTCTTAGTGGATGTCAGAGTTTGCCAAAGCAGCCGCATTTGCCTGAAAGCCAAGCTTTATCCGCGCGTATTGACGCCTTATACCAGCAAGACAGTCGCGAGCAAAATAACAATCAGAAAGACGGCCAACAAAATAGCCCAAATACCAATGCAAAAACGGATAGCACTGACCTAGTAGCGGCTATCAGTGAACAAAACGAGATTCATCCTGATTTATCGGGCTATCATCCGATTGTGACAGGTGCCAATGCCTTTGCTTCGCGCAGTATTTTGACCAACATGGCCACGCGTAATATCGACGCCCAATATTATATCTGGCACGATGACCAAGCCGGACAGCTGATGCTAAAAGACTTATGGGACGCAGCCGAGCGCGGGGTCATCGTTCGTTTGTTGTTAGATGATTTTAATAATAGCGCCAAATTCGATCAGCATTTATTACGTTTTGCTAGCCACCCAAATATCGCGGTACGTATTATCAATCCATTGATGTACCGTAAATTTCAAACCTTGAACTATGTCACGGGTCTACCGCGCATCAATCGGCGCATGCATAATAAAAGCATGACTTTTGATAAGCAAATCACCATCATTGGCGGGCGTAATATTGGCGATGAATACCTAAGTAATGATAAAAACAGCCAATTTGCCGATTTAGACGTGTTACTTATCGGTAAAGTGGTCGCTGACATTGACAATAGCTTTGCAAGTTATTGGTCAGCGCCGATTTCATTTGACATCCAAACCCTTGCCACCCTTGATAAAGGCGAAACCACGGATTTTCTAGAAGGGTTAGACAAACTCAGGGCCGATGAGAAAAACAACAGTACAAGCAGCTTAGATATTTACAAAACCGCTATCGAAGACTCCTCCATTGATAGTGACCTCATCAATAAGCGCGTGCCTTTTCGCTGGACTGACATGCAATTTTTAAGTGATGACGTTGGCAAATTAACCAAAACTGTCCCAGCCGATACCAATTTGGTGCATCAGCTGCGTACTTTATTGGGCAGTCCAACCAAACGCCTGACGATTATCTCATCCTATTTTGTCCCCACCAAAGACGGGGTCAATACGCTGGTCGAGCTGGCAGAAGCTGGGATTGATATCAAGATTTTGACCAACTCCTTTGACGCCACTGACGTGACCGCGGTGCATTCTGGCTACAGTCAATGGCGCCCAAGCTTATTGCGAGCCGGAGTAAAAATCTACGAGCTAAAATCGACCGCCTCTGAAGAAAAACGCGAAAACAAGCTTTGGAAGGCACGCAGTCAATCGTCCACCAGCTTGCATGCCAAGACTTTTGCTGTCGACGACTATCAAGTGTTCATCGGCTCGTACAATGTCGATCCACGCTCCGCCAACATCAATACTGAGATGGGCGTCATTATCAATGATGAAGAGCTGGCAAAGCAATTGCATAGCGCACTCAGCGATGACTTATTAGGGCAAGCCTATGAAGTTAAGTTGTTAGAAAATGGCAGCTTGCAGTGGCATACCGTAGAAGCTGGTGAAAAGGTCGTTTACGATTCAGAGCCGCGCGTCGATATTAGTGATCATGTTTGGTTGGCCATTATGTCGTGGCTACCGATTGATTGGTTGTTATAAGTTGTTATAAATAGCCAAACCTTTTTAGCGCACGACCTTTATTCGATACGCTTTATTTACCCATTTTAATAAACCCCTTTTTATGTGGATGCGTGATCTATTATGCCTTCTCGTTCTCAATATGCTCTGATGTCTTCTAAAGATAGAAATGCTGTGCTGTTTATCTGCTTTAGCAGCGCAGTCGCGTTCTTTGATTTTTTGATTTACTTATATCTTGCTGATATCATCGCTGCCGCCTTTTTTCCTGCTAATACCAGCGCGGCGATGGCAAAAATTCAAGGGCTTGGGCTGTTTGCGATTGGGTATTTGGCACGCCCATTTGGCGGCGTTATCTTTGGACGCTTTGGTGATATCAGCGGTCGAAAGCCGATATTATTAATGAGTATTTTGGTGACAGCCGCAAGTTTGCTGGCGATGGCTTGCTTGCCAACCTATACCCAATGGGGCATGGCGGCGCCCGCTTTATTCATTATTTTGCGCCTGATACAAGGAATGGCGTTTGGACTTTTTGTGCCTTTAGCTTGGGTTTTTGTGTCAGAGCATGTACCGCGCCAATATTTGTCAGTCGCTTGTAGTTATGTGACGGCGAGCTTTTTTGTCGGTGTACTATTTTCTAACGCCTTTTTTCTTTGGTTGACCAACTCCATGACCACGGAGCAACTGGCCGCTTATGGCTGGCGGGTACCATTCTTTATGGCAGCCATCCTAAGCGTGGTGCCTCTCTTGGCGTGGCGCTGGATAGATGAATCGCCGTTTTTTATCGCCATGAAAGCCGCAAAACCACGAGACTATATTGCCAAACCCTTTATCCTGCTCTTTAAGCATTGTAAGCATTCTATCTTTATCGGTTTGCTGCTCACCTTTATCATAGCCAGTATCACAACGGTTGTTATTCTGCTCCTACCCGATTTAATTGAACTGCGCTTTACCTTAGACACGGATTTATTTGGATTTTCACACAGCTTGGGTATTGTGTTTATGATTTTTGGCTGTGTGTTTTATGGCTTTATATCCAACCATCAAAACTTCGGTAAAGTATTGGCTATTGGCTCTATCTTATTAATTGCGCAGATGTTTGCGTTCTTTTATCATCTGCAAGCAAGTGGCGATTATATTCTTATCATGTATGCGCTGTTAGGGTTTTGCGCCGGTATTGTGGGGATGGTGCCCGCCATTTTGGTGCAATTATTTCCAACCAATGTGCGCCTAACTGGCATGGCGCTTTGTTATAATGTCGCTTATGGGATTGTCGGAGTGTTGGTGCCTTTTGGACTGGGTTATGCGACTTTATATATCAGTTTTTCGCCGGCGCTATACATTGCCTTTGTTGGCTTTATCGGCATTATCGTGGGTATTTATTTTTATAACCTACCCGAATTCAAAAAAATTGATGAAGTGATTTAATAAGTTGCTAGCTACTGATAGCTCTATTTGGCATTGTCATTGATTTTCCCATTTTTTAATCTCATTAGACTGATTAATAAAAGAGCGCCTTACCTCTATAATGCGTGGTGCTCTATCTGTTATTTTTTAGCATCTAATGAGACTTACACTTAAAAACACTGAGGCTTTACCCTAATGGTTGATATGACCAACAAACGACTTTCTGTTGCGCCCATGATTGACTGGACAACGACAGATTATCGCTACTTTGCACGGCTGTTTAATCCGCACGTTTATCTTTATACCGAGATGATTAGTACCGGTGCGCTGCTCCATGGCAATCGCGCGCGGCATCTGCGCTTTGATACGCTTGAGCAGCCGCTGGTGCTACAACTTGGCGGCGCAGATATTAGCGAGATGACCCAATGTGCCCAATTTGCCCAGCAGCACGGCTATGATGAGGTCAATATCAACGTTGGTTGCCCCTCTGATCGTGTCCAACATAATAAGATTGGCGCTTGCCTCATGGCAGAGCCGCAGACGGTTGCTGATTTGGTCAAGCACATGCAGGCAGCGGTCGATATTCCGGTGACGGTCAAGCATCGTATTGGTATCGACGATTTTGACAGTTATGAGTTTATGGTAGATTTTGTCGAAAAAGTCGCAGCGGCAGGTTGTACACGCTTTATTGTCCATGCCCGTACGGCGTGGCTACAGGGCTTGAGCCCGAAACAAAATCGCGAAATACCGCCACTGCGTTATGAGGATGTTTACCGTCTCAAACAAGACTTTCCAACGCTTGATATCGAGATTAACGGCGGTATCGAGACGATTGAGAATATTAAAACGCATTTACAGCATGTCGACGGGGTGATGATTGGACGGGCGTTTTATCACAACCCGTACTTGTTGGCAGAAGCCAATAGTTTATGGGGCGAACCTAGTCCTAAGCGCTCAGATATTTTAGCGCAGTTGTACCCTTATCTAGAAAAACAAATCGCTAAAGGTGAAGCACTACCAACGATGACGCGGCATTATCTGGGGTTGTTTCAAGGCTTAACAGGTGCGCGCAAGTGGCGACAGGCATTGAGCGGTAAACCGCAGCTAACAATTGATGATATTAAACGAGCCGCTGAAGAAGTCTTAGTCTTAAATTCAAATGCTTAGTCATCAATCACTATAAACATAAAATAACAGCTAATGGGTGCATAGCTAATTGGTGCATAGCTAATTGATAGAGACATTCATCAATTAGCTATTTGACGTTTATATACAAACCTTTAACTAATTTCCGCTAAATACTGCGCCATCGCGGCGCCATTATTAATAATATGTAGCAGCATCGGTAATACTAGCGAGCCTGACTTGATACGCGCATAGCAAAATATCAATGCCAATACCACAATAGTGCTGATCTCATACATGCCATATTGCAGATGAATCGCTGCAAATATCACGCTGGTCACTAAACTTGCAACTAATGCGCCGCGATGCTCTGCGTTGGCTACGTTTGAGAACTGCTCAGCAATAGCCGACCACAACAATCCACGAAATATCAACTCTTCATAAATTGGCGCGACAATCACCATGGCAAATATCAATAACCAGACTGAGCTGACAGACTGATATAAAGGGTCGACGAAGACCAACGGTGATTCATTGAGCAGGTAAGTTAACGCTTGACTGCCAATCATAAATATCAGCAATAACCCTAACATACCGATGCCAACCGACCATGAAAATGGCTGTAGCGCCAGATACTTTCTTACATTGCCGCCCCTCACCCGAATCAATAAAACGCTGATTGCCACCAATAATACACAGCCGATAATGATAGAAAGACTGACCACCGTACCATCATTGCTACCAAAAAAGAAAATATCGCCCATAGTGGCATTCTTAGTAGCGGGCAATACCAGTTTTCCCGCAACATAGACGCCGATTAATTGACTGATAAAAAGCGTCACTACCATCCCAATGACCAGCAGCAACGTACCCAAACGTGAAAATAGCGGTGCTGACTTAGGGATAGTCGTCAGAGTAGCTGTGGTGGTCGCTTTTTTTAGCATAAATCGTCACTCAAAAAAGTGTGCTAGCTGCTCACATTACATTTATCCTAACCTCGAGGATTCACAACCATCGTTTATTTTGGCAACTGCTTTTTGATAAGCTCAAGCACTTGACGCGCCACCGACTCTGGGTGCTCAAGCGGGAACATATGACCGCCGGCGTGGGTTTCATAATCGATAGTAAGGCGTGATTTGATTTGCTGCGGGAAGCGGCGCTTAAGAAAGATACTGTCTTCACCAATGATAAGCGTCACTGGCGGTTTAGGCGCACGGTTTGGGGTCAGCCAATACCATGACGGGTTGGTACGAAACACTTCGACTTCGCTAGCTTTAGGGATTGCCAAGGTTACTTTGCCGTCCGCACGCTCATGTAAACCATGCTCGATATAGCCTTGAAAACTACGCTCATCGAAATCTTTAAAAAAGCCCTTATGACGCAGCTTATCATAGGCGTCTTCGCGGCTATCCCAAACATCACGGCGATGCTTAGACACGCCCGCTGGCGACAGCTTATCCATCAAACGATTATTCATCAGCGGTAATCTATCGACGGTTTTGGCCAAATGCCAGAGCAGGCTGACTTTGCCATAAATCCATGGTGGATCCATCAGCACCGCTTGCGCAAATATCTCCGGCGCACGGTATAACGCCTGCATAGTACACATGGCACCAAGCGAATGACCGATACCCACCACCTGACTCACGCCATGCTGCTCACACGTGCGTTTAACGCTATCAATAATCTGCTGGGTCAGGCTTTGCCAATGGTTATCTACTGGATAATCGGGCGTATTACCCAGCATAGGGATATATTCAATGGTAAAAAATTCAGCAAGCGGGGCAAAAAACGGCGCATAAACGGCGCTTGGCATACCATTGGCATGGGCAAAATGAATGACAGGTTTTTGAGTTATCTTAGACTTGGGTAGTGACGCAAAGGTCTGTGGATTAATGGCACTCATGACAAGCTCTCAGTAATTTAAATAGCTGTTTATTATAATAATCGAAATTTATATACAATTAAGGCTGAGCATAATCATATACTCAGCCTTAACAATCATACACATTAAATATGAAATATAAAGCGCTTAGCGCATCTGCGCTTGACCCTCTTCTTGCGGTAACACATCAAGCTTGATACTTGAGCCAAGACCTGCGCCTAACTTAACGGCAAAGCGATCCATAAACAAGCTAAATGGGTCGGTCGGCGTATAATTGACGACGTTATCGAGCTTCAGCTTCTTCTCTAAAGTCGAAATACTGCCCTTTTTGTCAGCTAAGCCCAGCTCAATCGACTGCTCGCCGGTCCAAAACAGCCCTGAAAACAGTTTATTTTCCTCAGGATTCTTTAGACGATCGCCGCGACCTTCTTTGACCGCATTGATAAAGTGCTTATGAGTATTGTCCAAAACTTTTTCGACGTGCTGCTCTTCATAATCAGTGAGCGGACGTGACAAGCTTAAGATGTCTTTATACTCGCCTGCGGTAATGGTGCGGTCTTTAACGCCAAATTTATCCATTAAGCCTTCGATATTATAGCTTGGCATAATCACGCCAATCGAACCGACTAAGCTTGATGGATTGACATAAATCTCATCCGCAGCTGAGGCGATATAATAAGCGCCCGAAGCACCCATATCACCAATCACCGCGTAGAGTTTTTTGTCAGGATATTCTTGACGCAAATCCATCATCGTCTGCCAGATTTCATCAGACTGTACGGGTGAGCCGCCGGGCGAGTTGATGTCAAGCGCCACGGCTTTGGCATTACTGTTTTCAAAAGCGCGCGTTAAGGCCTCATTAACATCGTAAGCATTGGCGACATCACCACTACTAATCGTTCCTTGGATTTCAACCACCGCCAAATGCGGCTTACTGGTATCCACGCCTTCAAGCCCGGACGGTGTTTTGGTACTACAACCGCGACCAATGGTCAAAAATATCAATAAAATATAACCAAAGGTCAATAGCTTAAAGAAAATACTCCAGCGACGGGCGCGGCGCTGCTCAACCACACTGGCCAATAACGTATTTTCAAGCAGTCGCCACTCTTGTCCGCTCGGCTGATTTTGCTGCAGCGGCGTTGGCTGATTTGCCGAGTTGTCAGGACGTTTGTTAGGGTCTGGTGGCCAGTTGGGCATATAACTTCCTAAGTCAGAAACAATGTAAAACGATGAAAGAAATAGTGTTAGAACTTAATAAAGCAAAAAATTAATAAAACCGCAATAAAGATATTTACTTAGACAATTGCGTTTTTTAGCGCTTTGATAAAGTTGAATAAGCTACTAAGTATGGTGGCATTTCGCTCATGGTTCAATAGCAGAACTGTGAAATAGCTTGATATTATAAAGGCGACAGCTTATAGGAGCGAGGTATTTTATAAGGATAATACCAATAAGTCAGATTATAAGGTTAATCCTTACTATCGGCCTCAAAAGCTAGAGCGGCATCGAGTGACTTATTATCATAAGTGATTATCTCATGGATTTGTTGCGCCCTTATTGCATCTGCAGAGATATGCGAAGAGCTGTGCCCAAGCCATGTTGTGCTGTTTATGACATTACCTAAGGTGTTGTTTAATGAGTTCTTTAAAGTGTCATTTTTAGTATTCGGTTCAATCGCGCATAATAACGACCACATTTGCCACACGCGCGGATGGGTATCGACATTTAAAACCAAACGTGATTGAGCATTTTTAATCTGAGAAGGTGTCACTTTGTTATCGGACTGAAGTGTTTGTACTTTAGTAGCTAATGATTTGAGCGGGTCAGCAGCATTGTAGTTTATCACGTGAATAGGCAGTCGACTGTCAAGTTCAAGCGTACAGTCCCAGACACTGGCATCGTTTATTTTGCTCCAACCTGTGAGAGCTTGCAACGTTAAATCACCATTGGCGAGTTGCCAAGTTTTACCTTGCTCACAAACTTGAGCACTGATGGTTGCATGAGTTTTATTTTTACCAGATTGACTGGCTAGTTGATAAGCGCGCTGGAGCTCGGGCCAACGCTCACTACGCCCTGCTTGCCAATACTGAGCGGTTGGGAGACGTTGACTTAGCTCAGCGACGGTTATTGGTAGCAGCTCAGAGTCGTTTGGCTTATAGATGGTCTGCTCCAATGACTGACGTTTGTTATTTGTTAATGTCGCTAAAGATGTCGTCAAGGCCGCGCTACTGCTTTGCACCACGATACCTTCTAGACGCTTGATAGATAAGCTGCGCAGTTGCTGCTCTAGGGTCGCAGATAACTTGTCAGCGGTTAGCGTGCTTGGCATCGTACGAATATCATAAGGCCTATGATCGGCTAAAATTAACCAGCTAACGTTTGTCTTATTATCTTCATTATTTAGCACAGGGTATTGTAGCACCGCCGCGCTTAAATATTGGTCGCCCGTTGGCAGAATATAGAGAGTCGGAGTCATGGTTAACGACTGCTGATTGGCGTATACCGTCATAACCAGTAGCGTTAACGGCGCTAGCGCGAGCCAACGACTGATAAGGCCGCGCGGTAATAGCCACGGCAGCATCGCCAATAATACCATCAGCAAAATTGCCATATTCACTGGCGTATAAAGCCATGCCCCTGAGAATATCGGTAACGCCGTTAGCCACGTGATAAGCTCGTGTAAATGAGCGACGAGAGCAATCACCAGTGCCCAAATAGCATCTGCTAACGTGGGCACGATAAGATAGCACAGCCCAGCCAGTAAATTTAGCGGTACAATCACCCAACCAAATAAACCGATGGCAAATAAATTAACGATAAGCCCTAACAGTGATGCCTTACCGAATAACAATAAAGTAATAGGCAGCAGGGCAATAAATAGCCAAAACTGTAATTTGAACAGGCGTTTAAATCCCAACCATGTACGTTGAAGTATCTTCGCATTTTTATTGTCATTAGAATTCGTAGTCGTTAAGCTTGCAGACTCTGTTTGACTCCATGCTACTGAACTATCTTCGTACTTTAATAGCAGCGCTACCGCTATAAAGGACAGCCAATAACCAGCCTGCCACAACACATACGGGTCGAACCATGCCATCAATACTGCCAGCGCCAACAATATACGCATGGTACTAATTGGCAATAGCGTTAAGCGTATCAAACCTATGGCTAATAACATCCACGCGGTACGCGCAGCAGGCACATCAAACCCAGTAAATAAGGCATAAATAAAAGCCGCGCTCATCATAACCCACCAGCGCAATTGCCAGCGCGGGATATGACGATAGAGAGAGGGATAAAAACGATTCAACAGTAAGACTACCAACCCCGCTAACACAATCGCTAAAAATAAAACATGCGTTCCTGAGATGGCCAATAAATGAGAAATACCTGCCAGCTGATATAAATCTTTGGTACCGCGATTGATTAAACTCCGATCACCGGTCAGCAAACTCAAAGTCACCGCTTTTGCTTGCTGCTCTGCGAGAGTTTGCGCTGCCCAATCCTGATAAAAATGCTGACGTAGTTGCCAACGTCCTTGGTCTATCGCGTTACGAAAGCGGTATAAATAAGAATTGTCCGCTTTAGACAATGCTGCTGAGCCATTAAACAGAATAGTTGAGGTACTGGTCGCTAATATCGTGGCAACCCCATCGATATGTCGCCCTCGCAACCACCGATAACTATCAAACCCCGTTGGATTGTTCAGCGCTTGCTCAGAGTTAGCAAGTGGGGCTAGCGTCAAAGTCATCAATAACTGATCACCTGGCTGCAAATCATTTAAATCTATAGTCTCCGATTTATTCTCAGTACTTTTTTTAGAAGATTTTTTAGGTAGCGGCTTTTTAGAGAAAGATTTTTTTGGATAAGCATTTAGCAGTACACGATATTTTCTATTTTCGAAAGCTGTAGAATCTTCAGAGTTAGCTTCATTTGAATCATGATTGTTCTCATTAAAAATGCTTAGGCTATTATTAACATCCACTCTATAATTAGCACTCAGTTTGTCCAAATCCTGCGACGTTATCTCGGACAGTAAAGGCGATATATGGCTAATGGTAGCAACCTGCCGATAGCCACTATTACTTGCGTCGTCATAGACACTATCACTGATGCCTTCGATGCTCACCAACGCTTGCACGCGCACCGTTTGTTTGATGGCATTACTTTGCGCCTGTTGCTGATTTATCAAAGCGAGCAGCCCACTACCAGTAATCAGCGCCACTGCTAATCCTGCCATTAATAAATGATGAGCAAATTTATAGAGTAATGATGATGTAGAAGATGGGGTTTTAGCAGCATTTTGAACAGCAAAATTTTGAGCAGAGGAATTTTTAACATACCTCTTTTTAGCGTCAATCGAGGGTGAAAACGCAATGTAACGCTGATTGATAAATAGCAGAACGATGGTCAAAGCTATTAATAATAACGGCAAGATAGAAGATGTGCTGAGGTCTGGTAATAAGGAGCCAACAGGCAGCGGCATAGTATCTGCGACGGCCAAAACCCCCATCATAACGATGATTATCAAGCTACCAATTAACCAGTACACCAGCGCTCCTCGCTTGCTTGATAGCTCGTCCATTGCATATAAGTTGTATGATGGATAATGACTGTTCTAAACATTGAACCAACCATCAAGTGAGCAAACCGTCAAGCGATGGCATTTATGTGGCTATTACCCTATACTTACCAGAAATATTGCAATAGTGATTATTCAACATTATCTAGCCGCTTTTCTGATAACATTTATAGCTATATTTTTTATTAATAATATCACTGTATATCAGCCCATCAATATGATTGAGCGGGCTGAAGATAACATGTAAAGGCGATTCTGTGCCAAACAAACGTCTAAAAGACCTACTTCCTACCCCTGAAAAAATCTTAGAAAGTCGCTCATTAAAACTATTTGCGCCGCAACTTGCCGACCCTCGTTTATGGCATTTTAATCGCCATAGTTTAAATAAAGCGGTTTATATCGGTGTGCTCAGCGCATTTTTCCCCCTGCCAGGACAGATGTTGCTGGCTTTAATCGGCGCGCTTATTTTTCGTGCCAATGTGCCGATGGCGCTTGGTCTGACTTGGATTACTAACCCGCTGACGACTCTGCCGGTGTTTTATGCTGGCTACTATATCGGTGCCAAAATCCTTGATGTGCCGATGATTAGCTTGCGCATTATCGGCAGAATGATTTCTGACTTTAGCTTATGGCTCATATCTGATGGCGCCAATCCTTTCATCACTTATAAAGGTACGGTATCTATCGCCGCTTTTTGTCTAGGGCTAACAATTTTAGCGGTCATCAGTAGTATTGTCTGCGGTTTGGCGTTTAAAGCCATCTGGCGCTATAAGACTGTCACCAGCTGGCAAAAACGTCAGAAAGACTCTGCTGAAAAAACCAGCAAGCATGAATAGCCTTAATTATTAATAATCGATCTTGTCGCGTCAGTCATCTTATAAAAATAGCAGCATTTTATAAAGTTGGAAATATCTTATAAAATCATTGCCCAATTTGTAAGCGACCTTATAACTCGCCTTCTTCCTCTTTATGCTTGTCGATAGCATTTTTAACATTGTCGGTGAGGTTGGCATCCATCACAAAGATATCTAGCACTTTCTCATCTTTTAGCAGAGTATAACGCTTGCCAGTCGCACTATCTTGCGCCTTTAAATCGTAATCTGCACCCGCTAAGGTAATTGAGTCAAAAACCGGCGTCAGCAAGTCTATTTGCGCTTGTCTATCAATGGTGTCAAACAGCGTCGGATCCATATAAGGCTTTAGTGGTTCGTTACCTTCTTCAGCACTGCCAAAAGCTTCAATCGGATCATCATTTTTATCCATCTCATTATTCCTTATTTAGCATTTTAGTTATGATTTTATCTATTCGTTAAGTTTGCTAGATACAGTCTGTTTTTTTCGTCGTTTTTATAGTCAGTAACTTTTATAAAAAAGCTAACCGTATCATGCTGCTGCTCAGTAACAGCAATTCTACAGTTTATTGAAAAAAAGTATTAAAAATGACGGCTTTAGTAATCTTCCCAATGTCCATTACGGAGCAGGAGCTGACGGTCAGCAAGGGCTGCCAAACTGCGGTCATGCGTCACCATCAATAGCGCCGTTTGCATGGTGCTTTGGAGCTCGGATAACAGCCCAAACACGCTTTGCGCGTTGTCATAATCCAAATTACCAGTCGGCTCATCGGCCAAAATAAGTGATGGTTTGGTCACAAGCGCGCGAGCAATCGCCACACGTTGACGCTCACCGCCTGATAGTTCACCGGGCCTGTGGGCCAAACGATGCTCCAAACCAACACTTTTTAAAATATCTATCGCTTGTTGACGTGCCTCGGTCGTCGATACTTTTGGGCGCATCAGTAGCGGCATAGCAACGTTTTCAACCGCGGTAAATTCGGCTAACAAATGGTGAAACTGATAAATAAACCCCAAGTGTTTATTACGCATCGCCCCGCGCTCGGTCTCATTCATACTATTTAATAGCTGCCCGTGTAGCCAAACCTCCCCGCTACTTGGGGTATCCAGTCCGCCAAGCAAATGCAGCAAGGTACTTTTCCCCGAACCACTGGTACCAACAATCGCAATGCGCTCACCAGCATTGACGGTCAAATCTAGACCGGTCAATACTTGCGTGCTCACCGCCCCTTCATCATAAATTTTATTAATATTGGTCGCTTTTAAAATTTCAGACATGGTACTTCCTTTGTTTTATTTATCATGGCATTGACGATTGACGATTGACGCCTGTAGACTACTCGTAACGCAGCGTTTGTGCAGGCTGAATTTTAGCTGCTCGGCGTGCTGGATAAATGGTCGCCAAGAAGCTCAGTATAAATGACGCACTAGTAATCAGCACCACATCGGTCAAACGCAGCTGCGATGGCAGATAATTTACAAAGTAAGCATCAAACAGATTTAGGCCAAAGGTTTGATTGATAAA
This sequence comes from Psychrobacter sp. UBA3483, assembly GCF_002377905.1. Taxonomy (GTDB): domain Bacteria; phylum Pseudomonadota; class Gammaproteobacteria; order Pseudomonadales; family Moraxellaceae; genus Psychrobacter. The sequence goes on along the minus strand of NZ_DFQS01000005.1, from coordinate 180,129 downwards.
GCCCAAAATATCACTAACGGTCAGGGCAAAGATAACACCAAGTATGGTGCCCGCAATCGTACCAATAAAGCCAATCACGATGCCCTGTACCATAAATACATGGGTAATCAATCGCGGTGAAGCACCAAAGGTTTTTAAGATAGCAATGTCTGCTTTTTTGTCGGTGACTAGCATCACCAAACTTGAAACAATATTGAAAGCGGCAACGAGGATAATTAAAAACAGCAGCAAGCCAACCATGGCTTTTTCCATTTGAATGGCCCCAAATAGATTACCGTGTGTTTGCGTCCAATCGCTAGGATAAAGCTTGTCAGGCGCAATAGCAGCCGCTTTTTGGGCCGCCATCGGTGCGTTAAAGATATCGTCAAGCTTCATACGAATACCCTGCGCACCCTCTGGTAGACGCAGTAATTTTGCCGCATCGCCCATCGGAATAAACGCCATCAAACTGTCCACTTCGGGACTGATAGTAAAAATACCCGTCAAGGTAAAACGCTTAAAGCGCGGTATCACCCCTGCTGGCGATGGCGACGCTTCTGGCAGCACCAAAGTCACTTTATCGCCTAAGCGCAGCCCCAAAGATTGCACCATCTCTTCACCAAGGACAATACTAAATTCGCCGTTTTGCAGCGTATCAATACTGCCTTCTACCATGTGCTCGTTAATGATAGAGACGTTTTTCTCGTACTCAGGATCAACGCCGGTGACCATAATCCCAGCCACCTGACCGTTGGAGGTCAGCATACCTTGCAGCTGAATAAAGGGGGCGACCGCAGCAACTTCGGGATCTTCTTTGATCTTATCGGCCACCTCTTTCCAATCACCGATAATCTCGGTTGAAATAACGGTCGCTTGTGGCACCATGCCCAAAATACGAGTCTTTAGCTCGCGATCAAAACCATTCATGACCGATAGCACCGTAATCAGTACCGCCACGCCAAGCGTCAGACCAATCATTGAAATCAGCGATATAAAGGAGATAAAACCATTACTACGCTCTGCTCGGGTGTACCGTAAGCCGATAAATAACGCTAAAGGACGAAACATATTCAAACTCTTTATCTTATCTACGTGCGACTTTATGTATGTTATAAAACCCAATGCAACAACTGCCTCATAGCATGACACTGATAAAAGCAGTTGGCGCAAAAACATATCAATCGAACACAAAAACAGGGGTTATGAGCAGCAAAATACCGCTGTCAAAAGGGAGCTAGTTTGACACAATTTGACTTATATGTGCCAGTCATTAGCGCAAACTGCCGGTATTTTTTAATAAAAACTCAACTTTTTATATTATTTTTCGCGAGGGGCTTGCTATTAGTTGCGTCTATACCTATATATTGTATGCTAAGGACAATTGTCATTAACCCCTCATTGTTGTTTGTTGCCTCTTTACTGACGACATTGCTGGTTATCATAAACCAATCCGCTCATATATTGGATAATGGTCAGCAATCACAGTTTTAGACCCAAACTTCATGGCTGACTTAAGTTTGAGTATATTCATGACCATTAATTATCAATATAAAAACATCCAATCACCCACCAAAATCACCTTAACTGACGAGCAATCTGCCGGTCACGCCGATCATTGGCGTATTTTGACCGATGACATGAGTCAAGACGTGCCAGAATGGCTACAAAAGATGATTGAAAAAGCGGCGATGCCAAAAGGGCTTAACAGCAATGTCAGCGCCAAAGACAGCTGTTTATTGCTATCTGAAGACCAACCTTGTCATATCAATCAAGTGCTGGCGATGAAAGATGGCAAGCCTGAATGCTTTATTAATGCTTACCCTTGTGTCGATAGCCCTTATGGGCTGACCTGCAAAATCGAACGCATGATTGTCAATGACAACACCCACGATGCCGTCTTACGCTTACGCACCACTGATGGCAGTATTATTTATGCTTTCGACCAGTTGTATACTGCAAATCGCCATTTATATCAGCAAGATACCGCTTATTATGTGAACTTTAGTGCGTGGGCGCATGAGATTAAGCTGAGCGAACAAGACGAAGTGATTATGGTCGAAGACCAAGAAGCCATTCGCTACCATCGCGCTTTTAACGATATCGTCGCTGCCAATGATGGAAAAATGCCTGACGATTTACAAGAGCAAATCAAAGCATGGCAGCCTGAAACCAAAGAGCAAATGGCACCCGTCGAGATTAATCTTGGCCATATGTGTGCGTATTTATTCGGTGATACCTTAGGCCAAGAAGACGAAGCATGGTGTCAAGGTCAGGTACTTGGTAAGCAAGAAACACTATTTAATGGTCAGACCATTATCTTATTTGATGTAGTGGTACTGCGCGAGCAAGATGCTGACCCGTTTGTCATTCGTATTGGCGCGCCTAAAATCGAAACCACCGCTGCTATCCAAGTGCATGCCTATGTACAGGCCAATATTTGGCTACAAGCGGCAATTTATAAAGAAAATCAAAAATCGCAAGCAAGTGCTCAACAATCAAAAGCCAGTTAATTTAGAAATTACCTTACTGTTAAATTCTCCGACGAAAAAGCCCTTAATGTGAATTAAGGGCTTTTTTATGCTAAATGTTATTGATATAAAGATGAAAAACAGACCATTAAGCCATCGTGGTCATTGATTTGATATTACTGTACAGCTCTTTTTGCTCAGCACTAGGACGCGCCGTTTGTACCGCCATTAATTGTGACATATCACCTTCGACACGGATTTTACCTGCCATAAAGGCACCCATGATTTCATTGGTATCAAAGTTGGTTATGATAGATTGCAGCAAGCTACGATCCAATAATAAGGTTGTGGTTGCCTTATCATTCAAACCGCGATGCAATAAACCGTCAGCAAAACTGGCTTCAATATCTTGCTCAGCATCCGTAACTTTTAGATTGACTACCATGTTGGCAAGCGCTGGTGGTAAATTTAACTCACCGGCTTCTTGACCCATTTTCTCAACTTGCTCAAACCATTCGTCTGTCAAAAAAACTGCCATATTATTATCCTTAATACCTATTATTTATGAGGGTATTTATGCAGATAGGCTTGCGCCATCATACACCCAAGCTTAGCTACTATTTAAATGGTTAAAATATTCGTTAACATCAGTACAAAAGCATTTTGTTAACGATAATACAAGGCGTCATTATAAGGTGCGTTTCGATCATAAGTAAAACCTATTTATAGCGCAAATGCTGCAATTGTTACAAAACCAACGCTTAATTGTATTTTTTAGACAAAAAGCAGTATCTTTTTTCACCCCTAGAATAGTAGGGAAATTGGGTATAAAATAGGGTCATAACGCTGCAGAATTATATCGCTCACAACTATTTTTACCAAAGAGTTTGTATTTTGGCGCATAGTTCTGATGATATTTGATTAGGTTTGCGTTACAATACCCTTAAACAGAGTCGGGAGTTTTAACTAAACATTACGTAACATGGTTTTTGTCAGCCGCCGCTAGCATACATTGATGGTGTATAAGTTTTTTATCACCAGTTGAATATCAGTATCTATCTTCGTTCATACTGGCTTTTTAGCAGTAATAATTAAGATACATACTCAGCCTCAATAGATGTTTGATGCTCAAGGAAGGCACATTGTCTTATCAAATCTAACCATTTATTATTTATAAATCATCCTTCTATCGTCTAACTGTGAGCGCAGTGCGTTTATATCGCCGCCCTCAACTCAGCAGTAACCGCTGAACATTAGCGTAGGGTTGATTTAATAGCAAACTAGGTAACGATAATAAGATTTGGCAAAAACAACATGTACCGCAACCATAATCTGCTTATAATTTTTTATAATATAGAGGCCGCGGAGAGTTAGTTAATTCTGTTGATAATTCGGGCTGTAAAGGAATCATCCAATGAGTTTACAAAACACAGCAGTCGCCCCAGTTGACCGTGAGTATGAAATCACTGTCGTAAGATTCTTTACGATAATGGCCGTGATATGGGGCATCGTCGGCATGAGTATTGGTGTGTTCATTGCTTCACAGTTAGCATGGCCAGCACTAAACTTTGACATTCCATGGCTGACATTCAGTCGTCTAAGACCGCTACACACTAACGCGGTTATCTTTGCATTCGGTGGCTCTGCCCTGTTCGCAACCTCTTATTATGTGGTGCAGCGTACCTGTAAGACGAGACTATTTGCTCCTTATTTAGCTTGGTTCACCTTTTGGGGTTGGCAAGCGGTTATCGTCGCAGCGGTGATTACCCTTCCTTTAGGTCTGACATCGACCAAGGAATACGCTGAGCTTGAGTGGCCAATCGATATCTTGATTGCTTTGGTATGGGTTTCTTATGCCATCGTGTTCTTCGGTACGCTCATCAAACGTAGAACCTCACACATTTATGTGGCCAACTGGTTCTTTGGCGCATTTATTATTACGATTGCTCTTTTGCATATCGTAAACAGTATGGCAATCCCTGTTAGTGCGTTTAAATCTTATTCACTATTTGGCGGTGCGACCGATGCGATGGTGCAGTGGTGGTACGGGCATAATGCGGTAGGCTTTTACTTAACGGCAGCTTTCCTTGGAATGATGTATTACTTTGTTCCAGTACAGATTGGTCGTCCTATCTATTCTTACCGTTTGTCTATCGTTCACTTTTGGGCATTGATTGCTTCATACATGTGGGCTGGTGGTCACCATTTGCATTATTCAGCGCTTCCAGATTGGACGCAGTCTCTAGCCATGGTGTTCTCAATCATCCTATTTGCGCCATCTTGGGGTGGTATGATTAACGGTGTACTAACGCTATCAGGCAGTTGGGATAAACTGCGTACCGATCCGATCATTCGCTTTATGATTGTGGCATTATCGTTCTACGCCATGTCAACGTTTGAAGGTCCGATGATGTCTATTAAGACCGTTAACGCATTATCGCATAACACGGACTGGACAGTCGGTCACGTACACTCAGGTGCGCTTGGCTGGGTTGGTATGATTACCATTGGTTCGCTATATGTACTATTACCACGTATCTATAACAAGCCAAAAATGTACTCTATTAGCTTAATCACGACGCATTTCTGGTTAGCAACAGCGGGTACTATTTTCTATATCGTTTCTATGTGGATTTCAGGTATTGGCCAAGGCATGATGTGGCTTGCAACCAATCCAGATGGTACGTTGGTATATAGCTTCGTTGATACCGTTGAGTTCTCACATTTCCCATATATTGGTCGTGCTTTTGGTGGCCTATTGTATGTATCGGGTATGGTTGTTATGGCCTATAACGTTTATAAAACACTTAAAATGCCAGAAGGTAAGCCTGTTGATATCGCAGATCCTACTGATCATGAACCTAGTGTTGAAAAACCTTCGGCAGCTAACGTATAAGGAGCGATCATGTCTGGTACACCGCATGAAATTATTGAAAAAAATACAGGCTTATTGGTTATCTTTATCGTTATCGCAATCAGCTTTGCAACGCTCGTTGAAATTGTACCGCTGATTTATGATAACAAGGGTCCTGAGGAAGGTGGGGTAAACGCTCCTCTTCCCTCTATGGAGCCGTGGACCGCGCTCGAATTTGAAGGTCGTGATATTTATATTCGTGAAGGTTGTCACGTTTGTCATACGCAAATGGTGCGTCCATTACGTGCAGAAGTTGAGCGTTATGGACCCTACTCGCGTGCTGCTGAATCTACGTGGGATCACCCATTCTTATGGGGCTCCAAACGTACTGGTCCCGACTTGGCACGTGTTGGTGGACGCTATTCTGAAGATTGGCAAAAACAACATCTTATCGATCCACGTTCATTAGTACCTGAATCTGTAATGCCTGGTTTCCCTTGGCTTGCAACCAATGAAGTAAATGGTACCAATGTGCAAACTAAAATGCGTCTATTCCGTGATCAGTTTGGTGTGCCTTACACTGAAGAAGATATCGAAGGAGCGCCAGATGCGGTACTTGGCGCCACTGAGCTTGATGCTCTGGTTGCCTACTTACAGCAATTGGGTACCGCGATGGAAGGACAGCGCTAATGGGTATTGGTGAATTACAAACAATTGCGACCGTTTCTGCTTTTATTGCCTTCGTAGGCGTTGCATGGTGGGCGTATTCGCCAAAAAACAAAAAACGCTTCGAAGAAGATGCACAACTTGCGCTTGATGACAAAGATAAAGAAGCTTTGGCTGAAGAGCAGCGCAATAAGGATAAACGATGACATTTTTTTGGAGTTCTTGGATCACCATACTAAGTATTATGTGTTGGGCGGGTATCCTCGGTGTCTTACTAATGGTGTTGAAATACAAGCCAGAAGTAGAAGAAGACGGTACGACTGGGCACACTTACGATGGCATTCAAGAATACGATAAGCCACTGCCTAAATGGTGGTTAGTGATATTTTTTGGCTCGATTATTTGGGCTGTTGCCTACTGGATATTTTTCCCTGCTATCTTTCCATCGAAATGGGAAGGTATCACGACCGTAGAAGTAGATGGCGAAACTGTGCCATGGACCTCGCATAACGAGTTAGCGAGTGAGCTTGAAAGTAATAACAAGGTTTTTACCGATAACTTTGAGCAAAACATCTTGGCTAAAGCAGATGCTAGCGGTGCGACTAAAACGCTAGCAACGCTATCTGAAATGCAAGCAACCATGCGTCGCAGTGAAACACCACCTGCGAATCTGCAAACTGAGATTGATGAAAAAATCGCTGAGCTTGCACCGTATGTTGAAAAGCTTGCTGAAAACCCCAACGCGTTAAAAGTTGGTAGTCGCTTGTTCTTACAGAACTGTGCCGTCTGTCATGGCTCTAATGCTAAAGGTGCTCTAGGCTATCCTAACTTAACCGATGGTGATTGGTTATATGGCGGCGAAGCTTCGCATATCTTGACGACGCTACATAACGGTCGTATCGGTGGTATGGCAGCTTGGCGTGACCAACTTGGTGAAGATGGTGTGCGTGCCGCGGCCGAATATGTCTTGTCAATCTCTGGTAACCAGCCAGGTTACGAGCTTGACCAAGCCAAAGTTGCTCAAGGTAAAGCCATCTTCCATGAGCCTACCAACTGTGTACTTTGTCATGGTGAAGATGCCAAAGGTATGATCTCTACTGGTGCGCCAAACTTGACCGATAATATCTGGTTGTATGGCGGCGATCGTGAAAGTATCCGCGATACCATCCGTTATGGTCGTGCTGGTGTGATGCCAGAATGGGAAACCAAACTGGGTAATGAGCGCATTATGCTGCTTGCTGCGTATGTTTATTCTCTTTCTGATAGAACAACTCAGCCTGCCAAAGCGCAGCCTGTTTCTGCCGCTGCACCAAAAGCAGCAACTCCTGAAGCGGCAGTCGCAAACTAAGCATATTTAGTCAGTCGTATACCATAAATAAGTGATATTTGACAAAGGGAGAACTGTTATTGCAGTTCTCCCTTTTTACGTATTTATCAGCTTTATGTCTTATTAATAAATTCTGCTTATTATTAGATACTAGAAGCAAACTGCTGATAATTTTATTAAAGATAATAATCTCTTATGCTTTATCACCGCTGATTTTTAAGTTTTATTATGACCGACACTTATAAGCTGTTTGTCTATCAATAATTGGCAGATAACTATTGCTTTTTAACATTCTCACCCCATTTATAGTAGGGAAACTGCTAAAATAGCAATCCATTAGAAACACTATAGAATCATCTATTTAAGCATATTCTATATCCATTATTTACAATCGCTCATTTGGTAGCAAGCTTGGATACTTTTTTTGGTATGGCTCTTGCTACTTACTGACATTGATAACATCGCACATCCATATACCTCGCTGTTAAAGGTATTTGTTCATCATGCCAGCAGACTGATTCTTTTTTTAAAGAGGCACGTTTATGTCAGCACAACCATCCAATAAAATTCCTGTCGTTGAGGTGGATCTTAACGCCAATAAAAAACGCGTTCATCCTAGATTTATCACCGGGTTTTACCAAAATATCCGTGTGATTAGCATGTACGCATTATTGGCGTTATTTTTGATTTTGCCGTGGATTCGCTATAACGGTAGGCAAGCTATCTGGTTTGATGTGCCGTCGCAGCATTATTATATTTTTGGTATGACCTTTTTGACCCAAGACTTTTACTTTCTAGCGGTTTTTGCTCTTATTGCGGCTTTTGCACTATTTATGGTGACGGTATATGCAGGAAGGGTTTGGTGTGGTTATGCTTGCCCGCAAACCATCTGGACGCATATGTTCCAGTATGTGGAAAAAATAGTCATCGGCGATCGTAACAAACGCATCAAGTTTGATAAAGAACCTATGAATGCTAAAAAAGTCTTCAAGCGTTTTTTGATCTACTTTATCTGGTTTGTATTTTCGATGATTACGGCGATGACATTCGTCAGTTATGTTTCTGGTACAGAGGCGCTGTATCAAAACTGGCAGATGATAGGGTTTATCCCCTTCCCTGATTGGTCAACATGGATATGGGTATCGATATTTATTTTCGCTTTTTCAACTTATGTCAATGCAGGCTACATGCGCGAGCAGATGTGTATTCAAATCTGTCCGTACGGCCGTTTCCAAAGCGTGATGTTTGATAAAGATACATTAATTGTTTCTTATGATTATGAGCGCGGTGAACCTCGCGGCGCCCGTAAAAAAGGCACCCACCCTGAAAACCTAGGCGACTGTATTGATTGTACGATGTGCGTGCAAGTATGCCCAACGGGTATCGATATTCGTGATGGGTTGCAGGTTGCCTGTATTCAGTGTGCCGCCTGTGTCGATGCTTGTAATGAGGTGATGGACAAGGTTGGTTACCCACGTGGACTGATTCGTTATACCACAGAGCGTCAATTGGTCGAAAAAGAGCCAAGCCGTGTACTGCGCCCGCGCTTTTTTGCTTATTTAACTTTGCTGGCGGTACTTTGTGGCGGTGTGGTATATGCATTGACTGACCGCGTACCGTTAGAGATTGATATTCGCCGTGACCGCAATCAGTTGTCGTCACTCAATCAGCAAGGCATGATTGAAAACAGTTATATCGTCAAATTGACCAACAAAACCCAAAGTGCGCATACTTATAAAATAAGCCTTGAACCACAAGAAGGCTTGAGCTTAGGTGTACGCTTTAATGATGTGCCGTTAGAAGCAGGCGAAAGCTTTGATATGCCTGTCAGTATCTATGGCGACCCTAAGGTGATTGAGTTTGGTCAAACGCCGATTACTTTGACGGTGACCAGTGAAGATGGTAAATATAATGTAAGCAAACAAAATATCTTTACCACGCAAGGTCAGTAATTATTGAGTATGTAGTTAGTTTTATGTATTCATCCGCTCGTTAGTGGTGCTTGGTCAAAGGCTAATCGTCACTGACTTGCGGTTGAAGCATTTATCATTAAACTGGCTGTACTGAGCCGTCAGTTTATTTTTTGATAGCGTTTATAATAAGCTGACGAACCGCACTTTATAAACGAATATCTGATTAATAGGTATGTTATGTCTAGTCCAGCACCGAACTTTAAGCATCAAGACAGTCAGCCATGGTATAAAAACTATATGGTGGTTATCTTTGTCATTGGCATGCCCGCCTTTGTGGTCATTGCTTGTATTTGGTTTGTTTATTACTCTTATCAAATCCGTGATAGCGTGGTACGCGACGATTGGTATATGGATGGCAAAACCCTATATCATGACGTTTCACGCGACAAGCTGACCTATGATTTAGATTTACATGGCAAGATGCAGTTTGCCGATAATGGCGATGTCGTGTTTTATCTCAACTATCCTGAGCAGAGCTTGCAGTCAGGTAAGTTATTGAACGGTGAGCCGTTGACCTATCCTGATGCGTTAGAGTTGTCTATCTCGCATGCCACCGACATTAAAAAAGACCGTGATGCGGTACTCAAGCACCAAGCAGGTAACAAGTACACGGCAAAAGTCGATCTGGATGACGTAAAAGGCAAATATTATTTGCAAGTCAGTTATGATGGAAAGAATGATTGGCGCATGCAGGATGTGGCAAAATTACCACGCTCAGAGGTGAGCTTTAATCCTTTACCTGTTTTTGCCAAAAGTTAATTGTTAACGTTAAATAAATACTAGAAAACCAGCCATTAATGAATAATGCGCTGGTTTTTTTTGACGTTAATGTTATAAAAATTACTGTCTATATGATTTAAATCACCGGATTAATAGTAGGGATTTTTTGCGTGTTGCGATTATTTTTTGTAGTATTATCCGCTGTTTCCGCTTGCTGGTTAGGGTCCTGATGACTGGCAAACTTCGAATTAAAGACTTGGGTTTTGGGTGCTATAGGCAAACCAATCGCAGCCAAACTATCCCTCTGCCCTGCTTGGATATTATCGCCTTCAAATAAGCGCTCATTGTTATCGCGCTCTATGCTTAAGGTTTCAAAGTCAAACAACTCACGATCGGCTAATTGTGACGGTGCAACGTTTTGCATGGCTTTAAAAATAGACGCCAAACGCTGCGGGTGAGCGTCGTCCCATTCACGGAGCATGTCATTGATAATTGCGCGTTGCAGATTGGTTTGGCTACCGCATAGATTACACGGAATAATCGGAAATTCTTTTAAACGCGCGTATTCAATGATGTCTTTTTCTTCAACATAAGCAAGCGGACGAATCAGCAAGTTTTGTTTATCATCGCTTAGCAGTTTTGGTGGCATGGATTTCAGCGCGCCGCCGTGGAATAAGTTTAAAAAGAAAGTCGCGAGCATATCATCGCGGTGATGGCCAAGAGCGATTTTGGTGGCACCGATTTGTTTGGCAAAACCATATAGCGAACCGCGACGCAGGCGTGAGCAGGCCGAGCAATACGTTTTACCTTCTGGCACTACGCTTTTGACAATACTATACGTGTCTTTTTCTAAAATATAATGGGCGATACCTTGCTCATTCAAATAAGCGGGCAAAATATCTTCTGGATAACCGGGCTGCTTTTGATCAAGATTTACCGCGACGATATCAAAGCTAATCGGGGCAATGCGTTTGAGCAGCAATAAGATATCGAGCAACGTATAGCTGTCTTTGCCGCCTGAGACGCAAACCATGACTACATCGCCATCTTCAATCATATTAAAATCGCGAATCGCCCATGATACTTGGCGGCGTAGCTTTTTTTGTAGCTTGCGAAATTCTGCCGTTTCAGTCGGTAAAATTTGCGTAGAGGATGTTTGCTCAGCGGTATTATTACTTATAGCCGCGCCAGCAATGTCGTCATACCTCATACTATCAGTATCTTCAGCATAACTATCCCAGCCAGTATCGGTAGCACTGGTTTTCGAAGAGGCTTCATCAAACTGAGAAGGAATTTTAGGCGTAAACAAGGTCTCGACGGTCATAAGGTACTCAATATCTTTACAAAGCTGATTTTACTACAAAGCAATTAGCAATATTTTTCAGCAGTTGGGCTTTAAAAGCAGCGATTATAACAAATTTTGCTAACAGATTGAAAAGTCGCACAAAATTAATGGCTTTTTAAGCCTATTGTTATTTCAGTTTAATCGCAATGAACCCTACCTTCAAAGTTATGTAATAATGCCACCTTTATTAAAATAACCCATTCTCAAAACTCAAATTTTTCAAATTTCTGAAACCAATGATAGACAATATTATGACTTACGTAACTGCGCCAACCTCCTCTCCTAGTCTCAAAGATAATGCTGATTTAGCAGCACTGCATAAAAGCCAAAATGCCGTCGTGCTGCTATCAGGCGGGCTTGATTCCATGACGTGTTTGTACTGGGCAAAGGCACGTTATGCGTCTGTGACGGCGGTTAGTTTTAACTATGGTCAACGACATAATAGTGAGCTTGTCGCTGCCAAAGCCATCGCTGAGACGGCAAACGTTAACCATCGCATCATTGATATCGATATCGCTCAGCTTGGTGGCTCATCACTCACCGACCACAGTATGGTCGTCCCTGATGGCGATACCGATAAATTCCCGAGTAACAATCGCGATGTCGATAACGCCGATAATAATGCCATTCCAAACACTTATGTGCCGGCACGTAACACCATCTTTTTATCTTATGCCTTGGCTGTCGCCGAAGTCACCGATGCCAATCATATCGTCATCGGTGTCAGCTCGGTCGATTATTCCGGCTACCCTGATTGCCGCCCAGAATATATCGCTGCATTCGAACATCTGGCAAACCTTGCGACCAAAGCTGGAGTCAACGGTCACCAATTATCAATTCAAACACCGCTGCAGCATTTAAGCAAAGCCAAAACCATTGAGCTTGGTTTAGCGCTCCGGGTCGATTATAGGCAGACAATTTCTTGTTATCAAGCAGATGCCCACGGCCTTGCTTGCGGTGTTTGCGACAGCTGCGTCCTGCGTCGGCAAGGATTTGTCCAAGCTGGGGTTGCTGATCCTACCCGTTATCAGTCTAAAGGGTTTTCATAAACCTTTGAAAATGTTCTGTTAATTATATAAAAATGTCCTTATTATTGTCTTAGTGCAACGGCTCATTAAACATTTGCGCAACATTTGCTTGCATTAACACAGCACGCTACCGTTGTATTTTAAGCAATTTACTTGTTATGGTATGGGCGACTATGTCAGTCACAAGCGATACCTACTGCCGGTTTACTAAAACATAATGAGTGATATAAATAAAAAAGGCTTTTACAGTTCCCGATATATAGTTACTGATATAGAGCTATTTATATGAGTCATCAAACCTGTGACCACATAACACTACCAAGATTTTATATAAAAATCTGAGAAATTGACGCGACCCGTAGAGGATGTTTATGAAGTTTTTGCCCGTATTACCCCTAGCCCTTGCTGCTCTATTTGCATTACCACAAGCAAATGCGGCCGACATAAAACAGGATAATATCAACACTTGTGTCAATGGCGCGGTAAAATATAAAGTCGCTGACAAAAATACAGCGACCAAGTTATGCAAATGTACCATCGGTGTGCGCAGTAATATGACCATCGGTCAGATGTGGGAAATCGAAAGCTACGCGCGAGACAAAAAAGACCCATCAGGTCTACCTTACGTGAAAAAAATGCAAAAAGACTTGCAACAGTGCACCGTTGGCTTGGACTTAAAACAGCCACAAAAACCTGCTTAAGCCACTTAAAAAATATTTGCTACAGAATACAAAAGACTGGTTATTGCCAGTCTTTTTTGTTGCGAATGAATAAGTGAAATGTAAAACTGAGGATTTATTTCTGCTAATCTGCCTATAATAAGACCACCTACCATAATATACGCATAATCGAAACTAATAAGGATTTTATAATGGCTAAGCCGACCACCGAGAACCTTGCCCTGCCCGATTTTCCAGTCACAATCGTGCGCGAGCTAAACGGCAACTTTATTCATGACGACATCAGCCTAAAAGAGCTGGTTGCCAATACCGATAAAGGGCTTATCTTATATTTTTATCCAAAAAACAATACCCCAGGCTGCACCACGCAAGCGACAGAATTTACTACTCGTATCAATGAGTTTGATGAATTGGGCTACGATATCATCGGTGTCTCGCGCGATAGCGTTGAGTCTCACGAAAAATTCATTGCTAAATACAATCTGCATATTCCCCTTATTAGCGATAGTGATGAAAAATTGTGCCAATACTTTGATGTAATTAAAGAAAAAAATATGTATGGCAAAGTCAGCTTAGGTCTTGTACGCTCAGCCTTTGTATTTGATAAAAATGGCACACTTACCCATGCGCAGCGCAATCTACGTGCAGCCGGCTATACCGAACGTTTACTTGCCACGCTTGCGCTTTAAGATTTTTATGGTTGTTTGCCAATTTTCTTTGTTTACCTCTATCGACTACGATAAAACCTTTTTCATTTGAGAGTAATATGAATCAACAGACTGACAGCACTGCCGATAATAACACTGATAGAAAAGCGACGCGCAAGGTATCGGTGGCGGTCATCGGCGCCGGTACCGCCGGTCAAAACGCCTTTCGCCAAGCCAGAAAACTAAAAGACGACGTCCTCATTATTAATGACGGCTATTGGTCAACGACTTGTATTGCCGTCGGCTGTATGCCGAGTAAACTTCTCATCGCTGCTGCCGATCGCGCCCATGATACCAACCATTCTGGCGAGTTTGGTATTCATGCTACTGCTCAAATAGATGGCAAACAAGTGATGGAGCGGGTTCGCGCCGAACGCAATCACTTTGCCAATTATGTGCAACAGCAAGTGGAAAGCTGGCCTGCTGAGACAAAAATAGCGGGTCGCGCTTACATCAATCAACAAGGTCTTATTGAGGTCAATGATGAACTCATTGAAGCCGATAAGATTATTGTGGCAACTGGTAGCACGCCTTTTGTCCCCGATAATTGGGCTGATAAACTTGGTGAGACCTTACTGACTTCCGACACCGTCTTTGAGCTGGCTGATTTGCCAAAGTCTCTCGCTGTCGTCGGCGCAGGTGCCATCGGCTTAGAACTTGCCCAAGCCTTTAAACGTTTAGGCGTCGAGGTGACACTTTTTAATCGTGACAAACGCGTCGCCGGTTTAAAAGATGAGGATATCAGTAATAAAGCCATTGATTGCTTAAGTCGTGAGCTGACCATGCATTTGGGTAGCAAGATTAACGACGTCGGTCAGCAAGCAGCTAGTAACGATGGTGCAGCTGCTTTTATAGACTACGAAGACAGCGCTGGTAAAACGAGGCAGTGGCAGGGCGAGTATGTACTGGTCGCTACGGGTCGACGCAATAATATCGCAGCCTTAGGCGTTGAAAACTTGGGCGTTGAGCTTGATGACAAAAATCGTCCAAAGCAGCTCGATAAAAAAACAGGTAAAATTGGTGATCTAGAAGTCTATATTGTTGGTGATGCCAATGCCAACCTACCTTTATTGCATGTCGCGAGCGATGAAGGCTTTAGTGCTGGTAGTCTGGTCTGTAACAATAATAGCGATGCTTATATTCGCCCAACTGCCACGCCGTTTTCTATCGTATTTTGTTCGCCACAAATCGTCAACGTCGGTATGTCGCTACCTGAAATACAAGCAAATCCAGAGCTTGAATACGTGATTGGTAAAGTCAGCTTTGATAATCAAGGTCGTAGCCGTGTGATGGGTGTCAATTGTGGCTTACTGCACATTTATGGTTGCAAAAAGACAGATAGAATCTTGGGTGCAAGTATGATTGCGCCTGATGCGGAATATATTGGTCATATATTGGCAATGGCGATTACCAACGATATGAGTATCAAACACATGCTCGATACGCCTTTTTATCATCCGACGATACTAGAAGGTCTGCGTACGGCGTTACGTGATGTGCAGCGTATGATGAAAATTCCTTATCAGTATCACGATACTCAAGAAGGCACTTTCTAATAAGAAGGCACTTTCTAATCGGCCGATAAATCTATTTTATTGACATTATCTTTATTAAAATTAACATTAATATGGCTTAAATCAATAAACGCAGGCATGCTCAGATTGCGAGTTGGCTGAACGGTTTGCGCTTATTCGATATTGGGAATTTAGCGCTAAAACTTAGCCATTTTTAGCGCATTTAGATGTCTATTGATTGAATTGAGGACAGGCTCTATTATAAGCTCTTTATACGATTCAATTTATATAGACCCAAACCTTGCATGGATAAAACAATGGCAATCGCTGGTATTACTGATTTCTTTCAAGAGATTGTTCGCGACCTACATACCAGCCTATATATTGCTATCGGCGGCTCCATCGAAGAAGACTCACTCGACTGGACTTCTAAGTCAGTAGAACTGGTGAGCACAGCCATCAAAATCCTAATACTGTTGGCGGTATTGGGATTTTTTTATTGGCTTGCCATCTATATTATCAAAAAAAGCAAAACTAGAATTCGCTTAAATGAACGCCGGTCTAAAATTGTTCGCTCAGTACTGCGCTATATTTGGATTGTAACCAGCTTGATAGCCATCATGAGTCAGCTAAATTTTGAGCCGGAGACGGTCAAAGCTACTGCCAAAGCCAGTACTTGGGCGGGTATTTATTATGTGTTATGGACGTCATCTGGACAAATTATTCATAAGGTTTTACAGCATTATGGTCTAAACGCCTCTATTGAGCAGCTGCTTAAGAACATTTTATCCGTGCTGTTATTGGTCTTAGGTCTTGCCAGCGTCATGGCACAATTTGGCTTCGATATCGTGTCATTGGTAGCAGGTTTGGGTATCGCTGGTTTGGCGGTCGGCTTTGCTGCTCAATCGACGCTTGCCAACTTTATCGCTGGCATTACCATTTTACTTGAGCAATCGTTTCAAGTGGGAGATTGGGTGAATATCAATGACAACGAAGGTCGGGTTGTAGTCATCGCTTTACGCACGACCCATGTCTTAACCCGCGACAATATAACCGTTATTATCCCTAATTCAAACGTTGCTTCTTCTGTGGTCACCAATCTAACCTCAAAAAACTTTATACGCTTTGATATTCGCATGCGTATAGCTTTTGAAGATGATATTGAGAAAGCGCGCGAAGTGATTTTGCAGGTATTAGCTGATAGCGAAGTGGTATTAAAGCGCCCTGAAACCTCAGCGACCATCGATGAAATTGGCGAATATGGGGTATTCTTTATCGTGCGTTTTTGGGTCAAGCCTGCGGCGGTGGCGCGTATGCCAAAGATTAAAGAAGGCTTGAGGGAAAATATTAAACGCGCCTTTGATGAGGCGAATATTTCAACCCCCTACCCGCATATGCGCCTGCTGATGCCAAAAAATGTCGATTATCCTATCGACACCAAACCCTTTGCGACCACGACCAAACTGATTACTGAAGAAAACCCATTGAAAAAAGATGCTGAATAACGGCTCGGTAATTTTAAAACCCCGTCAGTCGTCATTCTTTTAACGTAGCTTTTAAACACAGCGCCATAAACACTGCCACTTTGAACTATCCACTTCGTAATTATGGTAAAATTGCCAGTTAAACCTCACGATTTTAAACTTCGTAATTTTGAGGTGCATTATTTATCAATTTAGCCCACAGGTAACCGTATGACCGAAACCACCACGCCCAACTCCTTATCAACCGCTGCAGCAGAGTTGTCGCTTGACCTTATTATTACTTGTGCCGATGGGCTTGAAGCACCGCTACAGACTGAGCTGAGCAGTTTTGGCATTGCAAGTGAGATGAAAAGTACGGGTCGCTTGGCGGTCACCGGCTCCTTGCGCGACTTATATACCATTTGCTTATGGTCGCGGGTGGCGTCGCGGGTCTTGATGCTGATTAAACGTAAAAACATCAATACCGAATACGATGTGGCAGAACAGCTCTATGGCTTAGCAAAATCAGTCAATTGGACCGAGCAATTTAGCTTAGAGCAGACGTTTGCCATTCGTCTGTCTGTCGATAAGCGCGTCGCCGTCAGTCAACAATTTGCCATGCTGCGTATCAAAGATGCGATTGCCGATACCTTTAATGAAATCTATGACAGCCGTCCTAACGTCGATAGTAAAAATCCCGATTTTTCAGTATTTGCGACGGTCAATGACAAACAAGCTGAGCTATATTTAGATTTATCAGGCACCAGTTTGCACCGCCGTGGCTACCGCGTTGCCATGACCGAAGCGCCGTTAAAAGAAAACTTGGCGGCGGCACTGCTCTATAGCGCGGGTTGGCATAAGAAAAATGATGCCGGTAATGCCCCTTTTTATAACGCCCTAATCGACCCGATGTGCGGCTCTGGTACTTTCATCATTGAAGCGCTACTCATGCACTGCGATTATGCTGTCGGTATCGATAAAGCGGCCAATCAATTCGGCTTTTATCAATGGCAACATCATGATGAAGCACTATGGCAACAGATGATTGACGATGCGCAGACGCGTTTTCGTGAAGCTTTAGAGATTATCAACGAACAACCTGATACCTTGCCGCTTGTTTTGGGATTCGATGCCGATAGTGGCGCAATTCTCGCAACAGAAAAGAACTTGATTGCCGCAGGTTTGCAGGATTTATTGCCGCTACTTGACCTTGAAACGCGCGCCCTTAACCAGCTCAGCCACGTTTTAAAGCCATTAGCCGATGATGGCCGCTTAAGCAATCCGTTGGTCATTACCAACCCACCTTATGGTGAGCGTTTGGGCGATGAAGAGATGATTAAGCCATTATATCAAGCGCTTGGGCTTATTTTGCAAGACAGCTTTGCGGGTAGTGGCGTCAATCCGATGCTTGGTATCTTGGCAGCCATTGTCGAACAAGTGGATATCTTGCCCATTAAAGAGCCAAAAACCTTGCGCTGCCATAATGGGGCAATCACCGTTTATTTCCGCTACGGCACCTTGATTGCTGGGCAAACAGGTAGCCTCATTAGTCGCTTTGAGAAGCGTGAGATTACCGTGGAAGAAGGCCAAGATTTTATTAACCGTTTGCAAAAAAATCTGGGCAAACTTAAAAGACTCGCTAGCAAAGACACTGTCAGCAATATTCGCGTATACGACGCTGACTTGCCTGACTTTAAAGTGGCAATTGATTTGTATGGCGATTATGTGCACGTGCAAGAATATGCGCCGCCAAAGACCATTCCGGTAGAGACCGCGAAAAAGCGTTTCAATTTGGCCTTGATGGGCATTCGCGAAGTGCTCAATATTAACCGCGAACAAGTCTTTATCAAAACTCGTGCACGCCAATCGGGTAATGACCAATATAGCAAGCAAGGCAGTAGCGAAAAACGCGGTAAGTTTTATGTTGCGCGTGAAAACGGTGCGTATTTGTATGTCAACTTTACCGATTACCTCGATACGGGTTTGTTTATTGACCACCGCAATATGCGCGCCCGTATCAAAGACAACAGCCTCGGCAAATCGGTGCTGAACTTATTTGCTTATACTTGCACGGCAAGTGTGCACGCGGCATTGGCTGGCGCGAAAAAAGTTACTAGCGTTGACTTATCACAAAACTATCTTGATTGGGGCAAGCAAAACTTTGCTTTAAATGGCTTAAATGTCAGCAGCAATAAATATCAATTCGTCGCCGCTGACATTTTTGAGTGGATTAAAGGTAATACGGAACAATTTGATATTATCTTTATCGATCCGCCAACTTTTTCAAACTCGAAAAAGTTCCAAGGTACCTTTGATGTCCAGCGTGACCATGCTGCTCTTATCAACCGCGCGATGAACCGTTTGACCTCCGATGGCGTGTTATATTTCTCAAACAACTTTACCCGCTTTGAGCTCGATGAGCAGTTAACCGAACGCTATGACATTATCGATATCACGCCACAAACGATAGGCTTTGACTTTAATATCAAAAAGCCGATTCATCAAAGTTTTGAGATTCGCCATCGTTAGAGCGGATTACTTAGATGTATAAAGGCAGCATTTAAGCTCTGTCTTTTCCAGTCCGTCTTATCGGACACATAACAATGACCTAATCAGCTTTGATTGGGTAATTTTTTGTTGCTATGATAGAACGTCACTAAGTAATAGCTAAGCGACGTAAAGCACTAAGTAATATGAAGCGCCAAAAATATGGAAGCAATAAGCAACATAAAATTTAGGATTACGACTGCTTTAATCCCACTATTGCTCTGGTTTTTGTATTTATACACTTAAACCATCAAACCCTTAATCACTCTAATAACAAGGATAATCTCATGGCTTTATCATTAAATAAAGGCGGTAACTTATCGCTCACCAAAACTGATCCAAACTTAACCAAGCTGCTTATCGGTCTTGGTTGGGATGAGCGCGCGACCTCTGGCGCAGAATTCGATCTTGATGCCAGCGTGTTTTTGCTAAATACCGCTGGTAAAGTACGCGGCGATCATGACTTTATTTTTTACAACCAGCTAAAATCTGACAATGGTGCAATCGAGCATACCGGCGACAACCGTACTGGCGAAGGCGACGGCGATGATGAAGTGGTCAAAGTAAACCTGACCCAAGTGCCTGCTGATGTCGATAAAATCGTCGTCACGGTAACCATTCATGATGCTGCTGCCCGTAGCCAAAACTTTGGTCAAGTCGCCAATGCCTTTATCCGTGTGGTCAATGAAGAAACTGGCACGGAAGTGGTACGTTTTGACTTAGCAGAGGATTACTCTGTTGAAACGGCAATGGTGTTTGGCGAAGTCTATCGTCATAACGGTGAGTGGAAATTCCGCGCGGTTGGTCAAGGCTATTCAGGCGGTTTGCAAGCTATGTGTCATCAGTATGGCGTCAATATCTAACGCGATATTAACCTGTGCCAAAAATTTAGCCCATACTAAAAACAATGCCTAGATATAAACACCGCCAAAACTTTAAGCAATATGGCAGCGCTATCACTTGTCATTCTGCCAGTAAAATATGGTTGCAAAATAGTCACAATTATTCTTAGCTAAAAGACTGGTAATGCTTTAGGTTTCGTTTAAAATTAGGCAAAAAAGTGGTTAGCAATAACCACTTTTTTTGTGGTTTGTGTCTATAATAGACCGACTTTAGCTTTATGCAACCAGACAGGATATGTCATGAGACATTTTTATTTAGACTTTATCTTTACCATTATTGCTCTATCAGTAGCGGCATGGTGGGGATACTCACATAGCGGTATGGGCGGTATGATAACCACCCTATCTATCACTGCCATTTTGGCCGTCATGGAGATTTCATTATCATTTGATAATGCGGTGGTCAACGCCTCAGTCCTTAAAGGCTGGGACGAATTTTGGAAAAAGATATTTTTAACCGTTGGTATTTTGGTTGCTGTCTTTGGGATGCGTTTGGTTTTCCCAATTGTTATCGTTGCAGTAACGGCCGACCTTGGCGTTATGCAAGTGGTCGATTTGGCTTTAAACGATCCTAAAGAATACTCAGCCAGACTATTGGCGCACCATGCTGAAATATCAGCCTTTGGTGGCATTTTCTTATTACTCGTGTTCTTAAACTTTATCTTTGATGATAAAGAAGTACATTGGTTTGATTGGCTTGAGAGCCGTTTGGTCAAACTGGGCAAAGTCGATGCCATGAGCGTGTTTGTAGCCCTTATCGTGTTGATGATTGCCGTATCATGGGCCAATGACGCCCAATCAGGCGCAGTATTAATCGCTGGCGTTTGGGGTATCTTAGTATATCTTGGTGTCCAAGTGGTCTCAGGTATGCTTGAGGGTGACCTTGAAGAAGACTTAGAAAACGAAGAAAATGGTTCGGGAGCTGCGGCGACCAACGCAATTATGAAGGGCGGTATTATCGGCTTCTTATACCTAGAAGTCCTTGATGCCTCATTTAGCTTCGATGGCGTGATTGGCGCCTTTGCGATTACCAATGACGTTATCGTGATTATGCTTGGTCTGGCAATCGGTGCGATGTTCGTGCGTTCGATGACTATTTTCTTAGTTGATAAAGGCACGCTTGATGAGTTTGTCTATCTTGAACACGGCGCGCATTATGCCATCGGCGCTCTAGCCATTATCATGCTATTGTCGGTGAAATTTCATGTGCCAGAGCTTATCACTGGTCTGATTGGTATTGCCTTTATTGGTTGGGCGTTTGTTGCGTCACTCAATTATCGCAAACGCCAAGCGCTTGAATAACGTCGTAATTTTAAGCGTAAACATTAGATTCAGTTAAGTTGTTCCATGGCAGGTCATAACCATTATTGGTTATGACCTGTTTTTTATAGTAATTGTGAAGAATAGAATTGTGAGCAGGGATTAGCTTAGGCTATTAGTTTTCGCTCTACTTATCAGCGAGCATCTTTTGCAATTTTGCCAATATCACGCCATATAAAGGTAAAAAGATGAGCACGCCCATGACTATCTTAAACAGATAGTCCATCGCGCCAATCTCAACCCAGTGCATTGCCATAAAAGCGTCTGGGCTTTTATAAAAAGCAATGGCAAAAAAGCAAAAGCTATCGACCAGATTACCGATAAACGTCGATGCTAGGGGTGCAATCCACCACGTTTTAAGCTGGCGTAACTTATTAAAGACTTTGATATCTAACAGCTGTCCAATGACGTAAGCGCTAAAGCTGGCAAGGACAATGCGAAAGACAAATAAATTAAAATCGAGCAGATGCTCATGACCAACAAACTGTCCATCAGCAAATACCACCGAAAAATAGTAAGAAATGACGAGCGCTGGCAGCATGGCAAAGAAAATAATGCGTCTGGCAAGATGTTGACCAAAGATGCGTACGGTCAAATCCGTAATCAAAAAGATAAAAGGAAAGGTAACCGCACCCCATGTGGTGATAAAGCCAAATAGCCCGACCGGTATTTGCACTAAATAATTACTAATGGCGATGATAAAGATATGCAGGCTAACAAGCCAGAATAAAGCACGGCTGTAACGAATGGATGAAGCTTGATTGGTCGAAATGGTACAGGTATTCATAAAGGAGGCCTTTTTTTGAGTCAGGGTGGAGGGAACCTGAGCGCGCTATTATAAATGATAATAAGATAAATAGCTAAAATGGGACTGATACCGTCATAAAACGCTTTTTTATAAATAATAATATAACTGTCAGATAGGCACACAAAATACGCCTTGCTTAGTAAGCAAACGCTTAGTATAGTAAAACGTAATGATAGGCAGGATATGGCGTACAGGTCGATTTATTGACCTTTTTGCGCTGAAATACTTACGCGCAAATAGCATGACTGCCCTATTTTTATTTTATAAAGTCAAATCCACTTAATTATTAATCCAAAGGATATTTATATGGCTATTAGCTTAACAAAAGGCGGCAACGTAAACTTATCAAAAGAAGCCCCAGGCTTAACCAACATTACCGTTGGTCTTGGCTGGGATCCACGCGCTACTGACGGTCAAGAATTTGACTTAGACGCCATTGCCTTTTTGGTAAACGAAGCAGGCAAAGTGCGTAATGACCAAGACTTTATTTTCTTTAATAATCTAAAGTCGGACAACGGCGCGGTTGAGCACACAGGCGACAACCGTACGGGCGAAGGCGACGGTGATGATGAAAAAATCAAAATCAACCTTGCTAGCATACCCGCTGACGTCAGCAAAGTCGCTATCTGTGCCATCATTTATGAAGGTCAAGCGCGTAACCAAAACTTTGGTCAAGTCGGCGACGCTTATATCCGTGTGGTCAATGATAATGGTCAAGCCGAAATCGCCCGTTATGACCTATCAGAAGATGGTAGCACTGAGACAGCGATGATTTTTGGTGAGTTATATCGTCATAACGGTGACTGGAAATTCCGCGCCGTTGGTCAAGGCTTTAGTGGTGGTCTAGGCCCATTAGCCTCTTCTTATGGCGTCAACGTTTAACGGTTAACTTTTCGCTTTAAAAACAACGTCATCGTCTGACAAATTAAGTATCGCAACCAGAAGGCTGATTGCGATATATATAAGCCATCAAGTGTGCCTATTCATAGCATTTGATGGCTTTAAATGTAATTGACCCAGTTAAATTGAAACGCTCATTTTTATAGAAAAAACATCCAAAACATTAGAATAAGGATTTGCACCCCATGGCCGCAACGTTTAGCCTAATCGGCACGATTGAGCCTTTTTTGCATTGTAACTTAAAAAAAGGCGATTCAATTTATTGTGAAGCCAACGCCATGGTGATGATGGAGTCAAACCTTGAGCTTAAAGGTAAGCTACAAGGTGGTCTCATGCAGTCACTGATGCGCCGCTTTGCTAACGACGAGTCACTTTTTCAACAGCAAATTGAAGCCGTCAATGGTGAAGGTGATTGTTTGCTAGCACCGACGCTTGATGGCGATATGCAAATCATCGATTGCGGCGCTCAGCAATATACCTTGAGCGATGGCGCTTTCGTTGCCGCACAAACAGGCGTCGATATCAGAGCCAATATCCAGCGTAACCTCGGCGGCGCGGTATTTGGTGATACCGGCGGCTTTATGGTCATGCAAACCCAAGGTCAAGGGCAAGTGGTCGTTTCTGGTTTTGGTTCGCTATTTGAGATTGATGTAACGCCTGATAAAGACGTCATCATTGATAACGGCCATGTGGTGTGCTGGGATTCAAACCTTGATTATAAGCTTTCGGTATCGACCAGTAAGAAAAAAGGCATCATGAGCAACATCATCAATTCGGTCACCAGCGGCGAAGGCATGGTTTTAAACTTCTCAGGAACGGGCAAAGTTATTATCTGCTCACGTAATCGCGACAGCTATCAAGGCTGGTTACAAAGCATCTTAGGTACCAGCTCAGGCGGTCGCGGTGGCAGCGGTGGGTTTTTAGATAATATCTTATAGCACTTTATAATTAAAGTTTATAGCTAAAATTACAGCTTATACTGAAATTAATAACCGAAAAACAGTACTGAAAACCTAAGTATTCTACTCACAATTATTATAAGGATTTCACCATGGCAGTTAGTCTACAAAAAGGTCAAAAAATCTCCCTCAGCAAAGAAGCTGGTGGTGAGCTTACGCAAGTAAAATTGGGTTTAGGTTGGGACGTTTTTCAAGGACCGCAAGAGAAAAAAGGCGGCTTTTTGGGTAAATTATTTGGCGGCGGCAGCGGCGGCGACTCAATCGATTTAGATGCCTCATGCATCATGTTTGATGCCAATAAACAAGCCGTCGATGCGATTTGGTTTAGCCAACTACAATCAAAAGATGGCAGTATCGTCCATACGGGTGACAACCGCACAGGTGATGGCGATGGTGATGATGAAGTCATTAACGTTGATTTATCAAGAGTGCCAGCAAACGTAGTGTCACTGGTTTTTACGGTCAATAGCTTTACTGGTCAGACCTTTGAAACGGTAGAAAACGCCTTTTGCCGTATCGTCAATGCCAATAACAATACTGAAGTGGCGCGCTATAACTTATCATCACAAGGTACTCATACCGCGATGATTATGGCAAAAGTCTATCGTCATAATAATGAGTGGAAAATGCACGCCATTGGCGAAACCGCTTCTGGTCGTACTTTTCATGATTTAATGCCTGCTATCAAACCGCATGCGTAAATAGATTAAGCAGTCTGAAGTAAGCATTTTAATAATATATAAGCAATCAACCCGTCTATTTATAGTAGACGGGCTGACTTTTTTATTGAGCTAGAACTATACTCTTAAAGCGCTTACTTACGTCCACGTTTCCAGCTAAAGCCCCAATTAAAGGCTTTGTCCATTTCTTGGTGACCTTGAAAATATTGATTGATACGCTCAACGTTGATACTACCTTGCTGATTGACCAAACGCGCAATTGCGCACATCGGCAAATTACCTGTGCCTTCTGTCAAACGAGTTTCAATCGGTGGCTGGTCGGGTACATGAATGGTCACGACGCCATCGGTTTGCGCCCAGTTTGGTACGCCTTCATAAATAAAAGCAAAGATAAAGACTTCTTCAATCTGCGACCACTGTTGCCCGTTAATATCGAGCCACTCACCGCCGCTGACTTGTCCAGTTCTATCATCGGCGCGTAACAACACATAAGGCGCTGATTGTAGATTGCCAAAGCGATTGCCCAAGGCCTGAATCAGCGTTTTTTCGCCATTTTTCAGATGAATCATCGCTCCAACATCAAGGTCAATACCACCCGCTTTATGCTGCTTAAATAGGTCGCCTAATAAGCCTTTTTTAGGAGCTTGTGTACTGCTATCTGGACGTTGATTCCAGTTAAGATTGACAGATATTTTACCAAAATTGTCACGTTTTTTTAGATTGATGCTAGACTGGTTTTTGGTTAAGGTAATTTTGCTTAGGTTAATTGACGGATTTTGAGAAGCTGTAGGAATTGGCGGCGGCGTTGTTTGAGGCGCACTACCCGCTTTTTGCGTATTGATAGATTGAGATTGGCTTTGCGCTTGATTTTGTAACCTGCCTTGAGCTGGCGCTTCATCAGCAATTTCAACACCGAAATGTTCAGACAACGGCTTTAAGCCACCTTCAAAACCTTGGGCGATAAAACGAAACTTCCAGTTGCCTTGGCGACGGTAACACTCTGCTAAAATAATGGCTTTTTCATTACGTCCAGCAGCACTTAACTGACAAGTCAGCAGCACTTGGCTGCCTTGTAAGACTTGAACATCTACGTCACCGACTTGCGCCAGCGTTTGCGCACTAGAAAACGCAAGGGCAATCTTCTCAATACTCGCTGGCTGCGCAGGTAAGTTAATATCAAAAAATCCATCGCTATCATGACCACGGAAACTGACGCTGCCATCATCGCTACGCGTTTGACCATAAAATATCATGTCGCCATCGCCACGTACTTTACCCTCAGTCGTCAGGCGATAAGCGGCACAATCAATGGCGCTTTGGCTTAAAATACGAATGCTAATATGATCCGCTGGCAGCGGTGCATTGGCACCAGCAATCAGTTGTTGAGGTTGACTCATCATTTATCCTTTAGGTTATTTATTATTTGTTGATATGGGTGCTGTTGGCTATCGCACTATAGTAGCATGGATAACGGCTGATTTTTACAGCGCACGCCCGTTCAATAAAGCGTTAACAAGTCTGCAAAAACATTTTTACAAATCCTTAACATTATTTTGTCAGTAGTATTTATAGCGCTTAGCATTTGTATATAATAGCCTCTATTTTAGGCAGTATAATAACGCGCTTAACGACTGACCCTCTTCAAAACTCAATTCTAGTTGTTCCACTCTATAAGTTTTAATAACGCTGAGAAAATCATGAAAACTTCTGCTAACAAAAGCCTTTATACAACGTCGACTACCGCACTATCTGCCGTTTGGTTAGCTGAAGGTCAATCAAGCCAGCGTGATATGCTCGCCAGCCTACAAGCATTAAAAGCCCAATCTGAGACGTCATTTAACATTATTGCTTCACACCGTCATAATAGACCTGAGATCTTTGAATTTGCCGATAGCGTTTATCGTGAGCCGTCTGCAAGCGCTGCAGATAGCGATGAGCAAGCAATGCTCGAACCTTTAGAGCCATTGATGCCGCGTTGGCAGTTTGTCTTAGAGCAAGCTCAGAAAAACAACGTTAAAGTGCTACTCACGGGGCGTAATGGCATCGATTATGAAGCGCATCGTCAGGCATTTGAGGCGGCGGGTATTCGTTTATTGACTGGCGCGACGAGTGTGGCGGCGTTAGAAGCGATAGATGATAAGTTTGCCTTTATGCAGCAGTGTCATGAGCATGATATTCCCGTGGCAGAAGCGTGGCGTTTTGATAATGTCGCAGAGCTTGAGGCGTTACTTGCTAGGCACGGTCATCAACCTTTATGCGTCAAACCGGTCACTGGTATTTTTGCCCAAGGCTTTTGGCGACTTGATACCGGTAAGGAAAAAGACGGGCAATATGACAGTTTTGAGCATTTATACTTTACCGAAGAGAAAAAAATCCATACCACGCAGTTTATCAATGCCTATGCCAACAGTCTGATGGTGCATGAGCGCCCTATTCCTATGTTGCTCATGCCCTATTTATCAGGGCAAGAGTACTCTATCGATGTCGTTTGCGAATATGGTGAAGTACTGGCGGCCATCACCCGTTATAAAACAGGGAAAATCCAACATATCGGCTACGAGCAAGCGGTAATGGATGTGGTTATTGCACTGATTAAAGCCTTTGGCTGCGATGGCATCGTTAGTGTACAAACCAAAGCCGATGATGACGGTCAGCACCGTGTGCTTGAAATTAACAGTCGTCCGTCTGGTGGCATTGGTTACACCACCCATAGCGGGGTCGATTTAACCCAAGTTGGATTTGGCTATTGGCTTGGCTTAACCGATAAACCGAAGCTTGCGGATATTGCACAGCAAATCATTCCCTGCCAAGTACGCTCAATTATGGTTAGCGTTAAGATTGAAGCAGAAAATGCTAGCGAGTAAGTAAGAATAATGAAATAAAAAATCGGTAGTAATAAATTGGCGGCAACCGAATATATTCAACAAGAGGCAGGCGATGACAGCACAAACCACGTTAGCGTTAGGAGCAAATACGGTTATCGCCCAATCGAATTGTTCGGTCGCTTTTGCGACGACAAATCAGCTAAAGTTTGGCGAGCAGCTTGGACTATTATGGCTGCCTTTAGATGAGCATCGTAAAGCTGCTTGTAGCCCTGCTTATCTGCATGAACCAAAAGAGTGGGCACAGCTCAATAGCAAAGATAACCCAAACGCATGGCAATTGGATTTGCCTGCATTATTTGATAAACAAGGCGTAAGCTTTTTACAATTGATTGCTTATGTTTATCATGAGCCAAGCCTCAACTTACCCGCTGTCGAATTAAGCAAAGTAAATTTAACGCTAAACAATGGCGATATTCGTTATGAATTTATCGCAAGTGAGCGCCATGTTAAAGCAGCAATCATATTAGAAATATACCGACGCAATGGACAATTTAAATGCCGCGCCCTTGGTGAGAGCTCTACCCAAGGATTGGCAAGCCTAGAGCATCATGTGCAAATTAGCCTCGATATGCGTCCGCCAGATACGCACGCCCTTATTCAAGATGCCCAGCGCGCGCAGCAGCAAGATTATCCTAACAGTGATACGCGCCCGCCAAGACACGTTCAGTCTGGTGAAACTTGGACAGGGACGGCTTTTGCTATTGACCCTTATCATCTATTGACTTGCTATCATGTCATTGAGTCGGCGGCGATGATTGGAATTCGACAACAAGGGCAGCCTGATCGTGAGGCGCAAGTGGTGCTTAGCG
Source organism: Psychrobacter sp. UBA3483 (assembly GCF_002377905.1). Lineage (GTDB taxonomy): Bacteria > Pseudomonadota > Gammaproteobacteria > Pseudomonadales > Moraxellaceae > Psychrobacter. The sequence continues at coordinate 151,595 of NZ_DFQS01000005.1, read as the reverse complement.
ATATCGGTAGTGATTCAGCCATTATTAGAGTAAGCGAGCCGATACCAAGTTATTTACCCTTAGCACAGCGTTGTACTGATAATTTGGGTGAAACCATTACGACTTTAGGGTTTCCATTATCAGGACTTAGCAGCCAATTACAAGTAACGCAAGGCTGTATTTCAGGTTTAACAGGGTTTGGTAATGATATTCGCTATATGCAATTTACCGCGCCCATTCAACCTGGTTCTAGTGGCAGCCCACTACTCTTGCCAACTGGCGAAGTTATCGGCATGGTGACGTCTAGCCTCGTCCACGAGCATGCACAAAATATGAACTATGCGGTGAAATTTCAGTTATTATCCGCCCTACTCGCGAGCGCTGGAATTAGTTTAGATAACTTATCTGAGTCCTCTAGCATGTCACGCACGACAGCTGCCGCGTTGACCACACCGCAATTGAGTAAGCAAAGTCGCGGTGCTTTGTGGTTAGTAGGATGTCAGGGTTAAGTAATCATTACAACGATATAAAAAATATGAAATAGTCACTTTAAGAAAGTGTATTAAGGAAAATAAATGCACGCTAAACTCAAAAGTATCGCCGTACTTATTGATGCCGATAACGCCTCAGCAAAAAATATTGGTCATATTCTGCAAGAGATAGAGAATATTGGACATATCACTTGTAAAAAAATCTATGGCGACTGGGGCAATGCACATATTCAGAGCTGGCAAGAAGCATTACTTAAATACGCCATCGACCCTATGCAACATTTCGCTTATGTAAAAGGCAAAAACGCCACTGATATCGGCATGGTTATCGAAGCCATGGATTTACTTTATAGTAATAATTACGATGGTTTTTGTCTGATATCAAGTGATAGCGATTTTACTTCACTGGCCCTACGTATTCGTAAAAACCATGTAAAAGTATTTGGCTTTGGCAAACGCAATACGGTTAGCGCTTTTTCGCAGGCGTGTGATAAATTCTTTTATGTAGAGGATTTATTAACTGCTAAAAACAACTCAATTAAAGTCGCTCCTGCACCGAATAAAAATAACCTCCCATCTTCAAACATAGCACCAGAACGTTGGACGACTAAGCAATTACATACCCAAAATCATCTTATTGGCGTAATAAATAAGCTTATCAATGAGAATCCTAATGCTAAAGATGGTTGGTCAAACCTATCTTATATTGCTAGCCAAATTCATCAAAACCATGAAAACATCAAACTAGATAAATATGGCTATAAAAAATTCTCTGATCTTATTATGACACTACGTCTATACGATATGCGCCGTGAAAATAAGGTTATGTTAATTAAATTAAAAAATAAAAAAAACACCTCACCTTCTGTAAAAGCTAATAGTAAATCAACGTCAAACTCACAAATTGATGATAATGCTATTCATCAAAAACAAATTTCTGAAACTACATCCAACCTCTTTGCCGCTGCACCTATTATTGTCAAAATAACAACCGCCCCTACGATCGATGCCGTATTATTTAGAGTAGACGCCACTGCAAAAGTACGTGGCGATGAAGACATGATATTTTACGGACAGACTCATAGTGAAGATGGTGCAGTCGAACTGGATCAACAGCTTGAAGCTGAGAAATCCATATCTGAGTTCAGTTGTGATCTAAACCTCCAACCTGCCAATATAGAACAACTTAACTTTGCGTTATCAAGTGAGCTTGAAAACTTAGCGACCGACTCACTGCAGACACCTATTCAACTAAGTATCCTTGATAAGCAACAAAATGCATTATTGTTTTCTGGTGAATTTGACATAAAAGATAAGTCAGATCAAAGTCTGATTCTATTTACGTTAAACCGAGCAGGCAAACAATGGCAATTTACGCCAAAGCATCAAAATATAGATGGCGACCTACGTTATCTTTGCGAAAAATATGGGATAGAAATAAGCGATGACTGATATTAAAAATAATATGACGGCTAATAAAATTTATAAGCATAGCATCACCCTACCACGCGGCACTCTTGATTTAACTTATCAAACCAATTCAGCCACTGCAAAAGATGGAACAGAACAAAGCAATCACTATCAATTAGAAGACTTGCTTGGCTTTGCGCAGCGCATCAATCCTAAACGCGCATTTTTGTTTGTCTCAAAAGTCTTAGGTCGCCATATTCCAGTCGCACCTAGCACCATGCGTCATGCTTTTACGGATTTGGCAAACTTAGTACCAAATGATTTGCCTGAACCCATTTTGGTCATTGGTATGGCAGAGACGGCAGTTGGTTTATCTGCGGGAGTACATCAAGCGCTACAAACTCGATATCCAAACGCTTTATTGCTCAACTCAACCCGTCATGCACAACATAACGACGATAATACTGAAACCTTGCTAACGACTTTTAGCGAAGATCACAGCCACGCCAGCCAGCATCTGATTTATCAAAGTGCAGATAAAGCGATCCAAGCACAGCTACTAGTGAGCAAAACCTTGATTATGGTTGATGACGAAGCGTCAACGGGCAATACTTGCGTCAATGTCGTCACCGCCCTTCGTAACGCAGGACTGACCGAATTAGAACAAGTGCATCTAACGACATTGGTAGATTGGTCGTTAAATCAGAACCAAGCTCCAGTTGACGTAGATGACAACATATCTGCACGTTTGCCTAATATTGACTTTCATCGTCATCACCTACTATCTGGGGCTTGGACTTGGACGGATGCGCCCAACCCTGAATCCATTACGATGCCATCGGTCGATACCACTGAGGCTGGCAGTCAGCCATTAGGCAACACTGGCAATTGGGGGCGCTTCCCAACGCTAGATAGTACCGATAGTTTTGATAATTATCTGATGAAGTTTCAAGCAGCATTTAACCTTTTTAATCAGCGAGCCCAATCTGAAAAAGAACAGTTTGACAATGAGCAATTGCCACAGCGGATTTTAGTATTGGGCAGTAATGAGTTTGTTTGGTTGCCGTTTTTATTAGCGGAATGGCTTGAGACGCAAACTCAAAACGCTACGGTTGAGTTTAGTGCCTTAACGCGCTCACCGATTGCCCTTGGTGGCGCGATTACCACGATGCTCAGTTTTAGCGACAACTATGGGCTGGGTATGACCAACTTTGCTTATAATGTTGAGCCTAGCGATTGGGACTTAATTGTTTTGTGTGTGGAAACATCAGCGGATAGCGTTGATGACATGTGGCAAAGTTTGGATAATGTGTTGGTGGTGAGTCCGACGCTTTAAGCTGTTTTATAAAAGCTAGCTTACAAAGGCTGTCTTATAAAAGCTGTTCCATTAAAACTATCCTTTAAACCCTACTTTGATTTTCACATTTAACCCTTACGCACGCTTTTATGGCAAATACTATGACTAGCCCATTTTTTCAAGCCAATCCCGATATTATCAAACCCTACGCGCTGATGGATTTGGACGATACGCTTTTTCAAACCCAACGTAAAATTGATGCATGGGAATTACCAACGTCTGAACCTGAAAATCTAGTTTGCGCGACCGTTAATAAACAAGGCAAGCCGTTAAGCTTTATGAGTCAGCGCCAAGCCGCGTTCTTTAATTGGCTGCTGCTTATTACAGAGTTGATAGTGGTCACCGCACGCGATCGCAGTGAAATCAAACGCGTTAAGCTGCCTTTTGATAGCTGGCAGGTCTTAACCCACGGTGCGATTATTCTTGATAGAGACGGTGCGCTACAAACCCATTGGCAACAGCATATGCATAGTCAGCTTGCACCATTGCAGGATAAATTACAGCAGCTAAGCCAATTATTTGCCAATCACAGTAGAAATGACAACAGCCAGCTGGTATTTACACCGCATATCGATCACTTTAATAATGGCGCTGATAATGAAGCGCTGACCATTTATCTGGCTATTAAGCATGGGCAAAAGGACCATCAAGCGTTAGTAGAGCTCGCTAAAAAATTGCCAACGTTAATACGTGACTTTGAGCAAGATTTTTATGTGCATGTGAATGCGAACAATCTGGCGATACTGCCGCACGCGGTTCATAAACGCCATGCGGTGCAGTTTTTATTAGACCAGCATTTAGACAACCAGCGTCCAAGTTTTGGTTTTGGTGATAGCTTGGCCGATTTGCCATTTTTGCAATTGCTTGACTGGTATGGCATGCCCAATCATGGTCAGCTACATGAGCGCTTTAGCTCGCAGTAATTCTAAACGCTTAACCTCTCCTAAGGCGTGTCCTCAATTCAATCGATGGACATCTAAATGGTCTAAAAATGGCTAAATTTTGCCAAACTTCGTCAAATAGCTGGGTAATATCCCGATATTAACTGCACTATTTTACTTGTTTGGCTACAATTTATCTGATTTTTATCACCATTTTTAAAATGAGGACACACCATAAATAAAAACAATAATCGAACGCATTTTTGTAAGTAGGAACTATCTTATGACCCATCCTATAACGAACCCTAATATTCAAAAAATGCAGGAATATGGCTCAGGCAGCTATCTTGCCAGCGATGTGACTGTGCTGCTTGATATCGTTGATAAAAACGCCGTTGCTGATGTACCAGTCAGTCAAAAAGAAGCGCTCATCCAAAGTGGACAGCGCCACTATTCAGATATGTTAACCTTAGAGGATGCGCCAACCGCCATGCATGAGCAATTGTATCAGCAGGCATTAGCGCAAGGTACAACGAGAACCGCAACTGATATTGCTAACTTGGCTTATACGCTACACCATATTTTTCAGCAAACGGTAAGTACTGAACGTCCATTAATATTAGTCAGCTTGGTACGTGCAGGTTTACCAGTTGGCGTATTGTTGCAGCGTGCCCTATTAGACAACGAAAGGTCAGATGCCGATAGCAGCTATGCGTTGCCAAGTGTGCATTATGGTATCAGTATCATTCGCGACCGAGGACTTGATCCAGTCGCGCTGCAGATGATATTGGACGCTCATCCAGAGAGTGCCATCGTATTTGTCGACGGCTGGACGGGCAAAGGGGCGATTTATCAAGAGCTGGCGCGTAGCTTAGAAGTCTTTAGCGATCCTAGTCATCCATATTTTGCCAATATTTTTCATCAGGGTAAGGATGTTATTCCCTTATTAACCCTTGCTGATCCCGCGGGCGTTGCTTGGCTGGCGGCAAGTGAGGAAGACTGGTTGATTCCTTCAGGTCTATTGAACAGCACCGTATCGGGACTGATATCACGCAGTTTATATACTGAGCCACAATCGGGGCTACATCGTAGTGTCTTTTACGATAACTTGGTTCAGGTAGATCATAGCTTAGCTTTTGTTGATCGTATTGATAGCGCGCGGCGGGCATTGTCTACATCTCTACAATGCTTGCAAACGTTTGAGCAACCACGCTATCAGACAGCTGCTTTAATTGATACGCTGGCAGCAGAGTATGACATTAGCAATCGCAACCGTATTAAGCCGACCATTGCAGAGGCGACACGGGCGATATTACGCCGTGATCCTGAGCGCATCTTGTTGGCCACCGCCGATCACCCAGATACGGTGTTATTGCGGCATTTATGTAGCGAGCGTGATATCAATATCACGGTATTAGGTGCTAAAATACTCCCCTATCAAGCGATTACGCTGATCAAGCAGCGGGCAACAGATCGCTCATGATTCATTAATGTATTGATGCCTTGATGTATTGATGCCTTGCAAAAGAAATGCATCAATACTGCATCAGCACCGCTGTTTTTATCATACGTCCTTACGCTATGATTTCTTGCTATAACCATTCACTTATCACTATTTACGATGCCAACTATGTCCGATATACCCCACAATGAGTCCAATATTTATAATAACAATCAGTCTTACGCCCACCTGATTACTGAGCGTCATGCGATGCTCAAACCGCATACCCATCACCCGTATCAGCTGGGTGCTAGCCTATATATGCCTGCGACGCGGCAAGATATTTGGCAAGTCATTACGCGCGACAAATTACCGACCATTAACAGTATTATTATCTGCTTAGAAGATGCAGTCAGCCATAACGATGTTGAATTGGCGCTCATACGCCTGCAAACGCTGCTACATACGTGGGCGGCGCATGTCGATAGTATTAATGACCCTGCAAAAAAAGAGGGCATTCAATCAAAAGCGCACACCAATCAGCCAACCAGGCCGCTAGTATTTATTCGCCCACGTCATCCGGCCATGCTAGAGCAGCTGGCAGATTTTGCCCATATTGATTTGGTCGACGGTTTTGTGATGCCAAAAGTCGATATGTATAGTTTGTCTAATTGGCGCATGGCGTCTCAGAATTTAAGCACTGAGCAGCTATTGATGCCGACGCTTGAGACGGCAGCGCTATTTAACCCGCATCACAATCAAGAGTTGGCGATTGGCTTTAAAGAAGCTTTTAGCCAGCCAGTATTTGCCCTGCGTATCGGTGGTAATGACTTATTTGCAGCGCTGCGTTTACGCCGTCCTAAAAACAGCATTGTCTATGACACCCCGATTGGTACGCTTGCCTATCAGCTGCTTGGCTGCTTTGTACCGCATGGTTTTTATCTTACCGCACCGGTATTTGAATACTTAGAGCAGCCAACACTGTTTATGAAAGAGCTGATGCGTGACGTGAACTTAGGACTGGTCGGCAAAACGGTCATTCATCCAAGCCAGATTGCGTTGGTACAGCAAGCGTATTGCGTGCCGTTAAGTACCTTGGATGAAGCGCAGGCAATCTTGCATAGCGAAGCAAAAGCGGTCTTTAAATATAACGATACCATGCTTGAGCCCGCCACACACCGTGCATGGGCAACCGAAATCGTCAATCGCGCTGAGGTCTTTGGCACCCTTGATGATATCAATACTGACTATACGACCCGGTTATAAATAAAGACATTAGCTTTACTGCTTTATCGTATGTTTTTTTTAAAACTGCCGCTTTAAAGTTAATGTGTTAGTCTAAGTTTCAATAAAAAAGCCGTTATCCTATTTAAGATAACGGCTTTTAGCATGGAAAATGTCCATTACACCTATTATTTCATTAACTACTATGTCTTATTCAAGCTGCTTTCAGTCTCGCTCAAAGTTAGACACAGTTGGCTAAAAAGGTATTAATCACTTTATTAACCTGCTCAGGTTCTTCTACCGTCGCTGTATGCCCAGCGCCTTTAATAACCGCAAGCTTCGAGCCTTTAATAGCAAAATGCATCCGCTCCGCCTTTGCGTAAGGCGTTGCCACGTCTTCATCGCCAACGATAATCAATGTCGGCGTGCTAATCTCGCCTAGCTGATCGTAAGTGTCTGAGCGTTCAATCACACCTGTGGTCGCCTTTACGACGCCACCTTTACGATTGCCTTGTAACATCGCAAGCCACGCTCTACGGTCAGCCTTACGCGACTTATCCGCCAAAAAACTACTGCCAAACATAATAGGCATGACTTTTTGACTGACGCGCTTCATACCAAGCCAGCGAATAGCCTTCATCAATTTGCGATACTGCGGCACGTTTTTTGGGTCTTCAGGGTCTGCTGACGTTTCAAGTAAGGTCAGCGATAATAGTAGCTCCGGACGTTTTAGCGCGATACGCTGAGCGACAAAACCGCCCATCGATAACCCTAAAAAATGACATTTATCAATATTTAGTGCATCCAACAATGCTAGCGTATCCTCAGTCAGCGTCTCCATATCATAGCCTGATTTGGTAATCTCCGACTGACCTTGCCCGCGAAAATCAAATGCAATACAGCGGCAGCCAGATTTAAAGTACTCCACCTGCTTATCATACATCCGCGTATTCCATAGTAGTCCATGGGCAAATACCATCACTGGCTTTTGCTTATCCTCCGGCGCACTGTCTTCATAATAAATATCAACGTTATTTACATTTATCATTGGCATAATTACTTCCTTGTTTTTTGCTTATTGATTGCTTGTTTGGTTAACGAAATCCTTAACACTACTGCTGTTTAGCATAATGCACCAAGCAAATACTTCATAGCGTTATTTTTGTACGACAGATCGTATATATTTTTTAAAATAAATATATAGCAAAACAAGGAAAAATTAAACATTTTTGACCGTGCCTTTAGCGCCCACAAAACTCGCTTTTATAATCATAACAAGCTGCTATAGTAATCAGCTTGCACGATTTATTGCACCCAACAACCATATCCATCACAACGTCCATTGTCATCAGCAATGCTTATCTAAAACTTCTTATTAAGGAAACCAACTATGTCACAACCTTTGGTCGAATATCACAGCGAAAACCATATTGCTACCATTACCATGAATGACCCTAAGACGCTAAATGCTTTTAGCACACCATTAAAAGGCGCAATTATGGATGCGCTTGATCAGGCTGATCAAGATGCCGACGTGCGCGTGATTGTCTTGCAAGGGTCAAATAATAATTTCTCTAGTGGCGGTCATATTGGTGAGATGTTAGAGAATGGCATGGAATCAGAAGCATTGGTGGCAAAGCTTGATTTTATGCTCAGAGAAGTGGCAGAAGTGAGTTTAAAGCTGCGTAATATTCACAAACCCATTATTGCTAAATTAGAAGGTGCCGTCGCTGGCGCTGGAATGAACTTGGCATTAACCTGTGATTTCCGTATTGCCGCTGACAATGCCAAATTCGTGCAAGCCTTTGTCAATATCGGTTTGATTCCAGATGCGGGTGGCATTTATCTATTGAATCAATTGATTGGCGCGGCCAAAACGACTGAGCTTGTGATGCTGGGTGATAAGCTTACTAGCGACGATGTCGCGCGTCTAAACTTAGTCAATAGCGTCGTGAGCAAAGATGAGCTTGACGCCAGCGTATTGGCATTGGCAACGCGCCTAAGCAACTTACCCGGTAAAGCTTTGGCTTCAATGAAGCATATGATTAACGTGCATGCTTTTGCAGGCTTAAATGAAGCGCTCGATATGGAAGTTGACCAACAAACCATGATGGCAAAAACCGCTGACTTTGCCGAAGGCATCACCGCCTTTATGGAAAAACGTAAGCCCGTTTATCAGGGTAAATAAAAGTTTATAACACTAATTTTTATACGATCAACAAAAAGGCTGCCTAATCTAATAGCAGCCTTTTTTGGGTCATTTAATGCAATTCATCTATTGGCTTCTCAAGATGCAGAAGCGGTCTTATCGTAATGCGGTAAGGTAAATATCTTGTCGAAACCTAAAGTGAAAACAAAGGTATAGACCAAGAAAAATAGCAGTAACGCCGCTTCTATCATAAAGGCTTTGATTAAACCAACGTCATACCAAATCATATATAGCGGTAAGCAAATCAATACCAAGCCACCTTCAAATCCTATCGCATGAGCGCTTCGAATTAATAAGGTGCGCTTTTTGACCTGCTTGCGCCGTTCCCACGCTTCAAAAGCCGTATTATATAAAAAGTTCCAGATAACAGCGGCCAACGACACCATGACAGCAACGGGTAACGACTCTGCCGCATCGCCGCCGCTAAGTTTCATCAATACAAAGGTAGAAGCAATGATAGCGATAAGCTCAAAGATAGTCACATAGACGATACGACGTTTGAGTGGGGATAAAGTAATCAACCAAAACTCCAAAGCGCTTAGCACTTCAGTATAAAAAAAGTTGCCTAGCAAAGTATCGGTCCGTCCCGAGATATAGTCAAATCCAAATAAATCAGATACGTAGCTATCAAGTCGCTCAATGAAACATTGTTTTTCTTGCGTGCTGTGCCTACGCCGACAGAGGCTGCGAAAAACAACATTTCATCTCGCTGTATCGTTTTTATATCGAATTAATTATAGAAAAGATCAATTAAGTGCAGAGCCACGGTTTCCGCCTGCTCTTGTATTATACAGAATATAAAGCAAGAAACCAAAGACGAGAAACCAGTCGTGGCTTATCGCAAAACAAGACATAAAAAAGCGCTTATTTTGCTGGCGGACCCCATTGATTGGTTTCAAGCTTGGTATCGCTCGCTAAAAATAGCAGTAAGATAATAGAGCCTATCAATGGCAAAATAGATATCAAAAACCACCATCCTGAACGGCTGGTATCATGCAATCTGCGAATAGTCACCGCTAAGCCCGGTAAAAACAAACCAAGCGCTACAACGATATAGAATAGCCCTGTTTCTGAATTGAATATAATCGCATCTAAAATCATCGCTACAATAATCAATCCCATTTGCACCAATACGAAATACCAATACTCTTTACGCCGAGCACGTCCAGAGAAATTGGTATAATTCCTTAGACCTTTTTTAAACCAGTCTATAATGCCATAGTTTGCCTCAGCACTATGATGATTAACCATCCCAGAATTTGGTAAAGGTGGCGGCGTTACTTTATCAAGCATATTTTTATTTTCCATAGGATTTATTATCACTCACCTTTAACGGTAGAGTCGTCAACTAAAGTAGTTAATCAACGACTTTGATTATAAGCACTCAATAAAAGTTTGCAAACCATTATTCATGCTTTTTAAATAATTAAAAAACCCCACATCATCACGATACGGGGTTTATTTTCAAAAAATTAAAAAGCTTTCGGATAAAAAACTAGGTCAACTGAGCAACGTTAATTTTGTCCGCTTCTTCAGTATAATCTTCCATACGGTCGAAGTTCATGTACTTATAAACTTCATCGCCCATGCTGTTGAGCATGCCAGCGTATTGCTGATACTCTTCGTTGGTTGGCAATTTACCAAGTACCGCCGCTACCGCTGCAAGTTCTGCAGACGCGAGATAAACGTTCGCGCCTTGACCTAGACGGTTCGGGAAGTTACGGGTAGAGGTGGATACCGCCGTAGATTTCGGGGCGATACGTGCTTGGTTACCCATACATAGTGAACAACCTGGCATTTCCGTACGAGCGCCGGCTTGAGCATAGATGTTGTAATAACCTTCTTCCATCAATTGGCGCGCATCCATCTTAGTCGGTGGCGCAATCCATAGACGAGTCTTGAGGCTTCCCGCTGGTACGTCCTGCAAGAGTTTACCCGCAGCACGGAAGTGACCAATGTTAGTCATACATGAACCAATGAATACTTCATCAATGGTATCACCAGCCACGTCAGCCAATGTCTTAGCATCGTCTGGATCGTTCGGGCAGCAAAGAATTGGCTCTTTGATTTCGCTCATATCGATAGTCATGTCGATGGCGTATTCTGCATCTTCGTCAGCACGCAATAGGCTTGGGTTCGCTAGCCATTCTTGCATTTGCTCAACACGGCGGCTGATGGTACGCGCATCACCATAACCTTCTGAAATCATCCACTTAAGCAAAGTGATGTTTGAGTTTAGGTACTCAGTCACTGATTCTTCAGACAAAGTAATGGTACAACCGGCAGCACTACGCTCAGCTGACGCATCAGATAACTCAAACGCTTGCTCAGCGGTCAAATCTTCTAGACCTTCGATCTCTAAAATACGACCATTAAACTCGTTGATTTTACCTTTCTTATCAACGGTCAAATAACCTTCTTTGATGGCTTGATAAGGAATCGCATGGACCAAGTCACGTAGCGTGATACCAGGTTGACGCTCACCAATGAAGCGTACACGAACAGACTCAGGCATATCAAGTGGCATCACACCAGTTGCCGCTGCGAATGCTACTAGACCAGAACCCGCTGGGAACGAGATACCCATTGGGAAACGCGTGTGCGAGTCACCACCAGTACCAACGGTATCTGGAAGTAGCATACGGTTCAACCATGAGTGAATGATACCATCACCAGGACGTAAGCTGACGCCGCCACGGTTCATGATAAAGTCAGGTAGGGTATGCTGAGTTTCAACGTCAACTGGCTTTGGATAAGCAGCAGTATGACAGAATGACTGCATCACAAGATCCGCTTGGAAACCCAAACATGCCAAGTCTTTTAGCTCATCACGAGTCATAGGACCAGTCGTATCTTGCGAGCCGACCGTCGTCATTTTTGGCTCACAGTACATACCAGGACGTACGCCTTCTAGGCCACAAGCTTTACCGACCATTTTTTGTGCAAGGGTAAAGCCTTTACCGGTATCCGCTGGCTCTTCTGGCTTAGCAAAGACGTCTGAATGACCAAGACCCATATATTCACGCGCACGGTTGGTCAAACCACGACCAACGATTAATGGAATACGGCCGCCTGCGCGAACTTCGTCAAGCAATGTTGGCGAGTTTAGCGTAAAGGTTGACAATACTTCGTCAGAGTCGTGCTTAGTGATTTTACCTTCATACGGATAGATGTCAAATACATCGCCCATGTTTAGGTTATCAACGGCAACTTTTTCGATTGGCAAGGCGCCAGAATCTTCCATGGTGTTAAAGAAGATAGGAGCGATATTGTTACCAAGCACCAAACCGCCACCACGCTTGTTTGGTACGTTCGGAATGTCTTCGCCCATTAGCCAAAGTACCGAGTTGGTTGCAGACTTACGGCTAGAACCGGTACCGACCACGTCGCCAACATAGGCAAGTGGATGACCTTTTTCTTTTAACGCTTCGATTTGCTTCATTGGACCAACAACGCCCTCTTCGTCAGCAGTGATGCCGTCGCGAGAGTTTTTGTGCATGGCTAATGAATGCAATGGGATGTCAGGACGGCTCCACGCATCTTGCGCAGGAGACAAGTCATCGGTGTTGGTTTCGCCAGTGACTTTAAAGGTAGTATAAGTGGTTTTCTCTGGCACTTCAGGACGGCTTAAGAACCACTCCGCGTCAGCCCAAGATTGCACCACTTCTTTAGCAATAGCATTGCCAGCTTCGGCTTTTTCGGTCACGTCATTGAACGCGTCAAATACGAGTAATGTTTTCTTTAACGCATCAGCAGCTTCTTGTGCGACTTCCGCGTCGTCTAATGCTGCAACCAATGGCTGAACGTTGTAACCACCTTGCATAGTACCTAAGATTTCAACGGCTTTTTTCTTGCTGATAAGTGGTGAAGTCGCTTCGCCTTTAACAATAGCAGCTAAAAATGCAGCTTTAACATAAGCGGCTTGGTCAACACCGGCAGGAATACGGTTTTCTAACAAGTCCATCAAGAACGCATCTTCACCCGCTGGTGGGTTTTTAAGTAGCTCTACCAATTCTGCTACCTGCTTCTCATTTAGTGGAAGTGGTACAGTCCCTAGCTCAGCACGTTCTGCGACATGTTTACGATAAGCTTCTAACACAATAGTCGTCCTCGTCGGTTGGTGACCAGTACATCACGTGAGTAGTCAGGATGACAGCCTACATCGATGTACTGCATTGAATAATTATCCGTGCAATCATAGCTCAAAACGCTCAAAATGTTAATGGCTGAGCCGTGAAAAGGCGCAGAATAACGCCATATTGGACATTTATTATAAAAATAGTGCCATAACCAATATGATTGACGCGGTTAAATAAAAACCGTGTGCCTGCTATACTTTGACAACCTCAAAACTTATCAGATGTTTTTTGTCAGCGAATTTTTATATGCGACTTGATAAAACACACTTTACCAATAAATATTAAGGATAATAAGATGGACGATAATACCAATTATCAAAACGGTCTAAAAGTTCGTACCGAAGTGATGGGCGAACAACATGTCAAACGCTCGCTTGACTCGGCGACACCATTTACCCAACCACTGCAAGACTGGATTATCGAACACGCTTGGGGCAGTACGTGGCAAGACGACTCGATACTACCGCGTAAATATCGCTCATTAATTACCATGGCGTTTTTGATCGCGCAAAAAAGCCCAAGCGAGCTCAAGGGACATATCCGAGGAGCGATTAATAATGGCGCCAGTGTCGCTGAAATCCGAGAAGTACTGATGCACAGCTTGCCTTATTGCGGCGCGCCTGCCACCCAAGAAGCGTTTCGTGCAGCCATAGATGTGCTAAATGACATGGGTATTGATATCAATAAATAAAACTAGGGTAAAGGTGCGCTTCGTAGTAGTCTTATTAGTTATAAAAGCTTATTTAGCCCTAGTAGTTTTTTTGATTGTCTTAACAAGATTGCCCAAAAAACCTTTAGCCATTATCTGCTATAATAGCTGCATTCATAAAACATTCTAATAATGCCAAAAACCCTTATTCTTTCAAGGGTTAAGAGAACATTTGATTATGACAAACGCCGTACAAACCCACGTCCCCGCTGCCCGTGCAAAACCGAAAAAAGCCATCCAAGGCGAAAAGCTACGTGGCTACGACAAGGTAGCGCGCATCCCAATTAAAGTGATTCCGACCGTCGAGGCAAAGAAAAAGCCTGATTGGATTCGGGTTAAAATGTCCTCACCTGCGGAAGTGGCGCGTATCAAAGCCACTCTGCGTGAGCAAAAGCTTTATACCGTCTGCGAAGAAGCCGCTTGCCCGAATCTGCCGCAGTGCTTTGCTGATGGTACGGCAACCTTTATGATTATGGGTGATATCTGTACCCGTCGCTGCCCGTTTTGTGATGTCGGTCATGGTCGCCCAAATGAATTGGACAAAGACGAGCCACGCCATACCGCTGAAACCATTCAAGGTTTGGGTCTAAAATATGCAGTGATTACCTCGGTTGACCGCGATGACTTAAAGGACGGCGGTGCTGGACATTTTGTTGAAGTGTTAAATGAATCGCGCGCGCTGAGCCCAAATTGCTTGATTGAGATACTGGTGCCAGACTTCCGTGGTCGTATGGATATTGCCTTAGACTTATTGACTGAAACCGCGCCAGATGTCTTTAACCACAATATCGAAACGGTGCCGCGTCTGTATAAAGCCTTCCGTCCCGGTTCTGATTATCAGCATTCGCTCGATTTGCTCAAGCTGTATAAAGAGCGCCGTCCTGATATCGCCACCAAATGCGGCTTTATGGTTGGACTTGGTGAGACCGAAGAAGAAATTTATGCCCTGCTTGACGATTTAAAAGCCCATGACGTCGATATGATTACCATTGGTCAGTACCTGCAACCCAGTAAGGATCATGCGCCTGTCGATCGTTATGTCCATCCAGACGAATTCCAGCGTTATATGGACTATGGTAAAAAGATTGGTTTCTTTAGCATTTGGGCCGGCCCAATGGTACGCTCAAGCTACTTTGCCGATCGTCAATACTATGGTGAAGATTGCCCAGCACCAATTCGTAGCAAAAAGGCGCTTGAGGCAGAAGGTAAGCTTGGTTGCTAGATTTTTAAAGCCTTTATACCTATAAAAAAGAGACCTATCATGGTCTCTTTTTTTGTGTTTATTTTTTATCTTTACCGTTATAGTCTAAAAAATCTGTAGAATAAAACCGCTACCAATACTGATAACACTTAAAGGAAAACTTATGAAAAAACTATTTGCTTCGAGCATCGTTTTTGCCACATTTGCCCTAGCTGGCTGTGCCACTGCTGATATGAATACCAATGCTGGCACGGCCATCGGTTCGGCAAACGAGATTGGGATGAATATCTTTAAAGCGGCTGTTGATAACCAATGTCGCAGTCAGATTGAAAAACAAAACGCGTGGCGCATTGCTAGTGTGGCGATGACAGATGCCCAAGAGCAAGAGATAAAAGGTAGAGTTTGCGGCTGCGTCAGTGAGCAAGCGCCGCAGCAAGTAACCCTTGTTGAACTTGGCAATGCGGCAATTGATACCAACTATCGCACACAGCTGGTCACTAGAGTCGTCGCAAAAACGCTGCAAAGCTGTTATGGCAGTATCGTTAAATAAGTAGCTGAAAAATAGATGCTGGATCAGCGACTTGACTAAAGGGCTTATTTCACGAAATAAGCTGGGTTATTGATTGCACAACCCAACTTATTCATATAGATTATTTACTATTGTGAATGATAAATGGAATTTATCTTTAACCCATGTCAAGGATGACTGATGAGAAGACGTGCATTTATAAAACTAGGTGGTCAGGTAACGGTAGCCGGTACTGTGTTGACTCAGCTCAGCGCTTGTTCATCAGATGATGACGACGTTAAGCTGCCAAATAGCCTCGATGATTTAGATGACTTAAATTATCAAGGTGCAGCGCCTTTTGTGCATGGTATCGCGAGTGGTGACCCGCTCCAAGATCGGGTCATACTATGGACACGAATTACCAATGACGGTAGTATCAACGCCGCCAGCATTCCTGTTGCTTATACGGTAGCAACAGACCCAGCGCTGAAAAACATTGTTACTCAAGGTCGCGCAATAGCAACAGCGCAATCTGACTTCACTGTAAAAGTCGACCCTAAAAACCTACAACCTAATACCACTTATTACTATACCTTTGAAGCATTGGGCTATCGCTCTGCTATCGGTCGCACACGCACCATACCACGCCCAGACCTGCCAGCGAGCGAAGTCGATCGTGTGCGCTTAGCAGTGGTTTCCTGCTCAAACTATGGCTTTGGCTACTTTAATGGCTATGCCAATATCGCCAAGCAAGCTGATATTTCTGCCGTCATACATTTAGGTGATTATATCTATGAGTACCCAGAAGGCTTTTATCGCGATAATGACTTAAAAGAAGAACGACCGCTAGAGCCAAAAAACGAGATTATCAGTTTAGAGGATTATCGTCGCCGCTATGCTTGCTACCGTACCGATGTCGATTTGCAAGAATGTCACCGCCAGCATCCTTTTATCGCTGTTTGGGATGACCATGAAATTGCAGACAATTCATGGAAAGATGGCGCAGGTTTCCATACTGAGAGTAAAGGTAGCTATATAGAACGCAAAATGTCTGCCGTGCGCGCTTATCATGAGTGGATGCCTATTCGCGACGACACTAGTAATGAGCTAGACAGTCAATTACGTATTTATCGACGCTTTGAATTTGGCAAATTGTTTGATTTGAACATGTTAGACACACGCATATTTGGTCGCGAAAAGCTTGATGCCAAAGCCAGTAACAAGCCTGAACGTCAATTATTAGGTCTTGAACAAGAAAACTGGCTTTATTTAAAGATGCTCGAAGGCAAACGCCGTCAAGCAACATGGCAAGTACTTGGACAACAAGTTATTTTAGCGCCATTTAAAGGCACTTATGCCACCAATTCTGGTGATATTTGGAATGGTTATGCCAGTGCGCGTACACGTTTGCTCGACTTTATCGAAGATAACAATATTTCCAATACCGTGGTATTAACTGGCGATTATCATGCATCTTTCGCTTTTGATATCGCAAAAAACCCTTTTGAAGCGAATAGCTATAACCCTCTAACGGGCAAAGGCTCTTTGGCAGTAGAGTTTGTCTGTCCGGCCCTAACCTCTTTACCCTTCCCTGAAACCGCAGGGGTTGAGCTCAACCCGCATCAGAAATTTAACAATCAGACCGAGCGTGGTTATATGCTTCTTGATATCACCGAGCAGGCGTTTCAATGCGAATGGTATTACACTGACACCTTAAAAAAACGAGATGATAGCGTTAAATTTGCAAAAAGCTTGCTTACTAAAACACAGACTAACCACTTGATTGACGGCAGTCAATCGCGCCCGCTTACTAATGTCGCTGCCCTCTCTACTGCTGACAAATCCATGGCAGTGAAAAAGTCTGCCGTTTTAAGTGGCGCTTAGCACAATATGCTCAGCACAATATTTTGCATCCTTTATATAAAAAAATATTAGCCAAAAAAAAAGGGGAAATCATCTGATTTACCCTTTTTTATTACTCACTTTATTATTGAGAGTCTTGATATAGTTCTGACGCCCTTATAATGGTTCAAGATATAGCTATAACTCATTGCTAGGCGTTGGACGAACGGGTAATGATGGTGTCGACGGCAATATTTTGCTGCGATGAAAATACTTAGATGAGCCGTCGATTATTTTATCTACTTCTTTGACCAAATCATGGATAACATCGTCATAAACGCCATGATACAACTCGGTTTCAAACGCCGTAAAAGGATGCTTACGCGATGCGGAGCTGACTTCTGTCACACCCTGCTTACTATAAAAAATATCGACGCGGCCATCACTATTTAACACACAATTTAACTCTCCGCCTTCAAGCGCCATCTCGATGCGCTCAGGCATAAAAATATAATCATCGACGTCGATGAGTTTTTTTTCTACTTCTCTCTTAAAAAATGATTTGATATCAAACATACATACACCCTTTGTATTAAAATTTTAAAAACCTTTAGCACGTTTATTCTTATGGTCTTTATGGTATGCGCTTCGCATATTTACTTATGATAAATCGTGCTTTATTAACTTATCCTATAAGGTGTGCTGACATTTTTTAAGACAGAATATGTAAAACTGCGTTTGATGTTGGTAAAAAAGGAAAGATGCTGTTTAAGCACCTCTCCTTTCTTTGTTGGTAAACTACATCATACGATGGTATGTAATCACACCCACCCTTTTTCACGAAATAACTGCAACGTCTTAATAACGACTGTCATCTCTTCGGGCGTACCAAGTGTGATGCGATTGAAACCTGGAATCGAGGGAAACTCGCGACCAACGGCAATACCATGTTCACACATTCGATCGATATAGGTTTGCACATCACCATTGACCGCATGAAAAATAAAATTGGTTTGTGAAGGCAAATAGCGCAGTCCCAACTCATCGAGCGCCGTCTCCATCAGTTGCCTTGCCTGATTGGTGGTTTGCAAACTGTACGCCAAAAACGCCTCGTCTTGTAGCGTTGCTATTGCCGCAACGGCACCTAACATGTTGATATTATCCGTAGACATTAAAGACCCAATGTCTGCAATCATCTGCGGATTGGCAATCGCATAACCGACACGCAAGCCTGCAAGCCCAAATAATTTTGAAAAAGTGCGCACGACAATCAGGTTATCCGATAGTCCCTCTTTTATCCATTCAACGCCACTCTCAAAACTTGGGTCTGTAATATAGCCAAAGTAGGCTTCATCCACTAAGAAGTAGTGGTTTTTTGGCGCATTTTCTATCCACGCTTTGAGCGTATCCGTTTCGGTAATGATAGCGGTTGGGTTATTGGGATTGCACAAATAAAAAAGACTGATACCGTCAAACGTAGCGGCAGCTTTTTTTAGGTTATCAAAGTCTAAGTCGTAATCATCGCGAGTTAATGGCACTTTGACCACGGGTATACCTAAGGAGCGTGCATACAGCTCGGCACAGCCGAAAGTTGGGTCTGGAATGATAAGCTGAAATTCTATGTCTGTTTTCAAGGCTTTGTCATGCAGCATTTGTACGACCGCTCTGATATTCTCAATTGAGCCATTGCCCAATAAAACCTGATTTTCAGGGACGCCGTTGAGAGCCGCTACTTTGTTCAGCAGCGTAGCGCGATGTTTGTCAGGATAGCGAGCAGCGCCAGCCAACGCATTGGTGATGGCTTCTTTGGCAGCGTCCGACATGCCTAAAGAGTTTTCATTGAAGTCTAACTTGAGTAATTTATGACTATTGTTATTGATATTATTATGCATGATAGGTAATCCGCCTAAGTCGTCCGTGAGTGATATAGCGCATGCCGCTGCTTCATATCATCTTAAGTGGCATTTGGTATAATTACAAGTTATCTAATAGCAAATTATTAGTTATCAATACATACAAGGACAAGTTTTCTTGATTCTCACTGTTAAATAAAAAAAGGTGAGCTGCAGCTTATGCAACTCACCTTATCTACGTCTACATTCAATCGGAATTAAACCATTAAATCAAATGCGCTTTTAACTCTAGCACTTTATCACGCGTTTTTGCCGCTTCTTCAAACTTCAAATCTCGCGACATTTGCTGCATCTGCTTCTCTAAACGTTTGATTTCTTTGGCGAGCAAATCAGGGCTGCGCAAAATGTTGATATCGACATCAGGCAGATTACTTTTCACAGGAATCACTTGATTGTCGTTAGCATCGAGGTTTTCACCGGTATCAATTTTATCGGTGATACTACGGCGTGCGCCTTTTGGCGTAATATTGTGCTCGAGGTTAAAGGCGACTTGTTTTTCGCGGCGACGGTCGGTCTCCTCTATCGCTTTTTCCATACTCGGCGTAATACGATCCGCGTACAAAATCGCTTTACCGTTGATATGGCGCGCCGCACGACCAATGGTCTGAATCAGCGCACGCTCAGAACGCAAAAAGCCTTCTTTATCCGCATCAAATATCGCCACCAATGAGACCTCTGGCATATCAAGCCCTTCGCGTAGCAAGTTAATACCAACCAACACATCATGCACGCCTGTACGCAGCTCATGAATAATTTGCATACGCTCTACCGTATCAATATCCGAGTGCAGATAGGCGACTTTGACATCGTACTCTTTTAGATAACTGGTCAAATCCTCTGACATACGCTTAGTCAAGGTGGTAATCAACACGCGCTCATCTTTTTCACGGCGTTTGGTAATCTCTGATAGCACATCATCCACCTGCGTCAATACCGGACGAATCTCAATCTCAGGGTCAATCAGACCCGTTGGACGTACCACTTGCTCGACCACCTGCTCGCTATGTTCAAGCTCATACTGTGCTGGCGTGGCGCTAACATAAATGGTCTTTGGCTTGATACGCTCCCACTCTTCAAACTTCATCGGACGATTATTCATCGCACTTGGCAAGCGAAAGCCGTAATTGACGAGGTTTTCTTTACGCGACCTATCGCCTTTGTACATCGCGCCAATTTGCGACACCGTCACGTGCGATTCATCGATAAATAACAGCGCATCTTCTGGAATATAATCAAACAAAGTCGGCGGTGCCTCCCCCGATGGCCGACCAGACAGATGCTGCGAGTAGTTTTCGATACCGTTACAGTAGCCGAGCTGCTGAATCATCTCAAGGTCATACTGGGTACGCTCTTTTAAACGCTGCGCTTCAACCAATTTATTATTATCGCGAAAATACTCGAGACGCGGCTCAAGCTCGGCGCGAATCGTATGACTTGCCGCTTCCAATTTATTGCGCGGAGTCACATAATGCGATTTTGGATAAATGGTAATACGCGGCACACTTCGCACGGTTTTGCCGGTTAATGGGTCAAACCAAGTGATTTTCTCCACTTCATCATCAAACAGATGCACACGCACCGCTAGCTGCTCAGATTCCGCAGGATAAATATCTAATAGCTCACCACGCAAGCGATAGGTACCGCGGCCAAAATCTAGCTCATTACGGTTATATTGCATTTCAACCAAACGTTTAATAGTAGCAGTACGATCGATTTTGTCGCCGACGACGATATGCAAAAGCATTTTTAGATAGCTTTCTGGGTCGCCCAAACCATAAATGCAGGAGACCGAAGCCACGATAATCGCATCACGGCGTTCAAGTAGCGCCCGCGTCGCTGATAGGCGCATTTGGTCAATATGGTCGTTGATGGCGCTGTCTTTTTCGATAAAGGTGTCGCTGGCAGCAACATAGGCTTCCGGCTGATAATAGTCGTAATAACTGACAAAATACTCAACCGCATTATTTGGAAAGAACGCTTTAAACTCACCATAAAGCTGCGCGGCAAGGGTTTTGTTGTGCGCCATAATAATGGTTGGACGTTGGCATTCAGAGATGACCTTTGCCATGGTATAAGTCTTACCAGAACCGGTCACACCGAGTAATAGCTGCTCATCCATCCCCGCATTGATACCCTTAACAAGCTTTGCAATCGCTTGCGGTTGATCGCCTGCCGGCTCAAAGTCGGTGACCATCTCAAAGGCGCGGCTTGATATTT
The DNA here is from genome assembly GCF_002377905.1 of Psychrobacter sp. UBA3483. Lineage (GTDB taxonomy): Bacteria > Pseudomonadota > Gammaproteobacteria > Pseudomonadales > Moraxellaceae > Psychrobacter. The sequence continues at coordinate 130,074 of NZ_DFQS01000005.1, read as the reverse complement.
GCGTACCAGACGCGTTGACACCACTGATTTCAGCTTCGCCTTGCAGCTGAGTGGCCAATTGGTTTAACTGACGCGACGAGCGCGGTTCAGGCATTCGCATAATGGCTTTCTTCCTGACATTTATAAAAAGTTATAAGAGCTTAGGTTGATAACAATATGGGGTCTAAAGCACAGTTTTTAAAGGATAATCGTGGGTTTCATTTGTTGTTCGCTTAGCTAGTCGAACCCTAAAATCTAAACCAGATTTATCATCGCTCAACATTAAAATAAGGGTTAATAAGTTAATTACCTTAAAAACTTTACTATTCATGTAACGTCTATTATTTATAGGAAAGGTTTAGAATGGCAGTTAACTTTACAAAGCTTTTCACGTTTAACAAAGTCATTACACGACCACTTAATAAAGCCTAAAACATAGGGGTTAAATCGCTCTCATAACTTGCTACTATGAGTACTGAATTAATGAACAAGCAGTATGAATAAGCAATAAGTACAATCAACAACATGCTTAAAGATTAATCCAACAACTAATAAAAACTTAAAATAATGGAGTAAATGATGAGAGAACGTTACGCAAGTGGTATTGATGACAAAACAGCTGAAAAAATGGTTGAATTGTTGAACGCTAACTTAGCCAATCTGATTGACCTAAGTATGGACAGCAAGCAGTGCCATTGGAACTTGCAAGGTACTGGCTTTATCGGTGTACATCAATTACTAGACGAGACTTATGAGCGTTTGACTGAAGCATTTGATACAGTTGCCGAACGCATCGTTATCCTTGGCGGTAAAGCCAATGGTATCTCTAAGCGTGTGGTCGAAGACTCTATCTTAGAGACTTATCCAACTGATATCACAGAAGTTGATGAGCACGTACGCGAGCTTACCAATCGCTATAAAACCATTGCCGCTTCACTGCGCGAAGGCATTGATACTGCGGGTGACGCAGGCGATGAAGATACGGCGGATTTGCTGACCGAAGTAAGCCGTATCGTTGATAAAGACGCTTGGTTTATTGGTGCAAATGCCCCAAAGAAAAAGTAACAGCGACTGAAAAAGTCTATAAATAAATGTTGTTTGAAAAAGGTCACTTATAGGGTGACCTTTTTTTATACCTAAAGAATTTAGTCTTACAAACTACTATTAAGTCTAGCAATATTGATTTTAAAGACGTGCGTTAAGGTGCATAAGATGCATTGGAAGTAGACTTAAAAATAATAATATTAAAAGACGCCTTTAATAATCCGCTTCATTTGTGGCAAAAGCTCGCTTAGCTGCGCTTCAGTCTCGCTGGTATCATCAGGCAAGGATTGCTGTAAAAAAGCTGCGGTAATTTGTGGCTGCTTAGCAAGGATACTTTGCCCCATCTTTGTGTCGTAGAATTTTATTTGGGCGTCAACTTCAGCTTGCGTGTAGTACGTTCTAGCCGCACTAATATAGGCTTGCGTTAAGGTTTGGGCGTCGGCTGCATTGCCGATACCGTTAGTCATAATCTTAGCGTATTGACCTAAGACACTTTGAATCTGTTCTTGTAGCTCGCGTTGACGCTTATTTAAATTCTTGTCGCCGCCGCGCTGACTATTACTCTGAGCCTGATTTTTGGTTTGCGTATTAATGGCATCAATGGCCGCTTGTTGTCCATTGACGATAGCTTGGATTTGCTCGTCGATATGCATCACTTGCATCAGTTTGATGATAGAAACATCGCTCGGTGCTTGTTTAGCAATTTGCTGATTGGCAATATTATTGGTGTCCTGACGAACGGTATTAGGCTCACTGTGGATAATCAATTCTGCATTGGCAATAGGAGCTGATAGAAGCGTTGTCACCACCAAAGTAAGCAATGGATTGATAGTAGTAGTAGTAGTAGTAGTAGGACGCCGACTGGTATTTTTTTTGCAAGATTTTAGGTAATTTTTCATGTAGGACTCTTATTATTATAGGTGAAGATTATTTATTATATGGCAAATCTTATTAAGCACACTGATCATCTGGCAGGCGTAAAACCTCAGCATTGGGAACGGATAATGTCAAAATCGCTTCTTGAAATAATGGATTGGCACGGAATTGGCTTTCAATATCTTCAAATTTTTGCGCGATTTGCTGTTCTTGTTGATTACCAGCGATATCAACCGCTGCCACCATAAATATTTTTTTAGGCCCGACCCACTCTAGGTGCAAATAAGAGACGCTGTCGATATCAGGATGATTCAATAGCTCCGTTAAGACATAGCAGTGGGTTTTTTCTGAGACTTTATAGCCAACCAAAAAATCACGATTGCGATTGATTAAAAAGATGGCAACCATACCCAATAATATGCCAACGATAATAGAACCAAGGGCATCCCAAAATGGCTCACCTGTATAGGCATGCATACCCATCGCTGCCGTTGCGACCACCAAGCCAATGACCGCGGCCAAATCCTCAAAAAACACCCCGCGCAACGTTGGGTTTGAAGTATTCACCACATAACCTAACGCACTGACATTGATAGCCTGACCATGCTTTTTACTTTGTAAATACGCCTGCGCCAGAGAAAAACCTTCAAGCACAAAGGCCACTGCCAAAATAATAAATCCAATGGTGTAATTTGTTTCTGTTTCAGGCGCATTCCATTCGGTGATACCGGTATAGATAGAAACAATCGAGCCTGCCATAAAAACGCCAAAAGCGGCAATCATCGACCATACGTATGATTCTTTACCATAGCCTAACGGATGGCTGTTATCGGCAGGTTTGACCGCTTTTTTCTCCGCCACAATGAGCAAGGTACCGTTGCCAGCATCCGCCCATGAGTGCGCTGATTCGGCAATCATAGAAGCGGAACCAGTCATAAATGCCGCCACCGTTTTGGCAATGGCAATAATAATATTAGCCCCAACGGCAATTAGTACAGTAACCAGCGACGAGGATTTCTTGTCTTCCTGTTTCTTGTCTTCCTGTTTCTTGTCTTGCTGATTGGTTTCAGGGTTCATGACGTTAGTAAAACTGAGCTTAGGATTGATACCGTCTTCGGTAGTACTGGTATCTTTAGTCAAATTGGCAATAGAACGCGCACTGCCAGCACCGCGGGTACGGACGACTGGCGGTGTGGGCTGGTCTTTGGAAGGCATGCTTGATGATACAGTTTTTTTTGAACTCATATGAGTCTCAACATTAATGGTTAATACAATGAATTAAAACAGCCATCAAAAAAGTTAAGCCATGAGCGCTAACGATCGTGAACTGTCTTATTTATCATTAAATTTAACCAAATACCTACTGCTGGTCAGTAATGTTTTCGTGAGACTTTGTTGAAGTATTGATGGTTTTGATGGGTAAAAAGCGCTTTATTTGCGGTTCTCATGTTGAGAAAGCTCACCAATCATATCATTGTCGTTGCCACTTTTATCTGTCACCTTATTAGCGCCTAAGCTTTCGCTAATCATCTGATCAATATCGCAGCTCGGGCGATGTGAGCTTTGCATACGCAATTCTTTACGCGCTAAGCCTGCATCAAAACGGCACTGCTGCATCTCATTTTTAATATCAAGCGCAGGTACAGGCGTCGGTTTACCGTTATCATCAATCGCCACCATAGTAAAGTAACAACTATTGGTATGGCGAATCGTACGGGCGCGAACGTCCTCTGCTTCAACCCGTATGCCCACCTCCATAGATGTTCTGCCGACATAATTGATACTAGCGGCAAAAGTTACCAACTCGCCCACGTAGATAGGCTCGCGGAACATTACTTGATCGACCGATAGCGTCACTACATAGCTACCACTGTAGCGACTGGCGCAAGCATAAGCGACTTGGTCGAGCATCTTGAGCAAATCACCCCCATGGACGTTACCAATAAAATTGGCCATATCTGGCGTCATCAGCACCGACATATACAATTCATGATTGAGAGGCGCGCTTTTGGCAGTAGAGCTGGTATTGTATTGCGACATAATATTCCTTGCTGTTATCGAAAAACCTATTTATTTTAAATATCTGTTATACAGCAGCCTCTGCTAAATCGCAAATAAAGACCTTAGAATGAGCGTAGCAGATATTCTTTATTGATTTGGCTAGGGTTATTTATGCTTACTTTAGCCCTGTATTGGCGCGAAAAACCTTGTAAATGCTTTTATCTACCAAGTAAATACGTAATCTTTCTAAAATCTGCAAAAAAAAGCTTGACGTATTTTTTATCTTTGCTAGAATACGCCCCACTTAGCAAGAACTCGTTAGAGACTTTCTAAGCTCGCAGTAAGTAATAAAACCCTTACCGCTTATTCTCCAATAGCTCAGTTGGTAGAGCAACGGACTGTTAATCCGTGTGTCCCTGGTTCGAGCCCAGGTTGGAGAGCCATATTTTAGTCGTAAATCTTTTGAATCTTCTTTGATTCGATTATGGCATTTGCCAAGACCCTCATCACTTTGATGGGGGTTTTTTTATGGCTGTTGGTTTTATTTTGCAAGCCGACAAACACCAAAAACCATTCCTTTTATTTTCTTCTCATATAAATCATACAGTGCTTGACTGTTCTATAAAATATATTCCACAAATAATATAAGCCGAGCCTTTAGCATCGTCCTCGGCTGTTAAAATATTGAATTTATTTTAAACTGATGGCATTGTTGACCAACGATAAAATCATAACTAGCATTGACCCTTTAAAGCTTTATCGTTAAATTGGTTAGAGCTCTTATTCGTATAAAAACAACTATAAAAACACTATTAAGGATAGCGCCATGACCATAAGTACCATTAAGCCGACGTTACTGAGTATTGGACTGATGAGCATGATTGGTTGTACTGCCCTGCAAACCACCGCAAAACAGCCAAATACAGAACAAGCAAGCAACTCAGCAACGGTTTATTACAATGGCAATATCATCACCATGGAAGGTGAGCAGCCGCAGATGGTCGAAGCTTTGGTCACGCAGGCTGGCAAAATTGCTTATGTTGGCGATTTAAATACGGCGCAGTCAGAATATAAAAATGCCGCTCAAGTGAATTTAAACAGCAAAACCTTGCTACCGGGTTTTATCGATCCGCACAGTCATTTTGATATGGTGTCAAACACCATGGGTCAGGCAAATTTAAACCCGCCGCCAGTTGGCAAGATAGATAGTATGGATAAATTACTACAAGCCTTAAAAGACTATAAAAAGGACAATAACATCGCCGATGGTGAATGGATCTACGGTTGGGGTTATGATGAGAGTCAATTAAAAGAAGGTCGTCATCCAAACAAAGCAGATATCGATAAAGTATTGCCCAATAACCCTGTATATTTGCAACATACCAGTGGTCATATGGGTGTCGCTAATAGCAAGGCCTTAGCAGCCCTGAACATTACCGCAGATACTAAAAACCCAGAAGGTGGTAATATTGCACGGGTTAAAGGTTCTAGCGAACCAAATGGTCTCGTCCAAGAAATCGCTATGTATCCATTTATGCGGCAAATGCTAGAGGTATTAGAGCCCGATCAAGCCAAATTCTTTGAGCAAACCCAAGATTATTATGCCAAAAATGGTCTGACTACCGCCCACAACGGTTCAACGGCTCGTAATACTATTCAGTTTTTCCAAAAACAAGCGGATGCTGGCAAGCTGAAAATAGACTTAGTCGCACTGGCAGGCAGCAGTGATTTAGATGAAAACTTAGCGGACAAAGACTTTGTTTGGAAAACCTATCAAAACGGTTTTAAAGTACAAGGGACTAAAATCATAGCTGATGGCTCGCCGCAAGGGAAGACCGCTTATTTTAGTCAACCTTATTTGACGCCAGTACGAGACTGCAAAAAAGATTGTCGTGGATTACCGAGTATCAGCCAAGATGCGCTCAATGAGATGTTTGCCAAGGCTTATAAGCACGATAACCAGTTGTTTATCCATAATAATGGCGATGGCGCGACAGATATGATTATCAAAGCTCATGAATATGCAGTCAAAAAGACGGGGCAAGCCGCTGATAAAGATCGCCGTACGGTGCCTATTCATGCTCAGTTTGCGCGCCCCGATCAGCTAGAAGCCTTTAAAAAATATAAGATGCTACCGTCATTTTTTACCAATCATGCCTACTTTTGGGGTGATGTGCATGTGCAAAATTTAGGTAAAAAACGTGCTGATTTTCTAAGTCCGATAGCGACAGCGGATAAAATGGGGTTAAAATACACCAACCATTCTGACGATACCGTGACGCCCGTCGACCCGTTATTTACCGTTTGGTCTGCGGTCAATCGCACTTCGCGCTCAGGCCAGATTATCGGCGCCAATGAGCGCGCGACCCCTTATCAAGCGCTCAAAGCCATCACCACCAATGCCGCTTATGAGTATTATGAGGAAAATAATAAAGGTAGCTTAACCAAGGGTAAGCTCGCTGATTTGGTGATATTAGATGCCAATCCGTTGACGATAAATACAGATAAGCTTAAAGACATTCATGTAGTCACCACCATTAAAGAAGGTAAAATAATCTATCAACGCCCAACAAAGTAAAACTATAATGACAGCATACTAAAAAAATTTAATGCTTTATAGTCAAATTCCTATAATTTTGACTATAAGGTTTTTTCTGTCTCTTTTATATCAATATTAGGATTCGTTTATGAGTAACACCGCGCAAATTACCTCCTCTGACAACACCCATTATCTGCACCATACTTTTTTTGAGCCAAGCGATAAGACGACGCCGATTACTGCTACCCTACTGATTGTGCATGGGATGGCAGAGCACAGTGGCCGCTATGCAGAGCTTGCGCAGTTTTTAGCGGATAATGGCATTGCGGTCGCCACTTATGATCAGCTGGGTCATGGACAGACGGTCAAATCAGCCAATGATTTGGGTTTTTTTGCTGAAGAACATCCGGTGCAGTCGCTATTAAAAGACGTTATTATCATGGCGGACAGCTTGAAAGCGCGCCATCCTAATGTGCCGCATTTCGTTATGGGTCATTCGATGGGCTCGTTTATCGTGCGCAATGTTCTCAAACATCACGCCCAGAACTTTACTGGTGCAATTTTAATGGGTACCGCTGATGCCAATCCATTGACCAAAGTGCTATTACCGATCAATAAAGTACTGGCAAAAGTAGCGCCCAAAAAGCCAAACCCAGTTTTTGCCAATGTGATGAATAAGGTACTCAATAGCAAGCTTGATAACCGTGTTTCTTCTTCAGAATTTGCCTGGTTGAACGAAGACCCTGCGGCTGTCGAAGCTTATGAAGCCGATCCATTGACGGGCTTTGACTTTACCAACAATGGGTTTTTAACCTTGTTTAGCTTAATGGAAGCGGGTCTCAATAAAAACTGGGCAACGACTATTGCCAAAGATTTTCCGATGTTACTGGTCAGTGGCGAGAACGATCCGATCGGCGATATGGGCAAAGGTATCCGCAAAATTGCCAGCCGTTTAGAAAAACAGAACTTTAGCAATATCACGCTACAGCTCTACCCGCACATGCGCCATGAGCCGATTCATGAGCAGAATAAACAGCAGGTTTATCAAGATATTGTAGACTGGATAAATAGCAATACTGCTGCCTAGCAACAAAATACTTGGTAATAACATGCTTGGTAACAACATGCTTGATTAATTTAAACGACCACTTTTGTTATTTTTTTTACCCTTCACAAACTTTAGGAATATTTATGACATTGCAACAAACCATTGAGCAAGCCTTTGAAAATCGTAATGACTATAGCCCAGCTACCATGCCACAAGATATACGCGAGGCTATCAACGCAGTGCTTGAACAGTTAGACAACGGTAGCTTGCGTGTTGCTGAGAAAAAAGATGGCGAATGGGTGGTCAATCAATGGGCCAAAAAAGCGGTGTTATTATCATTTCGCTTAAATGATAACTATGTGCAAGCGGCGGGCGAACACGTGCAGTTTTACGATAAAGTACCGACCAAATTTGCTGATTGGACGCAAGAGCAGTTTAAAGCAGCGGGCGTACGCGTGGTACCACCAGCGGTTGCTCGTAAAGGTTCATACATCGCAGCCGGTGCTGTCTTGATGCCATCGTACGTCAATATTGGCGCTTATGTCGATCAAGGCGCGATGGTAGATACGTGGGCGACGGTTGGTTCATGTGCCCAAATCGGTAAAAACGTGCATTTATCAGGTGGCGTCGGTATCGGCGGTGTCTTAGAGCCGCTGCAAGCCAATCCAACGATTATCGAAGACAACTGCTTTATCGGCGCGCGCTCTGAAATCGTTGAAGGCGTGATAGTAGAAGAAGGCTCAGTAATTTCTATGGGCGTGTTTATCGGGCAATCAACGCGCATTTATGACCGTGAAACGGGCGAGATTCATCGCGGCCGTGTACCAGCAGGCTCAGTCGTTGTACCCGGTAGCTTGCCATCAGAAGACGGTACGCACAGTTTGTACGCTGCTATCATCGTGAAGAAAGTCGATGCGCAAACCCGAGCCAAAACCTCGGTCAATGAGTTATTACGTTTGGCCTAGCTTTTCGGTGATTAAGCTTTAGTTATGACGTTAATTTTTTATCAAAAAAGATGCTGAGGTTGACTCTAGCATCTTTTTTAATGCCTTATGGCAGTTTAATGCAAAACTTTACGTTATAATCTTCGTCTCATTTGAATACCAACATTTTTAGAGTTAGTCAGATTATTGACGCTTTTTTCATTTAATAAATGCTTGATAGCATTATCAATCCCTAACTGTATTTGACATATTATGAGTGAGTTATCTTTACGCACCTCGGCAATTCCTGTCACTGATCTCGAAGCAGGGCTACGTTTGACCGAGATTTTTTATTCCTTGCAAGGTGAAGCGCTAACCTCAGGCTTGCCGACGATATTTGTACGCTTGACTGGCTGTCCGCTACGCTGCGTGTATTGTGATACCGAGTACGCCTTTAGTGGCGGTGAGCGGCAATCGTTAGAAGCCATTATCGCAACAATCAAAAGCTATCCGTGTCAGCGTATCTGCTTGACTGGTGGCGAGCCATTAGCGCAGCCAAATGCCATTGAATTGATGCAACGTTTATTAAATGACGGTTATGAGATTTCACTTGAAACCGCAGGCGCGCTGACGGTAAAAAATGTACCGCCTGCGGTCAGCAAAGTGATGGATCTGAAAACGCCAAGCTCAGGTGAAGTCGATAAAAACCTTTGGTCAAACCTTAACTATCTCACCCAGCACGACCAAATCAAATTTGTCATTATGAACCGCAATGATTATGAGTGGGCAAAGGCAACACTGTTTGAGCATCAACTTGATAAATTGGTCGGTACGGTTTGGTTTTCACCAATGTTTACTGTCGCAGAAGAAGTCGTTGCTAGTGAAGCATTGAGCAGCCCCGATGTGCCAGTATTGGCGCGTGAGTTAGCTGAATGGATACTGGCTGATGCCTTGCCTGTACGTTTTCAACTACAACTGCATAAGATTATTTGGGCCGATGCTAAAGGTAAATAATGGAATGAGCTTTGCGCAAATTGGGCAAATCAGTAGTTCAAATAAACAAGCAACCAAAATTCCAAACTAAACATCCTCTGAATATAGTCAAGGAATTTTAGAATCGCTACAAGGCGACCGACCGCAGATAGTACATTGAGTACATCTAGGACAGGTAACACCGTAGCGGTTTAAAAGTGCTCTGACTATAGCTAACCAGCCGACTGCAAGGACGCATACATGGTCAAACTGATTTTACTGGGCTTATTGGCAGGGGCGTTCTTTAGCTCGACATTTATTTTAAATGAGCTGATGAGTAATGCCGGTGGTCATTGGTTTTGGTCAGCGAGCCTACGCTATGTCTTTATGTGGCTGATTATCAGCGCTGTTATTATCCTGCAACATGGCTTTAGGCGTATTGAAGCACTTGCGAGCATTTTTCTTCAGCACTGGCGCTTTTGGTGTCTTACCGGCAGTATTGGCTTTGGGGTATTTTATACCGGTATTTGCTATGCAGGCGACCACGTGGCAGGCTGGGTCGTGGCTGCTACCTTTATGTTTACCGTCGTAACCAGTTTGTTGGTACTATTGGCATTTGGGCAAAGGTTTGATAAGAAATTTATTATTTATGCCTTTTTGGTGTTTATCGGGGTAGTATTGGTCAATGTCAGCGAAGGCTTGCGCGCCTCTGCCCTCGCCGATATTGATAGCGCACCGATGGCAGAAATGCTGCTTTACGGTGCCCTACCTGCGCTAATCGCGGCTTTTAGTTACCCAATCGGCAATCAACTGGTCTGGCAAGTCTCACACAACTCGCGCAAACACCATCCCCATAAAGATAAGGCTAAAACGCAACAAGCAAAAGAAGCAAATAAACCCAATCGCGAACAAAGTTATCACGAGAATGCTAACCAACCGCTTGTCTCAGAAGCTTTCGATTTGTCTGCTGTCATGTCTAGCACTTCGGATAACAACGCTACCTTAAAAACCCCCTCTAGCATCGAAGTCATACCCTCTTCGCCTCTACAAAACTTCATCGCCCGCATTCCTGCTATCGAGACGACGCTATTACAAAATGCCTTTAACAAGGTTTGGCTAATGACTTTGGGTAGTTTTCCATTTTGGCTAATTTTAGGCGCTTTTATCCAGCCTGAACCACCTGCAACCACCCAGTTATTTAATACCTTGCTAGTAGCATTACTGGCTGGAGTAGCGGCGACAAGCATATTTTTTTATGCACGTGAGCAAGCGGTGACTTCAAGCGAAGTCGCAGGCGTTGACTCGACCCAAGCCAGCGAGGTAATCTTTGCTTTGATTGGTGGTATACTATTGTTGGATAATGCCATACCATCAGCAATGGGATTGGTCGGTATTGGGCTAATTATTCTAGGACTGATTTTATTTGCAAAAGACGGTTGAGGCTAAAATAAGTCATGATGAATCACTTTATTTTCCCCGATGTTTTGCTGTATTTATTAGATATGGTAGGCGTCATTGCTTGCGCCATCGCGGGTACCTTGCTGGCGCAGCATAAAGGCTTTGATATTGCTGGCTGCATTTTGGTTTCTATGGTCAATGCCATTGGCGGCGGTACATTACGTGATATGGCGCTCGATCGTCATCCGCTATTTTGGATGACTGACCTCAACTATGTCATCGTCATTACCCTCACCTCTCTTATTCTACAAATTTTCTTTCATCTGTATCATAAGATTGATAAAGCGCTTAAATTCTTTGATGCGATTGGGCTCGCGGCCTTTAGTGTCATTGGTTTTAAAGTGGCGTTGGCACAAGATATGTCGCCGGTTATTGCAGTTATGATGGGAGTTTGGACGGCGATTATCGGTGGTTTATTACGTGATATCATCTGTAATGAGATACCGCTGCTGCTACAGCGTGAGATTTATATCACCGCTAGTATTGCAGGATCCTTGAGCTATTTAGCGCTTGATTACTGGGGCGTTGATGCGGTTACCAATGAATTTATGATGTTATTTATCATCTTTGCCGTGCGTATGCTCGCGCTTAAATTCGATTGGCACCTGCCTTCTATTCGCTTGGTCGATTAACGAATGAGTCGTTTAGCCGCTTATCATCATGGCCGAAAAAATAGCAGTGCTTTAATGAGAAAAACGCATGCTCACCATTGCTTTAAATTCTGAATTGATGACTACTTTTGACCCGCGCTCGCTGATTTATCTTTTTGATATGATTGGGATTGTCGCTTGTAGTATTTCAGGGACGATATTAGCCAAGCATAAGAACTTTGATGTCTTTGGCTGCTTACTGGTATCGATTGTGACTGCCATCGGCGGCGGTACGGTGCGCGATGTGATTTTGGATCGTCATCCGCTGTTTTGGATGGTAGACATGAGTTACCTGACGGTTATTACCATCTCATCACTGGTGATGCAGATATTCTTTCATCCCAACTCTAGGCGCGTTGATAAATTCCTTAAACTCTCTGATACTATTGGCCTGTCAGCCTTTACCTTAATAGGTATCAAAGTTGCTGATAGTATGGGCGCCAATGTGCCGGTGGCATTATTACTCGGGGTGATTACCATTATTGTCGGCGGTATCATCCGCGATATGATTTGTAATGAGATTCCGCTGGTGCTACAGCAAGAGATTTATATCAGTGCGGCTTTAACGGGCGGTATCCTTTATTTTGCCCTACACAATCTTGGCGTAAGCGCTTGGATTGCCGATATCTCGGCAATGGCGACGATTTTTACCTTACGCATGCTTGCCATTCGTTATGACTGGCAATTTCCAACCATTGAATGGAAGTATTAAAGTATTAAAGCCTAGCAACTACTCGCTTTCCTCTACTGTTTCTTTTACCAGCGCCAACTCTTTTACCATCAACTGCAAGCTTTGTTTACCGTTCCACTCGTTAATATCTAGCTGAAATAATACATGCACTTTTTCGGCGCGGTAATCCCAAGCACTGCTATCGAAATTGAATTGAATGGCCTCAATCGGATATTGCACATCGGGATAACGTAGCGACAATTTAAGGTGTTTGTCTTTTAATATCTTAAAGCTTAATACCTCAAATACACCGTCAAATATCGGCGGCGCAAAGCCATGACCCCATATACTGGCATTGGCTAGATGCTCTGCAAACCATAAGCTAAAGTCAGCCGCTTGCAATGGTCCATCGGTAAATTTCTGCTCAGCAAATACCTTATCATCCATCTGCGCCATGACTTCGTTAAATGCAGCCACAAAGCCATCAAAATTACGACGTTTGATGGTTAAACCTGCTGCCATGGCATGACCACCAAAGTGGCTGATTAAATCAGGATAACGTTCGGCCACTTGCTCAATCGCATCACGAATATGCACGCCTGCAATAGAGCGTGCCGAGCCTTTGATGGCATCGTCAGCTCCCGTGCGCTCTGTGTCTGCTGGTGCAAAAACGATACTGGGCAGATAATGGCTTTCTTTTAAACGTCCAGCGACAATACCGATAACCCCTTGATGCCAATCGTCTTGATATAAAATGATGCTGCGGTTTTGATTATCAATTGCTGACTTTTCAGTTTTAGGCTGAATAAGAGTTTCATCGCTCTCGTCAGCATCATTATTGGCATTGGAGTTAGCAGTAGCTAATGCTTGCACAATGTTATCTGCTTGCGCGCGCATTTCACCTTCGACATGACGGCGCGTACGGTTAAGCTGCTCAAGCTCTTGCGCCAAACGCTGTGCGGTGCTCCAGTCATCGGTCAATAAGCACTCGATACCGATACGCATATTATCCATACGCCCAGCGGCATTGATACGCGGACCTAAAACAAAACCAAAGTCCTGCGCCTGCAATTGTTTCGGGTCACGGCCCGCTTGTTCGAGCAGTGCCAATATCCCAAGCGAGCAGCGACCTTGGCGAATGGCGCTCAAACCATGATGGACTAAAATACGATTGTTTTTATCAAGTACACCCACATCGGCAATCGTCCCAAGCGCGACCAAATCTAAATATTGGCTGACTTGCACGCTAGACTTGCCTGCTTCGCGGCGCAGTTTCGCCAAGCGTCCCAGCACATAAAACGCCACACCGACGCCAACCAATGCCTTACTGCTAAAGTGACAATCAAGCTGATTGGGATTGACCACTGCTTCGGCAGGCGGTGTTTCTTTGGTGGTTAAGTGATGATCAGTAATAATGACAGTGATGCCATCAGCCTGAGCCCGCGCCACGCCGTCATGGCTTGAGATACCATTATCCACCGTCACAATCATGTCGGGCTTATAAGTCTGGATACCTAATTCGACAATCTCTGGCGTCAGACCATAGCCATATTTAAAACGGTCAGGGACTAAAAAATCAACCACCGCGCCCATCTTGGTCAGCGCGCGCATCATTAATGCGGTACTGGTTGCCCCATCGCAATCAAAATCACCGACGATTAAGATACGCTGACCTTCGTCGATGGCGACATCTAACAAACGCACCGCTTCGGTGACGCCATGTAGCATTTCAGCTGGCAATAAACCAGATAAGCCAGTCTCTAACTCATCAGACGCAGTGATACCGCGACCGGCATAAAGCCTAGCAAGGGTAAAGGATTGGGCGGCAAGTGGTTGCAACGCGGCGGGCAACTCGTCGATACGAGTGCAGGTATAACGGGGGGTTAAATTTAGCATGGTGCTATTCTACTGGCTTTGGCACATAGCCACAATGAGAATTTTTAGCACTATCGTCTAGGTTTGGCGATTGCCCAATTATGGTTTATGGCGTAATTTATATGACATATCATGTAGAAAAAATAAAGGTTACAGATGGCGAATGTTTAAACGCTTGCTTGCCAACCTGCCCTTTATTTACAAAAACGGTGCAGAGAGCCTGCAATTTTCTGCATTTTGCTACAAAGCAATGATTGTATGGCGCTTATAAAGCCATAAAATGGTAAAGATTCAAGATGAGTTATTAGAAGATGACTTATGAGAAAATTATAAGACACTCATCATTTTTGCCAAGTTTGCTTTTACTATATTAACTACTTTCTATTTTTTAAACATTTTAAGGACGCGTCATGAAAACCACCCCAACCGCTGAAAAACTGCCTAATACCATCGATCCTAATCTAGACCTAGATAAAGTCAAAAAGGAGTGCGAAAAATTGGTCAAAAAACGCGCCAAGCTTTCTGCTGGTGTTGCAATCGTACCTATTCCATTTTTTGACGTGGCAGTCGATGCCAGCATGCTAACCGTTCTGCTACCTGAAATCAGTGAGCGTTTTGGACTGATTGAAGGGCGTCAATCTGCCGTCGATTTAGAATCACGTGCCATCCATTGGCAAGCCTTAAAAGACCGTACGGTTGATTTTGCAGGTTTAATGGCGACACGTGGTATCGTGAAAAAGACCGTCCAAGGTTTCGGTGGTCGTATCGCTGCTAAGCAAGTGACTAAGTTCATTCCTTTAGGCGGACAAATGGTCGCCGCGACCATGGGCTATATGATTTTTAAAAAAATCGCCACCGACCATATCAATGAATGCTATAACTTGGCAAAAGACATTCAGCAAAAGCAACATGGTAAAAATGTCTAACAGCATGCCATCATTGTTTAAAGTTTAAGAAATTATTATTCGTAAAAAACCCAGCTAAGACTCTTAGCTGGATTTTTTAATTTAAGGAACAGATTTTTATATTAAACCAACATCGCATTTTATACAAAAGCACTAGCCGCCATTTTTAGCAATCCAATTTTGCATTTGCTCAATTTCAGCCTGTTGCGCGTTGATAACCGCTTGCGCCAGCTGACGCATTTCGGCATCTTTGCCATATTTTAGCTCTACTTCTGCCATATCAACGGCACCCTTATGATGCGGCAACATACCGCGCGCAAACGCCATATCAGGCTTAGGATCAGCGATACCCGCCATCATTTCATCGTGCATAGCATCCATCCCATCAGCGTAGGCTTGTTGCATGGCTTTGGTATCAGGTGTTGCTTCAGCTGTGTCAGGATGATTAGCGAGCCAGCTTTGCATCTGCTCAATCTCAGATTGTTGGGCGTCGATGATTTCTTGCGCTAGCTGACGCATCTCTTTATCCGTACCATATTTTAGCTGAATCTCCGCCATTTCAACCGCCCCGATATGATGGCCGAGCATTCCTTGCGCAAACGCAGTATCGGGGTCGTTGTAATTCATCCCAACCATCATCGCATCGTGCATTTTTACCATCGAGTCATTGTACGCTTTATGCGTCACCGACATGTGCTCAGTATCTGTGCTCATCGCTGACATATCATGGTTGGCCTGTGGGCTGGTCGCTGTGTCGATTGCCGTATCGGTGGCGACTGCCTCTTCTGTAGCAGGCGCAGCGTTTTTATTAGTAGCGTTTTCATTAGCAGGCTGACAGGCGCTGATGAGCAAGGCAGCACTGATACTAGCACTAAGCAATGCTAGGTGTGAATGGTTAATCATTTTCATGGGATATCCTTTATTTAAATGAAGCATAAAAATGGTAAATTAAGAAAAACTTACCGAAAAAAAATAGTTAAATGACTGCGTTAAATACAGCCATTTAACTACGAGCATTTATTAAAATATTTAGGACGTTCAATTCTTAGGTTTTTAAGCGACCAATTTACTAAGTGATTAAACGACAGCACTCCTTTAATTTATTTAAGCTCTTCGATCAGCTCTTGCATTTCACCAATTTCGCGCTCTTGCGCCTCGATGATATCATCGGCAAGTTTACGCACTCTCGGATCGTCAATATCGGCGCGGCTACTTGTCAAAATAGCAATCGAATGGTGCGGTATCATCGCCTGCATCCAGTCAACTTGATCAACGGTCGCTTGGGATCTGACGCCCCAAAGACCGACGGCAAACATCACGATGCTCAGCCCATAAATCATAAGATTGACTTTGGTTTTTTTGTACATATGACTCATAAACGCCAGCATAATGACAGACATAGCTGCGCCCATATACAGCGCCATATAGGCTCTGGTTTCGCTAAAATAAACGTGATCCCACTTGTAAGTATTAAAATACATCATGATATACATGACAATGGTTGACGTTAAAATCATCAATGAAAATCTGAGATACGGGTTCATTTTTTCTTCTTTAGAGTGCTGCATAAGGTAGTCTCCCGCTACGTTGTTTATATTATTTTTATTAATTTATATTGCTTAGGCTATTGAAGGCCTGGCCGATCACTAAAAGGTTTTTTATTGCATTTTATGAGCTTATAACCACTGCTTAGCAGACTCAACATCCGCGTATACTTGGTTTGTACTGTCTTTGTTTGCACGCATGGCTTTATAAAGCGCAAACTAACCTTGTTGATTTTTATCCAAAAATGATAGCAGTATCAGCCTGACAATGAGATGACGCTAAGATGACAATGTTGTCATCTTAGCCGTCTGGCATAGGCATAGCGCTGGCATTGCTCTATGATTGGAGGTTTGCAGTTTATATATGATGCAATCGCATGAAAATTATAAATAACGGGCACGAGTACGCTATGAAAATACTATTGGTCGAAGATGAGCTGTCACTTGGGGATTATATTAAAAAAGGTTTGAGTGAAGCGAGCTTTATTGTTGAGCACCAAACCACAGGACTTGGCGGCTATCACGCCTTGATGACTGAGGATTTTAATGTGGTCATCATGGATGTGATGTTGCCTGATGTGAGTGGTTTTGAGTTGGTACGCAATTATCGGGCGGCGGGTAAGCTGACGCCAGTGCTGTTTTTGACCGCGAAAGATGATTTAAGTGACCGCGTAAAAGGCATAGAAATCGGCGGCGATGATTATCTGACCAAGCCCTTTGCCTTTGCTGAATTATTGGTCAGAATCAAAAATCTACTACGCCGCGTCAATCAAACCGATTATGCCAATACAGTGCTACAAATTGCCGATTTAAAAATGGATATTGCCAAACGCACCGTCACGCGCGGCGAGCAGCCTATTAAGCTAACCGCTAAAGAGTTTGCGCTACTACAGTTTTTTCTTGAACGCCAAGGTGAGGTGTTGCCACGCTCTGTGATTGCCTCGCAAGTTTGGGATATCAATTTTGATAGCGACACCAATGTGATTGATGTGGCGATACGGCGTTTGCGGATTAAAATCGATGATGATTTTGATATCAAACTGATTCATACGGTGCGCGGCATGGGTTATCGGCTAGATATAGATGATAATACCAACGATAGCGCCGATAGTGTTTCGGTCATTAAATAGTATGACGCCGATTGCGACGGATGGTCGCCTATCTTTATTGTGGCGCACTATCCTGCTGTTAAGCTTGTGCGTCATCGTCACTCAGATATTTCTGTATGTCTGGATACAGCGCTCGGTTAATGACCATTTTGAACAAATGGACGCGGAGATTTTGACCCATGCGGCGTTTAATTTACGCCAGTATATGGACAGCAATCATATAGACGACGTTATTCATACTAATGATATCTCTACTAGCGATGCCAAGCCTAAAAAGGAAAAATTACTTTCTCAGCAGACGCTCGCTTTACAGAACGCTAGTATCGACTATGAAGTCAAAACCGTCATTACTGACAATAACGGGCAAGTGCTTCTCAGTGTGCCAACCGGTTTTATCAATCAATCGGCTCATAGTGGCGCGATCAAAAAATTGTGGCAAAAACATCACGAGCAGCCGTTTGATTTAACCATCAACGATCGCCATTATCGCGCTATTGTTATCCAGCATGCCAGTCGCTTAGCACTCATCGCCCTACCCATCGATGTTCATCATCAGTATTTGGCGCAATTTAACCGTCAGCTGATTCTTATCTTAATCGCCATTACCTTTATTTTAGTCTCTATCGCCGCTTTTAGTGTGCATTTGGGCTTTGCGCCGCTTGCGACCATTCGGCAAAAAATGAGTCGTATCAATGCCGACCAGCTCGACGATAGAATCGTGATAGCGGATATGCCCAGTGAATTGCGACCGCTTGCTGAATCTTATAATGCAATGATGGATAAGCTGGCGCATAACTTTGAAACGCTGTCGCGCTTCTCAGACGATATCGCCCACGAGCTGCGCACGCCGCTTGCCACTCTCAGCACCCAAACCCAAGTCATGCTCAGCAAACCGCGAGATAGCAATGAGTACATCGAGCAGCTGCATCATCAGCACGACACCTTAGCGCAGTTATCGAACCTTATTAACAATATGCTGCTACTGGCAAAAACACAAAAAGGCTTGATTGATTCGCAGTTTAACCGCGTGGATAGCGAGCGACTACTGACCAAGATGATGGAGTATTACGAATGGATAGCCGAAGACCGTGTCATCTCTTTTAAAAAAACAGGTGACTTTAAAATCGTCCTGGGTGATGAAAGCCTATTACAAAGGCTGTTTGCCAATTTGCTCGCCAATGCCGTTTATTATGCCGCCAGTGATAGTATTATTCATATCAATGGCAAAACCTTTACGGATAAGCTTGCAGATAATCGGCAGGTTTTATCTTCATCAGCCATGCCTATCTCGTACTTACAAATCCGCTTTACGAATCGTCTAACCGCTCCGATGACGCAAGCAGAAGTGGATAAATTATCAGAGCGCTTTTATCGCCATCATAAAACCTTATCAATGCATGCAGGGACAGGCTTAGGTTTGTCGATTGTGCATGCGATTGTCAATGCTCATAACGGTAAAATAGCCATCACGGTAAAAGACGGCTATTACTTCGAGGTTAGCATCAAACTGCTACTTGCTTAAGCAAAAAAGCTTGCCTCCAATCATTTCTCTTTAATAACAACCTCTTTATTTAAACCAAAAAAAAGCCCTGCCATTGCAGAGCTTTTTGCGGTTTTATCTTTTAATGATTGTTAGTTTTTAACGTACGGTGTTGGTTGGTAAGTTATCCACATTGACAGGGCTATCAGGTTGATAGCTTGCATGTGAGGGTTTGGCAAAAGCAAACTTGACGACTTGCAGTGCCACACAAACCGCACCAGTAATAAAGATCACGTCAGCAAAGGTGCGAATCCAGCGCAGTGTGACTAAGAAATCTTGTTGTAAGAAGCCTTCACTACGTGCGTACCATAGACCTTCGGTCATTGATGCGTGCGCTTGGAAAATACCAATCGGTAATAAGCTAGTGGCAATCATCAAGACCAAGCCTGCATTGAGCGCCCAAAAACCAGTTTTGATCAGGTTTTCACTAAACACATAGTCTGGGCGGATATAACGCATGACCAGTAATACAAAGCCGATTGCTAAGAAGCCATAGACCCCAAACAGTGCAGCATGCGAGTGAGTGGCCGTAGTATTTAACCCTTGTAAATAGAACAATGACACAGGTGGGTTAATCATAAAGCCGAACACGCCCGCACCCAACATATTCCAGAACGCGACCGCAACGAAACACATGATAGGCCACTTAAGTTTATTCATCCATGGTGCTTGACGCTGCATAGACCAATGCTCATAACCTTCATAACCTAATACCACTAAAGGTACCACTTCTAAAGCACTAAATGATGCGCCAATTGCCATGACGGGCGTGGTTGTACCTGAGAAATATAAATGGTGGAACGTTCCTGGGACGCCGCCAAGCATAAATAGGGCCGCTGAAGCGATGGCAGAACCGGTGGCGATTTTTTTGTTGACCAAGCCTAAGTTGTAGAAAATGAATGCGAGTGAAACGGTGGCAAATACTTCAAAGAAGCCTTCTACCCATAAATGTACCACCCACCAGCGCCAGTATTCCATGATGGTTAAGTGTGTACGCTCGCCGTAGAACAAGCCAGCACCGTAGAATAAACCGACGCAAACGACTGAAGCAAAGAAGATGGCCAATAAGTTTTTATCACCGCCCTCTTTTTTTCTGAGCGCTGGTAAACAACCACGGGTCATTAATACCAACCAGAATAAGACACCCACCCATTTCAAAATCTGCCAGAAGCGACCAAGGTCAATAAACTCATAGCCTTGATGACCAAACCAGAAATTGTATTTTGCAGGCATAATACCGGCAATCGCAAAGTATTGGCTAACAAATGAACCGACGACGACAATAATTAACGCCACCCAAAGGATATCTACGCCCAATTTTTGATATTTAGGATCTTTACCGCCATTGATAAGCGGCGTTAAGTACAAACCTGCCATCAAGAAAGCGGTGGCAATCCAAAATAAGGCTGCCTGAATATGCCACGTACGTACTAACGAATAAGGGAAATAATCGGAGACGGCAATACCGTAAAACTCTTGTCCTTCAACGGTATAGTGCGCGACAAAGCCACCAATAAATACCTGAAAGACAAACAGCGCCATTACTAGAACGCCATATTTTGCCAACGCTTTTTGCGACGGCGTTAACGCTACTTTGGTTAATGGATCAGCCTCTGGTGTCATCTCTTTAACGTCTTCTTCTTTACGCAAGAACGACCAGCCCCAGATAAGGAAGCCAACCCCAGCGATTAAGAACACCACACTGGCGATAGACCACATGATATTCTCAGAGGTTGGGACGTTGTCAATCAATGGCTCATGCGGCCAGTTATTGGTATACGTCGCATCCGTACCGGGACGTTCAGTAGAAGCAATCCAAGTGGTCCAAAAGAAAAAGTTGGTGAGTTTTTGTCTGTCTTCAATATCTGCCAAGGTATTGTTTTTCATGGCAAAATTTTCACGCGACTTTTGCAATGCCGGATCATTACCGTACAGACCGATATAATAAGGCGCGACTTCATTCATAGCGGCGATACGCGTATCTGACAATACCACTTGATTGTTAGCATTGGTATTACTGCCACGATATTCTTTTTTCAGTTGCGCACTAAGTACCGCTTTTTGATCGTCTGTTGCAGCGGCAAAATCATGCCCATATAACTCTTGCGCCCTGATATCTAACCAAGCCACAAGCTCTCTGTGTAACCAATCTGCTGTCCAGTCAGGCGCTTGATAGGCACCATGTCCGAGTACTGAGCCCAACTGCTGACCACCGGTTCGCTGCCAAGCAGATTGACCATCTAAAATATCTTCTTCTGTGATTAAAACTTTCCCATTGGTATCAATATACTGATCAGGGATAGGAGGTGCGGTACGATAGACTTCCACGCCGCCCCAACCCAAAAAGGTAAAGGTAATGACGAGGACGGCGATTAAGCCCCACCAATACTTTTTATATTCGCCCATATCTTGCTCCTAATGGCTAGATAGATAAACTGAACACTTAACATTCATTTAAAATAAATTTTTATAAGTGCAATTATAATTCCATAAATGAGTAATACCGCTGTTTGTTGCGATAAATCTATCAATCATCTGGTGAATACTAAGCCTGCTGCCTGAGCTGCGCTCTAATCTTGGAATTAAGAATAAAGCACAATCAAAGCTGGGATTGAAGGCTTAAATCTTTGAAGATATGACGATTAATGGATGGATTTTATCGCTTCATGCGCTAAATCTATTTGATGTTTATTTACATGTAGCATCAAATTGGAAACATTTTAACATTCATTTAATATGAATGTTAAGAGTTATTTTTATTTATTCTTCTCTTTAGCATAAACTGTGCGGTTCACTTTTTATAAAATCGCCAGTAACGTCCTTCATTTATAACCAAATTTAGAGAGAGAAACTCGAGTGGGTAGTTACTTATACCTAATGCAAAAACATAAAAAAACCAGATAAGGGAAGTTATCTGGTCTTTTATCAGCAAGATTTATTAATGACTCAGACGACTCGCTAGCAGCTGATAACTGCGCTCAATTACCGGCGCATCGACCATATTACCCTCTATTTTAAAGACCGCTTGCCCACTGTGCTCGTATTCTTCAATTACCCGCTGCGCAAATTCAAGCTCGCTGGCGCTTGGTTGCAAGGCTTCTTTAACAATATCGACTTGCTTAGGATGGATACAAAGCATGCCTGACATGCCCATTTGCGACCATAGTTGCACACGCTTGTGCAGCCCTTTACTGTCATTAAAGTCCGCATACACGCTATCAATCGGTGCGAGCAATTGATGGACTTTTGAAGTTAAGATAAGCTGATAACGAATTTGATTGGCAATGATATCCGCTGATGCTGTGCCCACTTGTACCTGTAAATCATTGCATAAGTCTAAAAATCCGTAGCTAAATGCCACCATACCACGCGCGTCTGCCATCTCTTTGGCACGGTATAAACCGATGGCATTTTCTATCACCGCAATCACCGGCAGACCTGTTTGTTGGTAGATTTTGTCAATATCTACTGCCTCCACCGCTTTTGCTAATAGCACGCCTGCCAGCTTAGGCAGCTGCTGACATAGCGCTAAGTCTTTGGCGAATTCAGCACTACTCGCTTGATTGATACGTAGCCAAATCGGGCGATAGCTTTGCGCCTCATGCTGAGCATCGTAGTAGGCTTTTAATGCTGCGCGAGCTTGGGCTTTGTCTGCTTGTGCAACGGCATCTTCTAAATCAACAATCACCGCATCTGCCCCGCTAGCAAAAGCTTTTTCTACCCGATCCATGCGCGTTGCTGGCACAAATAACCACGTTTTGGTATGAGCAAGCGCTTCAATCACCGCTTGGCAGTTTTGTGATTCAATATGAGTAGCGCTGCGTCTATTTTCATTGGCAGGCTTATTATTAGAAGCTGACATAAGGGATTTCGGTTTTGTTTGCATAGTTGAATAGCTAAATAATTAACGTCATTAAATGGTTAAATAGCCATCTTATCAATAGCTAGCTAGCGTCATTATTAATTGTGCCATGACAAAAGCGCTTGTCATAGCACAATCACTGTATCACCCGATAATGATAGATGAGGACAACGCTGGATGATTAAGACTCTACGATAATTAGGACTCTACTAGGTTATCAAATAACTTCTCAATGGGTTTGTTATGAATTTTGGAGCTATTAAACATCGATTTATTGCCAGTGTCGCCTTCTGTCCAAAAGTTGATATTAAACTGAGCATCATCACTTAGCTCTACGCGGTGCCAATATTGCGGTGGACTGACTGCAAACTGTCCGGCTTTAATGACGATTATTTTTTCCGGCTCAGTGGCAGCTTCGTCAGCGAAACCATAAAAGGTCACCGCCCCTTGCATGACGCAGATTTGGCCGTAGACGCCTTCAGCCGTATTATGATGGGTTAATAAAGCATTAGGTACTTTATCTTTGGTGAAGAAGTGTGTCGAACGTTTTATTTTCCAATGGCTTGGAATGACGGGATTAGGATTGTCAGGGATATTATTGGTATTGTCGTTCGTGGTTTTGGTATTGGTTTGGGTATCAGAACTCATGATAACTCCTTAGCTGGTTTGCTTAGTGTAGATTTTTATCTCAATCTGCCTTAAAACCAATATACAGTTAAGTGCACAATTGAGAATAATTATCATTATTATAAAATAGCACCTTTTAAATGCTTTTACTAGCTTTGTATGTTTTGACTATTTATAAAAATGTAACACCCTAACTGTCACGGCTCTTCTCCTTAACTTTCGCCCTGTCCATAAGTAGTATACAAACTACACCCTATACTGCTTTCGCTCAATGGCGATGCTGCCTCATTATTGCTATTTTGTTTCCATTACCAGCATCAGAATTTATAATGGGGACATTATTATGCATGCAAAAGAATTACTTGAGCTTGAGCGCCGTGATATCAGGGCGCTGCACTATACGTGGATTGCTTTTTTTCTCACCTTTTATGTCTGGTTTAATATGGCACCGCTCGCAACGTCGATGCTACAGACTGAAAGCTATTTAACCCCTGACCACATCAAATTATTTTTAATCGCCAACGTCGCGCTAACGATTCCTGGGCGGGTTATCGTCGGCATGGCATTGGACCGTTTTGGTCCGCGGCGCGTGTTTTCTATCCTGATGGTCGTGATGGCGATACCGACGTGGTTTTTCGCATTTGGCAACTCGGCAACCCAGCTATTCGTTTCGCGCTTATTTATGTCGATCGTCGGTGCCGGTTTCGTCGTCGGTATTCATATGACCACCTTATGGTTTAAGCCAAAAGATATCGGTTTTGCCGAAGGTTTTTACGCTGGCTGGGGTAATTTTGGTTCAGCGGCGGCGGCGATTACCATTCCAACTGTTGCCTTACAGTTTTTTGGCGGTGACGACGGCTGGCGCTGGGCAATTGCCCTATCAGGCTTATTAATGGCCTTATACGGTGTGGCCTATTGGTTTTTAATCACCGACGGGCCAGAAGTTGGTACCCACAAAAAATCTCGTAAAGCGGGCGCATTAGAAGTATCGACGTGGAAGGATTTGTGGTTATATTGCTTATTTATTATTCCTTTATACGGCGTCTTATCACTGCTTGTGTATCGTACGCAAGCGATGGGCTTTTTAAGTGCTACTGGCGGGATTATTTGTTATAGCGTCATTATAGTGATGGTCATTTACCAAATTTATAAAGCCATTAGTGTCAACGTACCTATGATTAAAGCCGGTATTCCAGAAGATGATAAATATCCCTTTAAATCAGTGGCGGCGCTAAACGTCAGCTATTTTGCTAACTTTGGTGCAGAACTGGCGGTGGTTTCTATGCTGCCGATGTTCTTTGCCGCGACTTGGAAACTTGATCCAACGGCTGCTGGTTTGATTGCCTCTACCTTTGCCTTTGTTAACTTATGGGCGCGGCCACTTGGCGGCTATATCTCCGACAAAATCGGTAATCGCCGTTTGGTAATGTTGGTTTATATGTTTGGTATCGGTATTGGTTTTGTGCTGATGGGCGTGCTTAATGCCGAGTGGCCGTTATTTATCGCCGTGGTGTTTACCATTTTGTGCTCGGTATTTGTACAAGGAGCCGAAGGCGCGACCTTTGGTATCATTCCTTCGATTAAGCGTCGTCTGACTGGTCAGATATCAGGTATGGCAGGCGCTTATGGGAACGTGGGTGCGGTATTTTACTTGTTCATTTACACCTTCGTAGAGCCCAATCAGTTCTTTTATATCATCGCGTTTGGCGCATTTGTCGCCTGGATTGTGTGCTATTTCTGGTTGGCAGAACCCGAAGACGCCTTTGGTGATGAATATAAAATGTCCTCTGTCGATCGTCAGATCGCCGCAGAACAAGGTTAGTTATTCATCAGATTCAATAAAAAAACAAAACCCACTTAGCAAACGTTAAGTGGGTTTTTAATGCACGCTACACTTATCCCAATTTACTCTAGCCTAACACCACAGGTACATGACTGTAACCACCTAAGGGTGGCTGCTCACGCTCTAAAGAAAAACCTGCCGCCAACTGTATGTCTTTAAAATGGGTCAATAATGCTTGAGTAGCCATTCTAAGCTGCCAAGTAGCAAGCAGGCGCCCCGGGCAAACGTGCTTGCCGATACCATAAACCACGTTAACAGCGGCATGCTTTTGAGGGTCGAAACTATTATCAGCAAACACCGCTTCGTCGCGATTGGCTGATGTCCAGTTTAATTGTACACGCGCGCCTTTGGGTAGCTTATGCGCACCGATGGAGACGGGACAAGTAGTGATACGGCGGTTTGAGACGAAAGGATCATCGATACGTAATATCTCGTCGATGATGGCTTCAAGTTCGCTATCAGCAGCCTGCGACCAGAGGCTTACTTGCTCAGGATGCTTGACAATATGAGCGATGATAACGCCGACACACAAAGCGATAGACCCTAAATCGCCGCCAGTCCAATTACGCAAAATAGAAACCAGTTCGGCTTCGCTCAGCTCACGCCCATCAATGCGCTCATGGCATAATTGAGCGGTGACACTATTCCTATCAAGGCTATGGTTAACATTGTTAACGATGTTATTTTCAGCAGTGCTCGCGTTAAACATGCCAGCCACTTCGTCAGCATTACGATACGAGCTTATCACCGAGCGAATAATATCATCGAAGTCTTGCGCAACTTGCGCCATTTTTACGTTATCTTTTGAGCGAGTAGCGCTGTGATTGTCGCGCATCCACTCTAAAAGCCTTGGCTCTAATTTAGTAGGCCAACCAAGCCACGCGCATTGGGCGCGTACGGCAAATACCGCGCCGATATCATCGACTGCATTGAGCATTTTACCTTTTGGTAGCTCACTCATTAATTCGGTTGCGACCTTGTCAAAAACAGGGACATAAGGCAGTAGCGCTTCTTTACTAAGGTAGCTATCGATCAGCGCCCTAAAATGCTCGTGCTCTGCGCCGTCCAAACCATTGGGTACTTGCAAAAAACGCGACACCTGACTAGAAAAACGCTCATCATCTAAAGCCGCCGCCACTACATCTGCATGGCGTAACAACACCCACTCCCCTGCGTCATTTTTTATCACATCATGCGCTTGCCGTAAGTTATCGGTCAGGGCGCGCAAATCACTGTCTTTAGAAATAGTGACCTCAGCAGTAGTATGAGCGGTTTTTTGATCAAATAAGTTAGATGTCATCATAAATCCTTACAGCAGTGTATTTGGTCTTACAGAGCCTCTCGATTTTCTAAACTCTTATAGAGAGTCTTATAAACAACCACCATCATACGCTCAAATCCATAAAATTTTAATGGATAAAACAGGACAATTTATAACCACGTTACTTAGATAAATGGTTGACCGTCCACACCGCCGCTTCTACACGCGTGCGCAGACCTGTCTTATTAAGGATATGTTTGACATGGACTTTTACTGTCGACTCGGCAATATCTAAGTTATTGGCAATCATTTTATTACTCAGCCCTTCAGCAATCATCTGAATCACTTGCAGCTCTCTGCTGGTCAAGTTACTGGCGATATCTTCGATACTGGGCGTGCGCAAGGTTTGGGCAAGTATCGAGGCGAGATTTGGACTAATGACCAGCTCGCCGCGCAGGATTTTTCTGATATCAATGATAATCAGCTCAGGCTCCATATCTTTTAACAGATAACCGTCGACGCCCAGTTTTAACGCCTCTTGGACGTCCTCACCGCTATCTGAAACCGTGAACAATACGGTCTTGGTATTGATATTTCTGGCTTTTATTTCGCGTAAAGTTTCGATACCGGTCAGTACCGGCATTTTATGATCAAGTATCACCAAATCAACGTCGTTATTTTCTAAAAATGCCAATGCTTCTTGACCGTTGCTGGCTTCGCCAACGACTTCGACATCGTCCTCAAGGCTTAATAATTCAGAGATGCCGCGGCGTAACATCGGATGGTCGTCGACCAATAGTAGGCGCGCAGGCGATGTGCTGGTATAAACTTTAGTGCTCATAACATACTCACAAATTAAAAAAAATGGTACAAAAAATCCATGATTCAACCAGAAACTGCTTACAAGCAGGCAACAAAAACGGCAAAGTCAAAATGGCAAAAATAATAAATCTATTCTCTAAAGCTATCAGTTTGTTCGATTATAAATAAGCATCTTGCGTACTTTCTTCATCAAAAAAGTTGGGCGCAAACCTGACTGTGACGATGGTACCTTGCGGTTTATTGGCTGTAACGATAAGCTCACCACCGATGTTATGAGCGCGCTCTTTCATGATAATGAGGCCGTGATGTTGGGTTTGATCGACACTCCCTGACATGCCAATACCATCATCGATGATACTCATAACGATATATTTATCACCGTCCTCGTACGCCAATTGAATCTCTACATTTTTTGCTTTAGCATGGCGGCTGATATTTGATAGCGCTTCTCTGGCAATTTGTATCAAATCTATCTGTTCAGTAGCGCTTAAATTGAGCGTCATGATTCGATTGTGCACAGTCATATTAAAATTGCCCTTGGAGGCAAACTCACTGGCAGCATCACGCAGTGCTTCATCAAAATTATCATTATCAATGGTCAAGCGAAACGTCACCAACAAGTCCCTTAACTGCTGATACGCTGAACCCAAACCTATTTTTATCTGCTCAATATTTTGATAAACAGGCGCTTGAACTGGCTCACTGCCCGCATTTTTTAAATGTCTCTCAAGGACGCTGACTTGGATCTTTAGATAAGATAACGACTGCGCCAAGGAGTCATGCAGCTCACGGGCAATGGTTGAGCGTTCTTCAAACAAAATCAGCTGATGCTCTTGTTGTCTTTGTTTGCGCAGTGATAGTGCGGTACTGATTAAATTGGTCAGCGCCACGATGAGCTCGTTATTTTGTGCATCCAACTCGGCACTGACAAACGGAAAAATATTGCCTGCTTCGGTCATTTGAATGCGTTGGTCCGGTGTTATATTGCTATGACTATCAGCATTATCGTCGCCATCCGTGACAAAAGAGCGATTCATGACCAGCGTCGACTTTGGACGTACGCGTAATTCCCCAAAGGTTTCTTGCTGATGGACAATAAGATAGGACTTAGTATGTTCACCATTTTTAATGCCGCAACTCTCACAGCTCAGCTTTTTGCACAGCTCTTTCATTTTTTCACCATGCAGCACGATAGCATTTTTATTGGTGATATATTTATTTTGAATACACAGAGTAAACTCTAAATGCGGCAGCGCTTTACTAAAGTCTGCAATCAAATCATCAAGCTGATATAAGCTCACTTGGCTGGTGGTCAGCGATTTTGAAAAGTCATAAAACAGTGACAGTACTTGATTGGCTTTGACCAAATGCTGGGTTTTTATTTGCACCTCACTTTCAAGGGAGCGCTGATAGGTTTCAATCGTGCCCGCCATGTCATTAAATGAGCTGCCCAACACTTCAAATTCTCGGTAGCCTTTGATGGATACGCGCGTCTGGGTTTGACCTCTTTTGAATTGGTTATTGGCTTTAATCAACTGCTGAATAGGTAGAAGTACCAATTTTTGCATTCGGCGCATGCCGAGTGAGACAATAATAGCGATAAGCAGCAATGAGAGGGTTTGTAAGTTTTGTTGCCATGTCTGGCGCTGCTCATTTCGGTATTGCAGCTCAGCCACGAAGTCATTGACATCTTCGATATAACGCGACGAGACGCTATAAAACCCTTGCTTGTCTTGCGCCAATAACGCCGGTTTTAAATCTTGATACCACTGCTCTTTTATTTCATTAAGCTGCTCATTGATGCGCACATGACGATTGGCGCTCGTTAGCTGATAGACCTGCAATTCTTCGAGACGGTTTTCCATGTCGCGACTGAGGATATCTATCTTCTCAGCGGTGGTCTTATTGGCAAAGTCTAATGTATCTTGTTTGGCGTTCTGCTCATTGGTTTTATCGCCTACGCGGTTTTGGCCGATATGTAGGCTTGGGCTAAAAGGATGATCATCTGAAAAATCCGTCGCTATCTGAAAGTTGATACGGTAGGTTGCCATACGCACCGAACCTGCCATATTGATGGCTTCAGCATCCGACTTTGCCACCCACGCCAGCGCGCCACTTCCTAGCGTAGACATCACCGCCAAGGTGGCTATGATCAAAATAGCGCCCCACGCATGTAGCGATAAAGACTGTCTGTGTTGATTAGACCTCATGGATGGCAGTCACCTAGCAAATTAGTGAGAACAGGGGGTAAATAACGTTATTAAAACCGTTCATTTTAAAATCGTCAATATTCAAAACCAGGCGTATTTAAAATAACAAACGCGCTTATTTATGATTAAAAAACCAAACTTTTGGTAATAGATCTACCTTCAATATACCCCTTTTAGCCATCAGTATACCACTATGTATGAATACTCATTACCCCGATAACAAAGTACCTTGAGTTATCATTTTTTATAAATACTTATTTTTTATAAAGACAATAAGTGAGGAATAGTATGGGCAATAAATACAACTTCAAAGGTGGTACGCTCATTACTGACTGGCGACCTGAAGTAGAAGAGTTTTGGCAAGGCGGCGGTAAAAAAGTCGCCACACGAAATTTATGGATATCTATTCCATCTTTGCTATTGGCGTTTGCAGTATGGATGGTATGGAGCGCGGTTATCGTGCGCCTGCCAGAAATTGGCTTCGCTTTTGATGGCGGACAACTGTTTTGGCTAGCCGCGCTACCGGGGCTGTCAGGGGCGACGCTGCGGATTTTTTATTCTTTTATGGTACCTATTTTTGGTGGACGTCGTTGGACAGCGATCTCCACCTTATCTTTATTAATACCAGCATTATGGATGGGCTTTGCGGTACAAAACCCTGATACACCGTTTATCATATTTGCCATTATTGCCCTACTTTGCGGCTTTGGCGGTGGTAACTTTGCCTCATCGATGTCCAATATCTCCTTCTTTTATCCAAAAGCCGAACAAGGTACAGCGCTTGGGCTAAATGCCGGCTTGGGTAATCTGGGCGTATCAGTGATGCAGTTTGTGGTACCGATGATTATCTTGGTTGGCGCTTTTGGTAGCTTAGGCGGCGATCCACAAGTATCCGACAGCGGTCGATTGTTTTATCTACAAAACGCGGGTTTTATTTGGGTACCCTTTATCTTGCTGTTTGCGGCATTGGCTTGGTTTGGCATGAATGACATTGCCACCGCTAAAGCGTCGTTCAAAGACCAATCGGTTATCTTTAAACGCAAGCATAATTGGATTATGTGTATCCTTTACATGGCAACCTTTGGCTCTTTTATTGGTTTTTCCGCCGCTTTTCCGATGTTAATTAAAAACTCCTTCCCTGCCGTTGACGCGCTAAAATTTGCCTTTTTAGGACCTTTGGTTGGCGCGCTATTTCGCCCGTTAGGCGGCTGGATATCTGATAAAACCAGCGGCGCAAAAGTCACGTTTTGGAACTATATCGTGATGGTACTGGCAGTATTGGCAGTAATGTACTTCTTACCTAGCGAGACCAGTGAGGGCAGCTTTGTCGGCTACTTTATCTCCTTTATGGTGTTATTTATCACCACCGGTATCGGTAACGGCTCAACCTTTACCATGATTCCGGTTATTTTTAGAACCTTTCATGACCGCCGTGAGCCTGAAAAAGCGGGTACAGAAGAGTTGTTTGTTGAGATACGTAAAGAGTCAGCAGCGGTGGTCGGCTTTACCTCAGCCGTTGCCGCCTATGGTGCGTTCTTTGTGCCCAAAATGTTCGGGTCAGGACTGGGAATAGATGGCACCTTTATCTCTTTAATCATCTTTTATGTCCTCTGTATTGCATTAACTTGGTGGTTTTACAGCCGCCCGAATGCTGAGATTCCTTGCTAAAACGGCTGTGTTATAAGTCCTTTAAAGCGACTTTTATACAAGCAAAACTAAATCTATAAAGTGCTACTTGCCACGGTAAGTAGCACTTTTTTTATTTTTAATTTTTACTGCTCACTATGGGCTTAGCAATCAGCATGACACGCTGTCATTAAGCCGTCATTTGGCCGCCATTTTCTGGCGCTGTTATTTTTTAGTAGCTACTACTAAGGTGGTAGTGCTCTGCTCATGTTAGCGGATAGTAAGGGTGCTATGGCTTACTTAAAATGACGCTATTGAAATAATATTTACGGCTTAGGTGCATACCAATATCGAGTCAAGTACGACGATACCAGCATGCTGCACTCAGCTTTAGATACACCATAGGCAATAAAACAGAGGATAGCGAAATGAGCCATTTACTCGACCAATTCCGTTTTTTTAAACGCAAACAGGGCGAATTTTCCGATGGGCATGGCGAGACGCGTGATGAGTCTCGTGACTGGGAAAACGTGTATCGTAGCCGTTGGCAGTATGACAAAATCGTGCGCTCAACGCATGGGGTCAACTGTACCGGTTCTTGCTCGTGGAAGATTTATGTGAAAAACGGCTTGGTGACGTGGGAAACCCAGCAAACCGACTATCCTGAAACCCGTCCCGACTTGCCAAACCACGAACCACGTGGTTGCCCTCGCGGCGCAAGCTACAGCTGGTATATGTACTCTGCCAACCGTGTCAAATATCCAAAGGTACGTAAGCCGCTACTCAAATTATGGCGCGAAGCCAAAGCTCAGTATCCTGATCCGGTCGATGCGTGGGAAAGTATTGTAGAAGACCCAATCAAGTCTGAACAATACAAATCTAAGCGTGGTCTTGGTGGCTTCATTCGCTCCACATGGGCGGAGGTCAACGAAATCATTGCCGCCAGTAACGTTTATACAGCTAAAACTTACGGGCCTGACCGCATCATTGGTTTTTCGCCGATTCCGGCGATGTCGATGGTGAGCTATGCGGCGGGTACGCGTTACCTATCGCTTATCGGCGGTGCCTGTTTGTCTTTTTATGATTGGTATTGTGATTTGCCACCAGCCTCACCAATGGTTTGGGGTGAGCAAACTGACGTACCAGAATCAGCCGATTGGTACAACTCTGACTACATTATCGCTTGGGGTTCCAACGTCCCGCAAACGCGAACGCCAGATGCGCATTTCTTTACCGAAGTGCGTTATAAAGGTACCAAAACCGTTTCTATCACCCCTGATTATGCAGAAATCTCTAAACTCACCGACTTATGGCTCAATCCTAAACAAGGAACGGATGCCGCAGTTGCGCAGGCGTTTTGTCATGTCATTATCAAAGAGTTTTATCTCAAACAGCCAAGTGATTACTTCTTAGATTACGCTAAGCGTTATACCGACTTGCCTGTGCTTGTAATGTTAGAAGGCGAAGAAGGCGCGCGCCGTGCTGGTCGCTACCTGCGTGCTTCTGACTTGGTGGATGACTTGGGTCAAGAAAACAATCCTGAATGGAAAACCATTGCTCTTAATAGCGACGGTAATTTGGTTTCGCCACTGGGCTCAATCGGCTACCGTTGGGGCGAAAAAGGCAAATGGAACCTTGAGCAAAAGAACGGCACCACAGGTGAAGACATTGATCTGACCTTAACCTTAAAAGACAGCGCAGAGACTTGCGTGGTGGGCTTTGATTACTTCGGTCATGTGAGCCATCCGCACTTTACCTCGGTACCGGGCGAGCCTATCCAGCAAAAAACCGTCCCTTGCAAAACCATTACCCTTGCCGATGGTAGCACCGCTATCGTTGCGACGGTATTTGATTTAACCGTGGCCAACCTTGGTGTTGACAATGGCGTTGGCGGCGAGCATGTCACCGACGATTATAACGATGCAAGCGTCCCAGGCACGCCTGCTTGGCAAGAAGTGATTACCGGCCTTAGCCGTGAGCGTGTCATACAAGTGGCTCGTGAGTTTGCTGAAAACGCTCATAAAACTCATGGCAAATCGATGATTATCATCGGTGCGGGTATGAACCACTGGTATCACCTCGATATGAACTATCGCGGCGTGATTAACATGCTGATGCTGTGCGGCTGTATCGGTAAATCTGGCGGCGGCTGGGCGCATTATGTTGGTCAAGAAAAACTGCGCCCACAAACTGGCTGGTTGCCCCTTGCCTTTGCCCTTGATTGGCATCGTCCACCGCGTCAAATGGCCGGTACCAGCTTCTTTTATGCACACAGCTCACAGTGGCGTCATGAAACCATCTCTGCTCATGAGATTCTCTCACCAAACGCCAATAAAAAATTCTTCCCAGAGCACATGCTTGATTACAACATCCAAGCAGAGCGCGCAGGTTGGTTACCATCAGCGCCGCAGCTCAACCGCAACCCATTGACCATTGCCGCCGCCGCAAAAGCCAGCGGTAAAGACGTAGAAGAGTATGTGGTCGACTCATTAGAAGACGGCAGCTTACGCTTTGCTTGTGAATCACCCGATAACCCGGTGAACTTCCCGCGCAATATGTTTATTTGGCGCTCCAACCTGTTGGGTTCATCAGGTAAGGGTCATGAGTACATGCTCCATTACTTTTTGGGCACCAGAAACGGTCTGCTTAACGAAGAAAACCCGACGGGTCATTTGCAGCCAAAAGAAGTCGATTGGGTAGAAAAAGGCCCTACTGGTAAGTTGGACTTGGTCGTTGCTTTAGACTTCCGTATGTCCTCAACCTGCTTGTACTCTGATATCGTCCTGCCGACCGCGACCTGGTATGAAAAAGATGACATGAATACCTCTGACATGCATCCATTTATTCACCCATTAACCGCCGCGACAGACCCTGCTTGGGAATCTAAATCGGATTGGGAGATTTATAAAGGCATTGCCAAAACTTTCTCTGAGATATCAAAAGGTCATCTAGGCGTTGAAACCGATGTGGTCACTCTGCCTATGCAACATGATAGCCCGGGTGAGCTTGCGCAGCCATTTGGCGGCACCGACTGGAAAACGGCTGGCGAAAAACCAGTTCCTGGTAAAAACTGCCCAATGATTAAAATCGTTGAGCGTGACTACCCCAATACCTATAAGAAATTCACTTCTATGGGCCCAGCTTTAGAGAAATTAGGTAACGGCTCAAAAGGCTTGAATTGGGACATGAAAACCGAGGTCAAACAACTGGGTGATTTAAACCACCGTGTCACTGAGCCAGGTATCTCTGAAGGTCGTCCACGTCTTAATACCGCGGTGAATGCGTCTGAGATGATTTTGATGCTGGCTCCTGAAACCAATGGTCACGTTGCCGTCAAAGGCTGGGCAGCACTGTCTGAATTTACCGGTCGCGACCATACGCATTTGGCCAAATCCAGTGAACATGAAAAGATTCGCTTTAAAGATATCGTTGCGCAGCCACGTAAAATCATCTCCAGCCCGACGTGGTCAGGTATTGAATCTGATGAAGTAAGCTATAACGCCGGTTATACCAACGTTCATGAGCTGATACCTTGGCGTACGATTACCGGTCGTCAGCAGTTTTATCAAGATCATCCGTGGATGCAGGCGTTTGGTGAGCAAATGCAGCAGTATCGTCCGCCTATCGACACCAAGACGACGGAGATTATCCAAAACACCAAACCCAACGGTAATAAAGAGATTGTGCTGAACTTTTTAACACCGCACCAAAAATGGGGTATCCACAGTACCTACTCTGAAAACTTGCTCATGCTGACGCTGAGCCGCGGTGGTCCTTGTGTGTGGTTATCAGAAGTCGATGCCGCAAAAGCCGGTATCGTCGATAACGACTGGATTGAAGTCTTTAACGCTAACGGTGCCATTACCGCGCGCGCCATCGTTAGTCAGCGCGTCAAAGAAGGCATGACGATGATGTACCACGCCCAAGAAAAATTGGTCAACGTGCCGGGCTCGCAGCAAACTGGTATTCGCGGCGGTATTCACAACTCAGTGACCCGTACTATCTTAAAACCGACGCACATGATTGGCAGCTATGCGCAGCAATCTTACGGTTTTAACTACTATGGCACGGTCGGTTGTAACCGTGACGAGTTTGTGGTGATTCGCAAAATGTCAAAAATCGATTGGTTGGAAGAAAAACCAGATGACTCGTTACCACGCCCGTTGCCAACCACCATTGATGGTTAATAGCATCTTTATACATTGGTACTGATAAGTACTTATATTAATTGCTTTTTATAAAAAGCTTGGAGCACACCCCATGAAAATTCGTTCACAAGTCGGCATGGTGCTTAACCTTGATAAATGTATCGGTTGTCACACCTGCTCGGTCACCTGTAAAAACGTTTGGACCAGCCGTGAAGGCATGGAATACGCGTGGTTCAACAACGTTGAGTCAAAGCCTGGTATCGGTTATCCCAAAGAGTGGGAAAATCAAAATAAATGGAACGGCGGCTGGATACGTAATGCCAACGGTACGATAAACCCGCGTATCGGTGGTAAGTTCCGCGTCTTGGCAAATATTTTTGCCAACCCTGATTTGCCAGAGATTGATGATTATTACGAACCCTTTGATTTTGATTATCAGCATTTGCATACTGCCCCGCTCGGTAATTACTCGCCTATCGCCCGCCCGCGCTCAGCCATTACTGGCAAACGTATGCAAAAGATTGAGTGGGGTCCGAACTGGGAAGAAATCTTAGGGTCAGAGTTTGAAAAACGCCGTAAAGATAAGAACTTTGACAATATCCAAGCCGATATTTATGGCCAGTACGAAAACACCTTTATGATGTATTTGCCGCGTCTGTGCGAGCATTGCTTGAACCCAACCTGTGTGGCGTCATGCCCAAGCGGCGCGATTTATAAGCGTGAAGAAGACGGCATTGTCTTGATTGACCAAGAAAAATGCCGCGGCTGGCGCATGTGTATCTCAGGCTGCCCGTACAAAAAGATTTACTACAACTGGAAATCGGGCAAGTCTGAAAAATGTATCTTTTGTTATCCGCGTATTGAAGCTGGTCTACCAACCGTTTGTTCTGAAACCTGTGTTGGCCGTATCCGCTACTTAGGCGTACTACTTTATGATGCGGACAAAATCGCCGAAGCCGCTAGCACTCCTAACGAGCAAGATTTGTATCAAGCACAGTTGGATGTCTTCTTAGATCCTAATGATCCAGTGGTCATCGCCCAAGCGTTAAAAGACGGTGTACCACAATCGGTGATTGATTCAGCTCAGCGCTCGCCGGTTTATAAGCTGGCGATGGACTGGAAACTGGCGCTACCCCTTCATCCTGAATACCGTACGCTACCGATGGTTTGGTATGTACCGCCTTTATCACCGATTCAAAACGCTGCCGAAGCCGGTAAAGTGGGTATGGATGGTCTGATTCCAGACGTCGACAGCTTACGTATTCCGCTGCGCTATCTTGCCAATATGCTAACCGCAGGCGATGAAGAGCCGGTACGTTTGGCGCTAAAACGCCTACTTGCCATGCGCAGCTATAAGCGTATGCAATTGGTAGAAAAACAAGAAGTGCAGAGCATCTTGGACGATGTTGGTCTAACCAAATTGCAAGTAGAAGAGATGTATCGCTACTTGGCAATCGCCAATTACGAAGACCGTTTTGTCATTCCAACCGCGCACCGTGAAGAAGCGTTAAGTGACGCTTTTGCTGAGCGTAATGGTTGCGGCTTCACCTTTGGCGAAGGCTGTTCAGGACATTCTGACAACAGTATGTTTGGACAACGCAAAGCCAATCGCCGTGATTTTATCGATACCGTCCAAAAGTGGGAGTCATAAGATGCAAACTACTCAATTTCCTAACAGTCATTCCGTGCATGAGCCCATGACACCCCCGACTATCGGTACTTCGGACTTGAAGCTGCTCAAAGTATTAAGCTTACTGATAGATTATCCAAACAATGAGCTGTTTAGTGGTGATACCCTCGCCGATTGTACCGAGATTGTGGCGCGCTCGACGCTGATTAGCCCAGAAGTACGCACACAAATCATCGACTTGATCGAAGATTTAATCGATACCGGCTGCCTTGAAGCACAAGCGCGTTATGACGGTCTGTTCGAGCGCGGTCGTTCTTTATCGCTTTGGCTGTTTGAGCACGTACACGGCGAATCGCGTGACCGCGGTCAAGCGATGGTCGATTTGATGGGTCAATATTCCGATGCTGGTTTTGAGATTAGCGTTAAAGAATTACCCGACTACTTGCCTTTATACCTTGAGTTTTTAGCGTATCAGGCCTCGGTGATTAATGATGATATTCAAATCCGTATGGATATTGCTGATGTCAGCCATATTATCGCCCTGCTTGCTGCCCGATTAGAGGATCGCAGTAGTATTTATCAAGGCTGCTTTAATGCGCTATTGCAAATCGCTGGCAAGCCACTTGCTATGGTCGAAGAGTATCAAGAGCAAATCAGCAAAGAGCAGCGCGACGACACCTTTGAAGCGCTAGATAAAGAATGGGAAGAGGAAGTGGTGACGTTTTTGGATGCGCAGCAAGAAGATCGCTGCCCGTCGCAAACGAGCACCCAGAATCTTGCGGCCAAAGCGGGTGTTCGAACGACTCCCGCTACCAATACGGTCGATGCCCCTGTACATTGGGTCGATTTTAAAACCAGTCAACCGGTTAAACAATAATAAGGAGAGATGACATGAATATTGCAGATCCGAGTGTACAGTCTGTCGCCAACCTCAATTGGCTACAAATCTTCCTTTTTGGTGTTTATCCGTATATTGCGTTGACCATTGCAATCATTGGTACTTGGGTACGTTTTGACTTATCTCAGTATTCATGGAAATCCGGCTCAACGCAGATGCTCAGAACCAAAAACATGCGCCTTGCCAGCAACCTCTTCCACGTTGGTATTATCGTGGTTTTGCTCGGGCATTTATTTGGGATGTTGACGCCGCACTTTCTTTACGACCGCTTTATTAGTGCAGGTCATAAGCAGATTTTAGCGGTGGTAGTCGGTGGTATCGCGGGGGTATTTTGTTGGTTCGGTCTGGTGATGCTACTATGGCGACGCTTTACCGATGAGCGCATCTCGCACACCTCGTCGTTCTCGGACAAACTGGTACTGGTATTGTTATTTATTCAGCTCAACCTTGGTCTAATTTCTATTTTTACCTCAGTCAAGCATTTAGATGGTTATACCATGATGAATTTGGCCGGCTGGGCACAAGACATTACCATTTTAAGACCTTGGCAGGCAGCGGCGCGTATCGAGCAAACCGACTTGATTTATCAGCTGCATATGGCGCTCGGTATTACACTGATTGCGATATTCCCGTTCACACGGCTTATCCATATTATCAGTGCCCCAATCTGGTATTTCGGTCGCCGTTATCAGATTGTGAGAGAGAAACGTTCGCAATAGAAACGTTGGCAATAGAAATAGGCACAATAGTGATACAGCATTAAGTTTT
Organism: Psychrobacter sp. UBA3483; assembly: GCF_002377905.1. Lineage (GTDB taxonomy): Bacteria > Pseudomonadota > Gammaproteobacteria > Pseudomonadales > Moraxellaceae > Psychrobacter. The sequence continues at coordinate 91,246 of NZ_DFQS01000005.1, read as the reverse complement.
AGATAAAGCTACGATACCATAAGATTCATTTATAATGAATCTTATGGTAAAATCTTAACTATTAGACCGCTAAACGCTCAAATCCCAGCGTTTTTTAAAGCAGTTTAATGAAGGTTATTACGCTCATGCATTGAGCTAACGCTTCTAAACTTATCACTGTGTAAATCACTAAAGGATCCACCATGGCGTCACCAAAAACACTAGAGATCGTAAAAGCAACTGTTCCTGTACTTGAGGAGCATGGCACAGCAATTACGACCGTCTTTTATGAAAACATGTTCAACCAACACCCTGAACTCTTAGATATTTTTAACGAAACCAACCAAAAATTAGGCCGTCAGCAAACTGCACTGGCTATGACGGTTTTGGCCGCAGCAAAGCACTTGGATAAATTGGCTGTACTACTACCGCAAGTCACGCAAATCAGTCACAAACACCGTGCCTTACAAATTTTGCCTGAGCACTACCCGATTGTTGGTCATCACTTAATAGGCGCTATCAAAGAAGTATTGGGCGAAGCCGCCAACGATGACATCATCGATGCGTGGACTGAAGCCTATGATGAAATTGCTGATGTCTTTATTCAGCTAGAAAAAACCATGTATGAGCAAGAAATGTGGGAAGGCTTTGCACCGTTTACAATCACTGAAAAAGTAGAAGCCGCGACAGATATCGCCGCCTTTACTGTCGTTCCCGCAAATGACGATATTGATTTAAGCAAATTAAGCCTGACCGCTGGCCAATACATCACGGTCAAAACCGACCCAGAGGACAGCGACCATATTGCTCTACGTCATTATTCTTTATATTCAGCCACGAGCGATAAAGGCATCCAATTTGCGGTTAGACGCGACAACCGTAATGAGCATTATGGTCTAGTGTCAAACCACTTACATGATCACTTAGACGTTGGCGATACGATTTTATTATCTGCCCCAGCTGGTGATTTTGAGCTCAACCAAGACTTAATTCAACAAAATGATATTCCGTTGGTACTGGTGAGCGCAGGCGTTGGTGTCACCCCGATTTTGTCGATGTTAGAAGCGCAGGTCACAGCCAATCCAAAACGTCCTATCGTTTGGGTTTATGCTTGTCAGAATAAAGACCATCATGCCTTTGATAGCAAAGTTAACGAATTACTTGCCGCCGCCGACAACGTAGAAAAGCACATTTTTTACTTTGAAGCTGGGCAAATCCTAGATGAAGCATGGCTTGCTAATTTACCAAAGCCTGCTGATATTTATGTCTGTGGCTCTATGATGTTTATGGAAAGCATCATCGACGGCTTAATGGCCTTAGACCATGGCGTTGATAGCGTTCATTATGAGCCGTTTGGCCCTAAAATGAGCCTAGAGCTGGCTTAAATGATCCATTTAATAAAGTATTGAGGGTGCGAAAAATACGCTCGATACTTTGTTAAAGAAATATAAAGTCAGTATGCAAATGCAATTGCCATAGAGTCACCTTTAAACGCTTCATTAGTGAGTAAATATTTAAAGGTGCCTCTATTTTTTTATGTAGACTTCTATAAATAGTCTTAATACTTATAGTTTTCATAGAGCTTGTTTTAAAGCGAATCGTTATTAGCCATATTTTTACAGTAACATGATATCGTATTTCAAAATTTCTATTACCAAAACCCTTAGTGGAGTAACGCCATGACTGTCAGTACTTATAATCCAGCCGACCATGCGAACCATCAACACGCTCATGGGCATAGTGACAATCACAGTCATAGCCATGCTCCGACTGGTCGTGGTGATGATATCTTGCGGGTTATGCCAACCTTAAATGATTTGCAAAAACCGCATTCTGACCAAGAGTTTATCGAAAAAGCCATGGCAGAAGAGCGCAGCAACCATAAAAATCTGATTGCCTCTAGCCGTGATGAGCTGCCATCTGTAACCGTCAATGGCGTGATGATAGATAGAACCGCGATTGCCCAAGAGCTGCAATACCACCCTGCCCCAAATAAAGAAGATGCGGTGTTTTTAGCGACGCAAGCCTTGGTGGTGCGTGAACTCTTGCGCCTTGCCGTTTTAGATGAGCCAAGCCTTGGCGAGACAGCATGGCTTGACGATGAAGAAAAAGCCATCTCTGACTTAATAGAAAAAAACGTGCAAGCAACGATGCCCGATATGGCAACCTGCGAGCGCTATTATAAGCAGAATATCACTGACTTTAAGACCGACCCTATTATGAATGTCCGTCATATTTTGTTGGCATGTCCGCCAGAAGACGGCGATGAGCGATTAAAACTTAAAAAAACCGCCTACGAATTTATCGATCAAATCAAAAATAATGCCAATCCTGATGCTGAATTTATCCAACTGGCGCGCCAGCATTCAGCTTGCCCATCGAAAGAGCAAGGCGGCGAGCTTGGTATCATTAATAAAGGTCAAACGGTGCCAGAATTTGAAGGCACGTTATTTAAGCTAGATGCAGGACTGGCACCAAGCCCTATCGAGAGCCGTTATGGTTTTCACATTGTCGATGTACTAACGAAAGAGCCTGGCATTCAGATGACTTATGAGCAAGTCAGCCCTGCGATTCATAATAAGCTTAGCCAACAAGCCTTTCACCAATCCTTGTGCGATTACTTGTTTACTTTAGCAAATGACGCCGATATCGAAGGTATCGAGATGACGCTTGAACAAGAAAACATATTCCGCGGCTAAAATTTATTGTCCGTCAATTAATTCTTATATGATAAAGCCGTATTGATGATATAAAGTAGCTCGTATGGTATAACGTATATTCTTATGTTATACCATCTCGGTAGCTAGATAACTTCAGTAGTTTATAAGCTAAATAGCTATCTCAGTTCAATATCAGTTCAATATATATAAATAAAATAAGTAGGGATTTATGATTACTGTCGCAGGGCTTACCGCAAAAATAATGCAGCGGATAGAAACTTATAATAATGACGATTTTCCGCTCAGCGAAAGAGACGTCATAAGCTATGATTTATTAGACAGTCGCAATCATATCTTGGCAACGGATATCGTCTCACCGTTTGCTGTCCCTAGACAAAATCTGTCGGCGATGGATGGTTATGCGTTGGCGCAAGGCAGTACGCTTGACGCCGAAAGCACGATTGCGATCGTCGGTGAGTCACAAGCGGGCAGTCCTTATCGTGGTGACATTGTCGCAGGACAAGGAGTGCGCATCTTTACGGGTGCCGTCGTTCCGGACAGCTGTGATACGGTCGTTATGCAAGAAAACACCAATTTTGCCGCCATAAAAGACCGTATTGATAAATCAAAACCTTATGATATTACACTTAGCAAAACTGCTAACCCTAATGACAATATCCGTAAGCAAGGTGAAGAGATTGAAGCTAGCGATACGGTATTAAAAAAGGGTAAACGCCTAAATCCTACTGATATCAGCCTATTAGCGAATTTAGGCTTTGATAAAGTCGATGTTTATCAGCCTTTAATCGTTGGTGTACTCGCAACGGGCGATGAGTTGGTGGCGATTGGCAATGAGCTAACCAGCCTAGCGCAAATCTATAACTCCAACACCCCGACACTAAAAACCTTACTTTCAAGCTTACCCGTTACTGTTCGCGATTATGGCATCATTGCTGATGATTTAGATAAAACCGCCGCTGCCGTAACCCAAGCGATGCAAGACTGCGACGTCCTTATCTCTACCGCTGGCGTATCGGTTGGTGACTATGACTTTTTAACTACCGTCATTGAGCAGCTAGGGCAGATTAATCATTATAAAGTCGCCATGAAACCTGGCAAACCGTTTGTCTTTGGCGAGCTGACGCAAAATCTTGCTAAGCCGGTACTATACTTTGGTTTACCCGGCAATCCCCTATCAACTGTCGTTGGCAGCTTACAATTTGTCATTCCCGCTTTGTGGCAAATGGCAGGCGCTGCGACCCAAGAGCGACCCATGCAGCTTAGCCTGACCGCTACCCTTAAAAACGATATCAAAAAATCAGCCGGACGGATGGATTTTCAAAGAGGCATTATGTCGCAGAATGCAGCCCGCGAGTTTGTAGTTGAAAGCTTTAGCAAGCAGCAATCGCACCGTATCAAACAGCTGAGCCACGCCAATTGCTTTATTGTCTTGGCACAAGATTCTGGCAATATAGCCGCTGGCGGGCAAGTATTGGTTCAGCCTTTTCCTTGGTTATATAGCTAAGCACTGCATGATTAATCCTTGCATAGCGGAGTAACGGTTACATAGTTAATAACTCTTTATACCATTAATCGTGAGAAACTGAGGGTTTACTGTCAAATTCTATCTACTACTTTGGTGGTAGTTTTTAGCTCACTTACGGTGAATGGTTATTTGCACGCAAGCTGTCATAATTAAATATAAATAGAATTTTCCACTCACAACCTGAGGCAACGCCTAAAAGTACACACTATACTTAATATTAATGGTAATCATCTATGAACCATCTTGCCCCCAACGCAGGCAATGTGCAATTTTACTCGCCTGCCGCTGCACCTGCTATTTTTGACGGTGACTTGTCGTCGAAAACGGCTCTCTCGTCGACGTATTCTCCGGTCACGCTCTCTCAACCATTAACCGATGGTTTCGCACGACGTCTTACCTATTTGCGTTTATCGATTACTGATTTTTGTAATTTTCGCTGTGAGTATTGCCTACCCGATGGCTATCAAGGCAAACCCCCACAAAACGAGCTCAGCGTCACTGAAATTGCCACCTTAGTCCGCGGCTTTGCCCAAGTTGGCACCAAAAAAGTCAGGATTACCGGCGGCGAACCTTCTATACGTCGTGACGTGGTAGACATTATCAGAACCATCAAAAACACTGAAGGTATTGAAACGGTTGCTATGACCAGTAACGGCTATAAGCTCGGTAAGCATTTGGCTAACTGGCAAGCAGCTGGGCTGAATCAAATCAATATCAGTATGGACAGCTTTGATGCCGCGACTTTTCATAAGATGACAGGCTTTGATATGTTGCCACAGCTGTTGGCTGATATGGATACCTTACTTGCAACTACCGATATTAAGCTAAAAATAAACAGCATTCTAATGGCAGAAACCGCCTTTGAAAATCTGATGAATGCGATCGACTATGTCAAAGACAGAGCCGTTACCTATCGATTTATTGAATTTATGCAGACCAGTGACAACAGCGATTTGTTTTTTGCCCAGCATGCACAGTCCGATATTATTACCAATTATCTAATCAAGCACGGCTGGCAAACCCATATACGTGGTAGCAATGACGGTCCAGCGATAGAATATAGCCATCCAGATTATAAAGGTCGTATCGGTATGATTGCCCCTTATGCTGCCCATTTCTGTGATAGCTGCAATCGTCTGCGGGTCAGCAGTCAAGGCAAGGTGCATCTGTGTCTATTCGACCAAGGTAATTACGATATTCGTCAGCATCTAGAACAAGATGATGTCGCAGGGCTTGTGAATACCCTGCACAGTTTTATGCCGATTAAACCTGAGCATCATCATCTTCATGAATCAAACAGCGGCATGATGAATAATTTGTCGATGATTGGCGGTTAGAATCAAAAATATACTAATAATCAAATTTTTCATTTTTTACCACAAGCGTATTTATTAAGGAACATTCATGAGTAAGCTGCAAGCACCCTTTACCCCGCTTAATATCGCCATCCTAACGGTTTCTGACAGTCGTACTCTTGCAGAAGATACTTCAGGGCAATATTTGGTCGACCAACTGACCGCAGCAGGGCATCAACTTGCCGACCGTCAGCTGATTATTGATGATATTTATAAAATCAGAGCCGTCATTAGTAACTGGATTGCCGACCCAAATGTGCACGCTATTATCACCACGGGCGGTACTGGTTTTTATATCCGCGACAGTATGCCAGAAGCGGTTGGCGTCTTGTTTGATAAATCGGTTGATGGCTTTGGCGAGATGTTCCGCTTACTCTCAAAAGACGATATCGGCATGTCTACCATCCAATCTCGCGCCGTGGCTGGTATGGCAAACGGTACGGGCATCTTCTGCCTGCCCGGTTCATCAGGTGCTTGCCGCACTGCGTGGGAAGGTATCTTACAAGAGCAGCTCGATAGTCGCACGCGTCCTTGTAACTTTGTGCCACACTTTATGCGCACCAACCCAGGTCACGATTAGTTCATGCTAGAAGTTGCAGACAGCTCAGCCCAAGCAGATGAACTCAGCCGCTTAGCCGGTATCGTTATTTTAGCAGGCGGCGCCTCCAAACGTATGGGTTCGCCAAAAGCTGAGCTTATCTTGCCAACGGGTGAGCGTTTGCTTGATTATCATGTCAGACAAGCGCTTAAATTAAGCGCTGCGATGATGAGCGATCTACCTATTATGATTGCCGATAATGGACGTGGTTTTAGCGTCAATGCAGATTTGCCTAAAAAAGAAGCTCAGTCGTCAGTTTTTTATATTGAGGACTATCTTTCGGTTGATAATATTTCGGTTAACAACATCTCTAGCAATGAGTTTTCTATTAGGCATAATAAACCGATTGAAACCGGCGGCGCGTTGGTGGCGATTGAAGCAGCGCTACAATCATTAAAACGTTTGGCAAGTTCAAATTCATTAACGAGAGACGCAAACTGGCAACAATCTTGGCTGCTGGTCATTAGCTGTGATAGCTTGATTCCTATCAGCGATTTATGGCAAAAACTGCAACCTTATATCACGCAGGCTGATGATAAATCTGTCATTTGCCTAACCGATGACAGCCATTTATATCCATTATTAGGTTTATATCGTTTAAGTATTGAGTCTGAGTTAAAGCAGTATATTGATGACGGACAGCGGCAAGTAATGAAGCTTATTAAGCCGATTGTGCAGCCTGTACCCTTTACCCAAGTATGGCAAGCGTTAACCAATTTTAATACGCCTAAAGATTTTGCAAGTGCTTGTTTAGCCTTAAATAACTTATAAAAAGGTTTAGTTAAAGGTTTGGTTAAAGAAAGTAACTTTAAGAAAAATGAGCCATTTAATAAGCACTGTATTTAAGAAAAACGAGCCATTTAAGAGACATAAAAAATGAATAGCGATAGTCAAAAAGACAGTAACCAGCTAACAAAGCAAACAAGCAACCAATCTGGCTTATCGCATTTAGATAGCGACGGTGATATCACCATGGTTGATGTGAGTGGTAAAACGGCCAGTACCAGAGAAGCACATGCAAGCGGACAAGTGGTTTTTCCTGCAGATATCTATACGCAAATTAAAGCCGCGGATGGCATGACCAAAAAAGGCAGCATCACTCAAACCGCTCATATTGCTGGTATCATGGCAGCCAAACGTACCCATGACCTCATTCCACTTTGTCACCCCTTGCCCTTGGATAAAATTGGTCTAAGCTTTGCATACGATGATGCCAACCATAGCATTACTGTGACCGCCACCGTGAAAGTCACCCACAAAACTGGGGTAGAAATGGAAGCATTAACCGCCGTTAGTGTCGCCTGCTTAACCATTTATGATATGACCAAAGCCATCTCGCATGACATTGTGATTGATAATATCCATCTCATGAAAAAAACCGGCGGTAAATCCGATTATCAGCATAAGTAAGAATGATTTGAAAAAATAAAGTTCTGAAAAGCCTACCGTTAGACAGTGAATAAGCAGTTTATAAATAAGGGAGATTGCTATGAGCACCTTAATAGAAAGCACTACAGATGCTAAGTTAGAAACCATGATGAATATTAACGTCTTATATTTCGCCAGCTTAGCCGATGAGGCCAATTGTCACGAAGAAAAAATCACGGTGCTACAGTCGACTTCATTAACTGAGCTATATGAGCAGCTGCGCCAAAAGTATCGTTTTAGCCGTCCGCAGTCGGAGCTACGGGTGGCGGTAAATGATTACTTTGCCAAGTGGACGGATGAGATTTATGACGGCGATAGCGTGGTTTTTATCACTCCAGTGGCTGGTGGTTAATTTAACATAGCTTTTTATTAGCCTACTTATTTATCCTTCTTTATCAATTTACTTTTTATTAGCGCCGTAACTTTGCGCGATGCTTAAAGATTAAAAGTCTCATTAAACAATAGTATTAGTTAATAGGTAGAAAAAATGACAGACAACGTCCATGGCCAATCGATGAGCATCAAACGTAGCATCGATGAAGCGTACCTCATCGCTGAACGTGATGGTTTTGCGCTGTTAGATACTGATATTGACGAAAGTCGCCTTAAGAAAACGCTCGATAATGACAGCTGCGGCGCCTTTGTCTGCTTTGAGGGTCGCGTACGCAATCATAATAATGCCACGAGCGTCAATCGTCTAACCTACTATGGCTATGAAGACTTGGCCATCAATCAAGGCCGTGCCATCATAGAAGAAGCCAAAAAGCGTTTTGAGATTCTCGATGCCATTGCTATCCATCGCATTGGCGCGCTAGAGATTGGCGATGTAGCGGTTTGGGTTGGTGTGGTTTCTGCCCATCGCTATCCTGCTTTTGACGCTTGCCGCTGGATATTGGATACGATTAAAGCCGATATTCCGGTGTGGAAACAGGAATATTACCAAGATGATTCTTCAAAATGGCTGAGCAATAATGGTTAATTAATGGTTAATTAATGACGACTCACTCAATAACATTGATGAAAAATATGGAATCATAATAAACATATCGTCCGAAAGAAATTAAGCCAATAACTATAAAAAACTGATGTATACTGCAAAATTATTCATTTTTACTGACTATTGTTCTTTTTTAAAGTAGAGGATGTAGGTTATGCAATCAAAACCATCAAATGCTCAGCATCAACCCATTACCAATTTATCTTATTTAAAACGGTCTAAATCTATAACAATATTGGGCGCATCCGCGTGCTTGGCTTTGACGTTAGGCGCTTGTAGCCAAGAAAACAGCCCTAATGAAACGGCGACCGTTGCAGAAAACGCACCACAGACCACTCAACCTAGTGACGCCATTCGCATCGCTGCCGCCGCCAATTTATCAGACGTATTGCCTGAAATCATCGAAGGTTATAAAAAAGATAAGAACCTGCCCAATCAAGAGATTGAGGTTACCTTTGCTTCTTCAGGTAAGCTATATTCGCAAATCAATTCGGGCGCACCTTACGATATTTTTTTAGCCGCCAATCAAGAGTTTCCCGCTAAATTGGTCGATGAGATGTTTAAAGGTGACAGCAGCCATACGCCGTTTACCTATACTCAAGGTCAACTCTCCATTTATAGCGCGAGCAAGCCGGTTGATAGTTTGAATCAGAGTACACTGACGGAGTTATTAAAGCGTGATGACAAGACGAAAATTACTATTGCCAACCCTGAGCTTGCGCCTTATGGCGAATCTGCCAAGGCTTATTTACAAGCACAGAACCTTTACGATTCTCTAACGGCACAAAAGCGCATCATTCAGGCGGAAAATATTGGCCAAGCTTTTCAATATGCGCATACGGGTAATGTCGATTATGGTTTTGTGGCTCAGTCGCAGGTGACCGCCATCAAAGCGACGCCCGAGCAATTTTATATTTTACCAGCCGACTCTTATCCTGCTATCCTGCAGGACGGTATCGTTATTACCGATATCGCTAGCGCAGCAGATTTTACCGATTATCTGCGCTCGCCTGCTGGCCAGGCTTATTTTGCTAAAGCGGGTTATTTGGCTGTTAAGTAGCTTGTTTATTACAATCTATCAAGAGAATAAGGACGGCTTAGGTTTGCTCAAGTGAATACTTTAGCCCTTTGATAAGCTTGCCTGCGTGAAATAAGTGAAATGTGACATAAGTAACACGTTATCAAGGCAAGCGATCTATAAATAACGTAGCAGCATAAATAATGTCCTATCAGCGGCGCACTGGATAAAAGGTAGATAGATAATCACGCTATGATGTCCCAGTTTCTTATTTCAGACATGCTGCTACCGGTATGGGTAAGCATCAAGCTTGCCAGCATTACCACCCTTTGCTTATTGTTATTTGCAACGCCACTCGCCTATTGGCTTGCCAAGCCTAGCCGCGGAAATGTCGTTGGGCGTATAAAGATTCTATTAATGGGCATCATTGCGATGCCCCTTGTTTTACCGCCTACCGTCATTGGTTTTTATTTATTATTACTGCTAAGCCCGACCGTCGGTATTGGACAATGGCTTATCGAGCATAATATCAGCCCTTTGGTTTTTACCTTTGAAGGGCTGGTAATTGGCTCTATCATCTACTCCCTGCCCTTTTATATTCAGCCCGTCTATGCTCAGTTTTTGCGTATTCCCCAAAGCGTGATGGAAGTGGCAAGCTTATTAGAGCCTAGCCGTCTTAGACGTTTTATAAAAATTGTCCTACCGCAAGCGCGTATTGGTATTATTCTAGGCGGCTTAATCAGTTTTGCGCATACTATTGGCGAATTTGGCGTGGTACTTATGATAGGTGGCAGCATTTCAGGTGAAACCAAGGTTGTCTCTATTGCGATATATGAGCAAGTAGAGGCGCTAAATTACGAAGCAGCGCACCTGATGTCGGGGATTCTTATTATTATGGGTATTATTATGGTGGCGCTGATTGCTGCTGTCAGTCGGCTTAATCAGCGCCCATAAGCACTTGTTTTATAAACCACTAACAAGTCAAATTTCTTTTTTTAAGCAATCAAACTTCTGGCTTACGGCTTTTTTCCGCCAAATCCAAATCGTTGGCATAAGCAAATAAAGCCGGCGCACCGCCAGTATGCCAAAACAACACACTATCGGTTTTCTTAATCTTCCCCCTACGAATCATATCGATAAGTCCGCCCATCGCGCGACCAGTATAAACAGGGTCGACCAATATCCCTTCTGTTTGCGCCGTCAAAGCTATCGCCTCATTTTCTAATGCACCCACTACACCATAGCCTTCACCAACATAATCAGAGTTAAGAATCAAATCTGACTCGGTAAATTCGTAATCTGTCTTGATTAATTTTGCCGTGCTATTAGCAAGCGCCAAGGTATATTGATCAAAGGCGACTTTATCGGTTTCACCTTTATCGATATTGATACCGACAATTTGATAAGGTGAGTTAAAGATTTTGTTGCCAAGCATTAAGCCCGCTTGCGTGCCGCCAGAGCTTGAGGCAAATACGATATGAGTCAAGGAGAAGCCCATGCTTTGACGCTGCGATTCTAACTCTTTAAATGCTTCTACAAAGGCTAACGCCCCAAGCTCGCTTGAACCACCGTACGGCACCACGTAGACGTTTTTGCCCTGGTTGGTTAATTGTTCAACGATGCTAGGAATGTCCTCGCCTTTGCGATGATTGCCTGCCCAGTGGATATGACAACCAAACAGCTTATCTAGCAAGAGATTGCCATTTGCCTGCTCCGGCTCTTCACCGCCCAAGACTAAATGACACTCTAGTCCTAAGCTTGCCGCCGCCGCTGCTGTCTGACGGCAATGGTTTGACTGTATCGCGCCCGCAGTGATGATAGTATCAGCACCTTTGGCAAGCGCGTCACCGAGGATAAATTCAAGCTTACGGGTTTTGTTGCCACCCAATGCCAGCCCCGTATTGTCATCTCTTTTCATATAGATTTTGGGACCGCCCAAGGCTGCACTCAATCGTTTTAGCTCAATCAGCGGGGTTGGAAAAAAGCCTAGCGGCTCTCTAGGTATGTGGTTATATTCCATGTTATTTTTCATCCCTATTATCAATTGCCATGTAAAATTTAGCTATTAGCACAGCATACAATATAAATATAAGTCACGCCGCTACTATTTAAAATGAGCAGACACAAAAAAACCTCAAGTAAACGAATACTTGAGGTTGAAACTTTTGTATTAAAACTAAGTTTTAAATATGGCGCAGCGGACGGGACTCGAACCCGCGACCCCCGGCGTGACAGGCCGGTATTCTAACCAACTGAACTACCGCTGCTTAGGTCGTCTTTAGCATTTCGTCTTCTAAAAGACCCACTCGCTAAATGAGTGGTGGGTGATGACGGATTCGAACCGCCGACATTCTGCGTGTAAGGCAGACGCTCTACCAACTGAGCTAATCACCCTTGCTGTGGGTGTGTATTATATACATTTACACATGGCTGTCAAACACTATTTACCTTTTTCCTGCGTATTTTTTCTTAATTTAGCCGCAATTTATGCAAACCTATGTTTTTATTGGCTTTATATTTTATATAAAACCAATAATTTCTCTAGCTTATTATTTATTTGGCCGCCAATGCTTGTTCAATATCTGCTTTTAAAGCATCAGGCTTGGTGGTTGGCGCATAACGGTCAATTACTTGTCCATCGGTGCCAATTAAAAACTTAGTAAAATTCCATTTGATACCATCTGTCAGCAGCCCGCCTTTTTGGTCTTTAAGCCAATCAAAAATTGGATGGGCGTCCTTACCGTTGACATCAATTTTTGCCATCATTGGAAAGCTAACGCCGTAATTTTTTTGGCAAAACGCACCAATCTCCTCGTTAGTCCCAGGGTCTTGCGCGCCAAACTGATTACAAGGAAAGCCAATCACCACCAATCCTTGCTCTTTATATTGTTGATACAGCGCCTCTAGGCCTTCAAACTGCGGCGTAAAGCCACATTTGCTGGCGGTATTGACGATTAATAATACTTTGCCCTTATAATCGGCAAAGGCTTGCGAGGTGCCGTCCATACGCTCAGCGGTAAAATCGTAAATAGTGCTCATGATGAATCCTTAGATTGATTGTTTTATTATTTTTACTATTAACATGCGTACTGATAAGAAAAAAGGAAGCACCGCGTACTTCCCTTTTATCACGCCAACTTTGGCTAAAATATTGATTATATTAATACTTATTACTCAGCTTTATCCAAATCGATAGACACTGAGTTGATACAGTAGCGCATGCCAGTGGTCTCACGTGGGCCATCAGGGAATACGTGTCCCAAGTGGGCGCCGCAATTGCTACACGTCACTTCGGTACGGCGCATGCCAAGTGAATTGTCTTCGTGCTCATCGATAGCGCTATTATCGATACTCTGATCGAAGCTTGGCCAGCCACAACCGGCGTCAAACTTATTGTCCGACTCAAACAAGCTGGCACCGCAGCCTTTACAGCGGTAGATACCTTTATCATTAACATCGTTATAAACGCCAGTAAATGGCCGCTCTGTGCCTTTCTCGCGCATGACGTGGTATTCGTCGGCACTTAAGCGCGCTTTCCAATCTGCGTCGGTCAATTGGCTGATTTCTTCTTTGCTTAATTGATTGTCTTGCATCTTTTATCCTTATTAAATGATTGGTTATCTCATTTGCGATATGTCATTTTCTGACCAATTTATCGTACGTTTTTATAAAAACGCTAGGCTTTATCTGCTGCTTATTGGCTGACTATTCAAGGCATTGCTTATAAAAGTAATAAATTTAGCAGCCCAAAGCCTAAGGTTTTAAGAAAAAAATTAGAGATAGAGAAGTAAAATATAGCAAATTACCTCGCTAGCGAAATCAATAAAGTTGTAATTTTATTAAACGCGCATCTGATTTGCTTTTTTATTGCTAAATAATTTAGCGAAAAGGACATTTTAGTTTTTAATAATTAATAACACCCTTAAAATAAACACATTATGCAAGTTATTCTTGCAATTTATCTCTATTTTGAATAATCCTATAAAGACTTTATCTTTAGACTTGCATTAAGAAATTTTATGCAATAATATCTTGCATTAGGTTTGATTGTTTTAATAAAAGGGTTACACAACAATGGCTGATAGCGAATTTCCCCAAACTCCTCAGAGTACGCAAGCCGAACGACTGGTACAGCTGCGCCGCGATAAAGGCATGACCGCCGAGCAATTGGCGCAGGCAATGACCGCAGCAGGTGCAAAGGTTAGTCGCGGTGCCATCTCCAACTGGGAGCGCGGCACCAATGGCATCGTATCATCGAAACTACCGACCCTAGCCCGTATCTTAGGCTGTAGCGAAGGCTATTTATTACGCGGCGACTTGCAAAACGACATGGATAGCGTTGTTAATTCAAATCAACCTATCAATTCTCATAATAAAAACGAAACGCCTACGTCGCAAAACGTAGCCCCTACTTCTACCGCAAATTCACAACCCAATCCGATGAGTGGTCATTCTATGAATCCAATTAAAAAATCCGATAAATTACAAAACGTTTGCTACGACATTCGTGGTCCGCTTTTGCAAACAGCCAATAAAATGGAAGCTGAAGGTAAGCGTATTTTAAAGCTGAATATTGGCAACCCTGCGCCGTTTGGCCTTGAAGCACCGCATGAGATTTTGCGCGATGTAGCGATGAATTTGCCAGAAGCGACAGGATACTCGGACTCGCAAGGGATTTTTGCGGCACGTAAAGCGGTCTTGCAATATTATCAATCAAAAGGTCTGCTATCGGCTGTCGATGTGCGCGATGTATATTTGGGTAATGGCGTCTCTGAGCTGATTGTCATGACCATGCAGGCGCTCATGAACAATGGCGACGAAGTCCTGGTGCCAATGCCTGATTACCCACTTTGGACGGCAGCCGCCAACTTAGCAGGCGGTACAGCAGTGCACTATCGCTGTAATGAAGAGGACAATTGGCATCCTGATATTGAAGACATCAAGTCTAAAATCACCTCTAAAACCAAAGGCATTGTGGTGATTAACCCCAATAACCCAACGGGCGCGCTCTATAGTGATGAGGTGTTATTGCAAATTATCGACGTCGCCAAAGAGCATGATTTAATCATCATGGCCGATGAGATTTATGACCGTATTCTTTATGATGATATGGCGCATACGCCAATGAGCACCTTGACCGATGATGTACTGGTATTGTCTTATAACGGCTTATCAAAGTCGCACCGTATCGCCGGTTTTCGCGCGGGCTGGATGATGGTTTCTGGTAAAAAAGACCACGCTGCCGACTTTATCGAAGGCTTGGATATGTTGGCGTCTATGCGCCTATGCTCAAACGTTCAAGGGCAATATGCCATCCAAACCGCGATGGGCGGCTATCAAAGCATGAAGGACTTGACCTCTAAAAAGGGGCGTCTGTATAAGCAGCGCGAAATGGCGGTCTCGCGCTTAAATGCCATTAAAGGTATTTCTTGTACCATGCCGCAAGGGGCGTTTTATTGCTTTCCAAAGATGGATCCTGAAGTTTATCCTATCGAAGATGATATGGCGTTTATGATGGATTTATTGGTCGAAGAGAACGTCTTACTGGTACAAGGTACTGGCTTTAACTGGGATGCACCCGACCATTTCCGTTTGGTGTTTTTGCCCAATCTCCATGACTTAGAAGATGCCATGGACCGATTAGACCGCTTTTTTGCCAAAAAACGTAAGCAGTTTGGTACTGAATAGAGATTCAAATCCTCGTAAAAAAACGCTTATCGGCATAAGGCTGATAAGCGTTTTTTATTCTTTTATAGAAAGCTATAATAAATAACTATAACACTCTCATTGAAAAATATTACTTAATAACAGATAGCTGATAGCCGACATCGAGGCCGCCGCAGGCAGGGTAATTACCCATGCCAGACCGATAGGCTTCATCAGCGCCCAATTGGTATCTCGATTGACGATGCCAATACCAAGCACCGCGCCAACCAGCGTATGCGTACTCGATACAGGCAGACCCATGGTCGATGCGCCCATGACGACAGCAGCCGCAGCCAATTCCGCTGAAAAGCCAGAAGCCGGATGCATTTTTGCTAGATTGGTACCAACAGTTTGAATAACTTCTTTACCGATAAACCAAAGGCCAACGATAAGCGCCACACCAAAGGTCAACATCACCGCAGGCGGCACGGCAGCCTCGGTCGCTATGCTATTGGTACGGATAACGTCCATAATCGCGGCAAAAGGACCGACGGCATTGGCGATATCGTTTGAGCCATGACTAAAAGCAAAGGCGGACGCGGTAAAGACCTGCATCCAGCTAAACATAATAAACGTCGCTTTGGTCAAATCCTCTTTATGCTTACCGCGGATACTCTTGGTATAAATAAAGGTCGCAAGCCATACCAGCGCCGCTATCATACCCATGATAAAAAAGCCTTGAATCGTCGTCATGTTGCTGTTGACGTTCTTTAAGCCTTTGAACACCACCAAAGAAGTCATGACCGCCCCGCCCGCACCAGCAATGAGCGGTACCCATTGCTTGAGGGCTTTTAGGGTATCAAGATTGCTACGTTCGTGCTCAATCTTATAAAGCTCTTTGTAATAATCGGTTTCTAAATCCTCGATGTCACAATCATCATCTTTATAGATTTCTTGATCGCGCAGCATCGCTGAGGTATAGGCCAGTTGCTCTGACTCGGTCAAACTTTCTAGATACTCTTTGTGGTTTTGCTTGACGGTTTTTTTATCGTCTTTTAGTGTCGCAATATGCGCTTCGGTTCGATCATTATACTCAATGATCTTTTTCTTAATTTGGCCGTATAACAGGTAAGAAAATACGCCGCCTAACACGGGTGAGATGACCCAAGAGATGGCAATTGTTCCAATCGTACCCCAATCGACGGTCGATAGTGCCATGTCGGTACCACCTAAAGAAATACCGAGCACAATAGAGCTACCAACGACACCACCGATAATGGCGTGCGTGGTCGAAACGGGCAAACCTTTTTTGGTGGCAAACAACAGCCAAAATGCCGCCGCGATAAGCGCTGAGAGCATGACATAAATAAACTGATTGGGCGACACCGATAAACCATCTAAGTCAACGATGCCGCTGCGGATGGTATCGGTAACTTCACCGCCCGCCAGCACCGCGCCCGACACTTCAAATATCGCGGCAATACCCAAAGCTTGCGGAATCGTCAACGTCCCTGCTCCCACCGAAGTACCGAAGGAGTTGGCGACGTCGTTACCGCCGATATTGAATGCCATAAATACACCAAAAGCCGTCGCTACGATAAATAGCGTCGTCTGCTGATGCATGGTGTAATCTAGACCCCACCACAAAAAGTAAGCGGTCATCGCAATCAGTAAAATGGCAAAAAATAGATTGATTCTCATAGAACCGACTGCTTTGGTTGGTTCTGTAGAACTGCTGCTAATACCCATACGTTAATACGTCCTGCGTAAGCTGATTGAAATTATAGGTGATTGATGCCATTAATTACGGCGCTAACGATGGCGTTGTTTTCACCACCCAACATTATGATAGCGTGCCCGCAACGTGGTTTTGACATACTATGTTGAATTTGTTTCTCGAAATACTGTTTTGAAGAAAATATAGTTATAAAAAATTGCTATCTACTGCGCTCTTTATTGTCCTGATAGTTTTGCGTACTTGTAAATATTTACGCGCAAGCTTACTCACCTATCAGCGAAAAACCTAAGCCACAAAATGCCATAAAGCCGCAAGTAGTCTTGCCAAATCGTCCGATTACAGCAGCTTGCGGCTTAGGTTTTATAGGGATAGCGTTTGGTTATAAAAATCTGTTGCTACTAATTAAAGCATTTATAGGATAAATACTGTCTCTGACTGTCCAGCTATTTTGCGAGCAGGCAGAAGTTATTACGCGCCTATTATATTAAATATAGACACAGAATGCATGATGATATTGCGAGATTTGTAACTACAAATATATCAATCAAAAAAGCTGTCTATTTAGTAGAAAAATGTTGTTAATTTTCCCTAAAACTTCAAACAAAGATAATACTAACTTTTAAGTTCGTATAAAGCCTTCATCACTTATCATCCATTTATTTAGTATCAGCAGTGATAGACAATGCCGCGGATAGCTGCTTAATAGCATGGTCTAATACCGCTAGGCGCGCTTGGCGTTTCTCATTAGTCGCAATGATTGCCCAAGGTGCATCCTTAGTATCAGTACGTGCCAACATATCAGCCGCCGATTGCACATACTCCACCCATTTATCACGATTACGCCAATCATCATCGGTTAATTTAAACTGCTTATGCGGCGTCTCTTCGCGCGCCTCAAAGCGTTTGAGCTGCTCCTCTTTATCAATAGCGAGCCAATATTTGATGACTATCGTGCCAGCGGATACCAAATCTGCTTCAAAACGATTGATTTCAGCATAAGCGCGCTGCCATTCTGCGTCAGTCGCAAAGCCTTCGATACGTTCGACCAATACGCGTCCGTACCACGTACGATCAAAGATGGCGATACGGCTGATACGATCGATTTGCTCATTGGGCAGCTTGGTCCAAAAACGCCATAAATAAGGATGCTGCAATTCATATAACATCGGCGCGCCAATATTATAAATCTGATATTCGCGTGGATCGAGTGGCGCAACCAGTCTTTTGATCGCGCCGCCTTTGCCAGCAGCGTCCATTCCTTCAAAGGCAAAGACCACATGCCGACCCTGACGCGCCCGTAGCAATTTGGCAAGGTGTGCTTGCTTATCGGCAAGCGCTTTATGATAGTCAGACTTATCTATCTTGGTATCGTCAACCTCTATCAAGGTTTTAGGGATTTTTATAGGCTCGAATTTTGCTGCTTCTTTTATATTCTGACTTTCTGCTTTACTACTTTCTGCTTTACTGCTTGCTAGCGCGGTTTGCATCGCTTGCAATACTTCATGACAAAAATGGGTGGCAGCCTCTGATTTATCATCGCCATTGATAATAATCCAGTCATCTTGCTGGCGTAATAGCGCGGTTGCTACCTTATTAAAAGTATCGACGACCTTTTTACTTTTCCAATCGATTTGATATAAAAATTCTGGATCAGCCTCATCATCGTTGAGCCGCGCCTGCAAGGTTTCGATATCGACATGAAACCAGCATTTAAGCAGTTTGGTTTGGTTAGCAGCAAGGTCTTGTTCAAAGGCTTGTAGTTTGGTGAGTTCTTGTTTTAAATAGTCTTGCCATCGGCCAATAGGCAAGGCGTTATTTTTCAGCGTCTTATTATTCTTATCTTCACTTTTTTTCACCTTATCGTCATCATCTAGGGTCGCCATGCGCATGACGTTATAGAGTAAATCAGCATACCAGTTGCCAAAATACACCATCACATCGCCATGACGCGGCAGCGCTTTGGTATGCGCTTGCCAAATCGGCTGATGTTCTAAGGGACAATCTCCGATAGTCGCCTCAACCTTGAGTAAGCGCGGGTCAACCCATTGCCGCAACTGAGTGACCGCGGTGCCCTTGCCCGCCTGCTCCATGCCGTTGACCAGCACCAAAAGCCCAGTTGGTTTATTGATGGTTGGCGGTGTTTGCTGCCGCGTGGCGCGCAGGGCAAACTGAGCGGTGACTAATGCTAAGCGCAATGTATCTTTGTCCATAGCAAAGATATTTAACGGATTTGGCGTTAAACGCTGCTCGACGACTTGCTTACTAAACTGGTCACTTACTGCTTCTCGTGCTTGGCTTTCAGTCGATTTATTTTTTTTGCTCATGTCCATACTCGCTTTATTATTAGATAATTTTGATAAGCTGTCTTATTTATGGTTTTTATAAGTTGTCTTATTTATACAATGAATCATAGCATTGAGTAAATCTAGTAAATAACCCTGCTATGTAACAGTTTGGCATTTGTATTCTGCGGTATTTTCTTTTAAGGTGAACAAAATCTTGTGCGCATGCTTTAATAGCTGCCCACAAAGATAAGAATTTAGTATCATTTCTACTCTTTTATTAGCAATTTTATTGCCATTTTTACTTTTTATAGGATTACCTGCCATGTCTGCGTTAGCCAATTTACAACAGCACTTAAACCGTTTTTGGGCGTTGCCACACCATAAAGATGCTGCCTTAAATACCAAGCTCAAAGAAGTGCAAGCATGGCAACAGGCGCGTATTAAGCGTACCCATAGCGCGCTGTTTGAACAACCAAAAAACAAACCGATGGCAGAGTATTTTTTGACGCAGCTGTATGGTGGTGATGAATTTAAAGTATTGGCAGAACAGTTAGATCGTATCTTGCCCAAAGCCAAAAAATTAGAGCGCCTTGCCAAAGAGGCTTCTTTAGAAGCGGGCAGCATGGGCATTCAAGCGTCTATCTTGGCGATTGAGCTGGATTTACATTTGGCCGAGTGGTTGGTTACGCAAGATTTAGGAGTCAATGAAGAGAATATGCTTGCCGCTTACCGCGCAGTCGATGAGGCAGAGGAGCGCCGCGTGCAGATTAACAATTTAAAAGAGGTTTGCTATCGTACCGATAAAGATTTGAATTCATTTATGCTCAAAAAAGCCTTTGGTCTCGCAAAAGGCACGGCTTATCGCCATAACTTCCAGCCGCTTTACGACTTTATCGATTCAGGCTTTAAAGCGATGAAACCGCTGAAGAGTGTAAGCAGCTTTATTGAACCGTTTTGTGAGCGCGAGCTTGAGATTATCGACGAAGTTCATGGCACCAATAATGGCGGTAAGCCAGTAACGTTTGGTGTATGATAGGGTCAATAATGCCCGTGGCTAACTGACAGCTATAGTGCTTAAATAGGGTTTAAACAACATGCAATCAATGTTTAAACTCTATGCAAATAACGCTTAAATACGCCATCATAAAAACAAATAATAGGATAACCGTATGACTGATAACTTAAATAATAACTCTAGCCAAGCCGATCAAGCCCATACTGATAACCCTACTTCTCATGGTCATCTGCAAGATAAATTGGTTAAAGACAGTATTGCTCATAATCAAAATATCACCGCGCAAGTAAAAGCGCGTCAAAACCAAAGCGCTAGTACGACGCTGAATGCCAATGCTGCAGTCGATAGCAGCAATAATAATGACTTCACCCAAGTGCAAGACTTACCAACCGGAACCCCACAAGGTCAACAAACGACTATGCCAAATACGATAAATAACAGCGCCAATCCTACTGCTACGCACGCACAAACGGCCAAACAAACGCTGTTTAACCAACGTGATGACATCAATAACCCACATACGCCTGATACCGATGGTAATGAGCAAACGCATTTTGGCTATAAAACGGTCAATAAAGCAGAAAAACAAGCGCGCGTTGCCGATGTTTTTACCTCAGTTGCCAAAAAATACGACATCATGAATGACTTAATGTCGTTTGGTATTCATCGTTTATGGAAGCGTTATGCCATTAGCTTATCAGGTGTACGCGCCGGTCAGCAGGTGCTTGACATCGCTGGTGGCACGGGTGATTTGGCCAAAGTATTTAGCCGTGAAGTGGGTCGCAACGGCCATGTGGTATTATCAGATATCAATGCGGCGATGCTAGAAGTGGGTCGTGAGCGCCTCATCAATGCCGGCTGTAATAACGTTGATTTCGTCTTAGCAAACGCTGAAACTTTGGCACCTTTTGATGATGAAAGCTTTGATTTGGTGACTATTAGCTTTGGTCTGCGAAACGTCACAGACAAGGATGCGGCGCTAAAATCTATGTATCGTGTACTCAAGCCAGGCGGTCGTTTATTGATTTTAGAATTCTCAAAACCTGTGTTTGAGCCTTTATCGAAAGCTTATGATTTGTACTCATTTACGGCGTTGCCGATTATGGGTAAGTTGGTTGCTAATGACTCTGAGAGCTATCAATACTTGGCTGAATCGATTCGAATGCACCCTGATCAGCAGACGCTTAAGCAGATGATGCAGCAAGCAGGCTTTGAGAATTGTGATTATCATAACTTGACCGCTGGTATCGTTGCGGTGCATCGCGGCTTTAAAGCCTAATTTTAAAAAATCACAGCTTTAGAAAAGCACAGGTTTAGAAAAGAATAGCTGTAGAGCTTAGTTTTGACAGCTGCTTAGATAACCAAGCTTTTTATCATGTAAAAACGTCTGTCATTGAGCAGGCGTTTACATCGTCATAACAGCCAATATCGAAATATGCGCCGCGTTTATGGCGCTCAACCAAACATTGTGAGGGCCTTATGCTGACTGTGTTACTTTTGGCAGGTGCCGAAAAGCTGATTAATATCGCCATTGCCAGCGATGAGATTACCAAAGCTGGGCTAGCGCCGCTTGCGGGCAAAGTGCTGCGTCTAAATATGGGCATGCCTGAGATTAATCTAGACGTTTTATTTACCGAAGATCGTTTGCGCTTTGAGCCGGTTATGACTGAAAGTGTGTTTGAGACAAGTGGCAATATGAATGAGCGCCAAAAAGCCAGTCTAGAGCGTTCGCGTCTGGGTCATAGTCGTCCAGACTGTATCATTACCGTTGATAATCCTGCGCAGCTGTTGAATCTGATGCGCGGCACAGAAGGCAACTTGCCTATTGCTGGGGATTACAAAGTGCTCATGCAACTTAAGCAGCTGGTTGCAGGTTTTGACCCTGATGTCGCCGGCCAGCTTGAGCCCTTTATTGGGAAACCGATGGCCAGCCAATTACACCTGCTTATCTCGCAGCTAAAAGGCAGCTGGCGTCATAGTGCCAAACGCGCCTTTAACGATGTCAGCGACTGGGCCAATGACGTAGCGGGCAATGTTACTCCCGACCCGATGGAAGCTGCCGAAGTCAATGATCTAAAGCAGCAGTTATTAAAACTGCGTGCCGACATTGAGCGTGAAGAGGCCAAACTTGCCGCTATCAAAGATGAGCAAGCACGTTTAACCAATCATAGATAATAAATAGAGTCTATGACGACCTAAACGCTAACTATGAGCCGTCATAGACTCTGCCCTATTTTCGACTTTTTAGAGTAACCCTATCTCATGCTACTATCACATCGCGCCCGTTTACTTGAACTTTGGCGTATTGCCGCCGCTTATCGCATTGACACCCATTTGTCTGTCGAAGAAGCGCCGCAATTGCAACCTTTGGCGCGTTTAATCCGTTTGCATCCGGCGGCTTGGGGTAAAAAACATCAGCCCAATGCGATTAAGTATGCGCTTGAAGACATGGGTACGCTGTTCTTAAAACTGGGGCAACTGCTCTCGACGCGTCGCGATTTGGTGCCGCCTGAGATTATCGGGCAATTGGTACAGCTACAAGATAAGGTCAAGCCTTTCGACTCTGATGTTGCTATTGCCCAAATCCAAGACCCCAAGCACGGTTTAGGTCAATCTATCGCAGCGCTATTTGCCCGCTTTGATGTTAAGCCGTTAGCAGCAGCTTCTATCGCTCAAGTACATACGGCCGCATTGCATGATGGTCGTGAGGTAGTAGTGAAAGTGGTTCGCCCTGATATTCGTACCACTATCGTGGCAGACTTTGAGCTACTGCGTGAGCTTGCCAATTGGGCATCGGCGCGTATCGAAGCGGCGCGCGCCATTCATATCGTTGATATTGTCGAAGACTATCGCCAAGTGATGCTTAATGAATTGGATTTAACCTTGGAGGCGGACAATACCACCCAGATGCGTAATAACTTCTTGGGTTCAGCACTGATGTATGTGCCTGAAGTTTATGACGCTGCTAAAAATGTCATGATTATGGAGCGTATCCAAGGCGTGCCTATCTCGCAGGTTGAGGTGTTTGATAAGCTGGGTTACGACCGTGCGACATTAGCAGAAAAAGGTTTAACGATATTTTTTACCCAAGTGTTTCGCGATAACTTTTTTCATGCTGATATGCATCCGGGTAATGTCTTTGTAGAAACGCCGCCGGTTAAAACACTCACGGCAGATATGGCAGCGGTTGACTTGGGTCATGAGCCGCGCTATATCGGTCTTGATTGCGCCATTATGGGTACGCTCTCTAAAGACGACCAGCTTATCGTCGCGCGCATGCTTTTGGCGGTAATGAATAATAACTTCACGGCGATGGTTGATATCGTCAGCCGAGCGGGTTGGATACCGCCCAATACCGATAAGCATGCACTCATGCGTGATATGAAACGCACTGTCGGTCCAATGCTACAAAAATCCATTAACGATATCGATTTTGCTGGTGTCTTGATGCAGATTTTAGATATCGCCCGTCGCCATCATATGAGTATTCCGCCACAATTAATGCTGCTGCTAAAAACCTTGGTGCATGTCGAAGGACTCGGTCGCGATTTATATCCTGACCTTGATATCTGGTCGCTTGCCAAGCCCATTTTAAGTGGCTGGATTAAAGAGCAGCTCGATCCGATGCGTAACTTGCAATATCTGCGTCAGCAGTTGCCAGAGATTTTATTATCAACGACTGATATTCCTAAGCTGCTAGACCAAGGTTTACAAAGCCTTGCCTCACAAGGCTCGCGCCAAGACAGTCAGCTACGAGAGATACAACAAATTCGCGCCGATATGCTAAACGACCGTCGCCGCGATTGGTTAGCGCTATCAGGTTTTGCGGTATTTATTGCCATCGCCACGCAAGTCGGTTGGTTTGCGCCTATTTTTTACCTATTGGCTATTATCGTCGTTATTTGGCGGGTTTTAGCTTAGGCTATTAGTTTTTGACGAAAAAATACTCGTTAATCATTAACAAAAAAATCTTAATTTAATAAGCTCTAATTCATTTTATTTTCCATAAAGGACAATAAAATGAATTAGAGCTTAACTTTTTATCTTATTTAGCATGTCGTTTACTCAGTTAAAAATACGCCTTATATGGAGAATTTACCTATGTCGACCATATCATCTATACCACCTTCCAAGCCTAATGATTCAGTCAAACCAAATCATAGTGACGCGATTGCCACTTTGCAAACACGCTTTGGCAAACAACTTAGCCTTAATCAAACCGTACGTGAGCAGCATGGTCATACCATGACCTGGCTTGCCAATCAACCACCCGAAGCGGTATTGACCGTGCAGGATAAAAACGAGGTTGCTGCTGCGGTTGCGATTTGCCATCAGAATCAGATGCCAGTCATTGCCTTTGGTATTGGTTCATCCTTAGAAGGTCAATTAAACGCGCCTTATGGCGGTTTATGTATCGATATGCATGCGATGGATGCGATATTACAGGTTAATAACGAAGATTTGACGGTAACGGTACAACCCGGGGTCACACGTGAGCAGCTCAATCATTATTTACGTGATACTGGACTATTTTTTCCAATAGACCCTGGTGCCAATGCCAGTATCGGCGGCATGGTCGCGACTCGCGCCTCAGGCACCAATGCTGTCCGCTATGGCACCATGAAAGATGTGGTACTCGCCCTTGAAGTAGTGACCGCAAGCGGAGATATTGTGCGCACCGGTACTCGCGCCAAAAAGTCTGCCGCTGGTTATGACTTGACTCGCTTAATGATAGGCTCAGAAGGGACGCTTGGTATCGTCACCGAAGTCACGCTCAAGTTATTTGGTATTAGTGAGTGTATTGGTAGCGGTATCTGCCACTTCCCAACAATAGAGGATGCTTGTCAGGCAGTGATGTTGACTATTCAAATGTGCTTGCCAATTGCCCGTATCGAGCTGCTCGACGCCATGCAAATTAAAGCCTGTAATCAATATGCTAATCTTACGCTCACTGAGACGCCAACCTTGTTTGTAGAGTTTCACGGTACAGAAGCCAGCGTTGCCGAGCAAGCGCAAATCTTTACCGATATCATCGAAGAATTCGGCGGTACGGATTTTGCTTGGGATACCAATGAAGCTGAGCGCAAACGTCTGTGGCAAGCGCGGCATAATGCCTATCATGCCAGCTGTGCCCTACGACCTGAAGCCAGCGCCTTATCGACTGATGCCTGCGTACCCATTTCACGCTTGGCAGAATGCGTCAGTGAGACAGCAAAAGATATCGAAGCGTCTGGCATGATTGGACCTATCGTCGGTCACGTCGGCGATGGTAATTTTCATGTTCTCTTATTGGTCGATACCAACAATCCTGAAGAAGTCGCTACCGCTGACGGTATCATCAGCCGCCTCGCCAGCCGTGCAATTGAGATGGATGGCACCTGTACTGGTGAGCACGGTATTGGGCAAGGCAAACAGAAATATATGCAGCAAGAGCATGGGAATGCATTAGTACTAATGCAAGCGATTAAGTCAGCCCTTGACCCTAAAAACATTTTAAATCCAGGGAAGATATGGCCTGAGACTTTACCTACAGCTTAGATACAAAGCTATTTATTTTAATCACTGTAGCAAAAAAAGCGCCTACTTTTAAGTCGAGATTAAAAGCAGGCGCTTTTTTTATTTAAGATTTTTAGTTTTCAAATTACAACATCTGGTCAATCGCCATTTGCGTCAATACCCGACCACGCGCCGTACGCAGCACATAACCTTGCTGAATCAAATACGGTTCAATCACATCCTCAAGCGTACCGCGATCCTCCGCCATTGCTGCTGCTACTGCTTCAACGCCAGCTGGACCACCATCAAAACGCTCGTGCAATATTTCAATATAACGCCTGTCCAAATGATCCAAACCACGTCTATCCACTGCCAGCATATCGAGCGCACTACCCGCTATCGCGCCATTAATACTGCCATCACCTCGCACTTCAGCATAATCACGCACACGGCGTAATAGTCGATTGGCAATCCTTGGCGTACCACGCGCACGCCGAGCAATCTCTACCGCACCATCGTCACTCATCGGTACCCGCATCAAACGCGCGGCACGGCTAACAATCGTTGTCAGGTCAGCAATATTATAAAACTCTAAGCGCTGCACAATCCCAAAACGATCACGCAGTGGTGAGGTCAATAATCCTGCACGTGTGGTTGCTGCCACCAAAGTAAAAGGCGGTAAATCCAGCTTAATAGAGCGTGCAGCTGGCCCTTCGCCAATCATAATATCCAGCTGAAAATCTTCCATCGCTGGATATAGTATTTCTTCAATAACAGAGCTCAAGCGATGGATTTCATCGATAAAGAGGACGTCACCTTCTTCTAAATTGGTCAGCATTGCTGCTAAATCGCCTGGGCGCTCCAGCACTGGCCCTGAGGTAGAACGCAGATTGCCACCCATTTCGCGAGCGATGATATTGGCAAGTGTGGTTTTACCAAGCCCCGGCGGACCAAAAATCAAGGTATGATCTAATGCCTCACCCCGGCCGCGCGCCGCGCCAATAAATACTTCCATCTGCTCACGCACCACCGGCTGACCGATATATTCAGCCAATAATGCCGGTCGAATATTAGCATCAGGCGCATCACCTGCCCCTTCTAACGGATTAATCAAACGATCTTGCATCATAGGTTTTATCATTTTAATAAAAGAATAAAGTAATCATACCACTTTCAAAAATTTGAGTAGCTTTCAATAGCTAGGAAAGCGAATGCCAGCATGACATCTAGAAGACTAAACGAGCTTGACGAAACTAATCATATTTTTTGGAATTGGTATAAACAGCATAACCAAACGCTGCATATAAGTCATGCAAAACATCATAAAGCAGCGAGTCAATAAAACACAGTCTAAAACGAAAATAAGCGACAATGAATGTCGCTTATCTGTTGAAGATTTATTGATACTATAGAATAACGCGCTTACATTACTAGAAGCCTGACAGCTGTTGCAAAGTGGCTTTTAGTAAGCTCTGCGTATCGGCAAAAGTGTCGCCATGACTTTTCGCCGCTTTAATTGCTTGCTGCGCTTCTCGTTCTTTATAACCCAAACTAATCAGCGCGCCCTCTACCTCAGCGATGATACTACCTTCAGCAGAAATAGGCGCAGGTTGAAGCGCAAATTCTAAATGGCTATTATCAACTTCGATATTTTTCAGCTTGTCTTTTAGCTCAATCAATAAACGCTGTGCGGTCTTTTTGCCGATACCAGGGATACGCGTTAATGCCGTCTCCGACTCTTGCTCGACATGCATTTTTAGCTCAGCAGCTGACATCGCAGACAGCATCGCCAGTGCCATTTTTGCCCCAACGCCATTAATTTTAATCAATTGACGAAAAACATCGCGCTCTTTACGATCGATAAAACCAAAAAGCAGCTGCGCATCTTCACGCACGTGAAAATGCGTCCAAATACTCGCTTGCTCGTTAAGACGCAACTGACAAAATGACGGCAGCGGCAGCTCTATATCGTAGCCTACGCCAGAGGCAGTCATGACACAGGCAGTTGGTGCCATCAAATACTGCACCTGCCCGGTAATCAATCCAATCATTAATCCACCACCCTTTATAAGATTTAATATAAAAACTGCTTATAGAATATGCGCTAAAAATAAGCGGCTGTTATGTATGGCTCAATGAGCATGCTTTGCTAACCACGCTTATTTATAAAAATCGACCATACCTTCAAGACTAATCGGGCGAATTTTATGTGCTTGTCCCGCAGAACCAAAGGCTTCAAAACGATTGGTACAGATATCTGACATCGCAACCATAGACGCTTTAAAGTATTTACGGGGATCAAATTCGCTTGGGTTTTCTGCCAAGAATTTACGGATAGCGCCCGTTGATGCCAAACGTAAATCGGTATCGATATTGACTTTACGCACGCCATGTTTAATCGCTTCGACGATTTGCTCAACCGGTACACCATAAGTTTCCCCGATATCACCGCCATTTTCATTGATGACTTTTAGCCATTCTTGCGGCACTGATGATGAGCCATGCATGACCAGATGAGTGTTCGGGATACGCGCATGAATCTCTTTGACGCGCTCAATCGATAAAATATCGCCTGTCGGTGGACGGGTGAATTTATACGCACCATGACTGGTACCAATCGCAATGGCTAGCGCATCGACATTGGTGTCTTTAACGAACTGCTCAGCTTCATCAGCACTGGTCAAGAGCTGCTCGTGATCCAATACGCCTTCTGCGCCTGAGCCGTCTTCTTCGCCTGCCATACCCGTCTCAAGGCTACCCAAACACCCAATCTCGCCTTCGACTGACACGCCGCACGCGTGGGCCATTTTGACCACTTCGCGGGTCACGCTGGCATTATAGTCATAGTCCATTGGCGTTTTGCCGTCTTCACCAAGCGAGCCATCCATCATCACTGATGAGAAGCCAAGCTGAATTGAGCGCTGGCAAATAGCAGGTGACATGCCATGGTCTTGATGCATCACCACTGGAATATGCGGCCATTCTTCAATCGCAGCAATAATCAGATGACGTAAAAATGCCGACCCTGCATAACTACGCGCGCCAGCACTGGCTTGCACGATGACAGGTGAATCACAAGCGTCGGCCGCCATCATAATAGCGCGCATCTGCTCTAAGTTATTGACGTTAAAGGCAGGGACACCGTAGCTGTGCTCAGCGGCATGATCCAAAAGTTGACGTAAAGATATTAAGGCCATAAAACGCTCTCTGATTAGATTTTAAAATAAATACTTGTAACGATTAGGTGATTACAAGTGTTCTATCCTCGCTACAAGGTAGTTAAATCGACAAGCAGCACTATAGAACGGGTAGGAAAAAATGCAGGATTTTGACTAGCAATTATCACGCGCAGATTATAGCAAATTTTGCCCATGCTTCGTAGCGGTTGGGCGACTATTTATTAGGCACACATTATTAAGCTCGATTAAGCTCGCAGTTTCATTAAGCATACCAATTGTATTGAGCCTACAGCTTTGGTTTAATTGATAACTCACGCTTTTACATTTTTTACCTTTCACAATAAACAAAACGCAAAAAAAGCCTTGGTTATCACCAAAGCTTTTTTAGTATTTTGAGGCTTATAAATTAGCTATTAATTAAAGCGCTATTCATGCAGGTTAATCGTTCAAGTAATACAACTCAAATGAATATAACTGCTTAGCTATTAATTAGTACTGTTGTTCTGCTTCTACTGCGTTTTCACTGGCTTTATCTTCAACAGCAGCTGCGCCATCGGCAACCACACCAGCAGTAGCGGAAACAGCTTCATTTGCGCCTACCACAACCGCTTCACCCGTGTTTTCTAGTGCATTAGTGGCAGCAGCACCGGCTGTTTCAGCGCCTTCAGCGACTTCTGCGCCAGCGTTTTGAGCAGCAACTTCAGCGTCAGCAGCAGCGGCTTCTGTTTCGGCAGCGGCAGCTTCAGTGTTAGCAGCAGCGTCATCGCCAGCAGATTCAGCAGCAGCTTCTGTTTTATCTTGTGTTTCTTGGCTACATGCAGTAATTGCAAAGGTACCAGCAAGGACACTAGCAAGTAACAAATGACGTTTTAACATAATAAACCTCTCGTAAATAAAGCATGCCAAATACATGATTTGCGCTATTTTATAGAGTACAAATTGGGCATGCAATCATAATTTTCAGTATGGAAACAAATAATTACTACTTAATAATAAGCTGTGACCTTTCATGCTTACTTTTATCATGCAGCTTTCATACGGACAAACTCTGCATCAATAAAACCAAACAGGACGGTCACTTTATTATTTTTATAGCCTAACCTAGATGCTCACGACAAGTTGTACGTCTACTGTTACTCAACTGCTGAAGTATCGTTAAGCCCTATTCCTGAATTTGCAAGGCAGCAACAGCAGGTAATACCTTACCTTCTACAAATTCTAAGAACGCGCCGCCGCCCGTTGACATGTAACTGACCCCATCAGCCACTTGATATTTATCAATCGCTGCTAACGTGTCACCGCCGCCTGCAATCGAAAAGCCTTGGCTGTCTTTAACCGCATTTGCCACGATTTGGGTACCTTGACCAAAAGCATCGACTTCAAATACGCCAACCGGTCCATTCCATAAAATGGTTTTTGCCTTGATGATAGCCGCCGCTAATTGCTCGGCACTCTCTGGCGCAATATCTAAAATCATGTCATTGTCGCCAATGGCATTGACCGACTTGATGGTCGCCGCCGCTTTTTGCAATGAGCCGGTAAAATCTGCAAAATCAATCTCATTTTTATTGGCAACAACCACATACTCTGGTAATAAAATCTCAGTTTTATTCATGATATCACGAGCCGTATCGAGCAAGTCCGCTTCATATAATGACGCGCCAACGCTACAACCTTGTGCCGCTAAAAAAGTATTGGCAATACCGCCGCCAACGATAATCTGCGAGCAGACTTCAGCCAAGCTATGCAGTACTTCAAGTTTGGTCGAGACTTTTGAACCACCGACGATTGCTAGCATTGGTTGGGCTGGCGTTTCAAGCGCAAGACTTAAGGCATCAAGCTCAGCCGCCAATAAAGGTCCAGCGCAAGCGACTTTGCCTGCTTGATGCATGGCTTGAGTCACGCCTTCAGTAGACGCTTGCGCGCGGTGCGCCGTACCAAAAGCATCCATGACAAAGACATCGCACAAATCTGCATATTTCTGCGCCAACGCTGCGTCATTTTTCTTTTCGCCTTGATTAAAGCGTACGTTTTCTAGCAGCACAACTTCGCCTGCCTTGATTGCTACGCCTGCCGTTAGATAGTCTTTATTTAAGCTGACTGGCGCGGCTAGCTTATCGCTTAAATAATCAGCAACTGGCGCAAGCGAATAGATGGCCTCAGGACTGCCTTCAGTCGGACGGCCGAGGTGTGAGCAAACTATCACCGCCGCGCCTTTTTCTAACGCCATTTTAATGGTAGGCAAACTGGCTTGCAGGCGCGCATCGCTTGCGACTTTGCCATCTTTAACAGGCACATTTAAGTCTTCACGAATCAACACCACCTTATCCGCTAAGCTCAGCTCACTCATACGCAAAAAATTCATTACCTGCTCCTATGCATCATCTATGGTTAATCTACAATATGGCTGTTTGCTAACTGCTAAACATTTTTATTAAATAGTCATCTTAAAACATATATTATGGGTCATTCTTAGACTTGAATTTACAAAACTGCCCAAGCAAGAATTTCAAGCGGTGTATTCTAGCAGTTTTTAGTCAGCTCTTATAAAGAACTGCGATAAATTTTGCGCCATAGTTTTATCCGTTCAAAAATCGACAAAATCTCAATAGTAATCAGACGCACTAAAAACAGTAACATTTCGTGGTGGTACTTCATCATTAGGCTGTTTATGATAAAGGAGTGTTTATGATAAGCCGCGCTGGTTGACAGAAAGCCGCTTATGATAAAGTCTATTATTATAATCAGTAATAAACCCAACAATAAAAATAAGCCCTCAGGAGAACGCTATGAGTATCGATATTGAAACTGCCAAACAAGACCTACTCAACCTAAAAGAAGAATATGAAACTCGCATTGATAAAATCGAAGACCATCTTCAAAACCCACAAGACGACCTCAATGAACATTGGGAAGATCAAGCCATCTCTTACCGTCAAAATGACATGCGCGCAAGTTTGATGGATGAAGCGCGTCAAAGCCTCATCTACGTCGAAAACGCGCTAAGCCGTATCGAAAATGGCACTTACGGTGAATGTGAGGTGTGCGGCAAAAAAATCGAAGCGCAACGCCTAAAAGCATTGCCTTACGCCACGCTATGCATGGAACATGCAGAATAATTTTTAACGGCGATTTTAAATAAATGTCACTTAAAATCAGTGCGGTGTTAAATGATTGAAGAATTTAATGACGCTTTGCTTAAGCAGGCGCTTGCCATTTACTCAGCGCCTGCTGCCATTGCTGACAACGCGCGGCAATTTGCTCTACAGGTAAGTCCATAATATCGCCAACGACCGCCACATAGACAATGGGCAAACCTGCCAGCTCGGTGACATTCTCTGCCGTTAATCCGCCTATCACGCAGATATCAATCTCTTGCTGACAACCTTCAATAAGCTGCTGGCGAGATATCACATTAGCATTAGGTTTGGTGTTTGAGGCAAAAACAGCCCCCATCGCCGCATAGCTTGCGCCGTTTTTTTTGGCTTGTTTGACCAAATCCACATCGCCATGACAAGTTCGCCCGATAATCTCGCTTGGTGCTAGGGCAATTTTAGCGTCATTCATCTTACCGTCTTGCTGACCTAAATGCACCCCGATGCCAAGTTTTTTGGCAAGTGCAACGTCATCGTTCATTACAACTGCAACGTCATGAGCTTTGGCCAAGCTGACTATCTGCTGCGCTTCCTCATAGAGTTTTGCTTTGCCATTGACCGCTTGTAAGGTTTTTTTACGGCGAATTTGCAATAATGCTACCAGCCCCGTTGCTAATGCTGCTTCCAATTTTGCATATAAAACCGCAAACTCATCATCATTGGTGAGTAAATATAGTTTGGGCGCGGGCGTCATAGCCGATGCTTGGAACATATGGTTTTTCCTCAAATGGGCTTAAATTTGACCCAATAAAAAGGCCGTTATATTACATAACAGCCTTTTTATCAATATTAAAATAGTGCGCTTATACGGTACGGCGAGTCGCCAAACTGTTTAAGATGTTTTTCGCATCACCCCAGCGCGTCGCTGAGCTGTTTGCGCCCAAAATCACGATAATCGCTGGACGATT
This sequence comes from Psychrobacter sp. UBA3483, assembly GCF_002377905.1. Classification (GTDB taxonomy): domain Bacteria; phylum Pseudomonadota; class Gammaproteobacteria; order Pseudomonadales; family Moraxellaceae; genus Psychrobacter. Next base: position 58,243 of record NZ_DFQS01000005.1, on the reverse strand, counting down.
ATTGACACGGGTTTCCATCACCACGCAGCGCCCTGCTTCATTGATAAAGCCAGTTTTTGAGATACCGATTGGGTAGCTACCATCGCGCACTAAGCTGCTGGTGTTATTGGCTTTATACGTACGGTTGCCGCTTGAGTAGTTAGAGACATAAAAGTCATAGCTTTTGGTGGTCGAAAAACGGCGAATGACATCGTAGTTACCAGCTGCACGTACCATTTTCACTAAATCGTTTGATGAAGCCACGTTACGCTTATCAAGACCCGTTGGGTCACCAAAGAAAGCGGTGCTCATGCCCAAATCTTGAGCTTTACGGTTCATAGCGCGCATAAAGGCACTATAACCACCTGGATAATTACGCGCTAGGCTTTTTGCCGCTGGGTTTTCTGATTTCATCAATGCCATGAGTAGCATCTCAGCACGGTTCAAGCGATCACCTGATTTAAGGTTTGAGCTGGCGCGTTTTGGACCGACGAAATCTTCTGGATCGAGGGTAATCTCTTCACGCATATCTAGACCGGCATCTAATACTACCATTGCGGTCATAAGCTTGGTAATACTCGCCATTGGACGGGCAATGTCTGCGTCTTTTTCGTAGATAGATTCACCGGTTTCAGCATCGATGACCGCGACACTGCGCGAATCGGTACTGATTGGAATCATACTACCGCTGTTAAAACCGCCGCGATAGGCGGTGTTATAGCTGTTGGTATTATTAAAGCTATTATTATTGCTACTACCAAAACTGGGGGTATTAGTAATATTGGTCGCGCCGTAGCCATTGTCTACTTTTTTAATCGCCGAACTATTACTACTGTTGTACATGATCTTGCGCGCTTCAGATAAGCTGTCGGCACCGCCCCAGCTCACACGAGCACTAGACTCAGAGCCAGAACTACCATTAATGGTAAGTGCCGCTTGTGCAACACTGCCCAAACTCAATGAAATCAGAGCAGCGATTAATTGCTGTTTGGTTAATGGTAGTTGCTTCATTATGCCTCCTGCAGCCGCGCTGCCATTAGTTAGAAAATGGGTTACATACTAACTAACACCAACAACGTACGTAGCGTTTGTGGTTGTGTTTGTAGATACTCACATAGAGTTTTTGTATTTTTAGTGTATCATGGTTTGCATTTAAGTTTAATCTACTAAATCAATTAGATGTCATTTTTTGACCACATTCAAATTTTACTACATTTACTTTATATTACAGCAATATTAATTAACAATGGCGCAATATAGCATTACATTTAAGCTGCTGAGGGCATAATTGCAAAGTTTATATAAAGATAGGATGTTTAATCTAAGAGCCTTTGTTAGGTCATAGTGAGTTCATACATTTATAGTAACTCATAGTTAGTCGCTAATAGTTAGTCGCTAATAATTAATAGCAACTAGGATAACCGTTCAATAACATTATTTAAGTAGTTTAAAATTAGCAGTGCACCCTTTATTCTGACCAGTAGAAAAGAGTATAACTATGATTCGAGTACTAGTAGTAGATGATCATGATTTGGTGCGAATGGGCATTAGCCGCATGCTGGCAGATAGTGCCGATATCGAAGTCGTCGGCGAGGCAGATAGCGGCGATATGGCGATTAAATTGGCAAAACAGCTGCGTCCGGATGTGATATTGCTCGATGTCAATATGCCAAATATTGGCGGCCTTGAAGCCACCAAACGCCTCATTCAGCTTGATATGGGTTTTAAGATTTTGGCCGTAAGCAGCATGTCAGCGCAGCCTTACCCATCGATGCTTATCAAAGCGGGTGTCAATGGTTATATTACCAAAGGGACGCCGCTTGATGAGATGATACGCGCGGTGAAAAAAGTCTATCAAGGCGGGCGCTATTTTAGCCAAGACGTTGCTGAGCAATTGGCGGATGTTTTGTTATCTGATAACGCCAGCTCACCTTTTGACTTATTAAGTGACCGTGAAAAACAGGTCGCCATGATGGTGGTGAATTGCCAAAGCCCGCAGCAAATCGCTGACCAATTATTTGTCAGCGTCAAAACCATCAATACCTATCGTTATCGTATTTATGAAAAAGTCGGTGTCGATAGTGATGTAAAATTGACCCATTTGGCCATTCGTCACGGGCTTATCCAACCGTAAGTCGCTATGCGCATGCATTTTAGGTGTCTTTTCTTTTATGACGGTTGATTTGTAAAGCCTGTAGAAATACTGAAACCCTTAAAGCCTATGAAATCTCTAAAGCCTGCGCCGTCGAAACCTGTGAACTCTATTAGTAGCGTCGTCGCGACTGTGATTGATTATTTTCAGCGCGATGACACCTTGCCTTTGCCGCAGCTGCGCAGGCTAGGTTTGATTTATAGCAGCTATCGCTTTGTCGTCAGCCTATTTTCGATGTTGATGGTGTATATCACAGCACGCGCTAGCGATGGCACTTCATTGCCAAGTTTTTTGCAGCAGACCGCGCTCAGTTTCTATGTACTTTTAAGCTTAATTTTATTGGGTTTATTTTATGTAGTAACCAAGCATCCACGGCAACAGCTGGCGTTTGGTTTGGCAGTAGACGTCATTATTTTAAGCTTACTGCTCTATACCGCTGGCGCGCCTGATTTGCAGTTGACCATGCTGTATATGGTGGTGGTTGCCGCCAGCTTTATGCTGCTTCATAGCTCGCAAGCGCTGATCATTACCTTACTGGCGATTATTTTCGTTATCTATCAGCAGTTTTTTTATGCGATTGCCAATAGTATGAATTTGGCAAATTTAGGTGATGCACTCCTTATGTCAGCCAGCTTTTTGGCAGTCGGCGGTTTAAGTTGGTCAATCTCGCAGCGCTTGGTACAAGTTGAGAAAGTAGCGGCACGCCATGCCAAAGAAGTCGAACGCTTAAACGTTATCAATCAAGAGGTCATCACCCAAATGGCCAATGGCGTCATCGTCATCGATTGTGAACAAGTGGTTTTAGCCAACCTTGCGGCTTATCAATTACTGAGTATTCCAAATGCTACGGCAATGGAGGCAGAGTATGTTGAGACAAATGCTACGCTCAGCAGCTCACCAAATAATCCGTTAAACAGCTCGTTAAACGGAACTTTAAGCAACTCTTCAAACAGTCTTGCAAAAAACACTACAAATAATATTAAAAATAATATTATAAATAAGCCACTCGCCGACTTTCAGCAGCAGCTTCGCGCGCAACATTTGCAATTATTTGAGGCTTGCTTGTCGATAGAAACGGGACAATCTCGTAGTTTTATCTATGAGTTGCCATCTACTGCCAATGCGTCTGTCTTCGGTAAGCTGCGCGTCGAAATCATCCCACTAAAAGACGATAGTAAGCTTGTCATATTGGAAGACTTACGCCGCGAACAAGCCAGCGCCCAACAATTAAAACTGGCCTCTTTGGGGCAACTGACCGCCAGTATTGCTCATGAAATAAGAAACCCTTTAGCCGCTATCTCGCAAGCCAGTCAACTACTAATAGAAGATGTTGAAGAAAATCAGACAGCAGAAGATGTAAATACAAACGAGGTCTTGGCTGGCAATCATGAGCTTTATAAAATGATATTTACGCAAACAAAGCGTGTTAATCGTATTATTGAAGACGTCTTAAAACTCTCTCGTCAGCAGACCGCCAATCAGCAAATGATTGCCCTTGCCGATTGGATGCCAGAATTTTTGGCAAACTACTTTCAAGGGCACGATGTTTTTTTACATAGCCATGCGCAGCCGACCATCTCGTTTGATCCGCATCAATTAGAGCAAATTTTTATTAATTTGATTAACAACGGCTTACGCTATAGTAGCTACGCTCACCCTCATGCTGTTGTGGAAATCGAGATTTATTGTGCCGATAACGATGTTATAATTGATGTGTTAGACGATGGCACAGGGGTGAGTACGGCGGATTTAGACCACTTGTTCAATCCATTTTTTACCACTGATAAGGCGGGTACGGGTTTAGGCTTGTATTTATCGCAAGCATTTTGTGAGGCCAATCACGCGCGCCTGCTCTATATTCCAGAACACAAAAAAACCTGTTTCCGTTTGATTGCCCCTGCTATTGATAACGCGGCCATTGATAATTAAACGATTAATAATGGAACAATTAATCGTTTAAATAAAACGTATTTTTAATGCCTTGTAGTATTTTAAGACAATGAGATAATGTATGACCACAACCGCGCTAGTCGTTGATGATGAAGTAGATTTATGCCGCTTGATGCAAATTACCCTAACCAAGATGGGCATCAAAAGCGATGTGGCTTATACCTTGTCGCAGGCCAGAGCCTATTGGCAAGAAAACGACTATGATTTTTGTTTAACCGACTTAAAACTCCCTGATGGTTCAGGCTTAGAGCTGGTTAAACATATTAGCAGCAGTTCAAGTACGCCCATTGCCGTGATTACCGCGCATGGCAGTATGGACTTAGCAATTGAGGCACTGAAGCTGGGCGCTTTTGACTTTGTTAATAAGCCGCTTGAGCTGCCGCGCCTGCGTCAATTGGTTGAAAATGCACTCAAGGTTATTCATCAAGATAACGCCGCAAAGTCAACGCCTGAGCGTTCACCTGAGCAGCAAATGCTCGATAGCCGTCTGATTGGCGATTCAGCCGTCATGCATCCGCTAAAAAACACCATTTTAAAATTAGCGCGCTCACAAGCACCAGTTTTTTTATCGGGGGCATCAGGCACTGGTAAAGAAGTGGTTGCGCGCTTAATCCATGATTTAAGCCCGCGCCGCGATGGTAGCTTTGTACCAGTCAACTGCGGCGCGATTCCATCAGAGCTGATGGAGTCAGAATTTTTTGGTCACAAAAAAGGCAGCTTTACTGGCGCTGTGGCTGATAAACAAGGACTGTTTCAACAGGCTAATGGCGGCACGCTATTTTTAGATGAGGTCGCCGACTTACCACTAGCGATGCAGGTCAAATTACTGCGCGCTATTCAAGAAAAAACCGTGCGCGCAATCGGTGATACCAAAGAAGTACCGGTTGACATCCGTATCCTATCAGCGACGCATAAGGATTTAAATCAGCTGGTACAAGCAGGTAGCTTTCGCCAAGATTTATATTACCGCATCAATGTTATTGAGCTTAAACTGCCAACCCTAAACGCAAGACGTGACGATATACCAGTATTAGCCAAGCACTTTTTGACCCTGATTGCCGATGAATGGCAATTGGAGTCGCCGCCAACGCTGACTGAGGCTGCGTGCGCGCGCCTACAACATCACGACTTTGCTGGGAACGTTCGCGAGTTACGTAACATCCTTGAGCGCGCGATAACCTTAGCAGAAACCTCCACTATTGATGCGAGTCATTTAGGCTTGGCTGATTTTGACAACCAACAGTTAGAAAACCAACAATTAGATAAACAGCGTGTAGAGAACGACCAAAAAGATATGACAGCAGTAGAGCAAAATCAGAGCGCTGATAAATCAACTATTTTACCTACTGCTACTTTGGATAAAGATAAAAGCCTAGTAGTAGAAGCTATCAAAGATAATGCGGTAAAAAAAGACGTAGAAGCCGTAGAAAAAGACAGCCTGCAACAAGCAAAAGCCACTGTATCTCCTTATCGCACGATTACTCAGCACTATCCTTCAATGAATGCGCGCGCGGTGACCAGTCCCGTAGCAAAACCTGATAAAGCAGCAGCCAGCGCTATATCAGAACCATTAACAAATGAGATTAAGAAGCCAGAAGATTCAAAACCATCCGTAAATCAAGAAAATATTAGCGCGGGTCAATTACCCGCTCAAGGCTTAGAGCATTATCTACAAGAACAGGAAAGACAACTGATTATTACCGCCCTTAAACAGACAAACTGGAACAAGACCCAAGCTGCTGAATTGTTGGGCACCACTTTCCGCTCGTTACGCTATCGCATGTCAAAGCTTGAGATTGCTGAAAATCAATCTGAGCAATAAATAAGTACTCATATGTAGACAAAAGTTAAATGAATGCTAATGCTAGCTTTAAACGCTAATTAAATTAAGGCGTGGCTTTAACAGTCGGTTTTTCAGTCACGTGCTCGATGACTGTATTGTTTTGAGTCACTTTATTTTTAATCGCTTTAGTCTTAGTGTCATCTTGATGAGAATTATTCGCCGCTTGAGGTTTACGTACAAAGCGTATACCCGATGGCAGGGATTTTTGTCTGAGTAAATCAAGCGCCTGTTGCTCCCATGTGCTCTCACTTCCTTTTAAAGCCACATCAGGCTCTACCCCGACCCCATCTATTTTTTTACCCGTAGCGGTCATATAATGAGCAACCGTCAGCTTAACCGCCTGCTCGTCATTCAGCGGTATCACGGACTGCACTGAACCTTTACCATAACTGACCTCGCCCAAGATAGTCGCGCGTTTTTGCGCTTGCAAACTACTGGCTAGGACTTCAGCTGCTGAAGCTGAATAACGATTTTGCAAAACTACCACAGGCATAGCATCTAATAGCGCGGCACCTTGCGTCGATAGGGTGCGCGAGTCACTTTGGCGACCTTTGACTTGGACCACATCGGTATCGGTCATAAACAAGCTGGCAACGCTCACAGCTGACGCCAGTACGCCGCCTGGGTTGTCACGCATATCCAATAAAACACCTCTAACCGGCGCGTCCAAATCGATTAACCCTTGTAACAGCTTTTCACGGCTGTTGTTTTGAAAGGCGGGCAATCTAACAATGGCTATACCATCTACTAGCCGGGTTTCAATAATTTGCGGATGATTGTGATTACGCTGTAAAGTCGTGGTGTGCTTACGGCGACCTGCTTTTGACGTCACCACATCTACTTGGGTGCCCGCAATTCCCGTTAATAGCTGCTCAATATCATTACTTTCTTCCTCTTCACCAAGTTTAAACTCATCCACTTGGTGCAAATAATCGCCAACGGCAATGCCTTTTTTATCGGCAGGTGAGCCATCAACAACCTCAGTGATTACCCAATAACCTTCTTTTGGTTGATACTGTACCTTGATACCAATATCACCGACGTCGCCTTCAGTAAAAGCGCGCAAATTCTCATAAGCTTCGGCATCCAAAAACTCAGCGTGGCTATCAAGCTTGGTCAACATACCGCTCATAGCATTGCTGAACAACTCCTCATCATTCACCGTATCCACATATTCGCGGCGCACCAAATCAACGACAGCCACAAAGGTTTTGAGCGTTTCAGGCGAAATGGCATTTAACGAGACTTGCGCAACTTCGGCGGGAATATCGGTGTTTATAACGTCTGACTCGTCATTTAGCGCACTTTCATCAGCGATGGCATCTATCGAGTCATCGACTTGATCAGCAGATTCAAGCATATCTGCGATATCTGATAAATCGTCCGTACCGGTGTTTTCCTCGTCATTGTTTAAAGACTTATCATTATTAAGACTAATTAATTGCAAGCTTGCGGTGGGACTTTTGCCATTATTATTGATTTTACCGTTATTGTTGGTAGCAGCCTGTGTTGGCATATTAATCATACCCAATCCCACTACACCGCTAATAAGGACGGGGTTTAATAGCTGACAGCTTATGGATTTAACACTGAAAAACCTGATTTTCAAACATTTAGAACCAAAAGACAGTGGCATGGTGATATGTCTCAAGCTTTTAGACCGCAATAAGAATAAAGGGGAAATTGGACGCATAAAAAAAATCACTCAAAAATGGGTTTGGTTATTATTTTTATAACTTTTGGAGTATATGGATATTTATGATTATAAAGTTATTCATGAATAATGTCGTCTAAAATAACACCGAGCATCTATCTAAGACTAGGATAGTATTGCAAGTAACTTAAACAATATGTATCAGGTGCAATGTAACGTAAAAGAGAGGGCAGAATATTAAAAAAAGTAAATAAAAAAAAGGAAAGATAATCGATATCTTTCCCTCTTCTATGAAATTTAATAGGTTTAGCAGTAATGATACGCTGCCAAGCCAGCATCTTAAATGACGGGTTTAGGTCGCTGAAAGCAATAAGTTTTTTCCGGTCATCTCATCTGGCTGCTCGATGTTCATCAACGCCAAAATAGTAGGCGCGATATCACTGAGCTTGCCGCCGCTACGTACTTTTACCGCTTGCTCACCAATATAAATCAGTGGCACCAGCTCAGTAGTATGCTGCGTATGTACCTGACCGCTTTCGTAGTCTTGCATCTGCTCACAGTTGCCATGGTCAGCGGTGATCAGCATATCGCCGCCCGCAGCGCGTACCGCCTGCTCTAAACGACCGATACACACGTCCAATGCCTCTACCGCCTTAACAGCCGCTTCAAAGACGCCTGTATGCCCGACCATATCGCCGTTGGCATAGTTGACCACCAACACATCGTATTTACCCGACTCGATGGCAGCGACCAGCTCATCGGTCACTTCAGGCGCGCTCATTTCTGGCTGTAAATCATAAGTGGCGACATCAGGCGATGGCACTAAAATACGTGTCTCACCTTCATATTCTTCTTCGCGGCCGCCGCTAAAGAAAAAGGTCACATGCGCATATTTTTCAGTTTCAGCGATACGTAGCTGGGTCTTACCTTTATCTTGTAAGTATTCCCCAAGCGTATTGGTCAAAGACGCTGGATAATAAGCGGTGTTGGTCTTTGGATTGTCCGCTAGCACGTCAGAGTATTTGGTCAACATTACAAAAGCGGCAAGCTTTGGTTGCTTATGACGCGCAAAACCAGAAAACTCATGATCTGGCAGTACAAACGCTTGCGCAAGCTCACGGGCACGGTCAGCGCGGAAGTTCATAAAGATAAGCGCATCATTGTCATCGACGGTATAAGGCACTTCGTCGCGACCAATCACAATCGTTGGATTGATAAATTCATCGGTTTCGCGTGCTTTATACGCCGCTTGTATTGCGCCATCGGCGCGCGTGGCTAAGCGGTCGGCTTTACCCTCGGTGATAAGCTCATAGGCTTTTTGCACGCGATCCCAGCGATTGTCACGATCCATCGCATAATAGCGCCCGATAATACTGGCAATTTGCACGCGGCCACCTTCGTAATGGTCATTGAGCTTGGCAATATGGTCACGTAAGCGGTTGATATACTTATCAGCAGATTTTGGCGGCGTATCACGACCGTCTAAAAAACAATGCACAAAGACATTTTTGGCACCGTGCACCAATGCCGAATGACACATAGCCTCGATATGGTCTTGATGCGAGTGGACGCCGCCATCTGACAACAGTCCCATAATATGGACGTTACCACCGAGCTTATTTGCCGCTTTCACCGCATTAACCAATGCTTCGTTTTTATAAAACTCACGATTGGCGACTTCATTTGAAATACGGGTTGAGTCTTGAAAAAGCACGCGGCCTGCGCCCAAATTCATATGGCCAACTTCAGAGTTACCGAACTGACCATCTGGCAGGCCGACATCTTCTCCTGAGGCCGATATCAATCCATGCGGATATTGCTGGTAAATCTTATCCAAATTTGGCATATGGGCGGCAGCAATCGCATTATCCTTATCGTCTTCACGATGCCCAAAACCATCTAATATCATTAAGACATGCGGCACTTTCTTATTTTGCTCGCTATCTTGCTTATTATTGAGCTGAGCCTGACTATCGTCGATAAATTCTGCTTGTTGCTGGTTATGGGTCATGGATTACCGCTCCTCAAGTGAATGAACGCCTAGAATGCTATCTTAGGATGTTTACAGCCCTCTATATTAACACATATCTCAAAATAGCTGAAAAATCGCCCTTTTAAGGTAAAAATTAAGCGCGTAGAGGGTCTTTAATTTCATAGTAAATACAGTGAACACTCAACATCATTCATGCTGCTTATTAACCCGACGTAGCAATCTGTAAATCGTACTTGCAATCACTCAAGTCATTGGTTAAGATAATTATATTCTGAAGTGTTGGCTAGTAGATGTTTATTCCCTGAGCCGATAATGCTTTACCAGGATGTGGTACCTATTGTCTCATTGTGTATGCCTGCACCGCTTGCGGTGTCTCAGGAAACCTGCAGAGGCAGTGACGCATCCGCCCTGAACTTCACGGTTCATGGGACACCATCTTACGGCGGCACTTCGGTTGTTCTATTCGGTCATTATTTTATTTGTTTGCAAATATGCTTATGATAAATAAAGACCACTAAAGAGCCCCTTTCGTTAATAACGAAAGGGGCTCTTTTTATGCTTGCTCAAGCATCAATCGATTACTCGTCATTGGCAGACTTGGTGATTTTCTTCACATCTTTGGGGATGTTTTTAGCCGTCCCATCGACCGTCGTGTGTTGTTTGAACACATCGCCAAAGGGGTTTTGCTGTTGCTGACCAAACGGATTTTGTTGTTGACCAAATGGGTTCTGGCCATTCATGCCACCTGCACCGCCAAACGGATTCTGACCACCCATGCCACCGAATGGGTTTTGTCCGCCCATTTGTCCACCCATCTGTTTTGCCATCATCTCCATCATTTTTTGCTGATTGTTCATAACGTAGTTATTAGCAAAGTCTTTGAGCTTTTTCTGTACTGGTGGCAATATCACCAATAAAGCTAATAGATCACTCAGCACACCCGGAATCAATAACAAAAGACCGGCCGCTGCCATGGCGACACTTTTAATCATGGTTGATTCTTGTGGACGCATCGCAGGATTCATCATACCGCCCGCTTTCATCTGCTGTGCCATTGGATTGAGTGCTGCCATCCCCTTACGCAGGAGTGAGATACCGATAACGGCGGCAATAATAAACCACATAAACACCCACCAGCCGCTCATAAACTGCGCAAGTAAATACCAAAGCAGCATCTCGATAATAAACCAAACAATGGCAATACCAACTATCTGACCCATAAAGTGTCGTCCTATAAGATAAAATCTAAAAAATTAAGCGCCATGTAAATTTAAATGGCTAGCATATGATGTATATGGGGATTGATTGCTATACTATCAAACTTACGGCTTATTTTTAAGCCATAAAACAAAATGTAAGCAAGACGGAATACTATGGCAATTATTATCGGGATTGACCCGGGTTCGCGCATGACCGGTTATGGCATTATTCAGCAAACGGGCGACAAACTGACTTATATAGACGCAGGCACAATTCGTACAGATACCAAAGAGATGCCTGAACGCCTAAAGCGCATTTTTAATGGCCTAACGCGTATCACCCAGCATCATCTAAAATATGGTGACGAGCCCATTTATACGGCTATCGAGCAGGTGTTTATGGCAGAAAACCCTGACTCCGCGCTTAAACTTGGGCAAGCTCGCGGCGCAGCTATTGCTGCCATGGTCGCTCTTGATTTAGAAGTATCGGAATATACCGCCCGTCAAATTAAACAAGCCGTTTGCGGCTATGGTGCAGCGGCAAAAGAGCAGGTACAAGAGATGGTCTGCCGTATACTGTCTTTAGATGTGGTGCCACAACAAGATGCCGCCGATGGTCTTGCCTGCGCCATTTGTCATGCGCACTCAAGTCATTCAATGAACAAGCTGATATTAAACAGCGCCATGCGCGGACGCGGTGCTTCGAAGAAAAAAGGCCGCTGGCGTTTGACCGAAGAAGACTTAGGCAATCTGCGTTAATGTAAAAAAAGATATTCATAAAATAAAGCAAACGCTCATAAAAAAACACGCGTCCAAACGGCGCGTGTTTTGTTTAAATCATCTCGGCTATTTAAGCCGTCGTTTTAAATAATATTAAGAATAATATCAGTAATAGAAACCATCAACCAACTTACTCTAGCAGCCCTACTCGACCACGCTACTCTCAATCACTGCATCGAGTACATACGCATATTCTTGCGCTTCTGCAGTCTCATTACCGTCTAACTGATAGCGCTGAAGACGTAATACTTCGTCATGCATACCATCAGGCTGATAGCCATCGATTTCACCGTTAAAGGCTGTCCAGACACCTTCGCTAACCTTGATACCTTGGTCATCATAAGTAATGGGTTTTACTTGTAAGCACAACTCTGAGCTCTTATCAGCGCAGGCGATTTTCTTAGCATTTACCGCCCAAAATACCGTTTCACCTTTACTGTTATATTTCGCTTGTGAGGTCAGTTTACCTTCCCAAACTAACGTCGCCGCGTCGCTTGTGATTTGCGTTAAGACAGGTTGATGACTTTCAGCCGTTGCGCTATCAGTACTACCGTTTTTGACATTGCTATCTAATACTAAGGTCAATTGATTTTCACCTTGCATTAGCTGGTTCAATTGGTTTTCAGCCTTATCAAGTTCACCGCATGACATTTTGGTGCTCATACCGTCTTCGATGGTCAACGTCTGACCTTGAAGCTGATAGCCTGCGCTCATGGTATTGCAGCCCACACTATAATTTAAGCTATTCTCACCTTGGTATTGGCTAAAGGATAAGCGCACTTGATCTTTGATATCAAGCAACATATTTAGTGGCTGTGCACCTTTATCGCTTGCAGACATCAGTGTCCAGCGATAATTGGTAAGATTGGCTATCATTTGTTCTTCATCACTCATCTCACCCGCCTTGGACTCATCGTTTTTTAGCGTAGCGTCAGGCGTGGCCGCATTAACATCGACTTCGCTAGCACTTTCTTCCTGTGCGTCATTTTCGCTCGGTACCGACGTTTCTTGGCAGGCAGTTAATGCCAGACTTACCGCTAGAATGCTAGGCAATACAGCAAATCTAGCCAAAGATTTTATAAAAGATGATTCCGTAAAACATTGGGTGTCAAAAGATGAGGTCATAACAATCATACCTTGTGAGTAAACCTTTGCCATAATACGCTTTTTAGCATACGAAGTTTCTGTCGTACAAACCGTAATTGTATCTATTTTTGTAAAGTGTTCATAATTTGACCACTATAGCGCCGTTACTGCCTATTATTGTTACGAAGTGTTTAATTTTATAGATTGATAGTAACTGTTTTCGATAGTTTTTCTGATTTTGCCATAAAAAAAGCCTTAACTGGCTAATATGATTGTTAGCGCATTAAGGCTTTTAGCTATATAAAACTCAATTTATAAACCGTCTTTTAGCTTATTATTCCTCATAAGCTGGTTTGGCTTTGGCCATATTTTTAATACTAAAGCGCTCATTCATCATTTGATAAAAACGCGCTAGATTTTCGCCCTGCTGGTTTGGATTGACTTTTAAAATCTTGCCAAAGTCTAAACCTAAATACAGTACGATATCGGCAAAACTTAACTGATCACCGACCAAATAATCATGACCGTTTAGGGCATTTTCAAAATACTGTAAGGCTTTTACCGCGCGAGCGATAGAAGGCGCGACAAACTCAGGTACTTGCTCGACACGCTGCGCTTTGGACGGATGGCTATGCTGAAACGCAAGCATAAAGTTATATAGCACTTCAAACTCGGCAATACGGCGCATCGAGCATACTTGCGCCCGCTGTACGACGTCATTACCCATCACCGAGCGCTCTCCATAGACGCGGTCGAGATACTCGCATACCGCCTGCGAGTCATTTAGCACCGTACCATCATCCAAGGTTAATACCGGCACCGTCTGCATGGGATTGATTTTGGTAAACTCCTCGGACATCTGCTCATTGGTAGCGAAGTCGATATCGACCACATCAAGATCATCCATATCATCGACATCGATACCTTTTGACGCCAATAAGATAAGCGCCTTACGTGGATTTGGGGCGGTACGGGTAAGGTATAGTTTTTTCATGGCAAACTCCTTGTAAAATGGTTTTAAAGCGACTCAGCGCCCTTTGGTTTTATTATGGTTACTGCATTATGGGTTATGGATAAAATTATAAATATCATGTTTAGACACTCCAGCCTGTTATTATCATAGCAAAACCTTATGCAATATGCTGTTTTAATAAAATGCTGAAAATCTGAAAAAGTAAAAGCCCCATGACATGACGTCATAGGGCTTATTAACTTAACATAACTGCTTGGCCAACCGCCTAATATGCTTAACTTATTTGTTAGGCGCAGGCGTGGTACGTAGATAAGGCTTAATTTCGGTATGGCCTTTTGGATAATTGGCTGGAATATCTTCGTTTTTCACGCTTGGCGGAATGATAACGTCATCGCCTTCTTTCCAATCAACTGGTGTTGCAACATTATACTCATCAGACAATTGCATCGCATCGATAACTCGGACGATCTCATCGAAGTTACGGCCACAGCTGGCTGGATAAGTCAGGGTTAAACGTACTTTTTTATTTGGGTCAATAATAAACACGCTTCTGACCGTCGCGGTATTGTCGGCATTTGGATGAATCATGTCATAAAGATCGGCCACTTTGCGATCTGAATCGGCAATGATAGGGAAGTTAACAGCGGTACCTTGGGTTTCTTCAATATCTTTGGACCAGCCTTTATGATCTTCTAAACCATCAACTGATAGGGCGATTGCTTTCACATTGCGCTTTTGAAACTCGCCGCCTAATGCTGCCGTACGACCAAGCTCAGTGGTACATACTGGCGTATAATCAGCAGGATGCGAAAATAATACTACCCAACTGTCGCCTGCCCAATCATAAAAGTTGATATCACCTTCTGTGGTGCTCGCGTCAAAATTTGGGGCGGTATCACCTAAACGTAAATTTGCCATGCTTTATTCCTTATTTATATGAGTAATGAGCGTTAGTATTTGTTCACACCTAAAGGTATCTATGCGCTCTATTGTTATAAACGTACTTAGTTATAAATATTCCTAGTTATAAACGTACTTAGCTATCAACGTACTTGGTCAATACTACACAATAACTCAAAGTACGTCAGCAAGAATTCTCTTCTATCTTAGCAAACTGGTTATGAATGTCTTGTGATGGATTGTAATGCGCTTATGCCATTTATTACTAAGCGCGTAAGTTTGCATTTAAAGCCTTAACCAAATTACTATGTCTGAAGCCCTGAAGATAATCCATGCTCATAAAAAAAGCCCATCTCTAGCGTACTAGAAATGGGCAATTTTGAAAACTACTATTGTTCAGTAGCGTTGTAAGCACTATTAGTAAAGCCAATATCTATAATTTAAGCCGGTTTATAGCTGTCACGTAAGCTTACGATTTGATTAAACACTGGCTTATCGCTCGTGTGGTCTTTACTGTCCGCAATAAAGTAACCTTCACGCTCAAACTGGAAACGCGTGCCAGCTGCTGCATTTGCTAATGACGGCTCAACCACGGCACTAAGCTCAGTCAATGAGTTAGGATTTAGCGCTTGATGAACATCGGCGGCGCTACTTGGGTCTTCAGCGCTAAATAGCTGCTCATACATGCGTACGATTGCAGGCACGCCTTGGCTAGCCGACACCCAATGAATCACGCCCTTAACCTTACGGCCCTCAGGGTTGTTGCCTAAGGTTGCTGGATCAATCGTTGCTTTTAGCTCAACCACGTTACCTGCGTCATCTAGCACATGCTCAGTCACTGCCAGCACATAAGTGTTGCGCAGGCGAATCTCATTCTTTTCTGGAGATAAACGCTTATAGCCTGCTGGCGGTTCAATCTCATAGTCGCCTTGGTCAATATAAAGGGTTTCGGTAAACGGAATCTCACGCTCGCCCATATAGACATTTGGATGGTTTTGCTGCGTGAGCCATAAAGTCTGTGCGCCTTCATCCCAGCGTGCATTGACGCTATCGGCTTTTTGCGACTCCCAACTGCTAACCGCATCGCTAAAGTTAGTAATCGTTACCTTTAACGGCTTAAGCACCGCCATACCGCGCGCGGTCGTCGTCTCTAATGACTGACGAATACTAAATTCTAATAGACGAAAATCAACGACGCTGTCTACTTTGGTCACGCCGACACGCTCACTAAAATCGCGTAAACCTTCAGGCGTATAACCGCGGCGGCGCATGCCAGCGATGGTCGGCATCCGTGGATCATCCCAACCGCTAACAATACCTTCATCAACCAACTGCTTTAATTTGCGTTTACTGGTCAAGGTATAATCGACATTTAAACGGCTAAACTCATACTGGTGCGGCGGCACATCAAAGCCAATTTTTTTAACCGCCCAATCATAAAAGGGACGATGGTCTTCAAACTCCAGCGTACATAAAGAATGGGTGATACCTTCAAGCGCATCAGAGAGCGGATGAGCAAAATCATACATCGGATAAATACACCACTTATCACCGGTTTGATGATGGGCTTGGTGCATGACGCGGTAGATGACAGGGTCGCGCATATTCATGTTTGGGCTTGCCATATCAATCTTGGCGCGCAGCACGGCTTTGCCTTCGGCAAACTTGCCTTCTTTCATATCATTAAAGAGTTTTAAGTTTTCTTCGACACTGGCATCACGCTGCGGCGACGGCGTACCAGCTTCATTAAATGAGCCACGATTATCGCGAATTTGCTCAGGGGACTGCAAATCCACATAAGCATCGCCTTGCTCAATCAATTGCACGGCCCATGCGTACAACTGGTCAAAGTAGCCTGACGCATGGTGCGCGTTGCCCGCCCACTCAAAGCCAAGCCATTTCACATCATTTTCAATATTATCAATATAGTCTTGCTTTTCTGCGGTTGGGTTGGTGTCATCAAAGCGTAAGTTACAAACGCCGCCAAACTCTTCGGCGATACCAAAGTTTAAGCAGATAGATTTGACATGACCTAAGTGCAAATAGCCGTTTGGCTCAGGCGGAAAGCGCGTCACAATTTGCGGGTATTTTTGCGCTTTGACATCATCGCGAATGATATTACGAATAAAGTCGTTTTTTTGTTCGTCTTTTTGTACATTGTTGCTTGAGTGCTCACTCATTACTCATTGCTCCTAGCGCAAGGTTTCAGTCTATAACACGTGTCATTACGCTTTATAAAAGGTTCAAAATAAGAAAATTTAAAATAATCAATCAAAAATCGCTGATAAAAGATAACGTTGCGTTATTCTATCAGCTTTTGCAAAGGCATTAACAGCCTGATACATGACAGACGACAAAAAAGCCGTTAGACTAGCCATAACTTTTAGTCAGCAACTTTTTAGCCACCACTTAACGGCGTCATTTTAGACGCTACAATCAAAAAAGGAATATCACATGGTAGACATGCCACCAGTAGTAGAACTTGACACCAATATGGGTGCGATCGTTATCGAACTCAATGAAGAAAAAGCGCCGAAAACGGTCGAAAACTTTTTAAACTATGTTAAATCTGGTCATTATGACGGGACGATTTTCCATCGCATCATTGACGGCTTTATGATTCAAGGCGGCGGTATGGACGCTGAGATGAATGAAAAAGCGACCAATGCACCCGTTGAAAACGAAGCGGACAATGGCTTGAAAAATGACAAAGGTACGATTGCGATGGCCCGTACGCAAGACCCACATTCAGCAACCAGCCAGTTTTTTATTAACGTAAAAGACAACGACTTCCTAAACCACTCTGGCAAAAACATGCAAGGTTGGGGTTACACGGTATTTGGTAAAGTCACCAGCGGTATGGACGTCATCGACAAAATGCGCGGCGTACCAACCGGTCGTTTTGGCATGCATGCTGATGTGCCAAAAGAGCCCGTGGTCATCAACTCTGCGACCATCATTACTCAATAATCGTTTTTTAAGAAACGGTATAAGATAAGCGGTTCGTTATTGACAGCGGCTTATCTTACCTCATGAGGATAAAGATACATGCAAAGCTTTAATCATTTAATCACGACCCGCCCTTATGAGGTGCGGCAAGTATTGATTAGCGATTTGCATTTATCGCCAGAAGAGCCTGCCTTAGTGCAGGCTTTTTTGGTACTGCTTGACGATTGCCTTGCCCTGCCTCAGCTTAAACGTTTATTTATCTTAGGCGATTGGTTTGAGGTTTGGATTGGTGATGACGCTTATTTGACCTTAGCAGAAGACGCGCGCCAAAGCCATTGGCTTACGCCGCTTATCGTTAAACTAAAAAAACTACGGATAGCTGGGTGTGAGATATTGGTCATGCATGGCAACCGTGATTTTCTGTTGGGTCAGCCATTTTGTAATTTATTCGGTGGTGAGCTGATTTATGAGCCGTATTATTTAACCGTTGGACAGCACAGCTATCGCTTAGAACACGGCGATGCCTTATGTACTGATGATAAAAAGTATCAGTTCTTTCGCAAAATGATGCGTAACCGTTTGACCCAGTGGTATTTGCTCAATAAATCGCTTACCAAGCGCTTAGCGATTGCCGATAAATTACGGCAAAAAAGTCAGCAAAATAATGCCAACAAAGCCGCTTATATCATGGATGTCAATGAAAATGCAGTAATACAAGCCGTAGCTGATAACGATGCGTTACTACATGGTCATACCCATCGCCCGGCCATTCATCAGGCAACGATAGATAAAAAACGCTACGTACTTGGCGATTGGCGCTTGCTTGATAAAGAGTTACGCCAGCCAAAAGTCAGTGCGGTGATTGGGGCGGTAACGGCAGATGACAATTCAGGCGATAATGCGGCTGAGTTTGAGTTGGTTGAGTTTAAGATATTGGTTTGAAACATATCATTCTGAATAAAAAAGGGTTGCCATGAACTAACCCTTTCTATATTTGGCGGTTAACTTATCTACTCAAACCCATGGCTGATTAATCCTAAGGCATCAATTTAAAGAAATGCTGACGATAATGTTTTAACTCGCGAATAGAGTCGCGAATATCATCTAGGGCTAAATGGCTGCCGCCTTTTTCAAAATTTCTTAAAATATCAGGACGCCAGCGGAAGCACAGCTCTTTAATCGATGACACATCAAGGTTGCGATAATGAAAAAAGCGCTCAAGCTCTGGCATCTGCCGTGCCAAAAAGCGGCGATCTTGGCAGATTGAGTTACCACACATCGGCGACTTGCCACTATCGACCCATTTATTCAAAAACTTAATGGTTTCCGCTTCCGCCTCTGCTAAGGTCACCGTACTACGGCGCACGCGGTCGACCAAGCCTGACTGGCCATGCTGCTTGGTATTCCAGTCATCCATTTTATTTAACACTTGATCGGATACCTTGATCGCAAAAACAGGTCCTTCGGCAAGGACGTTTAAATCCTCATCAGTCACCACGGTCGCAATCTCGATAATCTCATCATTTAAGGTATCAAGCCCAGTCATTTCTAGGTCAATCCATACCAACCCTTTTTTACCTTGGCTTTTGATTTTAATTTTATTGGGATGGTCGTCGGTACTCATAAAATATCCTATGGTCAATAAAGTTTGGCACAGCTTACGAGCCATAATGTTAATCAATTAAACTGACTCTAAATGGTCAGGCTAAAATCATATACTTTGTACTTGGTTGGCTATAATGCCTAGTAAAACGAAAATATTACAAAACCACTATCTGCTAGCGGCGCTTTAGGCTGTATGTTAGCAAATTTTCACGCTACACTTAGCAATATTTTTTAATAGGTCATAACCCATGGCATTAATCCGGCAACGCAAACTGACTAAACAACAGATTCGTCGCATCGACAAACAACAGCTTGATAGCCAAGACAGCATCGATGACAGTTTGATGGATGGCGTGGTCATGGCGCATTATGGTAAGCAGCTAGAAGTACAAGTGACCAGCTTACCGGCAGTAATTCCCGTGCAGCCAGAGATTGCGCCTGATGATCCTGAGCCGTTTTGGCAGGAACTAACGTTAGGCGATATTTGGCGCTGTCATGTGCGTACCAATCTGCCTATGCTAGCCGCTGGCGATAAAGTACGCTGGAGCGCCGACCCTAATACTGGCTTTGGACGTATCGAATCAGTCAAGCCCCGCACCTCGCTCGTTTCGCGTCCTGACCGTTATCATAAGCTCAAGCCCGTCGCCGCCAATGTTGATATTTTGGCCATTGTATTTGCGCCGTTGCCTGCCGCTGCGCCGACATTGATTGATCGCTATTTGGTCGTTTGTCATCATGCAGGCGTAAAGCCACTATTGGTACTTAATAAAGCTGATCTACTGGCGCAAGAAAATGGCGTCGATACCAGTGAATTATTGGCACAATACGCGGCGCTTGGTTACGAGAGCGTGCTTACTTCGGTTGCGTGCCCTGAAAACATCGCTGATAGCGACGAGCAAAAAGGTCTTGATGAGCTAAAGCGCTATATCGATCAGAAACTGGTCATTTTTGCGGGACAATCTGGTGTTGGTAAAAGCAGCTTAATTAATGCCTTATTACCTGAATCAGCACAAAACGTCAATATTATCTCTGAGAACTCAAAACTTGGTCAACATACCACTACCACCAGTCGCTTACTGCCCTTTAACCCCGACGACTTAACCCAAGGTGGCATCGTCGACACCCCCGGTATTCGCGAGTACGGTATTTGGCATCTGACCCCTGATGATATCATCTCAGGCTTTATCGAGCTTGCGCCACTGGCAGGTGATTGCCAGTTCCGCGATTGTCGCCATACCCATAACAGTAAAGGCTGCGCCTTATGGCAAGCGGTTGCGGACGGCGAAGTATTGCAGCGCCGTGTTGAAAACCTTGTGACGCTAACCGAAGAGGCGGATACTAAGCCTTATTAGCAGATGTGTCTAAGGTTATTGTTAAAGTAACGACCAAGTCATCGCCCGTTTACTATAGATGACCTTATCGGTATAATAGCGCCTTGTTCACCATCGTTGGGCTGTCTTCTCAGTTTGACTGAACACTTATATTTTTGGAGGTATGGTTTGGATCGTGCGCTGGAATTTGTGGGCAACCACCCGTTTTTATTTGGTATATTAGCCGTGCTTGCCGTGCTGTTTTTTGCCATTGAAAACAAACGTAGTGGCAGAAAAATATCGCCCAACACCTTGGGTATGATGGTTAACTCGCAAAATGCGCAGCTCATCGATATTCGCGCCAAAAAGAAATTTGAAACCGGTTATATCCAAGGCAGCCGCAACATACCTTTCACTGAGCTCAAAGACCGCATTGAGGAAATTCGTGCAATTGAGCAGCCAGTTATCATCGTCTGTGATATGGGTATTCAGGCAGGCGCTGCGGTACAAATGATTGGTAAAGATAATGTCTATCGCCTAGAGGGCGGTATCGGCGGCTGGCAAGGCGCTGGTATGCCATTGGTTGGCATAAAAGATGCTAAAGCTAAAAATAAAGGCAAAGCCAAGCCAAGTTTGCATAAGTAAGACAACCGATAAAGCTGCAAATTTCATAAGATTAACAGCCATATAGTTTTAGAAGCTTGCAGCGTTAATTAAAAAGACACCTTTAAAAGGTGTCTTTTTTTATGCGCTAATGATGCTACCGCCAGCGCTTTTTAACCAAAACTGCTTGAATTTGCCATAGTCATCCCCACTTTATACGGAGCAGCAGCAAATATAGCGGTTATTTACGTATTGATAACGGTTTGTATTAATGACTACCCTATAATTTTTTTATCTTATTATTTATCATATTACTTATAACAAAATTGCTCACCCATAAATTTATAAATAAGGAATGACCATGACTGTACCTGTGCAAGTTTATACCACTCCAATGTGCCCATACTGCTCAAACGCTAAAAAACTATTGCAATCTAAGGGCGTTGATTATGAAGAAATCGGCATGCACGACATCAGCCGCGAAGAGCGCCAGGCCTTGATGCAAAAGACCAATAACTATCGCACTGTGCCGCAAATTTTTATTGGTGACACCTTTGTCGGTGGTTTCGACGAGCTTAACCAAATGAACCAACAAGGCAAACTTGACGAGCTATTAGCCGGTTAATTTGCTATTGTACTTTTCTGTTTATTTTTATTGGTGTAAAAATAGACAGTATTAAGAATAGGGCTTTGTGATAAAAAACAGTTTTTAAAAAACTGAGTAAAAGATCTTGAGATAAATCTCAAACCTTAGTCTGCATTTATATTACAATGATATATTGTTACAATGACAATCTGTCCCATTATTTGATTAATTTTTAGAGGAATGACCATGGCTGAAGAACAAGCACAACCACAATTGGCACTAGAACGCATTTATGTAAAAGACATGTCACTTGAAGTTCCAGGCGCCGCTGTATTTACTAAAGAATGGAACCCTGAGCTTGATATCAATCTATCGAGCAACGCTGAAAAGCTTGATGACGATCATTATCAAGTGGTATTGACGGTCAGTGTCAACGCCAAAAACGCTGAAGAAGCGGCATTTATCGCCGAAGTGCATCAAGCAGGTATTTTCTTATTAAAAGACATCCCAGAAGATCAAATCGGTCAAATCTTGGGTGCTTATTGCCCGAATGTGTTGTTCCCGTATGCGCGTGAAGTGATCAGCGACATCGTTACGCGTGGTAGCTTCCCGCAGCTATTGCTTGCACCAGTCAACTTTGACCAAGCATACGCGCAAAGCCAGCAGCAAGCACAAGTTGATGCGCAAGGTAACGCGTAACTTTTAGCTGAAGCATTAGCTAATCTACATTTAACCAATAGTAGCTAAAAGCCGTTTACTAAATTTAAGTAAGCGGCTTTTTTATGGACGTTTTTTGGTATTTGCTTTTACGCACTAAAAAACCCTGCTGCTTGTGATTACAAGCAGCAGGGTTTTGAACATGACTGTTAATAAACAAGTCCTATCAGCACCTCTAAAAAAGTATTAGCCTTTTAGTGCCGATAAGATTTGCTGTTTAACATCATCAATGCCTTGGGTGCCATCGAATTTGTCATATTTAGGAGCATCGCCGCCTTCAGCTGCTTTTTCTTGATAGTAACCAACCAAAGCAGAAGTCTGCTGATGATAGGTCGCTAAACGATCGCGAATGGTCGCTTCTTTATCATCTTCACGTTGAATCAATGGCTCACCCGTCACATCATCGATACCATCGACCTTAGGTGGATTGTGGTCGATATGATAAACACGACCAGAACCAGCATGCTGACGACGACCTGATAGGCGCTTAACGATTTCATCATCAGGCACGCTAATTTCAATCACATGGTCGATTGCCACGTTGGCATCAGCAAGCGCTTGGGCTTGTGGAATGGTACGCGGGAAACCATCTAAAATACAGCCGTTGACACAATCAGGCTTGGCGATGCGTTCTTGCACGAGGTTAATGATAAGATCATCAGAAACCAAACCACCAGCGTTCATTACATCTTTTGCTTGTTTGCCAAGTTCAGTACCTTCTTTGATGGCGGCACGCAGCATATCACCTGTTGAGATTTGCGGGATATCATACTCTTTAGAGATGAACTGGGCTTGGGTACCTTTACCGGCGCCTGGTGGACCTAGCAAAATAATACGCATCATTATACGACTCTCCTTAATAGATAGGATTTTGGGACTAATAAAACTTAGGGATTGGTGGGTTGCAGAGCTTACCTTACCTTGTGGCTTTCAAAAGCTCAAGTATTTTTAGTCTGGATGCGGCAAGTTACGATGACTTATCTGTTCATGAGATAAGATTGTATGGGTTGTGCGCCGCCAAAAGTATGACGGCACGCATGTATTGAGCGTTTAATTTTTAAACTACTTTTATCAAGGAACTTGTTGATTAATCGCAACACTGACCTGATTTTGGTCGGCGCTAATCACCACAGGATTACCGGTTAAGTCACCGGATTCAGCATCGGCAGTGCCACTATGGCTGATACGTGCAATCACAGCAAGCTGGACTTTATCACCGCGAGCAGCGGCAAGCGTACGTTCAGGCATCATGGCGTCTAAATCACTTAGGCTAATAGTTGCCTCTCCCTGTTTAATGACGCTAATCGGTAAACGCTTGGCAGCAAACGGTGGCCCACCTTTGACATCACGGATAGCGACAAACAGCACATCATCTGCTTTAACTAATGGTAGCAAACTCGCATTAATAGAAACGGTGACCTCAACACCCTCAGATGCCTGCTGCTGCTGCGCGCTAACATTGGCACTCAATTCATCAAGGCTTGTCAGCGCTTGGCTATGGTCGCCCGGTTTGGCAGCAATACTGGCACGCAAACGCTTAATCCAGCCTTGTGCTTGCTCAAAGTTATTACTACGCGCCTCGCCCATTGCCATCAACATCTGAGCGCCTTCATGCTGTGGATTTTTTGCTAGTACGTCTTGTAAGACGCGGCGGCTATTGGCATCGAGCTGACCTTTATTGGCAAAAAAGCTGATTTGCGCATAAGTGGTGGCGATCTCTTCATTGCCTGGCGACAAACGATAAGCGCGTGATAGAGCTTCAAGTGCTGAATCGGTGGCTTCTAATGATAAAAACAGCTCAGATAAACGCATCCAGCGATCAGGGTCATCAGCATGACGGTAGACATTGGTCTGCATCGCACTGATTAGCTGCGTACCATCTTCAATCGCCCAAGCAGGTGGCTGATCGATTTTACCAGTCAATAAGTCATCTGCCACTTGTCCGACTTTATCTTCCGCTGCCCACAAATCGAATACTGACGTACGGTCACTGATTAAGAAATAGGCCAATCCTGCCAATACAGGCACCCATATCATAATAATCAAACGACTTTTGAAACTTGGCGCTACCATGGGTGTGACTGTGCGCTGCGCGTCCAGTAATTGGCGCTCAAGCTCCAACTTTTGATTGCGATAATGTACGTCATCGATGGTGCCGCTGTCTTTATCGGTTTGCAGCTCTGCTAGGCGCTCACGGAATACGGCAACATTGATGTCTAGTAGTTGATTGTCAACGGGCTTGTCGCGCAAGCGTGACGCTCGTAGCCATGGCATGATAGCGATAATCGCCAGTAGCAGCGCAATAAATAAGCTTAGGGCAATAAATAAGCCAAAAGTAGAGAATAGGGTCATTTTTTGTCCTCTGTACTGGTGGTGGCGTGTTCGCTCTTAGCATTGCTATTGTTGTCGTTACTGCTACGCGACAATAAACGATCAAGCTCTGCTTTTTCTGCCGACGATAAGGCGGCGGCGCTGTCTACATTAACCGCACTTTCGCCGCGCGCCACACGCTGGCTACGTTTACTTTGCCAAAACCAGCCAATGATTAGTACAATCAATAATAATGGCGGAAAAAACCACAGTATCCAGGTCGATGGGCGCACAGGCGGCTTATAAGTAATAAAGTCTCCATAACGCTCTTGCATATATGCGCGTATTTCCGCATCACTACGACCCTCTTTAATCATGTCGTACGTTTTTTGCTTTAAATCTTGCGCGATGGGCGCATCAGAGCCAGCCAAATTTTGGTTCTGGCACTTTGGGCAACGCAGCTCCTCGATAAGCCCGCGATACTGCGCTTCTTGTTGCGGCGAATCAAAGTCATAAACATCAATTGCGGCATGCGCACTGAAACTTAGGATAAAACTCAGTAAGCAAGCAAGCATTAAGCCGGCTAACTTTATGGTGCGGTTCGTTGCTTGCATGGCTTTTGGTTGTAGGTTTTTTAATGACGTGCTTTTTAATGACATCACTGTTAAAGGCATGGCGTTCATTTACACACCTCCTGAACCTGACTAGGATCGGGACTGATATTTTTCTTATCCGCTTCATTGAGCACCATCAAACATGGCATAATGCGGCTTTGCCAGTTACTCTCGCTAATCTCACCAATAATATGCTGACGAATGATACCTTGCCCATCAACCACAAAGGTTTCAGGGGCACCAGTTAAGCCTAAATCTAAAGCAAACTGCCCAGATAAGTCCTGAATAGACATGGAGAATGGATCGCCGCCACGATTTAGATATCCTAGCGCATCACCGATGTCATCTTTGTAATTAACGCCAACCAAATTGACACCGCGTTCCTCTAGTTGCATTAAAAAAGGATGCTCAACGATACAAGTTGGACACCAAGAGCCCCAAACATTCATCAAAAACGGCTGCCTAGGCAAATTGTCATTGGTCATTATACGGCTTGTATCAGACAGTAGTGGCAACTCAAAGGTCGGTACCGGACGCTCAAGCGCAGTGTTGGTGACGATATCCGTCGGCTGACCCAAGCGCAGGTACAGCATGATAATAAAACCGACAAACACAATCAGTGGAATCAAAAACCATATCTTTATTTGACTTTTTTTCATGGTCTTGGTCATTTTGTGGTTTGCATCATCTTTATTGTGAGGCGCTTTTGGGGAAGAATTATTTTCTGGACTCATGTTACTTCTCCCCTACTGTAGCTTCGGTAATAAACCCTACTTTATTAGCGGCCATTGGCGGCGATGTTTTAGTCTTTTTAAGACGATAACGGCTATCTAGCATACTTAGCAGACCGCCTAAGGCCATGATAATCGCACCAAGCCATATCCAGCGAATCAGCGGCTTAACATAGATGCGTACCGCCCACTTATTACTGTCTTCAGCGATAGGCTCGCCCAGCGCCACATAGACATCACGCATGAGGCTAGCATCAATTGCCGCCTCGGTCATTGGCATCATACTAATGATATAAGTGCGTTTTTCAGGGTATAAAGTTGCCACCTCGCGACCGTCTTTGGTCACCTCGACCTGTGCTTGCATACCATCAAAGTTACTGCCTCTGACTTCATGGAAATCTTTGACTTCAAAGTCGTAGCCTTGTACGTGCACGCTTTCATTTTCGCCTAATGCCACATCGCGCTCGACACTCAAGGTGCTGGTAAACGCCACTCCGATGACAGCCACGATTACACCAATATGAGCAGTTTGCTGTCCCCAGTAGCTTAGCCGTAGCTGACCTAGGCCTTTAAAGAAACTTGGTGCATTTTTGGTTTTGTCTTTAAAATCGACAGCCATCCACAGTAAGACCCAAAAGCTAACCGCCAGCGTCACGCCAATATTTAGCATGGCAGATGGGCTGACAAAATAGGCAATGATCGCTGCCAATACCATACTGCTGACCGCGATGACCATACCGACGCCCAATAATGGACGGCTGTCTTTTTTCCAGCGAATATTAGAGCCCATACCCATCGCTACTAACAGTAGCCATGCCAAGGGTACAAATAGCGCATTAAAGTACGGAGGCCCAACAGAAACCTGACCTAAATTAAAGGAGTCGGCAATAATAGGATACAGCGTACCAAGCAAGACAACTAAGGTTGAGATTAAGATAATCACGTTATTAATGACTAAAAATGATTCGCGCGATATCAGCTGATACTGACTTTCAACCGTCAAACGCCAACCGCGTACAGCAAACATTAAGAGCCCGCCACCGACGATAATACCCAGAATGACTAAAATAACCAGACCACGCGTTGGGTCGGCAGCGAACGAATGCACCGAAGTAATGACACCTGAACGCACCAGGAACGTGCCTAAAAGACTCAAGGCAAAAGCAAAGATGGCCAGCATGATGGTCCAAGCTTTAAAAACCCCGCGCTTTTCGGTTACGGCCAACGAATGCAGCAAAGCTAGGCCTGCCAGCCAAGGCATCAGTGAGGCGTTCTCTACCGGATCCCAGAACCACCAACCGCCCCAGCCAAGCTCATAATAAGCCCACCAAGAACCAAGGGCGATACCAATGGTCAAAAATCCCCACGCAGCCAGTGCCCATGGACGCGACCAGCGGGTCCAAACAGCATCCAAACGTCCTTCCCAAAGTGCTGCCATACAAAACGCAAATGGCACGGCCATACCCACATAGCCCATATAAAGCATCGGTGGATGGATAACCAAACCAAAATCTTGTAGCAGAGGATTTAAGTCTGCGCCATCAACGGGTAAGTTTGGTAAAGTGCGATCAAACGGTGATGAAGTAAAGATTAACATCGCCAGCATCATCACCTGCACACCAGCCAATATCACCAGTACGCGGGCGCGCATGGTTAACGGCAAGCCACGACTAAAGTAAGAGACCAAGGCACACCAAGTGGCCATAATAGTCATCCATAGCAACAGTGAGCCTTCATGTCCGCCCCACGTCGCCGACAGTTTATAATACCAAGGTAATAAGGTATTAGAATGCTGGGTGACATAAACCAAGCTAAAATCATTAAAATAAAAGCCTGCCATCAATGAGCCAAACGAGATAATCATGGCCGCAAACTGCGCCCACGCTAAACTCGGTGCCAGGCGCTGCCAAGCAACGTGGTCGTTCATGACACCAATGGTCGGTAATACCACCTGCAAAATCGCCAATACAAAGGCGGCCAGCAAGGCAAAATAACCCAATTCTGTGATTAACATACGGTCTAACCTTGTTTACCTTAATACGGTCATTGTTTATTTTAGAAAGCAGTGTTTTTAAGATAGTTGATAATAGTCAGTAGTCACTACTGTCGTTACTTCTAGCTGCCATTGTCATGCTGTTATTTGCATCTGTATACCTATTAGCCATTGCAGCTTAGGAGACTTACAGCATGGTACATTAGCGTCAACTTGTCACGTTTCTGTATCCACTCTGTAGGCGATATGTGTAAAGAACATAAAAACCTTTTATCACTGCGTGGCAGGGAAAAACACTAGGACCAGATGCAACCAACCTGCCAAGAAACCTGTCAAACCACCGAGTATAATAAGCGTCATCTCATCTTCACGAAAAGCGGGGCGCAATAGGTTTTGAAACTCATCAGGGGATAGCGCGCGGATACGATCGCGAAATAACCCAAATATTTTACTGGCACGGCTTTTATTAAGCTCAGGGTCACGCAGTGGCACCATGGTCGCGACGATGGATTTGTCGATAATGGTATTCTTCAATTGCCCAAACTCGCGGCGACCCAGCCCAACGCGCAATGTGGTACTAATCACTGGCGATTCTAACACTTTATATAAGTGCGATTTCATCAGCTCACGCGTTTGGGCAGCGCGGTCACCGTACATCATCTCATTCATGATGTTTTCTAATGTGACCAAATCTTTGACCACAATCTCAGCAAAAACTTCAGAAACTTCTTCTTGGCGCTTCATAAAGCCGCCTTGGAAACGGTACTGGGCAATATGCGGCAGTTGCGGCTTAATAAATGGGAAACGGCTTTGTAGCGCAAAAAACTTCACATAGGGAACAAAATGCGGCTCAACGGGGTTAAACACCATCCAAATGGCAATCCAGTTAGTCAAAAACCCCCAAATAGCAGCAAAAAACGGTACGGTCCAATGTTGCGGCACCACCAAAAATATGAACATTTGGATAATACCGAATACGAGGCCAATCAAAGCACTGATATGCCAGATAAAATCAATTTCTTTTTGCCCAACTTTTAAAAACATATTGACCATCAAACGACGGTCACTTTCCATTTTATTGACAATCATCTTGCGCATATCGACCAAATCTTCGACGTGATAGGTCAAATCCGTCACCAAGGATTGCATGATACTCGGCAACTCTTGATGCGCTTGGGCATAGACGCGTCGCTTTAATGCATAAGGCAGATTACCCCACAATGCTGGCGAATGGTCGAGCATAATTTCGTCGATCAAGGTTTCGAGGTTTTCATCGACCGTGTCGGTGATAAATACCGCCATTTGCGCAGGCTCCATCGCTTGAAAGAACTCATCGAGCGAACCCAGCTTTGATAGCGTCTGATCAACGATGACGCCCGATATCTTGCCCGCTTTGCGCGGCACAATCCCTTGCCAACCCAATCCCGGCAAACCAAAAAATGGGAAGTTTGGAATCCGAATACCCCAAAATTTAATCGGATAAAATAGCATCTTGAGTGCCATCCACACGTGTATCCAAGTGACCAATGCCGTCACTGGTGGAATGGTCAACATAGCAAAAAACTCGGGGTGTTCCGCTATCGTCTGCCACAATGAATTTGCATCCATGACTCTAATTATCCTTGAGGTGATGATGGTCGTTGTTAAGCAAATATCCTTAGTCGATTAAGAACGCTCAATAAAAACGCTCTATCCTCAATAACCACTGCATTAACTAATGCTCTCTATGATGTCAATGGCTAAAATAAATCGCCTGATTTTAGCATACTTGCTATTTATTAGCACATATCAAGCCTTGGCAAGTTGTGACTAGCGGTGACACGTTTTGCGCCCTACTCTCTATCCTAAACCTTTAATATCATTAATTGATGCTAAAAATAGCTAAAAAACAATGTCGATCATGGCAATGACAATCCTCATAAAACAAACGACTGCTTACTGCGCGCAAGCTTTTGTTCTGTTATAATCTACGGTTGTCTAACGCTACTGGTTAGCTGATGACAGCAAGTAAAATATTTGACCTTTTATTGATAAATCACCGCGCTATGTTATTGAAATACTTTAGTTTATCCTTTATGCTCACCTCGCTTTAGATAAACGAGCCAATAGCTGTCTCTCTCTTTGCTTTATTTATCCTTGCTTAATTTATCCCTGTTTAATAATTACCATTTTATCAACGACCGATTCACTGACTGTCTGGGTACTGACTTTATATGAACAAACCGCTCGCGTCCGATACCGAACAGGTCAATCGTATTTTTACCAGCCGTATTATTATCCTTGGGCTGTTCATGTTTATGGGCTTGTTGGGTTTGATCGCGCGTTACGGTTATCTGCAAGTGTATGCCCATGATAAGTACACTACCCAAGCCGATAACAATCGCATTAAGCTTATCTCTGCGCCGCCCAGTCGCGGTTATATTTACGATCGTAACGGCGTGATTCTCGCTGACAATCAGCCCGTATTTACCGCTATGCTAAGCCCTGACGAAGTCGAAGACCCAGAGCGCACGCTAAATCTGCTGGCGCCCATTTTTGATCTTAGCGAAAAAGACATTACCGATATTTTGGCCCGCGTTAGCAAAACCAAAAATGACCCAGTGACCATCAAGATTGATTTGACCGAAGCACAATTGGCGCAGTTTAGTGAGCGTCAGCCTTTTTTTCGTGGCATCAGTATTCAAAGCAAACTCACACGCTCGTACCCTTATGACGAGCTATTTGCCCATGTAATTGGCTATGTCGGACGTATTAACGATAAAGAATCCAAGCAAATTAATAAAGATCGCTACGCGGGTACCGATCTTATCGGTAAGATTGGTATTGAAGATTTTTATGAAGACATCCTGCTCGGACAGCCAGGTTATCAGTCGGTAGAAACCGATGCTCATGGCAATATCCTACGTCAACTTGATACCAAAGCGCCCATTGCGGGCAATGACATCACGCTTAGTCTAGATTATGGCTTGCAAACCATTGCGCAGCAGCAGCTTGATGGTCGCCGCGGCGCTATCGTCGCTATCGACCCAAAAAACGGCGATGTTTTGGCTTTTGTTAGTAACCCAAGCTACGACCCCAATCCTTTTATCTCAGGTATCTCTTTTAAGGACTACGGCGCTCTGCGTGATGATGTCGATCAGCCACTCTATAACCGCGCGCTGCAAGGGACGTATCCTCCCGGCTCAACCATTAAACCTTTTGAAGGTTTAGGCGGTATTCATTATGGCCTACGAGATTGGGAAACGACTATTTATGACCCCGGTTATTTCAGTTTGCCCGGCGATTCGCATCGTTTTCGCGACTGGAAACGCGGTGGTCACGGCACGGTAGATTTAAAGAAATCCATCATGATGTCGGTCGATACCTATTATTATAAATTGGCGTATGAAATGGGTATTCAGCGCCTTCATGACTGGATGGTGCGCTTCGGTTTTGGTGAACAAACTGGTATTGACTTACCCAATGAAAAATCAGGCGTTATGCCGTCACCAAAATGGAAAAGAGACACCTATGATAAAGGCTGGTTACCGGGTGAAACCATCTCAGTCAGTATCGGTCAAGGGTATTTTTTAGCCACGCCATTACAGATTGCCAATGCCACCGCCATGACCGCGAATAAAGGCCATCACATCACGCCGCATTTATTAAAAAGCAGCGACGGTGCGGCGGCCGTCAACTTGATTACCAAGCCTGATGGCAAAATTGACTATAATGGCAAACCGTCAGATTGGACGCGTATGCACGATGCGATGGAACAAACGGTTAAGGCGGGTACAGCGCGTGGCATTTATACACCGCGCTATCGCATCGCTGGTAAAACCGGAACGGCACAGGTCAAATCGATCGCTCAAGGTAAAAGCTATAATAAAGCGGCACTCGATAAACGTCACTGGGATCATGCTTGGTTTAATGGTTTCGCGCCTGTAGAAGAACCAGAAATCGCCCTTTCGGTACTGGTCGAAAATGGCGGCGGCGGTAGTGCCGTTGCAGCGCCTATTGGTCGCGCCTTATTTGATTATTGGATGCTACAGCGTAAAACCGACCCTATTTTGCCACCAACTGCCGATGAGCTAAGAGCTATCAGGCGCCAAAAGGCCTTTGAAAAAGCTATGCGCGATGCCGTACGTGATAAAGAGCAAGCGCTCGCCGAGCAAAAAGAAGCTCAAAATGCTGAAACCACAACCAGCGCTGCCACTGCTGAGTAATAACAAAGCTAAACAGTAAAAAGTTCAGCAATAAAATATTTCAGAATAAATGAACGAAAGGCAATACCTAAAAAACACTATGAAAAAATCTTTGAAAAGTCGTTGGCAAAATAACAACCATCATGCGAAACAGGCCGCAGCGGGTGACGTACGTATTATCGGCGGGCAGTATAAACGCCGTATTGTGAGTTTCATCGATGCCGAAGGTTTGCGCCCGACACCAGATCGCCTGCGTGAGACTTTATTTAATTGGTTGATTGGCGATATTCATGACGCTAAAGTACTTGATAGCTGCGCTGGTAGCGGCGTTTTAGGCTTTGAAGCCTTATCACGTGGCGCGGCTCATACTACCTTTATCGAAGTAAATCCGGCGCAAGTCACTATGCTGCGCAAAAGTGCTGAGAACTTACGCTTAGAGCCTCCTATGTATCAAATTATTCAAGGCACAGCTGAGCAGGTTTTGACGCAAAATCAAACAATACAGCGGCATTTTGATATCGTCTTTATCGATCCGCCCTATGCGCAAGATTTGTGGCAGCCGATTTTGACAGCGCTCATTAATCAGTCTCTAATCAGCACAGAAACGCTGATTTATTTAGAGGCGGATAAAGATTTAACCCTACAACTGGATCAATTGGTAGCAAGTATCAACGAAAGCGCTGAGCCGCCAGCAGAGATAATGCAAAGCTTGATAAGTTTTGAGTGCCTAAAACAGAACAAAGTTGGGCAAGTTGTCGCTGGACTTTATCAGCTTTCAGCGTCATAATTGTCGGGTTAACGAAAGCCATTAACAAAATTTACAAATGTTTAAAACCGCTAAAAAACTGGCCAACGCTGCAGTTTAATGTATATAAGGCGAAAATAAACCCCAATGCAGCTTGCAAGCGTAGGCGCTACTGCTTATAATGTGCAGTCTGTTTTTTGAGAGCCCCGTTCCCAGCTAAACTCTCAACGAATTCTAATTTTAAGGTTTTATCATGAAAACACTTAGTGCAAAACCAGCTGAAGTGACCCATGACTGGTATGTCGTAGATGCTGACGGCAAAACCCTTGGTCGCTTAGCTACTGAAATCGCTAGTCGCTTACGTGGCAAGCACAAGACTTGTTATACGCCGCACGTAGATACTGGTGATTTTATCGTTGTTATCAACGCAGAAAAAATCGCGGTAACGGGCAAAAAAGCGCAAGATAAAAAGTACTATCGTCACAGTGGTTACCCAGGCGGTATTAAAGAAACCAACTTCACCAAGCTGATTGCACATAAGCCTGAAGATGTTCTACATAAAGCGGTTAAGGGTATGCTTCCAAAAGGTCCTCTTGGCTACGCGATGATCAAAAAGCTGAAACTATATGCGGGTACAGAACATCCACATGAAGCTCAGCAACCTAAAGAACTAGACATCTAAGGATATACTTATGGAACGCAATTACGGAACTGGTCGTCGCAAAACTTCTACCGCTCGTGTCTTTCTAGCGAAAGGTACTGGTAGCATTGTTGTTAACGGCAAACCACTTGATGAATACTTCAGCCGCGAAACATCGCGCATGGTTGTTCGTCAGCCTTTAGAACTACTTGAATCACCTACTGCTTATGACTTATATATCACTGTAAAAGGTGGCGGTATCAGTGGTCAAGCAGGCGCAATCCGTCACGGCATCACGCGTGCATTGATTGAGCTTGACGAAGCCAACAAACCTGCTCTAAAAGCAGCTGGCTTTGTTACTCGTGACTCACGTCAAGTTGAACGTAAGAAATTGGGTCTACGTAAAGCACGTAAACGTCCACAATTCTCAAAACGTTAATCAAAGCTATCTCTTCCCTTTTTACTGTTGTCTTCTTTTTCTCAGAGTCGCTGCAGCAGTATTAAGCAAAAGAGTAGATTTGCAAAACCTTATAAGCTGGTCTCAGTTTATAAGGTTTTTTTATGGCTATTTTTTAGTGCTATTGTTTAAATGGAAGATAATTCGCTAATCTGCCGCGTCGTTTAAAAACGCTTAGTTTTTGTTGTCGTTACTTTATTAAAACCTGCTTGCAAACTTAGCCGCGCTCCCCCATCATAATAGTAACTTTTATTACCCTGTCCTCATTATGAAAGCCCCCGAACAATACGATCCTAGTAAACCACCGAAAACGGATATGCCACCGCCTGTAGGTAAGCATAATAAACAGAGCGAGATGGCTAAGTCGCCCGCCATTCCTGCTGGTATGCCTACAATTACGCAAACGCATAAGCAAACAGCGCAAGCAGAAAAAAAACCCTTTCAATGGCAGTTTTTATTGCCGCAATATTGGGGTATCTGGCTGTTATTGGCAATTATCATGCCGATGATATATCTGCCACTGCGTTGGCAGTTTTGGCTGGGTCGTAAACTGGGTATTTCAATCTATAAACTAGCCGGCTCGCGCAGGCGTGATACCTTGATTAACTTAAGACTGGCTTTTCCAGAAAAGCCCGAAGCTGAGCGCGAGTTGATGGCAAAGCAAGTGTTTGTCAATCAAGGTATTGGGGTGTTTGAAACCTTATGCGCTTGGTATCGTCCTAATATTTTTACCCGTACGGTGTCTATCTCGGGCTTACAGCACCTAGTAAATGCCCAAAACCAAGGTCGACCTGTGATTTTACTTGGGGCCCATTATACGATGCTCGATCTTGGCGGCATGCTCTGCACGCAGTTTTTTGCCACCGATTGTATGTACCGCCCGCAAAATAACCCGCTTCTTGATTGGTTCATTTATAACGGACGTACTAAGATTTTTGGTAAGCAGATTGCCAGCCGTGACATGCGTAGCCTTGTTAATTCTATTAAAGCTAAGCACGTGATTTGGTACTCACCTGACCAAGATTATGGTCTCAAGCAAGGTGTCATGGCGCCGTTCTTTGGTGTGCCCGCCGCTACTATTACCGCTTCTCGGCGGATGGCAAAGTTGGGTAACAAGCAAAACCCACCAGCACTCATGGCGCTGCATACTTATCGGCAAACACCTGATAACCTGCCGCGAGGCAAACGTCCGCATTATCATCTGACCATTACGCCAGAGCTGGAGAACTATCCGAGCGATGACGAGATTGCCGATGCAACACGCGTTAATGAGGTGCTAGAAGGATTGATTCGTATCGATCCTACCCAGTGGATGTGGTTCCATCGTCGCTTCAAAAATGGCCCTAACGGTCGTACCGATATTTATAAGTAGGTTTTGATTACCCAAAAAATAGCTACAAAATTTGCTATACTTTGCAGCTGATATTTTATCAGCTCTATTATTTACCTCGATAACTTATCTATTTTAATAACTCACTCATATCAATAACTCACCTGCATAAATAACGATGTGAGAAATAAAATAACGGATTTTTCATGAGTACTCAAACTGACGCAGCTGTAGACAGTTCTAAACAAGAAAGTAAACGTATCCTAACCGGCATCAAACCAACGGGCATTCCGCATTTAGGTAATTACGTTGGTGCTATTCGCCCAGCCATTCAATCGATTGAAGACAGTGATGATGAGGCGTTTTTCTTTTTGGCAGATTATCATGGCATTATCGGCTGTTATGACCCTGCTGTTATTCATGAATCGACCAAAATTATTGCCGCGACATGGATTGCCTGTGGCCTTGACCCTGAGCGCGTGACCTTTTATCGTCAATCTGATGTACCAGAGATTCCAGAGCTGGCGTGGATTTTAAATTGCTCATGCGCAAAAGGTCTAATGAACCGCGCGCACGCTTATAAGGCGGCAGTCGATATCAATACCGAAAAAGCCGACGTTGATCCAGATCAAGGGATCAATATGGGTCTATTCGGCTATCCAGTGCTCATGGCAGCCGATATCTTGATGTTTAATGCCACCCATGTGCCTGTCGGACGTGACCAAGTACAGCATATCGAGATGGCCCGTGATATCGCTGGTACATTTAACCATCGCTACAAACCTCTCTTTACCTTACCATCAGCGGTTGTTGATGAAGATATCCCGCTGCTCACTGGTCTTGATGGTCGCAAAATGAGCAAGAGCTATGGCAACACCATTCCTTTATTTGGTGAGCCTAATCCGCAAGTCAGCCCTGAAAAGCAGATGCATAAGGCCATCATGAAAATTGTGACTAACTCGCAGTTGCCTGCTGAACCAAAAGACCCTGATGATTCTGCACTCTTTGAGATTTATAAAGCCTTTGCAACGTCTGCGGAGGTTGCTGATATGCGTGATCAATATACAGCTGGTATTGGCTGGGGCGATGCCAAGCAAGCATTGTTTGATAAAATCAATAGCGAGATTGCCCCATTCCGTGCTCGTTATGAGGAACTGATGGCCAATCCAAAAGAGCTAGAAGAAATCTTACAAATGGGCGCAGAAAAGGCCCGTCGCCATAGCCGTAAACAGCTCGATAAGACGCGCCGCGCTATTGGTATTCGCCCCCTTGCTAAGCTTAAGTAAGTCTTTGATTGCTTTTACTCACAGTAATCAGGGCGGCCGCTAAAGGTGCAGACAGTATTGAAAAATAAAACAGCGGCTTTACCAAAGGCCGCGTTTTCCGTAAGCGCGCATGAAAACGCTAAATTTATGAATAGCAATGGCAAACATCGTATTTCAATCAATAATGATATGGCGCTGCGTATTTATCAGACGCCGGTGCAGCATCTACCAGAAGATCTCTATGTACCACCGCAAGCCTTTGCCATTTGGCTTGAGCAATTTGCTGGACCCTTAGATTTCTTATTATATCTGGTCAAAAAGAACAATGTCGATCTCACCCAAATGCCGATATTGCCGATTACTGAGCAGTATTTGGCTTATATCGGTGAGCTGGATACCGAACATTTTGAATTGGCGGGTGACTATCTGCTGATGGCGTCGACCTTGATTGCCATTAAGACCGAGCTGCTACTACCAAAGCCCGAAACGCCAAGCGATGAGCGTGACCCAAAAGCTGAGCTGATTGAACGCCTTGAAGAATATGCGCAAATCAAAGTGGCCAGTCAACGTTTGGACAATCTGGTGCGTCTTGAGCGCGATGTGTTTTTGGCGCTGGTTAGTATGCCCAGCCAAGAGATTATGAGTGCCGAACTGCCTAATTACTCGCCAAACTTATTGATTGATAGCCTATTTAAAATGCAGCTGCAGCCTGATTATCAAATGCATAATATCAAAGTTGATGCCGTGCCCCTTTCTGATCGTATCGCCAGTATTAGCAGACAGCTAAGCACGGATGGTGCGCGCTCGTTTTATGAGCTGCTGGATAAATCCCAAGGTAAGATAGGCGTTGTAGTCAGTTTTGTCGCGGTACTTGAGCTGATGAAACGGCAGTTGGTTGGTGTCGTAAATAATCATTCAGAGCGCCAACCAGCTGCTGACAATCAGTCTACAGTAGACTGCCATATAGGACAATTAACGTTACAGTGGTTGGCTTAAGGGTTTTAATAGAGAACAGTACAATGACAGATACGCAGCATCAAGATTTAGAAGAAATGAGTAAACATATTGAAGTGCTGCTGCATGCCTCTGAAGCACCACTCACCGCTCATGATTTAAAGAAGCACTTGTCTGTGTCTAGCAAAGATCTCAAACAAGCTTTGGCATTATTACAGCAGCGCTTGGATACGGGTGTATTAAGCTTGCATCAGACGGCCAGTGGTTATCGGCTACAAATCGCAGATAGCTATAGTCCGTTAATTCAGCGCGTATTCCCGCAGCGTCAAGAGCGCCTTAGCCAAGCCTTACTTGAGACACTGAGTGTGATTGCTTATAAGCAGCCAGTGACCCGCAGTGACATCGAGCACGTGCGCGGTGTGACACTATCGAGTAATATCTTGCGTCAACTGTTTGATAAGGGATGGATTGAAGAGAAAGGTTATAAAGAAACCTTGGGGCGCCCTGCACTGCTACATACTACAGCGCAATTTTTAGATGCGTTTGGATTGACCAATTTAGATGAGCTGCCGCCACTGCCTGATATGGAAGCTATCAAAGCTTTGTCTTAGTACCAAGTCATTATCTTAAATCTATTACAGTAAAATCTGTATATACTTATAGCAGTAAAAAAGGACACGCTTTATAAGCGTGTCCTTTTTTATAGGGTTGATCGGTAAAAGAATTATTGATTAATAATATCAACGCCTTTTGGCGGCGTGAATTTAAACTGACTGCTATTGATACTTGGGTTCATTTTAATACCACTAAACTTAATCGTCGTGGTTTGTCCTAGCGTATCATTCAATACCATCATGACAGGTTTGCCACCACTAAAGCTCATCGATAAGCTCTTAAAACTGGCGCTATCTGATTTTGGATAGAGCACATAGTAGTTTTTATTGGCATAAGGCTGGGTAATTTTAAAGTTTTTATCAATCTTACTTGGGTCACCTGATAACAATAACGCTGGGGTGTTACCTACTTGACTATCGACATTTTGCTTGGTCGCTTGTTCCAAATCTTTGTCATAAACCCACATTGAGCTACCATTCGCCACAATCAGCTGCTCTGACGGTGATTTGGTTTCCCAGCGGAAGTTATTTGGACGCTGAACACTCATGGTACCGCTAAAAGTGCCACTATTAGCGCCTTTGGTGGTTTGACTAAAATTAGCCGTCATACTTTTGGTATTACTTAATAGCTTATTTAAGCGTTTAGCAGCCGTTAAGTTATCCGCAGGAGCAGCGCTTGCTGTTTGGGTCAATGCTACCATCGGCGCTGCCACTCCAAGTGCAGTCATCAATACGCCCGTTAAAGCGCCGCCCATTAATTTTTGTTTTAAAGTGGTCTTTTTCGTTGATACAGTCATTATAATTCCTCTTTTAAATGCAAAATAGCATAAAAACAATATGTTCTAATTAAAATTTTTGTTTTCGAGTAAGTGCTTATCTCGCGCCATAAATTCGGCGTCAGTAAACAATGCAGACAGTGTGCCAGTTTTTTTATTACGCGCCTAGTCATGATTTGCAATCATTACTACCGCTGCCATACACGCTTGTAACCAGTAGCGTTACATAGCATTCACTGTTATTTGTTGTCTGTTTTATATATAAATTAGTGTTATCTAAAAGCAGTTTGCGAGCTATTGCTAATATAATAATCTGCTTTTAATAATAGCCTAGCACCATAAAAAAACCCTTACTACCAAACGGTAATAAGGGCTTTTTTTAGTCATCGGATTATATTAGTTAATAACTAAATAATCTAGATGGGCAATTATGCGCTTTCAACCATAACATAACGACGGTTGAATTTACCTTTGGTCGCAAACTTTACCACACCGTCATTTAGTGCAAATAAAGTATGGTCACGACCCATACCAACGCCTTCGCCTGCGTGGAATTCTGTACCACGTTGACGAACGATGATGTTACCAGCTGTGATAGCTTGGCCACCAAAGATTTTTACGCCTAGCATTTTTGGGTTTGAATCACGACCGTTACGGCTCGAACCGGCAGCTTTTTTATGTGCCATGAGAAAATCTCCTTGTTAATGTGACTTATCGCTAATGCGACAACTCTTAAGCATTTAGTGCGCTATTTAGCAGTCATTGCTAAGTAAATAATTAGGCATTAATGGCTTTGATTTTTAACAAGGTATACCATTGGCGGTGACCTTGCTCTTTGTGATAATGCTTACGACGGTTGTGTTTGATGATACGGATTTTTTCGCCGCGACCATGCTCAACCACTTCAACTTCTACGCTAGCGCCTTCAACGACAGGTTGACCGATTTTGACAGTTTCACCGTCAACAACCATCAATACGTCTTCAAATTTGATTGTTTCGCCTTTTTCTGCTTTTAGTAATTCAACTTTTAAAAGCTCATCGACCACAACACGGTGCTGTTTACCACCAGTTTTGATTACTGCGTACATTGTCTGACTCCGTTTAACCCGTGTGCCGTGGCTGATGTTATATCAACGCTTCGATAACGAACACGACAGGGAAAAATTAAAGGCAAGATTTTACGGCTTTTTGCTCATAAAAGCAAGCCGCGCCTCTTGTTTTTGCGAGGTGGTAATAACAATCATATCGGTTGATATACTTCTCTAAAAAAGCGATCAATTTAATTGACAAAGCTAACGGCTACCGATGCTAAGACCAACTTTCTCTATTTAAGCATGTTATATCAAACGCGAATGGGTTAAAATCCAACAGCGGTTATTATAGCTTATATAATCAGTGACTTACAGTTTTTTTTAAATATAAACCTTATTAACCACTATTATCAATAAAATATTTCTAACATAAGCGCCTCATTAAAGAAATCTAACCAATTAACTTCTAAAAAAGCCAGAAATAAAATAAGCAATGCACTGCTATATGATAAGCACTGGCTTACTTTTTGCTATACTTAAATCAACCATTGACCCAGACAGCTATGCTATTATGCGTCAAACGCTAGCTTAACTATTATTTGCTTTAAGCATTATTATAAATAGACCGCTATCCAAACTCATTTTTCATTGGTATGACGACTTATTATGACCAGTAACTCTTTATCTAACGCCACTGTAACATCGACTACTCCCTTAAACGTTTTAACCACTACGCCAAGCTCTACCGATACGCTAAGCTATGCCGACATCCAAAGCATCGTTGCTGACGATTTTGAGATTATGGACAAGCAAGTCTTTGGTAGTTTGAACTCCAAAGTGAAACTGGTGATGAGCGTCTCACAGCATGTAATCAATGCTGGCGGCAAACGTATGCGCCCGCTGATTACTTTATTGTGCGCGCGTATGTTTAATGATGAGCCTTCACAGCAAGCGATGCATTTGGCAGCGATTACTGAGATGCTCCATACAGCAACTTTGGTACACGATGATGTGATTGATGAATCAGGTCAGCGCCGTGGTAAGCCAACGGCCAATGCCACTTGGGACAATGCCACTGCCGTGCTGGTCGGTGACTATTTAATTGCCCGCGCTTTTAATCTATTGGTTGGTTTTCAGAGCCTGCCCTTATTACAAGTATTCTCCGATGGCACCTGTGATATTGCCGAGGGCGAAGTCTTACAACTCCAACATCAGCATAATCCTGCAGCGACGGAGCAAGACTACCTAAATATCATCGATGGCAAAACCTCACGCTTATTTATGATGGCGACCCAAGGCGCTGCTATCTTGCAAAATAAAACCGAGCACCTGCAAGCGCTGGCTGATTTTGGTCAGCATTTCGGTAACGCTTTTCAAATCGTCGACGATGTACTTGATTATAGTGGCGATAGCGATGTGATGGGTAAAAACCTTGGCGATGACCTTGCCGAAGGCAAACCAACACTGCCTACTATTAAAGCGCTTGAGTTGTTAAAAGAAAGCGATAAAGCAGGCTATGAGCAATTACGCCTTGCGGTGCAAACGGGTAAAACCCCAAACGCTGAGCAGCTTATTGAGCTCGTCCGTCAATCAGGCTCACTTGAGTATTGTAAACAGCGCGCCTTGGAGGAAACCAAACTGGCGCAGCAAGCGCTTAGCAGCTTACCTGATAACCGCTATCGCCAAGGGCTATATCAGCTGACGGAACTTGCTAGCGCGCGTTTAGTGTAAATATTGCTATTTAATATATTATGGCTGCTTAACCTGTTTACGCAGCATGTTGTGGCTCAGAAATATTTTACTGTTTAATTTGTAGTTAAGTTTTACTTTATAATAACAAAATAAATGAAATCAGAAAATGAGGGCTGTGATAGGTACAGCTCTGTCATTTTCTGTCATTGTCTAGCGCTTTTTTTCGTTTCATATCTCTTACTTTTCCCTGAAATTTTAGCGTTCACGCTTAAGTATTGCTAAAACATCGTTTTTCTGTGCATGCCATTTTCTACTGTATTTTTATATGGTTTTCTTGCTACTATCTCTCAATCTATTTAAAAAAACAAAATTTAACAATATTTTGGCGCCGTATTCATTACGAATCTTACAAGGTATTTAGAACGTTACGCTTGTATTATCAATGGTTGTTAGACCTTTATCGAGATACAAGACATTTACAAGCTTGATAAGCGCCTTTTTGTGTCTTGACTGTGGGGTATACCCTATAGTTTATAATCATGCATTACTTTAAATCTGCTTATCCGATTGTTATGTGTTTAGTTATTATGTTATTTATTTAGTAATAAACCCATTAGCAGCGGTAAAGACATATTACGTTTCATATTTACTCCGTTAAGATTTATCCATAAACTTTTTTAAACTGTAATTATTATATGATATTTATATTGCCGAGGACATTGATGAAGCACTCTACTCTTGCGCTTGTAATAGCATCTGTACTATCTGGCGCTGTATTGGTCGGCTGTGATAAAAATGAGGACGCAGCTGGGGCAGCAGCGCAGCAGCAAATGCCACCTGCCGTCGTCAACGTTCAGACTGTCACTCTAGATACCGTACCTCAAGTACAAACCTTCGCTGGTCGTACGGCCGCCTACCAAACTGCCGACGTTCGCCCACAGGTGAATGGTATTATTGATGAGGTGTTGTTCCGTGAAGGCAGCAACGTCAAAAAAGATCAGCCTTTATATCGTATCAATACCGATAACTACGCGACGTCTATCACCAGTGGGCAGGCGGCGATTCAACAAGCTGAAGCCAACTATCAGACGGCGTTAGCAAATAATGCCAATGCCAAAGCTGAGCTGGTCAGTCGCCAAGCGTCTTTATCGCAAGCACAAAATGACTTAAATCGCTTGCAGGGTTTGATTGAAATTGACGCAATCTCAAAACAGCAATACGACCAAGCGGTTACCCAAGTTCGTACGGCGCAAGCAGCAGTCGAAAGTGCGCGTGCAGCTATCGGACAAACCGAAGCCGGTATTGAGAGTGCCAAAGCTGGCATCCAAACTGCCAAGGCAGGTTTACAAGCCAGTACACTAGATCTTAATCGTACTATCGTCCGTGCGCCGCTTGCAGGTCGTACTGATCGCTCTAGCGTGACGGCCGGTACCTTGGTCAGCGCCGGTCAACCAGATCCTTTAGTGACTATCGCGCGCCTAGATCCTATCTACGTCGATATCAGCCAGTCTTCATCTGAGCTGCTTAAATTACGCCAGCAAATCTCTGCTGGTAAAGCACAAGCGGGCATGAACTCGGTTGAGCTGGTGTTAGAAGATGGCTCAACTTATCCGGTACGCGGCGAGCTTGCGTTATCAGAAGCAAAAGTTGATGAGTCAACGGGTGCGGTGACCTTACGTGCGGTCTTCCCTAATAAAAACAATATCTTGTTGCCTGGTATGTATGTCAGTGCGCGCTTAACCCAAAGCGTCATAACTAACGCCGCTTTGGTACCACAAAGCGCCGTCATGCGGACACCAAAAAGTGAAACGCAAGTTTATATCGTTGACGAGAATAACAAAATCCAAGTACGTCCTGTCACTATTAATGGTACCTATAAAGGGCAATGGGTGGTCACAGACGGCCTACAAGCAGGGGATAAAGTGGTGGTTATCGGTGGTGCAAAAGTGAAGCCTGAGCAAGAGGTAGTCGCCAAACCATTACC
Source organism: Psychrobacter sp. UBA3483 (assembly GCF_002377905.1). Classification (GTDB taxonomy): domain Bacteria; phylum Pseudomonadota; class Gammaproteobacteria; order Pseudomonadales; family Moraxellaceae; genus Psychrobacter. Next base: position 14,643 of record NZ_DFQS01000005.1, on the reverse strand, counting down.
AGATGCCAATGCAGCGCCTGCTAAGCCAGATGCACCTACTGCCCAAACGCCGCAGCAAGCTGCAAAAGCGATGGATAAGCCAGCTAGTAAAGATGCCGCTGCTAAAAAACCTGCAGAATCTACCGCTAACTAATTCCATTCAAAGATAGGAAGACTAGGGATATACTATGTCACGTTTTTTTATTAATCGCCCTATTTTTGCATGGGTGATGGCTATTTTGGTCATGCTCATCGGGGTGATATCGGTCATTAATTTGCCGATTGAGCAGTATCCACGTATTGCACCACCAACGATTTCGGTTAGCGCAAGCTATCCTGGTGCTAACGCTCAAACTGTTGAAGATTCCGTTGTGCAGATTATTGAACAACGTATGAAAGGTCTTGACGGTCTGATGTATATGTCATCGTCGAGTTCCTCAAACGGTGGCGCATCAGTAACCTTGACCTTTGAAAACGGTACTGATTCTGATACCGCACAGGTACAGGTACAGAATAAACTTCAAGCCGCCATGAGCTCATTACCTGAGTCGGTACAGCGTCAAGGCGTCAACGTCAATAAATCCTCTAGCAGCTTTTTAATGGTGCAAGGTTTTATTTCTGAAGACGGCAGCATGGATCGCGCGGATATCGCCGATTATGTCAACTCAAACGTTGTTGACCAGTTGAGCCGTGTCGAAGGTGTGGGTGAAGTGCAGGTGTTTGGTTCGGCTTATGCGATGCGTATCTGGCTTGACCCTTCTCTGTTGCGTAGCTATAACATGGTGCCATCTGATGTGGTGAACGCTGTACGCTCGCAAAACGCGCAGGTGTCTGCCGGTCAGCTAGGACAAGCGCCTGCTGATACCGACCAACAGGTTATCAACGCTACTGTTACGGTGCAAAGCTATCTACAAACCCCTGAAGAATTTGAAAACATTCTCTTAAAAACCGATACCTCTGGCGCAAAAGTTCGCTTAGGTGATGTTGCAAAAGTTGAAATTGGTAGTGAAAACTATAGTGTTATTTCACTATATAACGGTAATGAAGCAGCCGGTCTGGGTATCTCATTGGCCGGTGGTGCAAACGCGCTGGAAACTCGCGAAGCGGTTGGCGCACGTATGGCCGAGCTGGAAGCAAACTTCCCAGCGGGTCTGGTATCAGTCGTCCCTTATGACACCACGCCGTTTGTACGTTTGTCTATCGAGCAAGTGGTCAAGACGCTGATTGAAGCAATTGTCTTGGTATTTATCGTCATGTTCATTTTCTTACAGAACTGGCGTGCGACCATCATTCCGACCCTTGCCGTTCCTGTGGTTTTATTAGGTACCTTTGCGGTACTCTATATTGCAGGCTTTAGTATCAACGTCTTAACCATGTTTGCCATGGTACTGTCCATTGGTCTACTGGTCGATGACGCCATTGTGGTGGTAGAAAACGTCGAGCGTATTTTGGAGGAAGACCCTCATATCTCCATTAAAGACGCTACCCTACAATCGATGCGCGAGATTAGTAAAATCGTTATCGGTATTGCCTTGATTCTATCGGCGGTATTCGTACCGATGGCCTTCTTTGGTGGCTCAACTGGTGTGATTTATCGTCAGTTCTCAATCACCTTGATTACTGCCATGGTATTGTCGGCACTGGTCGCCCTTATCTTTACCCCTGCTCTGTGTGTGACCTTGCTCAAACGTAGCAAAAGCCATGACAAAGCCTCTACCGAAGAACAAAAAGGCTTCTTTGGTTGGTTTAACCGCTCTTTTTATAAAGTCAGCCGTAACTATGAAAATTCGGTTGGTAAAAGCTTTAAGTTTAAATGGTTATATTTAATTGGCTATGCTGCCATCATCGGTATTATGGCAGTGGTATTCTTACGTATCCCCGGCTCGTTCTTACCAGAAGAAGACCAAGGTATTATGTTTACCTTAGTTCAGCTTCCTGCTGGTGCGACGCTAAATGAAACGCAAGATGTACTCGATAAAGTCAGTAATTATTATGATACCCAAGAAGGTGATAATATTGCCTCCGTCTTTACCATTGCAGGTTTCAGTTTTGCTGGACAAGGGCAGAATATGGGACTGGCATTCGTACGTTTATCTGACTGGGCTGATCGTCCTGGTGCAGAAAACACGGCAAAAGCGGTGGCCGACCGCGCCATGGGTTACTTCTTTACCCAGTTAAATGAAGCCCAAGTATTCGCGATTGTACCGCCTGCGATTACCGAACTTGGTAACGCCAGTGGTTTTGATTTAATGATTCAGGATACCGGCAACCTTGGGCATGATGGGCTACTTGAAGCGCGTAATATGCTCCTCGGTATGGCGGCACAAAACGACAAAGTCGCAGGCGTCCGTCCAAACGGTCAAGAAGATGCCCCGCAGTTAAAAATTAATATCAATCAAGAACAAGCTGCTGCTTATGGGCTTTCATTGGGTAATATCAATAGCGTTATCTCTACCGCGTGGGGCTCAAGCTATATCAATGACTTCGTCGACCGTGGTCGTATTAAGCGGGTGTTTGTCCAAGGTGAGCCAAGTAGCCGAACCAATCCTGATGATATTGGTAAATGGTATGTCCGTAATGATTCGGGTGACATGATTTCATTTGATGCTTTCTCTAGTAGCGAATGGGAATCAGGCTCTCCGCGTCTGACCCGTTATAACAGCTTACCATCGATGAATATCCAAGGAAGCGCAGCGCCTGGTTTGAGTACGGGTGAAGCAATGAGCTCCATGGAAGCGATGATGCAAAAGCTACCTGAAGGTGTCGGCTATGAGTGGACAGGTATGTCACTTGAAGAGCAAAAGTCAGGTGCCCAAGCGCCGATGCTTTATGCCCTATCAATCTTAGTGGTATTCTTATGTCTAGCCGCTTTGTATGAAAGCTGGTCTATCCCCTTCTCTGTGCTATTGGTCATCCCACTTGGGGTACTAGGTGCGGTGATATTTACGTGGCTACGCGGCTTTAATAACGATATCTACTTGCAGGTTGGTCTACTGACGGTGGTTGGTCTATCGGCTAAAAACGCCATCTTGATTATCGAGTTTGCAAAGGAACACCAAGAAGAAGGCTATAGCCTAAAAGAGGCAGTTATGACCGCAGCGCGACAACGTCTGCGTCCGATTATTATGACCTCACTTGCCTTTGGACTCGGTGTTGTGCCATTATTCATCGCCACAGGTCCGGGCTCAGGTAGTCAAAACGCCATCGGTACCAGCGTGGTTGGTGGTGTTGTCACCGCAACTATTTTAGGTATCTTCTTTATTCCGATGTTCTATATTTGGGTACGTAGTATGTTCCCGCATAAATATGAGAATAACAAACCAAACGATAGAGATGATGGTAACGACGGCACACCTGGCCCGCAAAACCCAACGCCTTCTGACCCAATGCCTTCTGATAGTTATCAGCCTGCAAGCTTTGGAGATAATATACAATGAGTGCTCAAAAAACCTTTACCTTAAACTCAGCAGCGGTAGCCACTATAGCTACCACTGCCCAACCAGCGCTTGCAGTCCTGCGTAAAAATGGCGGTCGTTTAATCGGCCTCACCGCTTTAGCATTAAGCATGGCAGCTTGTAATACCATTCCAAAAGCGGATATGCGCCCTGTCCTTGCTGAGCCAAACGTTCCTATTGAACAAACCTACGGCGCGTTCGATAAAGAAACCGTCAGTAGCGCCAATCAAGCCAGTATTGCTGGGCAGCGCTGGCAGGAGTTTTACAGCGACGAACGCTTAAAAGGTCTGATTGCGTTAGGCTTAGAGAATAACAAAGACTTTGAAAGTGCACGTTTGGCCATTGAGAAAGCACGCGCGCAGTATCAAATTACCGATCTTAATGATCTGCCTAGAATTGATGGTAGCGGTGGTTACACGCGCCAAGCGCAAAATAGTCGCGATAAAAACCCTAACAGCTCATATAACGTCAACCTTGGTCTTGCTAACTATGAGTTAGATTTTTGGGGTAAAATTTCTAGTCTAAAAGAGCAGGCGTTACAAAACTTTTTAGCGACTACCGCAGCCAAAGACACCACTCAAATCAGCCTGATTAGTAATATCGCTCAAAGCTATGCCAATTTAAGCTATAGCCTTGCGCAGTTAAAACTGGCTGAAGCGACGGTCGAAAGCCGTGAAAAGTCTCTATTTATCGCTGATAAACGCTTTGAAGCTGGTATTGACCCTAAACTGCCATCGCTGCAAGCCAGTGCGTCATTAGAAAATGCCAGACTTGCCGTTTTACAGGCACAGAGCAGTATTTTAAGATCGCGTAATGCGCTGCAGTTTTTGGTCGGTGGCCCCATTCCAACCAATCTTATTCCAGCCCCTGCTGTTAGCAATATCACAAGCCAGCAGATATTCAGCGCCGGCTTACCAAGTGAATTGCTCCGCTATCGCCCTGATGTATTGGAAGCAGAATACAATCTAAAAGCGGCTGGTGCCAATATTGAAGTGGCGCGCGCCTCTTACTTCCCGTCTATCAGCCTAGCCAGTAGCGTGGGCGTGAGTAGCGGCAGTTTAGATGATTTATTTAAGAGTGGTTCAGTTGGCTGGTCATTTGGTCCAAGCATTAGCGTGCCTATCTTTGATGCGGGCCGCTTAGATGCCAATTATGATGTGGCGAAAATTGAGCGCGAACAGACGCTAGCAAACTACGAGCGCTCTATCCAAACCGCGTTCCGTGAAGTATCAGACGTCTTAGCGACACGAGCGACATTGGGCGACCAACTGGCCGCGCAGTACCGTTTGCAAGATAACTTTGAACAAACGTATCAGATTGCCGATGCGCGCTTTAAAGCGGGTATTGCCAACTACCTAGATGTACTCGATGCGCAACGCTCATTGTTCTCAACGCAGCAAGGTATCTTGGACTTAGAGTTACAAAAAATCATCAGCCAAGTTGAGCTCTACCAAGTGCTAGGCGGCGGTGCCAACCTTGATGTGCCAACCGTCATTCCTGTACCGCATAAAAACTTGGTGCAATTGGTCAATCTACCGGCCAATAGCAATAAAGCCAAAGCAGTCGATGCCATCGAAGCGGCCAGCTCTGCTCGCGTGGCTTCTGCACAAGAAGCGCAAGCGATTAAGCAGGCACAACCAATAGAGAAAGCAACTTTTAACCCAACGGCTGTTGTCGATGTCAATAATGATGGCAAAACGGACGCTGCTGTAGGCGTGGTCACTGAACAGACCATTACGAAAGAAGCCAAGGTTGAACCAGTGCCGGTCACGCAGATTAATGAGCGTTAAGCAACTCTAGAGGCTGCGGGAAACCTTTCCTCACCTTGATAGTCGATAACAACAATCAGCCCTACCGACTTGGTAGGGCTTTTTGCTTTCGATAGCGACTATTGGTTATAGTAGTGCCAGTTATCGTACAACATTATACCAACGACCTTTTTATTCTCTTAACCATACCAATCTTATAAAAACCAGTCTTAAAACAGCTGTTTCCATGAAGCTGATAAATAACCATGCTTAACAACAAATAAGGAAAAGTCATGACTTATACTTTTAACCGTCAATTCCCTGAAACCCGTCTACGTCGTTTGCGTTATAACGATAACGTGCGGTCGATGATTCGTGAAGTTGAGCTGCATCCCAAGCATTTTATCGCCCCTGTTTTTGTCTTAGAGGGCGAAAACAAACGTGAAGCAATCGCTAGCATGCCAGGCGTTGAGCGCCTATCGATTGATCTGCTGATTCATTATGCCAAAGAATTATTAGCAGAGGGTGTCACCACTATCGATATCTTTCCTGTCATTGATAATTCATTAAAAACCCCTGATGGCAAATCGGCTTATGATGAAAATGGCTTAAGCGCGCGCGCCGTCAAAGCAGTCAAAGATGCCGTACCAGAAATGGTGGTGATGACCGATGTGGCGCTAGACCCTTATACTTCACACGGTCAAGACGGCCTGCTCGATGACAGCGGCTATGTGGTCAATGACGAAACCGTCGAAGTCTTGGTCAAGCAAGCGCTTGTACATGCCCGCGCAGGCGCTGATATCATCTCGCCAAGTGATATGATGGATGGCCGTATCAAAGCCATGCGTGATGCCTTTGAAGCCGAAGGCTTTGTCAACACCGCTATCATGGCCTACTCTGCCAAATATGCTTCTGCTTACTACGGTCCGTTCCGTGATGCCGTTGGCAGTGCTGGCAACTTAAAAGGCGGTCATAAAAAGCAGTATCAGATGGACTTTGGCAACCGCGCCGAAGCACTGCACGAAGTTGCCATGGATATCAATGAGGGCGCTGACATGGTGATGATTAAACCTGGTCAGCCATATTTAGACCTAATTCGTGAAGTTAAAAACACCTTTGGCGTACCGACTTTTGCGTATCAAGTGTCTGGTGAATACGCAATGCATATGGCTGCTATTCAAAACGGCTGGCTAACAGATGCGGTAATTTTGGAATCCTTGATTGGTTTCCGCCGTGCCGGCGCTGATGGCATTTTGACGTATTTCGCCCTAGAAGCTGCGCGTCAGTTGAATAACGCTTAATATAGATTAAATCGTTTTATACAAAGAACCGCGCCAGCTTATATATTAGCTAGCGCGGTTTTTTCTTAGCTTAATTTAAAAAGCTCAATAAAAGCTAGAAACGCGTACGGTCATGAGGTTCGTTAAAGTCAAGCAGCGGACCGACGGGGATAATACGCGTGGGATTGATATTGGCATGACTGGTGTAATAATGCGCCTTGATATGCTCGATACTGACCGTCTCGGCGATACCGGGCACCTGATACAAATCACGCAGATAACCCCAAAGGTTGGGATAATCAACAATACGGCGGATATTACATTTAAAATGCCCAACATATACTGCATCAAAGCGCACCAGCGTGGTAAATAAGCGCCAATCTGCCTCAGTAATTGTATCGCCAAGCAAGTAACGCTGGTCTGCCAAACGCACCTCTAACGTATCTAGGGCATTAAATAACGTTACTACCGCTTCTTTATAAGCAGCTTCGGTCGTGGCAAATCCTGCTTTATACACGCCGTTATTGACTGCTGAATAAACAAACTCATTGACCGTATCGATTTCTGCAAGCAACGCTTTTGGTAAAAAATTAACGTCCGTCGCCCCTACTTCATCGAAAGCAGAATTTAACATCCGAATGATTTCAGAGGATTCATTGCTGACGATGGTATTGGTTTTTTTGTCCCATAATATTGGCACTGTGACGCGTCCGGTATAATCAGGCTTGGCAGCGACATATACTTCATATAAATAGCTCGCATTGGCAATAGGGTCAGCAATCACGCCAGCACCTTCTGCAAACGTCCAACCTTTATCGCCCATAAAGGGATGCACGACAGACAGCGAAATCATGTCTTCCAAGCCTTTTAATTTGCGATAAATCGTGGTGCGATGCGCCCACGGACAAGCAAGCGACACATATAAATGATAGCGATTGGCTTCGGCTTTAAAGCCACCCACGCCGGTTGGGCCTGCGCTACCGTCCGCTGTTACCCAGTTTCTAAAACCAGCATCTTCGCGTACAAAGCGTCCACCGCTCGCCTCGGTGTCATACCACTTATCTTGCCATTGACCATCGACCAGTAAGCCCATGTTTTGCTCCTATTTATTTTAGTTTTAAATGAATGGATACTAAAAACGACTGCTAGCAAACAATCCACCTTGAATGATTGCCATCGTCATCGTTATCTAGCTTTAAGAGTTATAGTAACATTTCTATGTTGCCTAGCCATTAAGCTTTGTTTGTTTCTCAAACAAAGCTTTTGGAGGATTCTTTAGAAAAAAGTAGTCATAAACTTTAAAGATAAAGAGCTTATTTTGAACTGCCTATAGTGGCTCTTTTAGAAAACACATTGGCAAGCGCACACGCAATCGTTAACGACAGTAACATTGAGACTAAAGTATGACTAAAAAAATGATCGCCAAAGAGCATTTTATATAATCCCATTGTCCAGCCTAAGACCGTTACTATTTCAAAGACTCTATAGCGATACTGCTGCAAAGAAGGCAAAAATGCCAAACCATATAAAGAAAACCCAGCACTAGCATGCGCAGCGGGAAAACATTTGGCAGGCGTTTGCGCCACTATATTTTGCCAAAGGTTAAGATAATCAAAGCTGCCTCCAAATAGCGTTAAATGATTGGGGCAACTAACATGCGTGATAGCTTTTAATAAGCCAATGGTAGAAGGGACGAGGATAAGAACCGTCAACAGGTAGCTGATTTCACGAACTGAAAAGGGCATAATAAATTTATTAAACTGACCATTATTGACGATAGTAGAATGGTTTGAAAGGTTTGTAGATTTGATGGCTAATACAGCGAACAAATAGATAGCCAATAAAATCAATAGCGCTTTTGGGCCATCATAAAAGATAAACGCATAAGGCTGAGCGCCTTTTTCTAAAAACCACTGCCCATTTGCATAAAAAAGCGCACTAATACGAACATCAAGCTGGCTATGCTCAAACACCAAAGTAGCAACAACCGTTAAGCAAAATAGTTTCAGCCATACCAAATTAGAGGCATTATTTTTAAGGCCGTTGTTTTTAGAGGTATTGTTTTCTAAAATCATTTAAGACATCCTGCGTAACCGCTAAACCTAAAAAAGCATCAATATCTTTTATTATTAAAGGTTTGATAACGCCAGTAACCACAAAATCACCAGCAGCAGTAACGCTAAAGACTGGGCAGCGGAGCCGGTATCTTTGGCTATTTTGGCCAACGGATGCTGTTCGGTTGACGTATGGTCGACACTCGCTTCAATAGCTGTATTGATAAGCTCAACGATAAGAGATAAAAAAGAGGCGGTTACAAGCAGCATTTTGCTAGCGACGCCAAAGGGTATCAATGTAATAACCATCAGCAATGCAAGATTCAGCCATACCACTTGTCTAAAGGCGGCTTCAAACTTATAAGCGGCTTTAAAGCCCTCTATAGAGTAGCCCGTCGCCTTTAAAAGACGAGCTAGCCCTTTTTTACCTTTCACCTTACTCGCAAAATTGTCAGGTGGCAGTAACTCAGAAGCGTTTATTGGATCGTTGCCGTCATGGCTTAGCGGTTCATTGTCAGGAGACGTAGATTTGATGGTGCTCATATTGATGGCTTTATACTCATTATCGTGTAACTACGGAACTGATTGTTAGAAACTTAAACAATCAACCATTAGCAAAATCAGCAGGGTTTGAGTATAAGTGATGAGACGTTAAGAAAGCGTTAAGAGGATATAAACCAGAGACTGCATAAGCAAAAGGGACTATTAAGCAGATGGTTAATAAACGTTATCTATAATAAATACTAAATATACTACCGTCTGAGCCGTTTAACGTATTGGCTTGATGGGTTAATTGCCAATCCATATGGCTCATGATACGTTGGACAATGCTAAGTCCTAAGCCACTGCCTTCTACTTTATAACTGGAGTAGCCTGTTGACAGCGCTTCTTTGTCCCATGGCTTGTCTGCATTGTGCTGCTCAAAACGCTCAAACCTTTCGTACAGTAATGGCATCATATCCTCAGCGATGCCCAAACCCGTATCACTAACGGTTATCTTTTGAGCGTCTATAGTAATAATCACTTCGCCATTATCGGTATACTGAAACGCATTTTTTATTAAATTCCCCAGCGCCATCTTTAGCAGCTCAGGTCTGACGTAGGCGAAATATTCTTGCTCAGCGACTAAGCTGCAAGTGACGGTTTTATAACGGAGTAAATATTTTAGCCGCTCAATTTCACTGATAGCGATGGTGTTTATAGAAGTTTGCGGCGCGTCCAGTTTTTCAGGCGCACGCGACAGTAATAATAACGCACTAATAATTTCGGAGGTTTCTTTTGCGGTATTACTGATACGATTGGCAAATTCGCTCAAATATCTGTCGTTTTCTAATTGAGAAGCCAACACCTCTGACGCCCCCATAATAATCGTTAACGGTGTACGCAGCTCATGGCTGACATCGCCGGTAAACAGTTGCTCTCGTTTTAGGTATTGCTCCAATGTTTTGTTTTTCTCGTCAATAGTGCGTGCCAATACACCGACTTCAGAGGGCAGATGGGTCAACTCGGTTAAGTTTTGATGATCGGTTTCTACCGCTTTTTTTAAATCTAATAAAGGCTTGGTGATTTGCTTGGCGGTTAATTGCGAAAATATGGCGGCGATAAGTAGACTGAGAATAACCGCCACCCTTAACGCATTGGCAAAGATATCTTCTAAATGCTCAAAGATAGCAAGCACAGGGTAATTGCCCATCACCATCTCATCATTTTCGAGATAAGTGAGGATGTAGTCTTGCTGGTCTTGTTGATAAAAGAAAAAATGCAGATTGGTATCGGTTGTCCCTGTCGCCGTCTCAATCGTCATCGGTTTTTCTTGCGGGGTGTCGGTTGCCAAAGCTTTTAAATCGTTGGGCGCATTCGCATAGCGATAAATGGTGATACCAGGTTCTGCGTGATACACGCCCTGCTCGCCATCTTTTTCTTGGCTAAGCTCTAACTGCTGTAATAAACGCGCTTTGACCAGCTCTTGCTCCATTCTCACTTCAGCATACATAAAAATACTGACGAAAGCGCTGCAAAGCAATATCGCAAACACGAAATAAGACAGGCGGAATTTATTGGTGATTGAGTCGATACTAAACATAGCGTTTACTTCGTCGTAGAAGGCGTTAGAAAAGCTGAGAATGACTATAATACCAGCGGCTTATCATTGAGTTAAGCCGTTCACTCATCCTCAAATAATTTATCACTTATTAGGATCTATAATCTGATAACCAACACCTGGTACCGTGACTATCACCGGTGTGACAAATGGCTTGTCGACTTGGACGCGCACGCCATGCAAGTGAGTGCGCAAGGCATCACTACTTGGAATATCCTCACCCCATACTTTTTCCTCTAGCTCGTTTTTACTGACGACGCGTGGCGACGCGCTCATGAGTATATTTAAAATTTTAAACCCAGTGGGTGTCAGCTTAAGCACGCTACCTGCACGTATCACTTTATGCTCGCTCGCATTAAGCGTGACGTCACCAACCGTTATACTATGCTCAAAGTATTCGTCTTGCTGTCGGCGGATTAACGCTTTGATACGTAATTCTAATTCAACGAGTGAAAAAGGCTTGACCAAATAATCATCAGCCCCACTATCAAAACCTGCGACTTTATCCAAAATCGTATCACGGGCCGTAAGCATAAGAATCGGCGTTTTATTATGCCACTCTTCGCGTAGGGTTTTACATAGTTTTGTGCCATCCATCCCCGGTAGCATCACATCTAATAGAATAACGTCATAACGATTATTCGCGGCCAGCGCCAAGCCGCTAATGCCATTATGGGCGTTATCTAGCTCAAAACCTTTAGGCTCAAAAAAAGCGTAGATATTGGCAACGATATCAGGGTTATCTTCAATAATAAGTATCTTATACATAGACTGTCTCAGCCATAAATACTATCTCTACTTGGGTTAATCCGCTTAAGGAGCGGTTTTAAAAAAGGTTGGCGCGCCCGCGACTTCGTCCGTTGTAATATTAAAAAAGTTAAGTAACGTCGGGGTAATAAAATCATGTGATACAGGCTGATTAATTACCTTAAGAAGGCTGTTTTTGTCAATGCTGTTGCTAGCAGGCGACCAAATAATAACGGGTACTTGCTTTTGAGAATCGGGCGCAATAGCATACGGCAAACCGTGCAAGTAGATATTGTTTTCGCCTAAACTCTCGCCGTGATCGCTGATATATACCATGACCACATCATAATCTTGTTCATATGCTTTTAGCGTATCAATCACGTTATGTAAAAAATAATCGGTATAACGAATGGCATTATCATAACCGTTAATCACAGATTGATTGTCGCATTTAGATAGCTCGTTGGTCATACACACAGGTTTGAATTCCTCAAACGCTTCAGGGTAACGCTTAAAGTAAGCGGGACCATGATTACCCATTTGATGCAATAAAATAAGCGTGTCTCTCGCTTTAGGAGAGGCTTTATTTGAACCTTTAGTAGGCGCGTCTGGCTTTACCAGCTTATCAAAGTCATCAAGCATACCGATATCGCGGCATTCGCTATCGCAATTTGGATTGGTTGTAGAGGTTTTGAAGTCCTCAAACGTGACTCTATCTGCAACGCCTTTAGAGCTGGAATTATTGTCGCGCCAAACGACATTAACGCCCTGTTTATATAAGGTATCAAGGACGTTTTCATTATAATCCGCATGCTCTACCTCAAAACTATCTCGATTGGCATAGCTGAACATACACGGCACTGAATAAGCGGTTGAAGTTCCACAAGAGGCAGCCTGTTTAAAGCTATAAAGGTTGTCTTGCTTAGCCAATAATGGCGTGGTGTTACGCACATAACCGTTTAAACCAAAATGATCCGCACGTGCGGTTTCTCCTACTACAAATACCATAAGCTTAGGTTTCGCCGCTTTACTACTGGCGGCACTGCGTTTGGCATCTGTCGCGTGCAGCAATAGCGTATCAGGACGGCGCAATGCATCGACGTAATCGCTACTTAATTTGACGACAGAGTAGATAGAGGTAATCGGATTGACGTAACTGCGCACCATTTTATGTTGACGAAAAAAAGTAGCGTATTGATCGCCAAATGGCAGTAAACACACCGCCATTAAGACTACAGAGAGAAAGAGAGCAACCGCCCTTTGCCATAAAGCACGACGTAAAGGAGTGCGCTTGATACGAATTTTGGCGATAATAACAGCAGGTATCACGCCCAATATCAGTAACCGAATAAAAAAACTTAACGACATCAGCCCCATTGCTTCTTGTTGATCGGTCTGTAAACCATTGATTAGCATACTACGATCAAATATCGTGCCGTAAGCGTCAGTGAAATAACCGCATATCGCTGCTATCATCAGCATAGTGATGAGCAGGGGTTTGGCCATAGGCCGATAACATAACAACTGCAATACTAGCCACATTAGACCTGATAATAAGCCAGTGATAGAAATTATAAAGCCTATATCACTACGAATAGGATAAATGCTTAGCACTTGCGCAAAAAAACTGACATTGGCAGTGGCGACTAAGTAGAGCGCTACAACTATCATCAAATAGTGTAGATTAATCTCATGATGCGCAATATTGCTAAGATATCTTTGCTTGATTTTGGCTTTCGTAATGTCAGCGCTAAGTGCTTGTGAAGTGAACATAGACGGGTTTCTCAACAGGGTGATAAGAAATGGGATTTCTTACCATACCAATTATGCTGTTAAGAAGATGTTAAGGCAGTTCTGAACCGCCCCGACTATATCGGAGGCTGATCTACTTGAGTCAGGCAGCAATGCCCGACAGGGTCAAATTATCATAATACCGCTTTTCAAAATCAAAAGGTGACACATAACCAATTGTACTATGCAGTCGTGTTTTATTAAACCAATCCACCCACTCAAGGGTTGCCAGTTCAACATCATTAACGCCAGTCCAGTTCTCCTTTAAATAGTCAATTACCTCAGATTTATAGAGTCCATTGACCGGTTCAGCCAATGCATTGTCGTATGAATCGCCTGTGGTACCGACAGAAGCAATCATACCGCAGTCAGCCATCTTATCGGTGTAGCGAATGGATAAGTACTGAAAGCCACGATCACTGTGATGAATCACATCTTTGGGATGGTTTCTATCCGCTATTGCTTGGTTTAATGCCGCCATCACCATATCGGTGTTCATGCGATTCGATACCTTCCAGCCCACAATAGCACGAGCAAACACATCAATAATAAAAGCAGTATATACCCAGCCACTCAATGTCTTAATATAGGTAAAGTCAGCCACCCATAGCTGATTGGGTTGACGTGCATTAAAGTTACGATTCACCAAGTCATCAGCGCGCTTTTGGTCGTCACGGCTGTTGGTGGTGATTTTGCCCTTACCACGCCAGACACCTTGTAAGCCATGCTGTCTCATTAATCGCTCTACGGTGCAACGAGCCACATGAATACCATCCGCCTTCATCTGCTGCCAGACTTTACGAACACCGTAACGGCACTTGCTGTCCTGCCAAATATGTTTGATTTCACTGATATAGTAGTCGTCATGCTGACTTCGTAATGAGCGCTTCTCAGGACAGCCCTCTAAGTCTTTAGCACCATAATAGGTTGATGGGGCAATTGGTAGGACTCTACAAATTGACTCGATCCCGTATTGATATTTATACTCATCGATAAACCTAACCATTGTCTTAGTCAGCGGTCGAGCTCCGCTTGGGCGAAAAAAGCGGCAGCCTTTCTGATGATTTCATTAGCCTGCTTAAGCTCTTTATTCTCGCGTTCAAGCTCTTTGATGCGCTCTTTGTCGCTTTGCGCTTGCACTGAGGCAGGAATAGTTTGATCAATGTGTTTTTTATGCCATGATCGCAGTGTCTCAGGCGTACAGCCAATCTTTGACGCTATGGCTTGAATAGCTGACCATGTGGAAGGATATTCGTTTGCTGCTTCTATCAGCATACGAACGGCGCGTTCTTTGATCTCAGGAGTGTAGGTTTGTCTTTTCATTGTCGTATTCTCTCAGAATATTAAGTCTCCGACAATCCCGGGGCGGTTCACCTCACTAAGATACCGAGCCCGTTAAAGCACCTGATTGCAAAGTCATAGGTGTGGCGTAAAATATTGAAAATATTAATCAATGCTGTTGATGTCTCTACTTATGACAAGAATTAT
>NZ_DFQS01000061.1 GCF_002377905.1 Psychrobacter sp. UBA3483 | reverse complement strand
TTTTATTTTGGATTGACTATAGTAACAGTAAGCATTTTATAGATATTCTTAAAAAACTCTCATAAAAAAACCTCCACTGCGTTTAAACAATGGAGGTTATCATTAATAAATAGCTGTTTTACTAATTAAGCATCATACGGATCGCGTAATACAATCGTTTCTTCACGGTCAGGGCCAGTTGAGATGATATCAACTGGACAACCAATCAATTCTTCGATACGTTTGATGTAAATCTTGGCGTTTTCTGGTAGGTCATCATAGCTTGTGATACCAACGGTTGACTCGCTCCAGCCTTGTAGTGTTTCGTACTTAGGCGTAACTGACTCATAGAATTCAGCATCATGCGCGCCTGCACACTCAGTCTCAGGTAAGTTATAACCGACACCGATTAATAGCTCTTCTAGACCGTCTAATACGTCAAGTTTGGTCAAGCAGATACCCGACATAGAGTTTAGTACCACAGCACGGCGTAGGGCTTCAGCATCGAACCAACCACAGCGACGCGCGCGACCAGTGGTTGCACCAAACTCATGACCCACTTTGGCCAAATGCGCACCAACATCATCAAACAATTCAGTTGGGAACGGACCACTACCAACACGTGTGGTGTACGCTTTAGTGATACCCAATACATAGTCTAAATATAATGGACCGATACCTGTACCAGTCGATACGCCGCCCGCAGTGACGCTTGAGCTGGTCACAAACGGATAAGTACCGTGGTCGATATCAAGTAACGTCCCTTGGGCACCTTCAAACATTAGGTTCTTGCCAGCAAGACGTAATTGATTGAGGTCTTCGGTGACATCAGTAACCATGCCTTTGATTTCCTCGCGCCACTCTTGGCAAAGCTTAAAGGTTTCATCAAAATCAATGGCATCAACTTTATAATACTGAGTCAGTTGGAAGTTATGATATTCGATTAGATTGCGTAGTTTCTCTTCTAAGTCATCACGGAATAAGTCAGCAAGCTTAATCGCACGGCGTGCTACTTTATCTTCATAAGCTGGGCCAATACCGCGACCTGTGGTACCGATTTTACCCGTGCCGCGCTTAGCTTCGCGTGCTTGATCAAGCGCGACGTGATAAGGCATAATCAATGGACAATTCGGTGAAATACGTAGGCGCTCACGCACTGGCACGTTCTTGTCTTCTAGCTCTTTCATCTCTTTTAATAGAGCGTCAGGCGCTAGCACCACGCCATTACCGATGAAGCAAGTCACGCCTTCACGCAAGATACCTGAAGGAATCAGATGTAGGATGGTGGTTTTGCCATCGACAACTAAGGTGTGACCGGCATTATGCCCGCCTTGGAAACGTGCAACGGCTGAGGCTTTTTCGGTCAGTAAATCAACGATTTTACCTTTACCTTCATCGCCCCATTGGCTACCCAAAACTACGACATTCTTACCCATGATTAATCCTTACCTTTATGTATTGAGGTGTGTGCAACAATAATTTTAAAACAACCTAGCAAAACTTAATTAGTACTAAGAAATGATATGTTATTCACTGTCTGTTTTTCAAAATTTAATAAATAAGCTTCAATAAATAAGCCTTATTCAAACTGATTGTGAGCGTAACGGTTTTTTTAAATTTAAACCGCTTCTAGCCGCCACTCATTATCTACAAAGTTTAAACGGTGCGTCAGCGCTGCTGGACGGTCATCAGCCGTTAATGGCATCGTGACGCGGTAACCTTGCTGACGTAAGCTTGTGACCTGTTGCAATAGTATTTGCATTTGCGTTTTATCAGTATCAGCCTGCTGTAACGCTTGATAATCAACCAGTACAATAATCGGTGACTCAAGCTGCGTATGCGCCAACAAACGGCTGACATCCATACTAAAGCCTGTCGCTTGACGTGGCTGCTTTACGCTTAATTGACCAACACTTTGCATACCATCAAAGCGCCCACCACGCACCAGCGGCTGGGTTTCACTATTGATATAGCCGTTAAAGATAATACCGGTATGATAATGATAGCCCGACAGTTCGGTCACATCGATACTGACTGGCGTCTGCCACTGCGTTTCTAAATGGGCTTTTAGACGTTGTAGCTCATCAACAGCCGTCACGATGTGCGTATCTTGCTTGGCAGTATCTGACAGCGTTCCTAATAACTTTGCCATATCATGACCAAAGCGCGCCAATGCGTAAAAATCATTACCCATTGTCAGTAACTGACAGACACGTTTTAGCTCTGGTAAATTTTTATTGGCATAAAGGTGCATCAACTGCTCAGTGTCATTATCCGACAACTCAGCCAAGGCCGCCAAACGCTTAAATATCGCCACATGACCCAAGTCAATATGTAGCGCTGCGCTCATATCTAAGCTATTGACCATACTAAACAGCACATCTATCAGCTCAATATCAGCTGCAAGCTCGCCGCAACCAAATATCTCCGCACCGAGTTGTAGCGGTGTACGTGAGCCAAACAATCCTGAAGGCAACGTATGAATGACATCCCCTGCATAGCAATAACGCGCAATCCCTTGACCGCCGTGATGGGCATCAATACGCAAAATCTGTGGCGTAATATCGGCGCGCACGCCCATCAAACGACCAGTCAGCTGATCGATAATCTTAAAGGTTTGGCGCTTTAAGTCTTCTGAAGCTTCACTCAATAATGATTCGGTAAACTCAATCATTGGCGGATTGACCAACTCATAGCCATGACTAATAAGCTGCTGGATCAATTGATGCCTCAGTACTTCTTGCTTATGGGCATCTTCAAACAGCACATCGACGACCCCATCAGGCAGCAGCCAGCTGTTATTGGCAACGTCACTGGCAAAGTTGTTGAGATATGGCAGACCATTAGCGGCAGCACGGTTATCAGCAGGCTGAGTCGCCGCTGGTTTCGTCGTATTTGACTGGGCAGGTTTTGCAAAATCAGAACTGACAGACACAATGAATCCTTGTTTGGCGTAGCGCTTACCAAAAACGCGGTACTGATGCGGTACTAAAAGGTCGTATTTATAATGGCAGTGATATAAGGCGTTTTGTATTTTTGACGCGCAACATCACCGACCCAATTATCTATAAGCAAACTAGGTGACCGCAAAAGGGTGAGTAATAAGTATAATTTAGGATGATAAGACGAGTATCTTTATGCGCTAAAATTTATGCGATAGAAAACTATGATAAATAATCAAGGCACTTTATGCTTTAGTTTAGCATAGCAGCCAAGCTTCGCCTAGTGACAATTGAACCCAATTGCCATCTAATTATTTTGCGAACGGATGATGTAATGAACTCATTGTCTCCTAAACTTATTCTTTAACAAAGAAACAGCCTGTCTTATAAACCGTACTTAAACCTTGTAAAGCGTTTATCATCTGTTGCTTGATAACGCCTTATCGCTAGACTCATGTTACACTAAAGCATATTTTTATCTCGGAAAGCCTTATGTCATCTGATTACCACCCAAACCCTGCCATTAACCAAACCAACGTTCTTGGTACTGCACTCGCCAGCTGTTGTTTTGACCCTATTACTGGCTATTATCGCAATGGCTTTTGTCATACCGGCAACCATGACGTCGGTCAGCATACTGTATGCGCGAAGATGACCAGCGAATTTTTAAACTTTTCTGCCAGTCGCGGTAATGACTTGATTACGCCGCTGCCTGAGTATGGGTTTGCTGGCCTGCAACCTGGTGATTACTGGTGTATCTGCGCACTACGCTGGGTTGAAGCACTAGACTTTAATATTGCGCCGCAAATAAAGCTCGAAGCTTGTCACGAAAGCTTATTAAGCTTGGTGGATATCGACACGCTAAAACGCTATGCATTGTAGTTTGCGAAGAAGCAATATACAAAAAGGTGAGGGACATAAATTAATAGGCAAAAGATGTTTTAGGCCTATGTAACAATCTATTTTATTTCACGTTTATTTAACATTTATTTAATATTAGCCACCGACTAAAGGAGAAGGTATGAACCAAGATGATGACCTGATTGTCAAACCGACAACGCGTATCACACCTGACTCTAATGTCAGCCTTATCGACCCCAGCATAGGCGATGAGCGCTCTTATCTAGACAATTATGCCAGCTACGACAGCTATATTTATGGCGATGCCGATGCGACGGTCGAGGATACGATTGAGACGATGACCGTCTATGACCCCGACTCTGAGCGCTATGAAGATATCGATTTATCGAGCGATGACGAAGTGGTCAATTGCTACGCCTACTCGCGTAAAACCGGCGAAAAAGTCAATAAAATTGGCCTAAACGATGTCAGCCGTGCTTTAAGTAATAGCGGGCAATTTATCTGGCTCGGTCTTTATGACCCAAGTTTAGAAACCATGGTAAAAGTGAGAGATGCCTTTGAGCTGCACGAGTTGGCGATTGAAGATGCCTTTGCTGATCATCAGCGCGCCAAGGTTGAAAACTACGACAATGACATGATATTTGTGGTGCTGCGTACCGCCAAACTCGAAGACAACGTCATTCGCTACGGCACCACGGCGATATTCATGGGCAAAAACTATCTGATTACCATTCGAAATGGGCCGTCGAACTCTTATGCGCCGGTGCGCGAGCACTGCCATCGCCGCCCAGAAAAGCTGCGCATGGGTCCTATTTTTGTCCTACATGCCATTCTCGATTTTATCGTCGATAACTATATGCCGATTACCGATCGCTTAGGCAGTTATCTGCGTGAGCAAGAACGCAATATCTTCACCTATGAGTTTAATAAAGAAACGCTTAGAAATCTTTATGAATTAAAATCGCAGCTGGTGCATATGCGTGCGGTAATTTTACCCGTGCAAGATATCTGTAGTTTCTTTATTAATCACAATAAAAGCGATTTAATATCGCCATTTTCTCATGCTGCGAAGCCTTATTTTCGTGACGTCAATGACCATTTACTACATTCTTTAGATGCGATTAATGGCTTAAATGAAATGCTTAGCGTGGTGATGAACACTTACCTTGCCATGGTTAATATGGGACAGAACGAGGTAGTACGTAAACTTGCGGCTTGGGCTGGTATTTTGGCCGTACCGACAGCAATTGCTGGCATCTATGGCATGAACTTTGACTTTATGCCAGAGCTACATTGGGAGTACTCTTACCTTGTTATCATGGCCGTTATCTTCTCGCTCTGTAGCTTTTTATACCTTAACTTTAAACGATTGGGCTGGCTGTAATTTAAGAGAATTTCAGATAAAAAAAGGGCTGCCATTTAATTGGCAACCCTTTTTTATTAAAAACCATTTATTCGAAGCAATTTATTGAAAGCCATTCAACAATGATGTTTTTTGAAAAGACCTTATTTACGATAAGGCTTACTATCAACGCTTGGCAGATGATGCTCGGTACTACTTATTTGATGGTCATCCAAATAATCTTCTGGTCGCCCAAACATCTTCGCCGTCCACGTTAATATCACAATTGACGCACTCAGTACCATAATGGCAAATGAAATCGTTGCCAATAGCCACAGATGAAAGTTATCCGATACCGCCTGCACATCGACCACCAAATGGCGTGATAAAGCGGTAATCGCAATAAATATCAAAAACTGCACCGGCAAACGATGCGTTTTAAAGTAAATCCCAATCATAGCGAGCAGCTCAAGATAAATGAACAGCAATAAAATATCTTTTAAATCTGCTGAGCCTTTTTGCACAATAGAAAGGAACTCTTTGCCAGCCGTCCAAACCACCACCACACTGATTAAAAATAAAATAATATAGTGGCAGATATCGACAAACTCACGACCGATATGCTGCATGCGCTCATGGATACCCATATGTGACTTTGCTACATCGATATTATTGCTTTGATAGGCTTTATTATTTTTCTCTGTCGATAGCTGTTCAGATTGCTGTTCTGGTTTTTGCTCTGACAGCGTCTTCATTAGCTGACTGCACTGTTGTCTAAACCAGCAGATTTTTCGGCCGCATCAACGGTTTGGCGAATAAGGGTATTAATGGTCATAGGGCCAACGCCACCTGGAACTGGTGTATAAGCGCTAGCGATATTTTCTATACCTTGCAGCTCGATATCACCAACGCCGCCATTATCCGTTGGATGGAAACCTGCATCGATCACCACCGCGCCTTCTTTAATCCATTCCGCTTTAATCAGTTCAGGTACACCCACTGCCCCAACGACGATATCAGCACGCTTAATATGCGATTCCAAATCTTGCGTTCTTGAATGGCAAATCGTTACCGTACAGTTGGCATTTAATAGCATCATCGCCATTGGTTTACCTAAGATAGCACTACGACCGACGACCACTGCCTCTTTGCTTGCAAGCTCAATATTATTGTGCTCTAGTAAATGCATGATACCTTGCGGGGTGCATGAGCCATAAGCGGACTGCTGCATCGCCATACGACCAAAGCCAAGACAGGTCACACCATCGACGTCTTTTGCCAAATCAATCTGCTCAAAGCAAGCACGCTCATCGATATGAGCCGGTACTGGGTGCTGCAGCAAAATACCATGCACGTCTGGATTGTTATTAAGCTCATCTATTTTCGCCATCAGCTCTGCAGTCGTCGTCGCACTTGGCATCTCAACCCGAATAGAATCCATGCCGACACGTTTACAAGCATTGCCCTTCATACGCACATAAGTCGCAGAAGCAAGATCGTCACCGACCAATATCGTCGCGAGGCTTGGAGTACGGCCTGTTTTCGCTTTAATAGCGTCTACACGCGTACTCAGCTGCTGTTCTATTTGTTTAGCAAGTGCTTTACCGTCCAAAACGGTAGCAGATCCTTGGGCAGTTGACGTAATAGACGCAATTGACATAGTAACTCCAATAAAGGGTGCGATAAAAAATAGGGTGCGATAAAAAGTAAAGACAGCGCCTGCATTATCTTTGCATGCCTGTCTTATGCTCGGTCAATTCTTTTTGACCGTTGATTGAGACTGATATTGTACCTGTCTGAGCTAAGAAATCCTAGCACCCTATTGACAGTAAAGACTTTAAAAACAGTAAACTCACTATAAAAAATCGGCCTATTAATTATAATAGACCGACTTTTTATGTTCGAAAACTTCCTTAAACTGATTAAACAGTCATTTAATAAGTATGAAATTCTATACCTACGCCTACCCCAACATCAGTGGACTGGATATCAGAGTCGACTGCCCACAGTCTACTAGATATCAGCGTCTTTGGATTGTACTGATGCTCCCAAGCCACATCTATAGCAGTCAACTTATCAGTCGTTGGAAACGCTTGATTAATAGCTTCATCCGCTTGATTCACCTTGGCATGTTGTACTTTTGCATTAATAAAATTACGGTTATCGAGCCATAAGCGACCACCAAGTGCGATACTTTCCGCATCACCGCCTAGTGCATAGCCTAATGGGAAGCCTTGCTGATAATAGCCGTCGGTATAAATACTATGATCATAAGAGATACCACGTACCTCACCACTAGTTCGAGTATCAGTATACTCTGCATACAGCTGGTACGGTTTACCATAAGCAGCAGACGCATAATCAACACCGGCTAAATACATGTTTTTCGCTGGCAAACCCCCTGCTTCATCTTCACCCACGTACTGTGCATAAACACCTGCAGGTACATTCACTAATGGCGCTAAACTTAAGCGTGCATCGAAACCGCCCAACTGATTAGCAGGATCGCCTCGCTCGTTCCCACCATTATCTTTGGTTCCTAAAAGAGCATCAGTAAAGGAGCCAAAACTCTCTGGACGACCTTCACCGCCCCACATAAAGGTACGAGAAGCCCCGACTTCTAACCATTCCCAAGGACTAGCCGTCAGCCTTGCGCCAAACAGCTTAGCATCAGGAATTGCTTCATAATCTTCAAACTGACCGGCAAATAGCTGATATTGCCAAGGTCCGACCCACGATAAATATTGTGATGTCGGTGCAGCTTGTTGGTCACGCTGCATCGTAAAGCCTGTCACTGGTAAGCTTGCATCGCCTCGAATAAGGCTACCATCATGACCAGGTCCCCACCAAGTAGGGATTTTACCTGCTATTAACCACTGATTAGCAGCAGTGCCAGCAAGATATGATCCTTCAAAGCTAACATCTGAGCCATCTTCAATAAGTTTGTCATTTTTTACATTAGCTTGTAGATTAAATTCCCACTCTGCTTCGCTAAGTGACACGCCAACGCTTGCTTGTTGACCCGCCAGCTTATCATCAGCAAATTTTTGTGGTAGCTGATCTCTATCGGTTTGTATATGCAGTGCGGCCGACCCTTTTACCACTGAGTCGCGGTTTTGATTCAATCGCGTTTGTACCGACTGCAGGATCTGCTGCTGCGCTGGCGTCTGGGCATTAGCCGTATGTAAAGCGCGCTTGATCTCATTAGCTGTCAGTGGCCACGTACTGGTGCTAATCTGCGCGACCCCTTGAGTATTCAGCCAGTCAAGATCTGCCTTAAGCTTTAGATCGTTCATATACAGGTTTTGTGCAGATGCCAGCATTGACACTGATGATAAGACACCAAAACCCAATAAAATACTTAGCTTCTTGTACATGATCAAATACTCTTTGGTTAAAAGGGGTTTATTATAAAAGCTAATGGTTTATAAATGCTATCAGTCAAACGGCAATTTGCATTAACGTAACTAAATTTAACTTAACTCAACAACTGATATCTTATTGGTTATGTATATTCGCACATACGCTATCAATTGCTTGTACGGTTTGCTTAATCTCGTCTTCCGTTAACGTTGGATGCACGAGAAACATCAAGCTGGTTTCGCCAAGCTGCTTGGCGACTGGCAATCTGCTTTCAGGACGTAAACCTGTATTATCAAATGCTTTTTCGAGATATACTTCCGAGGCGGATCCTGAAAAACAAGGAACCCCTAAGTCATTGATCTCTTGAATAATACGATCTCGTGACCACTCTTTAGGTAGGTTATCTGACTGCACATAGACGTAGAGCTTATAATAGGCATGGGTCGAATCTGCAAACTGCGCTGATTCCTCTAATCTTGGTACAGACAGATAGCCTTTGGCTTCCCATTGTGCACAGGTATCTAAGATAGCTTGAGCATTAGCCGTACGTTTGGCGGTCCACTCAGGCATTCTCGTTAATTGAATACGACCAATCACTGCTTGCATTTCAGTCATGCGCCAATTGGTACCAAAGCTCTCATGTAGCCAGCGATAGCCTGGTGGATGCTCGGTCTCGTAAACCGCCGCGTAGCTTTTGCCATGGTCTTTATAAGCCCACATCTTGCGCCATAACTGCTCATCATTGGTGGTGACCATACCGCCCTCACCGCCTGTCGTCATCACTTTATCTTGGCAAAAGCTCCACGCACCAATATGCCCGATACTACCAACGCTACGACCCTTATAACGCGCACCGTGCGCCTGCGCACAATCCTCTATCACATATAGATTGTGCTTATCTGCTAGTGCCATGATGCCATCCATATCACAAGGCCACCCTGCCAAATGCACACAGACGATAGCTTTGGTTTTAGCCGTCAATACCGCCGCGATTGACTCAGGTGTGATGTTACCGGTTGCCTCATCGACATCAGCAAAAACAGGGGTTGCTCCCGCATTAACCACTGATGAGATACTCGCAATAAAGGTACGCGGCGTGACGATTACTTCATCGCCTGCGCCGATATCTAACGCTTGTAAGGCAACGTCTAATGCTAAAGTACCATTACCCATTGCAATGGCATATTTGCTACCAGCCCATTTAGCAAACTCAGTCTCAAACTGACGACACTCTTGCCCTGTCCAGTAATTTACCTTGTTGGATAATAATACTTGACTGACCGCATCAGCCTCTTTTTGAGTAAAGCTTGGCCAAGGTGAAAACTTTGTATTTAGCATAATAAATTCGTCTTTATGGGATATTTAAAAAGTATTGTATTTCCAACCATGATTCAAAACAATAATCAGGCTGATATTCATAAGGGAGTTCGAAATTCTGCTTATGTATGTTATTACCTTGATCTTTTAAGCATATTGTTGTCCATCCCATCTCTTTTGGAGTGATAAAATCTTTTTTTAAGTTGTCACCAATATATATATACTTGTTACCTATAGTTTCTGAAACAACTTTTTCAAAATTTGCTCTGCAAGGTTTTTCCGTTTTTAGCTCTTCTGATATCACTATAGTTGTCAATATATGCGTTAAGCCTAAAGCCCTGAGTTTATTTCTCTGAGTCTTAGAGCGACCATCAGTGACAATAGCTATTTCACCGTTCTCTGAGAAATAGTTTAAGACTTTGTCCACATTAGGATACAATTGAATATTAGGGATATGATATCTATACAAATCTAGCAAGTATTGCAGCTCAACATTATATTCGGTGACAAGAAAACTGAATACATCTTCGGAATTAATATACTTACTTAACATTAATTCATATAATTGATTATTATTATCTGACAACTCACTGGCTATGCTGTGATATGCAGATTTCAGATAATTTAATTCAGAATAGAGAGTATCATCTAAGTCTAAAACTAGAACTTTATTCATTATAATCTTCTACCAGAACTTCTGCATCATAACGTAACATTAGTAAGTTATCTTGCCAGCCATTGAATTTCTCAATACGCTTATTTAACATATATTCTTCTATTAACCATCTTGTATAATTAGCTCCTGACAAATAAGTCAATGGATAACCACCACCAAACCTAGGATTAATTTCAATTCCCTTAATCCTATTTAGTTTTTTATGTAAAAATACTTGAATAGTTAAGCAACCTTTAGCTCCTTCTAACTTAGAAAGATGTTTTTGAAATTCACTTACAATAAAATTATTCTTAGTTACACCTTTACTAACTTCACCTGCTCTAACAGCAATTCGTTGGCGTGGCACGACACATTTTAAATCAGAATGTTTGTCATAATAACAATCTACTGTAAACTCATCATAATCTTCGTTAGAAATATACTCCATGAACATAAGCTTCTTATTGTTTATATGTTCATCTTTTATATCTTTACTTGTAGAAGCAAGAAATATACCTTCACTTCTGCTTCCATCACATGGTTTAACAAATACTGGAAAAACTAAATTATCGACATTAAATTGCTCTGGAATCTCTATATTGTGTTCGACAAATAATTTATTTACTTTTCTTTTATCGCGGCATATTTCTACAAGTGAGTAGTCACTCACTATTATTTCAATATTATATTTTTTAAAATGTTCAATATTTAAGCTAAGAGTCTTTAGCTCTGTATCAATAGTAGGAATAATCAACTTTACATCGTTATCTAAACAAATTTTTAGTAAGTAATGTATATACTCATCATCCGTAACTTTAGGAACCTTAAAAGAACGATCAGAGATATGACATGCAGGAGATAACTGTGGATTTAAATCAGCAGTAAAAACTTTACTATCTTCAAAAAAGAAAGTTAATTCTTTTTTGAATGATTTAACTAATGATACTCTTTGACCTGCGGAGGTGATTAATATATTCATGAATATTCCTTTTTGTTTCCACTGAACTTGCTCATGGTTGCCTCACCTTCCTCACTAATACCATCTTTGATAACTACTTTTTTTACTGTCTTAAGTAATATCTTTATATCTAACCATAATGACTGATTATCTATATACCATGTATCGAGCTCAAATTTTTTATCCCAACCAATAGCGTTACGACCATTCACTTGCGCGTGACCGGTAATACCAGGGCGTACATTATGACGACGTGTTTGTTCTTTACTATACAGCGGTAGGTACTCCATCAATAATGGGCGTGGTCCGACTAAACTCATATCACCTTTGACAACATTCCACAGCTCAGGCAGCTCATCCAAACTACTATTACGTAGTGCTTTACCAAAATCGGTCAAGCGCTCGCTATCAGGCAAAGGATTGCCAGCACTATCTATGGCATCTTTCATGGTACGAAACTTAATCATCTCAAACGGCTTGCCGTCTAGACCCGGGCGTGTTTGACGAAATAGCACTGGCGAACCTAAGTTCTTTTTGACTTTATAAGCAGTGATGGCATATACCGGAGATAAAGCAACTAAGGCTGTAGTTGCAGCGGTGATATCGAAAAGGCGTTTTATCATTTTTAATGCGATCCTATTTTTGTTTTATAACACTTAATGTCATTACTATTAAATGTTATTCTCCTTGCATCATGATAATTTTCAAAGAGTCAGCATGAGATTGAGGGGTAAGCTCTTTAAGTAGTTCAGCAGTGATATTAAGTTCAGATGGTGAGCTTTTTTCGAGTTTATGAAACAAATCAACTAAAGACTCAATATGCGGTTCAGCGATATAACCAAGATTATTAGTTAACACCCATTCAGCAACACTAGTATCTTTTCCACAAACAGCTATCACCTGACAACCTGAGAATATATATGACGAAGATTTACTTGGAAAAGCATACTTTGTGACTTCATCCTCAATAGGCATCAGGCCAAAACTGTATTGATGCAATAAATTAGAAGCCTCATGAGCAGGCAGTACGCCTAGATAACTTACATTTTGATACTGAGCCGCTAACTCTTGAATAACATCGCTGTAAACACCGCCGCCAGCGAATACGAAAGGTAGTTTACCCCCCTCTTGAATATAACGTTTAATAGAGTCAAGCAATAATGGTATACGTTGTAATCTACCTGCATTGCCACAGTAGACAAATCCATTTATACGTTCAAGATTGGTGTTATGTGCTTGATTCGAATCTTGCACTGCAGGGTTAGATAGCAACTTAATATTTAACTGTTTACCTGTTCTTTTAGTAATATAGGACTGCATCTGTTCAGTTAAAGTAATAACAGTAGACGCTTTGGTGATTGTTTTAGTATCAATACGCTCTAACAATCGCGTTAAAAAATTGTTTTTACCCGTAACAATAGACGTTATTTCAGGATGAATATCTTGTAAGTGATATACATACTTCTTATCAAATAGTTGACAGTACCATCGTACGGCTAAAGGAGTAAATACCGGAGGGTTTGTAGCCACATAGACTTTATCAGGCCTGTGATAAACCAAACTTGTAAAAGTAAAACCTGTGAACAGTAGCAATTCAGATATTCTTAATACTATAGGGCTAGAGGAATCCGTTAAAGCAGGTAAAGTCAAAAACTTCACATCTTTACCACGTCCAGCGTTCTTTAGCTTTTTAGTAAACCCTTTATTAACTTGAGTCATCACAATAGGTTTAGCATCTTTGCTAAGTGATTCCGCTAACAACAATAAAGCTTCGCCAATAGCAGGATTCTCTGGCCAAAAGCTTCTACTAATAATGGCTATCTTTTCATTTTTGGCACTCATTAGTACTTCTTCCAAACCACACGATTAACATAATCAGTATAACTCAAAATAATCCTGACTACCTTCTCACTGACATTTGGCATACTATAATCATCTACCAAGCGCAATGAACGTTCGTCACCCCGTGCCTGCGACTCTAAAATATCTAAACCCTGTAAAATGCGTTTAGCAGTCAACCCTACCATCATTACTGCTGCCTCTTCCATACCTTCAGGACGTTCGTGTGCTTGACGCAAATTTAAAGCTGGAAAGTTTAAAATAGAAGATTCTTCGTTAATCGTACCGCTGTCTGACAATGCAGCTTTAGCAGATAGCTGCAACTTATTATAATCACTAAATCCAAGTGGCTTTAATAACTGCACAAGTGGATGAAACTTGATATTCAATTCTTCAATACGGTTACGAGTACGGGGATGCGTGGAAACAATTACTGGAAACTGATACTTCTCTGCCACTGCATTTAGCATATCAACTAAATCTAAAAAATTCTGATCAGAATTGATATTTTCTTCGCGATGAGCACTAACGATAAAGTATTGCTGTTCTTTAAGCCCTAACGTTTCTAAAATATCAGACGCTTCAATTTTGGCTTTATAATGGTTTAAAACTTCAAACATGGGACTGCCTGTTTTAATGACCAGATCAGCAGGTAAACCCTCGGCAAGCAAATAGTCACGCGCAATAGTACTATAGGTTAAATTAATATCTGCGGTATGATCGACGATACGGCGGTTAATCTCCTCTGGTACACGCATATCAAAACAGCGATTACCCGCTTCCATATGGAAAGTAGGGATTTTACGGCGTTTAGCAGGAATGACAGCCATACAGCTATTGGTATCGCCGAGTACCAGTAAAGCTTCTGGCTGTACTTCCTCTAGAACCTTATCGACGCCTATAATGACGTTACCGATAGTTTCAGCACCCGTTGCGCCTGCAGCATTTAAAAAGTGATCAGGCTTACGAATCCCTAAATCAGTAAAAAATATTTCATTGAGTTCATAGTCATAGTTTTGACCCGTATGGACAATTATGTGATCAAAATATTTATCACATGCCTGCATGACTCGAGACAGTCTAATAATCTCTGGACGTGTCCCTACGACCGTCATTAGCTTTAACTTATTCATAATACAACTCTTATTCTGTTATTGGCATGGCGTAAGTATCAGGTTTTTCGCGGTCAAAAATCTCGTTCGCCCACAGCATAACGATCAGTTCATCCTCACCTATATTGGTAATATCGTGAATCCAACCTGGTACGGTTTCGACAATTCGTGCTTCATCGCCATTCGTTGTTAAATCATAATATTCGCCAGTAATGATATGCTTAAATTTAAATAACGCATTACCTTTAATGACTAAAAACTTTTCAGTCTTACTATGATGATAATGTCCACCTCGAGTTATGCCTGGATGCGCAGTGAAATAGGAGAACTGACCAGTATCCGGTGTTTTAAGCATCTCTACAAAGACACCGCGCTCATCACCATGCCTAGCTACCGTATAATCAAATTGCTTAGGCTGTAAGAAACTTAAATAAGTAGAATATAGAGCACGGGTTAAACCAGTACCTACAGGCAGTGTTATCAAGGTGTCACGCGACTGTTTAAACTCTCGCAAAGTATCCGCTAGATCCCCAACCGTAATTTTATATTCTGGCTCAATGACAAAGTATTGCTCTGGTGAATAATGACCTTCAATCATCTGCCAAAATATCTCTACCACATCATCTATATAAACTAAACGAATAATGGCATCAGGATTATTAATTTGAATGGGTAAATCATTAGCGATATTATGGCAAAAGGTCGCTACCGCCGAATTATAGTTAGGGCGTGACCATTTACCAAATACATTAGCCAAACGACAGATATAGACTGGATTACCTTGATTGTTGTTTAAATCAATTAATACCTGCTCACCGCCGAGTTTACTTTGACCATAAGCATTGTCTTGCTCTGCTTGAATAGATGAAGATAAGATGATCGGAGTCTTTTTATTATGCTCTTTTAAAAGATCAGCAATCTTTTGTGTTAAAGTAATATTACCGTCTACAAACTCTTGCTCATTCAATGGACGATTCACCCCCGCTAAATGTAGGATCCAATCTGCTTCGATAACCGCATCTTTTAAATCATTTTCACTAGAGCGACGGTTAAAACACAAAACATTAACATTGCTTTGTTCGGATAAAAATTGAATAAGGTTTTTGGCAATAAATCCATTAGACCCAGTCACTAAAATATTCACAATTACGCCTCCGGATCAATATGTCTGCCTTCAGTCAAAGCACGGACAAACTCAAGCTTAAGGAGCAGTTGCTTCATACCTTCCACATCTAATCGCTCTGTATTATGGGAGTTGTAATCCTCAATTTCGGTGATATGCAGATCACCTTCTTCGACATATTTGCCATAGTTAAGGTCACGCTGGTCTGCTGGTACTCGATAATAATATCCCTGATCGATAGCCACGGCCATTTCCTCGCGGCTTAAAAGGGCTTCATAAGCTTTTTCACCATGGCGTGTACCCATAATGACAATAGGATGCTCATCAAGCTTCATCAGCTCTTTTAAAGCTTTGGCTAGCACTTCGATAGTGGCAGCAGGTGCTTTTTGTACAAAAATATCGCCATTCTCACCGTGCTCAAAAGCATATAACACTAAATCTACCGCGTCCTCTAACGTCATCATAAAACGCGTCATATTAGGATCAGTAATAGTTAAAGGCTTACCGTTTAGAATCTGATCGACAAATAGTGGGATTACTGAACCACGAGATGCCATAACATTACCGTAGCGCGTACCGCAAATAACTGTGTCTAAACCTTCTAAATTACGCGATTTGGCCACCATGACTTTTTCCATCATTGCTTTGGAAATACCCATGGCATTGATAGGATAAACGGCTTTATCCGTACTTAAGCAAACCACACGTTTTACTTTATTTTGAATAGCGGCTTCTAGTACGTTTTCTGTACCAAGCACATTGGTCTTTACCGCTTGCATCGGATGAAATTCACATGATGGCACTTGCTTAAGTGCTGCAGCATGATAAATATAATCCACCCCGCGGGTCGCACTAAGTAAGCTGTAGTAATCCCTCACATCGCCAATGTAAAACTTGAGCTTAGAATTGGCATATGCTATACGCATATCTTCTTGCTTTTTTTCATCACGGCTAAAAATACGAATTTCTGCGATATCTGTATCCAAAAAGCGTTTTAAAACAGCGTTACCGAATGAGCCGGTGCCACCAGTGATAAGTAATGTCTTACCAGAAAATTGTGTCATAGTTATGCCCATTATTTTTTAATAATAATTCTCAAGTAAATAGTTATAAGACTTTACATGTTCATTGGATATGAATCTATCTGCTTCACGCGAAGTAGCTCCATGCTCATTATCGTAGACTACAAGTTCTGGTTTATAAATTGTAGTAAGTCCTTTATTTTTAGCTTCCTCAGCAACAAAAACCTCTTCACCAAATAAAAATCTTGGATAGTTTACGGAAGCTTGTCTTTTAAAATATTCTTTCGTAAAAACCATAATAGATCCGTGCGCTGCGTACATTGAGATATTAGGATTATAAGTATGGTGCAAATGTTTATTCTTACCGCGCTTCTCAGCTTTCTTAACAGATAGCCATGTATAAGATTTATAAAACCATAAATTCTGAAATCCAAGACGTAACAACTTCATCTTTAATTTCTTGGGCCTTACGATAACTTTTGGATTAATATCCTCCTTAGTTAAATTAGATAATATAGAAGGTGCGACCACTCCAACATCCTTATTTATATTCAAACCATACATGTTATTAAAAAACTTAGAATCAAGCTGAAGGTCAACATTAGAAACTATAACATAATCAAAATCTTTAAAAACATTAAAATTATTTTTCTCTAAATACTTTAACCCCTGATAAAATGCAGGGAAATAACCAATATTTTCTAACTTTAGATAATTAAAATCATATTCTGAGATTGTATTTAATAATAAATCGGAATTACCTTGGGTGGAATTATCGCAAACTAAAACTGTCAAACACTCCATTGAAGGCATTTTTAGTTGAGCTTGTCTTATAGATTCAACCATCTTTATAGTATCTGGATAAGAATTGTAAGAGACACATATTATTGCGATTTTCATAAAACTCCTTTAAAAAAGTCAATTGTTATACAGTCAGTTCAAAATAAAATTGTTATGGTTAGGACAAACATCATAAAACAACTTGGATAAGTCATTTTCCAACCAGCCTTGGCGTAGAAACTTTACCTGAGCCCATTTTTTCTCGATAGGGTTCAGATCAGGGCTGTACGGCGGTAGCCAAAGAATACGATGACCATGCCTGTTCAGTAGCTTTTGAATGCGTTTATTTTTATGAAATCTGGCGTTATCCATCACAATCACGCATTTGGTTTTAAGACTTGGGATTAGCTTGTGTTTGCACCAGTCGTAGAATATGCTGCTGTTAATGTTGTGCTTAAAGTAATCTAGTGCAAACAGCATCTTTTCATACAGAGCACCGATAACGTTGGTTCGCTTTTTACCTTGCCAGTTGTAGCTATCGATACAAGGCTTACCAATCGGTGCATAACCATGAGAGCGAATGGTCTCGTGCTCAAAGCCGCTTTCATCCATATAGACGATGGGATAGCCTTGTTGTTTAAAGTTATCAAGCTTACTGTGGTATATCGCTCTTTTGATCGGACAGGCTTTTGGGTGTTCTAAGGTCTTTTTTTTGACTGATGCCAAGTCGCTTTAGGGCATG
>NZ_DFQS01000004.1 GCF_002377905.1 Psychrobacter sp. UBA3483 | reverse complement strand
TAAATCTGATATCGTTCCCCTAGGCTTAGATGCGTATAGTTCATGGTTGCAATCTCACTTTGGTCGGTGGATAAAAACTTTGATGCTAGCGCATCTAGGTCTTTTTTTCACCTCACATTTGGTATTGCACTTCATGTGTTAATCTAAGAATTGATAAGACATATTATCTTAGTGATGCTCACCCGGTAGAATTCTGGCAAAGGCACGCTGAGCAATATTTGGTTTTTTATCACTCGTCAATCCAGCGCGGGTACTTGGGAAAATACGATAACCCATCGATTGAATACCAACGTTAATTGCTGGTGCTAATGAATAAGTCGCTGAGGCAAATTTACCCATGTTACTGGCAATACTGTTTGGTTTATGGACAATCGCTTTGGCAACCATCATTGCCGCTTCATCAGGCATAAGCGCAGGCATGTAGCGGTATAACTTAGTTGGCTCAATCATCGGCGTACGCACCAACGGCATAAAGATATTGGTAATCGTAACATTATCGCCCTTCACTTCAGCAGCCAAGCAGCGGCTAAAGGCATCCAATGCTGATTTCGAGGCGACATAAGCGGCAAAACGCGGGCTATTCGCCAACACACCAATCGATGAGATATTAACGATTTGACCGGTCTGGCGCTCAATCATGGTCGGCAAAAATCCAAGAACTATTTTAACGGCGCCAAAGTAATTGATATCCATGGTACGCTCAAAATCATGGAAGCGATCTATAGACTCGTGTACCGAGCGACGAATAGAGCGACCAGCGTTATTGACCAAGACATCTACATGACCGAAATCTGCCAAAATTTGCGCGCTGACTTTTTCTATATCATCCATATTGGTCAGATCACAAGGGTAATAAGTAGCTTTACCACCAAGCTCCTCGATACTGTCTTTAACAGCTTTTAATTTGTCTTCGGTACGTGCCAGCAAGATAACATGAGCGCCGCATCCACTGAGCAGATAGGCCGTACGCTCACCAATACCGCTTGATGCCCCTGTGATAATAATATGCTTATCTTTGACTGCTTTGCTGATTGCTTTTTTTGAGGGGTTGGCCATAAAAGATCCTTTTCGTAAATGATACTTCCGTTAATGTTCGCCTAAAGCATAACAAATATAATTGGATTGAAGTTAATAAATAAGCCGTAAAATGCATTTAATATCATGAATATTAGCAGTTAGGTATTTATTATCAAGTGTATTGCTTAAACTGACCGTTTTTTCTTGCTATTCGTGCGCGTGTAAAAAGTCTTCGACCACGCGAAACTGCCCAGCGGTACTCTCTTCACCATACATGGCTTGGCGAAAAGCGTTGGAATTAGGGATGCCGGTGGTATACCACGCAATGTGCTTGCGAGCAATTCGGCAGCCTGAATATTCGCCGTAAAACTCATATAGCTCTTGCAAATGCGCTAGGACAATCTCTTTTATCTCGCTCACGCTTGGTGCCGCAAGCACCTCTCCTGAGCGCAAAAAATGCTCGATATCGCGAAATATCCAAGGCTGCCCTTGCGCAGCACGCCCTATCATCACCGCATCACAACCGGTCAGCTCATAGACACGCTGCGCTTTTTGCGCGCTATCGATATCGCCATTGGCAATCACAGGAATACTGATGCTTTCTTTGACCTCACGTATCAGCTCGTAACGCGCCTCGCCGCTATACATGTCCTCACGTGTACGCCCATGAATGGCAATCGCGGCAATACCCGCTTGCTCTGCACGCTTGGCAACGCGCAAAATATTCTCACGCCCATTCTCAAAACCCAAGCGCGTCTTTAAGGTGACAGGCGCATCGACTGCACCTACTGCTGCATCTAGTAAGCGCGCAACCAAATCTTCATCTTGCAGCAGTGCAGAACCCGCTAACCTACGGCACACTTTTTTAGCCGGACAGCCCATATTGATATCAATAATCTGTGCGCCATTATCTATCTGATAACGTGCGGCTTCTGCCAATTTATCAGGTTCTGCGCCTGCTATTTGGGCAGAAATAGGCGCTATTTCGTTATCAAAATTGGCACGATAGAGTGATTTCTTGCGCGCATAAAGCGCCGTATCAGCAATGATCATTTCGCTGACTGCATGCCCTGCCCCAAATGACTTACACAGTCGACGAAACGGATTGTCGGTCACGCCAGCCATCGGGGCAACCATCAGACGATTTTCAATCGTCAAGCCGCCAATGACCAATGGCTGCAATAAAGGATGATCATTCGCAGTTTGTGCTGATGATTGATTAGACTCTATATTATTTATAGGCATAAAAAACGGCTTGATTCGTAGTGAAAACAAGCCGTTATTCTAAGGGTTCGTGCGCATATTGCAAGTGATTAAGTCAATCATTTAATACCTAGAGTTTGATTGGCAAAATGTTTATTTATAGAAAAAACTACTTATAAAATATAGTACTTATCAAAGGCTACTTATCAAACTTTACTTATCAAAGACACTGCCCTGCTCTAAGGTAATGTCATTATCATGTACTTGCATACGCCACGGCAAAATATCAGGTGATATATTAATAAAGTGCAAATACTTCTCGAACTGATCAATGATATCGTTAATCACTGAATCCGGTTGATAGCCATATAAATCATAGGTTTGCCCGCCGCGGCGCAAATAAACTTCCGCCCGATAATGATGCTCTTGTGGCAATTTATTGGCCATGGCCTCTGTATAATAATCTGGCGCTTCATGCTCTGATAAGCGCACTTCGTACCAAAACTCGACGTTATCGCCGCCGCGTAACTCAAATACTACGCGATCATTGACTTCGTCATAATTTACTTCAGGCAACCAACCGGTTTCGGCAAACTTTTCGGCAACTTCATGCATCGACGATAAGACTGTACCTTTAATATAACCCAATACTTTATCGCGCGTTGGTTGCTGAGTCATGTAATCAATACGGTCACGCCACGCATCTAGTTTCAACAGATGCGGCGGTAGATGATTGTCATTAGCTAAGCTTTGATTGCGATGACCTTCGATACGCAGCGCTCGCCACATGCCAAACATCGCAATCAAAATAATAATCGTAAAGGGCAAGGCGCTAACAATAGCCGCTGTTTGCAGCGCTTGCAGGCCACCTGCTAAGAGCAGCGCCGAAGCAACAACGCCGAGTATTAATACCCAAAACGTGCGCTGCCACGCTGGCGTATCACTACGACCGCCGGCTGCTAACGAATCAATCACAAGAGAGCCTGAGTCAGACGAGGTGATAAAAAAGGTAATAATAAGCACGACGGCAAGGGCAGAGACTACTTGGGTAAAAGGCAGGTTCTCAAGCAGCTTAAATAAGGCAATCGCTTGGTTATTTTGTACTTCAGTAATAAGCGAGTCATAGCCTTGAATCATAATCATATGTAATGCTGTATCACCAAACACCGCAAACCAAAAGAAAGTAAAGATGGTAGGTACTAGCATGACGCCAACGATAAACTCGCGAATGGTACGACCACGGCTGATTTTGGCAATAAATATACCGACAAAAGGCGACCAAGAAATAGTCCAAGCAAAAATAAATAGCGTCCAACTGGTGATCCAGTCGCTTTGTTGATACGCCTGTAGACTAAAGGTACGCTCGACAATATTACCCAGATAACTACCGGTATTTTCCATAAAGGCGTTGAGAATAAATATCGTCGGCCCTACCGCAAATACAAACAGCATCAGCGCCGTTGCCAGTATCATATTTAATATAGATAAGCGTTTGACCCCTTTGTCCATACCAGCCAGCACAGATATCAAGGCCAGCCCCGTAATCAAGACAATGGCAATCACTTGCACGGTTGTATTGACTGCAATGCTTGGTACGAGATAATTCAAACCGGTATTTATCTGCGACACTGAAATACCCAGACTGGTGGCCAAACCAAATAAAGTACCCAAAATGGCAAACACATCAACCGCATGGCCAATAGGCCCATAAATCTTATCGCCTATAATAGGATATAGCGTTGAGCGCATTGATAATGGTAGACCATGACGAAAAGCAAAATAGGCCAGCGTCAAGGCCACGACGCCATTAATTGCCCAAATATGAAAGCCCCAATGGAAGTAAGCAATCTGCATGGCTTCTTTTGCTGCAGCCACGGTTTGGGGCTCTGATAGCGGCGGCGTCGCAAAATGCGTGACCGGCTCAGCCACCCCATAAAACAGTAAAGCAATCCCGTACCCTGCCGAAAACAACATCGCAAACCATTCAATAAAGTTATATTGCGCCTCACCATGGTCAGGTCCTAGTTTGATGGAACCATAGGGTGAGAACGCCAACACCACAATAAACATCAAAAACAGCGCGGTTGCTAGCATATAAAACCAACCAAATGTGGCCGTGGTAAAGCTCAGCACTTCACCGAAGAGATTGCTAGCCGCCGTTGGATTCACAGAGGCACCTATGACCAATAAAATCATAACAATAGCTGTCGGTATGAATACCGGCATCAAAATAGTAGAACGAGATTTACTCATAAAAAATTCTCAAAGAAACTTAAATTTGGGTATGCGTCTAATACTGTTCTATAACACTCAGTTATTCAAATAAATTTTAAAGCACCAAGCCAGTAGTTACATTATTTAATAATGATAAAAAATGTTGTTTTGTCCATTACACCATGAATATTGATAAAACATCGCCATTTCATAAAAAAAGGCAGCTGTTTAGCTGCCCTTTTTATCAAACACACTGCCCTGCTCCAGCGTAATATCGTCATCATGCTGCTGCATACGCCACGGCAATATATTTGGCGAAACATTAACGAAGTGTAGGTACTTTTCAAACTGATCAATGATGTCATTAATCACCGATTCTGACTGATAACCATATAGATCATAAGTCTGACCACCACGGCGCAAATAGACTTCGGCGCGATGGTGATGCTCTTGTGGTAATTCATTGGCCATATCTTCGGTGTAATAATCAGGCACCTCATGCTCTGACAACCGCACTTCGTACCAGAACTCCACATTATCCCCGCGTCTTAATTCCAGTACCGCGCGATCATTAACCTCATCATAATTAACCTCAGGCAACCAACCTGTTTCGGCAAATTTCTCTGCCACCTCATGCATCGACGATAACACTGTACCTTTGATATAACCCAGAACTTTATCGCGCGTTGGCTGATTGGTCATATAATCAATGCGGTCGCGCCAAGCATCCAATTTCAATAAATGCGGCGGTAAATGATTGTCGTTGGCCAAACTCTCATTACGATGACCTTCGATACGCAGCGCGCGCCACATGCCAAAGGTCGAGATCAAAATAATCACCGCAAACGGTAAAGCACTGACGATAGCGGCAGTTTGTAATGCACTCAAACCACCTGCAATAAGTAACACTGCAGCGACTACACCCTCAGTGACGACCCAAAACGTACGCTGCCACCATGGCGTATCGCTACGTCCACCCGCCGCGAGCGAGTCAATCACTAATGAGCCCGAATCCGATGAGGTCACAAAAAAGGTAATGATTAACACCACGGTCAATGACGAGACAATCTGGGTAAATGGTAATTGCTCTAACAGCTTAAATAATGCAATAGCTTGGTTGTTTTGCACTTCACTAATCAGCGCCTCATAACCATCGACCATAATCATATGCAGAGCGGTGTCACCAAATACAGAGAACCAAAAGAAAGTAAATAAGGTTGGCACCAGCATCACGCCAAGGACAAACTCACGAATGGTACGACCACGACTAATCTTGGCGATAAATAGCCCAACAAAAGGCGCCCAAGCAATGGTCCATGCAAAAATAAATAGTGTCCAGCTACCGATCCAATCACTCGATTGGTATGCTTGTAAACTAAAGGTACGCTCGACGATATTGCCCAAATAGCTGCCTGTGTTTTCCATAAAGGCATTTAGAATAAATACTGAAGGCCCAACAATAAACACAAATAACATCAAAGCAGTGGCAAGCACCATATTTAAGATAGATAGGCGCTTTACCCCTTTGTCCATACCGGCTAATACAGAAACGAGTGCCGCCGCCGTCACCAACGCAATGATAATAACTTGCACCGTGGTACTAACTGGCACCGTATTTGGTAACAAATAATTTAGACCCGCATTAATTTGCGCGACCGACAATCCCAAACTGGTGGCGATACCAAACATAGTACCGACGATCGCAAAAACATCAACGGTATGCCCGATAGGGCCATGGATTTTGTCACCGATTAGTGGATAAAGGGTTGAGCGCACGGACAATGGCAGACCATGCCGAAACGAGAAATACGCTAGTGACAAGCCAACCACACCATAAATCGCCCAAATATGAAAACCCCAGTGAAAATAAGCAATTTGCATCGCCTCTTTTGCCGCCGCAATAGTTTGCGGTGTGGACAGGGGTGGACTGGCGAAATGTAATACTGGCTCTGCAACGCCATAAAACAGTAAGGCAATGCCATACCCCGCTGAGAATAGCATTGCAAACCATTCAAGGAAGTTATATTCAGCATCCGCGTGGTCAGGGCCCAACTTAATACTGCCATACGGCGAGAAGGCTAAGGCAATAATAAACATCAAAAATATGGCAACTGCCAACATATAAAACCATCCGAAAGTATCGGTGGTAAAAGCAAGAACTTTGCTGAACAACTCACCCGCAGCTTCAGGGTTGAGGGCTGTGCCAATCACTAATAACAACATAATGGTTGCGGCTGGCACGAATACTGGCAACAAAATAGTAGAGCGAGGTAATTTACTCATAAAAAATGATGTCCTCAAAAAATAACAATAAATATGAAAGCTAAATACAACAAGAGAAGTAAGATCGCCTACTTTATAAATTTGTATGAATAGAGGCAGTATCTCGTTCGGCTCTTATTAAACCGTTTATAAAACAAATATAATTTTTATCACACTCTCTGCAAAAACCCTAGGCAAGTGCCTGACTCGTAACACTATTTTAACGTTTGTTACATGACTATTACTCAGCAATAAAAAAGGCAACTTGTTAGCTGCCTTTTTTTTGATGGTTGCATTATGAATGGTCAATTTAAGACATTAAGGTTTAATAGCGCCTGCTAACTGCTTGGCCATCTCAGCAAGCTCACTTTGATCTGCTTGCGTGACCGCATGACGACCTAGCTCATGAATGCTCGATGGAATTAGATGCACATGGTAATGAAAAACAGTTTGTCCGGCTTGTGCGCCATTTAACTGCATTTGAATAATACCCTCACGCTCGAATACTTGACGCTGCGCTTGCATGACTTTTTTGGACGTCATCAGTACTGCTGCGGCATATTCTGGTTCAAGGTCGACTAAATCAACGGCTTTTTGCTTAGGAATGACCAGTACATGACCTTTTGCTTGCGGCATGATATCCATAAAGGCGAGGGTTTTGTCATCCTCATAAACTTTATGATAAGGGATATCACCGTTAAGCATTTTGGCAAAGATATTATTGTCATCGTATTTGGTTTGGGTATCTTGACTCATTTTTATTCCTTAACCTTTTATTAGTAATTAGTTGTCATCAATTGGTTGTCAGTACTAAAGAGTAAATAGCTCAGCAAATATAGTGGACGAAATATTGCTTGAGTACAAGTGGCTGATACATTCACTAGCCACTTTCAATTTTACTGAGTTTTGCTACCAACAATTCTATAAGTGATACGATTAATTTATTGGCGAGCCGTGCGCTTTAAATGTTATATTAATCCTCTATTTTAATCACCTCAGGTTTATGGATTTGACTGCCTTGCCAACCCAATCGCCCCAATCATCGAACACCATTGACGCTCATAGCGACCACGCTTATGACGCTACGAGTCATCAGACTGCGGTTAATGAAACGCTTGAAGATAGCGCGCCGTCAACCATTGAACCAAACGCCATCATCTTAGCTGAGGCATTAACCGATAAAGCGATCAGTTGGCGTATCCATAATTGCAAAATCAGCAAAAAAATCATGACGCAGGATACGCCACTGCCCTTTTTGTATCATTACGACAGTTTAGACGACAGCATTAAACAAACTTATCCATTAACACCTGCCCTACTTGCCCAGTTTAATACCCCCATGACAGCTGACGAGGCGGCGAAACTTATCGGTATTGATAAGGCGCTGATCACCAGCCCTTGGCATGTCAAAGTGATTGGCTCGTTGGTGGTGTTTAGCGAAGCGCTGCAATTGGCCGTACGTCTGCATTGGACCAATACTGGTAAAGAAACCCAGCAAATTTATACTAAAGATGAAGCCGATGCGCTTACTGCTGCCTTTAAAGAGTGGCAGTTTTTTGGTCGTATTGATGTGCTTTATAAGAATACTAAGCAAACACTTATCAGTATTGATGAACAAGCCGAAAACGATCAACAGCTACTGACTATTGCTGCCAGTCCTGACTATCAATTCTTGCCAGCGCCTCACGCCTTAGTCGTCATCGCCAAACTTGAAACCGATAAAGCCGAGTTGCCTTGGTTTGAGAGCGCTATTTTAGAGCGCCTCGTTTAAATATTGACCCTCAAGTCTTTATGATTATTGGTTAATGATTTTCAGTTATCCATATCTAATGGTATGGTAACGCCTTAGTATTATTCACTAGTGCTCGCATGGCATAAAAAGCACACTATCCGTATGACAGCGGATGCTGCAGACATTTATAAATCTCGCTTATTTGTAAGGAATATCACATGGATTATCGCTCAAAAACTTCTACTGGCGGTCGTAATATGGCAGGCGCGCGTGCCCTATGGCGTGCGACGGGTATGACGGATGGCGACTTTGGCAAACCAATTATCGCCATTGCCAACTCCTTTACCCAGTTTGTCCCCGGTCATGTGCATCTAAAAGATTTGGGGCAATTGGTTGCACGTGAGATTGAAAAAGCGGGCGGCGTGGCAAAAGAGTTCAATACCATTGCGGTCGATGACGGTATTGCCATGGGTCATAGCGGGATGTTGTATTCATTACCAAGCCGTGATTTGATTGCGGACTCGGTTGAGTATATGGTCAATGCTCACTGCGCCGACGCCCTAGTCTGTATTTCTAACTGCGATAAAATCACTCCTGGTATGCTGATGGCAGCCATGCGCCTCAATATCCCTGTTGTTTTCGTCTCTGGCGGCCCGATGGAAGCGGGCAAGGTCATCGCTAGCACTGTCGCTCATAGCCATAATAATGATGGTGGCAGCGATGTGCACACGACCGATAGTAAAGGCAATGCCATCCGTAAGCTTGATTTAGTCGATGCTATGATGGATGCCGCCGACGATAATATCAGCGATGAAGACGTCTTAGCCATTGAAAGCTCAGCTTGCCCAACTTGCGGCTCATGCTCAGGGATGTTTACGGCCAACTCAATGAACTGCTTGACCGAAGCATTAGGCTTATCATTACCGGGTAACGGCTCGCTATTGGCCACGCATTCGTTACGCCGCGAGTTGTTTTTAGAAGCGGGCCGTACGATTGTATCATTGGCCAAGCGCCGTTATGAGCAAGACGATGATTCGGTGTTACCACGCTCTATCGCTACCAAAGCCGCCTTCGAAAATGCCATGAGCTTAGACATCGCGATGGGTGGCTCGACCAATACTATCTTGCACCTACTTGCCGCCGCCAATGAAGCGGAAGTTGATTTTAAAATGCATGATATTGACCGTCTAAGTCGTAGTGTCCCTTGCCTATCGAAAGTGGCTCCTGCCTCACAAAAATATCATATGGAAGACGTCCACCGTGCTGGTGGCGTGATGGCACTGCTTGCCGAGCTTGACCGTGCCGGTTTACTGACCACCGATATCCCAACCATTCATAGCGCAAGCATGAGAGATGCCATCGATAAATGGGATATCATGAATCCTGATAATACTGAGGCACGAGCGCGCTATATTGCCGCTCCTGGTGGCGTCCGTACCACGCAGGCCTTCTCGCAATCAAAAGAGTGGCCAAACCTTGACGTCAATCGTGAGTCAGGCTGTATTCGTAGTGCGCAGCATGCTTACTCAACCGATGGTGGTCTTGCGGTACTATACGGCAACATCGCTGAGCGCGGCTGCGTGGTCAAAACCGCAGGCGTCGATGAAAGTATCTTGGTCTTTACCGGACGCGCACGTATCTTTGAATCACAAGACGCTGCCGTAGCCGCCGTGCTTGATGAGCAAATTGTCGCCGGCGATGTGGTTATTATTCGCTATGAGGGGCCAAAAGGCGGGCCTGGTATGCAAGAGATGCTTTATCCAACCACTTATCTTAAGTCTAAAGGCTTGGGCAAAGAGTGTGCGCTACTCACAGATGGTCGTTTCTCTGGCGGTACGTCAGGCTTATCCATTGGTCACGCCAGCCCGGAAGCAGCTGAAGGTGGCGCGATTGGTTTAGTACAAGAAGGCGATACCATTCACATTGATATCCCAAACCGTACCATCAATATGCAAGTCAGCGATGCCGAGCTTGCTGCGCGCCGTGAAGAGATGGAAGCGCGTGGACGTGATGCATGGAAACCTGTGAGCCGTGAGCGTCACGTCTCTCCTGCGCTACGTGCTTATGCAGCAATGACCACCAGTGCCGATACCGGTGCGGTACGTGATGTCAGCCAAGTTGAGCGTTAAATAATTCTGTAAACACAATTATTTTTCAACAACCTTATAGAGTGATCCAAAGCCTGCGCCATGCAGGCTTTTTTTCACCAAAAAACAACGCTGCCACCGTTCTGATAACGTTTTTTTGCGGAATTAAAAAGGTTTTGCCGTCATTATTAATAGCGATTGAACCTCTTCTAACTTTATCTTTTTAAAACCAAAAAATAGCGTGCACCAACCTTATGATTGAAAACTATAATTTATTCTTATTGGTCTGCGGTATTGCCTTTTTATTCGGGGCACTATTTCCTATTATTTTTAAACGTACGCCCATCTCGCTGCCCATGCTGCAAGTAAGCTTTGGTCTACTCATGGGCTATTGGTGGACGGGCTTGTCTTTTTTAAACCCGATGGATAACGGTTTAATTATCGAAAAACTGACCGAAATCGTGGTGTTGGTATCACTGGTCGGTGCAGGTATCAAAATTGATACCGAGCTGTCGTGGCAGCTATGGCGCCCGACTGTGCGCTTACTACTTATCACCATGCCGATTGGTATTTTTGCGATGGCGCTCTTAGGCTATTATGCTTTTGGTTTGACATTAGGTGCGGCCATCTTGCTCGGTGCGGTACTGGCTCCGACCGACCCTGTACTCGCCTCTAGCATCCAAGTCGGACCGCCCAATACTGGCGGCGAGGATACACCACGCTTTACGCTGACCTCAGAGGCAGGGTTAAATGACGGTTTGGCGTTCCCATTTGTCTATCTGGCGATTAAAGTAGCGGAAGCTTATAGTAGCGGCCAGCAGTTCACAGGTCAGATGCTGTGGTCATGGTTTACGACTGATGTGCTGTGGAAAATTGGCGCAGGTTTGATAGTGGGAATTGTGGTTGGTAAAGTGCTGGCAAAATTGGTGTTTTCAAAATACAGCCACAATACCACCATCTCTCAAGGTTATGTGGTGATAGCGCTCACCTTACTGGCTTATGGTTTGGCAGAATATGTGCACAGCTATGGCTTCATTGCGGTATTTGTCGCCGCCTTTGCTTTTCGGCGCTCGGAGCGTGAACACAGTTATCATCAAAAGCTGCACGATTTCGCTGAGCAGTCAGAGGGCTTACTGATGTCCTTAGTTCTTGTGGTTTTTGGTATGTTTTTAGGTCAAGGACTGCAAGCTGGCGTTGAGCTGACATGGCGCGTCTATATCGTCAGCTTTACCTTTTTATTATTGATTCGACCGATTGGCGGATTGATTGCTCTATCAGGATTAAAGCTGCCCTATACTGAAAAATATGCCATTTCTGCGCTCGGTATACGCGGTATTGGCACCTTATATTATCTGTCTTACGCCCTCAATCAAGGCTTCTTTGATGAAGTAGACGCCGTTAAACTTTGGATAGTCTGCTCAATTGTCATTTTAGCCTCTATCTTTATTCATGGTTTGATTTCCCCAAGGCTGCTTAAGCTCACGCCTAATAAGCCGCGCCATGGATAGCCATGGATAATTTTGGACGCCTATCTCAAGTATTTTGTGAGTTATAATCTTGCTGCTTATCCTTTAAGCATCTGTATTTCTATTTTTCATACGGGCAACAAGAATATTGAGGTAAGTTCAAGAGTCACGTCTACTAGATTTCAGCA
Organism: Psychrobacter sp. UBA3483; assembly: GCF_002377905.1. GTDB lineage: Bacteria > Pseudomonadota > Gammaproteobacteria > Pseudomonadales > Moraxellaceae > Psychrobacter. Next base: position 56,724 of record NZ_DFQS01000004.1, on the reverse strand, counting down.
TCAATTAAACTTAATACCGCTTCCGTTAGCGCAAACTGACGGACGTCATTGAGCATCGTTATATCAAAATTATGGATAAAGGCAAATGACAATTGCCGTGCAGGATCACACCACGCAACCGAACCGTTATAACCCATGTGCCCAAAACCTTGCGCGCTCATATCAGAAGCTTCACTTTGACACATACTAAACCTGCGATGATAGCCCAAGCGCCAGTTCATTTTCGCCGGCATCACCGCATCCATACCAGTGGTTTGCGGGGTAGAGAGTCGCTTAAATGTTGCGTCGTCAATCAATGTCTGCCCCTGCCATCTGCCGCCGTTAGCTAGCATGGCATAAATAATCGCTAATGCTTGCGCTGACGCCACGCCGTTGGCAGCGGGAATAATGGCTTGTAGCGTTCGTTTATCGTAATAATCGATAGGTTGTTTATTAGCCAGTACGAGGGCTGATTTATAATTGTTTAGATTAAGCTGACTGTTATTAAAGTATAAACGGTTGATTTTTGCTGTATCGAGACTAAGTAGCTCATCTGCCTTTATACTTTCATTTATACTTTCATTTTTACTTTCATTTGCGCTTTCTTGATTGGTTAGCGCTATTTTTTGCCAACAAGCATAGCTTGGTAGATTTGAATAAATGCGCAAAGTATTTTCAGAATCTGCCCTTAACACAGGTTTGCTGCGGCGGGGTCGCGCTTGCGACTGCTGTTGATTACTTTCTTGCTCTGCTGTTTGAAAATATTTAACCAAATGAGCCACTTCATCTACTTTATCGTCTGGTACCCCAAAATAACAGCTGTCTGCAATCCCTAGCGGCGCTGTCAAGTAATGGCGCAAGGCGTTAGCTAATGACATATGGGTAACAGCTTCTATCACGCCGCCCAGTACCCAACCATAAACCAAGGCGCTATAAGCACTCTCATATAACGCGCCGTCTTCAGGCGCTTTTACTGGCATAGCGGCAACTTTTTCTAGCATGAGCTGCCAATCAAGCACTGTGTCATTATCGACATCGATACTTTGAATCGAAAACAAGTTGCCCTGATGTGACATGACGCTACGCAAAGTAATCTGCCCTTTTCCTTGCGCGGCAAAAGCGGGCCAATAATCCGCAATCGCTCGGTCATAATCGAGCATGTGCTCGGAGACCAACACATGCACCAATGTCGCCAACACCCCTTTCCCTGTTGAAAAATTCAGCGATAAAGTATCGGCGCTCCATGATAAATCTACGCGCGCCATCCCAACACTGGCTTGAGCAATACATTGCCCTGCTTGATAAACCACCAAGGTACCGCCAGCTGGCGCGTCATCAAGCTGTAAATCCGTTAATAATTGTTGTAATTTTTGCTGAATAACAGGATCAATAGACGTATTGACGTTTTGATTATCAGATTTTTCATTATTATTTTTCATTCTTCACTCGCTTTATTTATAAAAATGCTTCTTATATCCAAAAAACTGCTTAACTACTTAATGACGAAATTTGCTCATAAAAAAGGCAACCTATTGGTCGCCTCTTTGTTGCATGTCGCTCATATGTAGCGTGTACAGTTTGTCATACATAGTTAGTATGCCATGAGTCTAGCGTGGAACCAATAAACGATTATGAACCTCTTCTTCCAGCTTCGTCAAACCATGACTGCGTCCGCGCTCCAAAGCCGTATCCATTTTGCGTCCACGTAACCAGCCCGCACGCAGTGCTACAGCCGCGCCAGCGCGATTACCAGAACCACAATGCATGACGGTTTTTTTGCCGTGGTACTGACGCAAGATGTTATCAAATGCCAATATATTTAACTGTTTTAAATCGTTAGCCCCGCTGATAGGTAGCTGCTCATAATGCATACCGGCGCGCTCTACCGCCGCGCGCTCATCAAAATTTAGCTCTTCATCTGGCTGCAAGTTAAGCACTAACTCGACGCCAGCCGCCGCTAAAGCAGCGACTTTTTCATCGTTGAGGGCGCCGCATACGATAGTATTTGCCTCTGGACGAAAATAAGGCTCAAAGATACTTGCTAAATTGATACCGTTATCTATAGCGTTTTGTTCGTTAGCGTCGTTTTGCTCATTGACAACGCTTTGGTCTATCATAGCTGAGTTATTAGACTCAGCTACGCTTTTTGCATTTTCATGTAAAGTCATAATGAATAATTGATTGGTAAAATATAAAGGTTAAAAGTATGATGCAATCTACTTGTTTTCGTCTTGCAATTTAATCACTCCAGCAAGATGCGGCTTGTCGTTTTTAGCGCTAAATAAGCCAAACTCGCAAGTATCGGTTGGGCTCTTCAACGCTGCTATCGGCTCAGCGATCAGCTCTACTTCTGCTGGCAAAAAGATAGGTAGCTTAAATGATACATTAACCGTGCAAGCATCTGGTAACTCATCCATCAAGGCGAGGCACTTAGCTTTTGACCACATACCGTGGGCGATGGCTTTTGGAAAACCAAATGCGCGTGCCGATAGTGGATGCAAGTGAATAAGGTTAAAGTCACCTGAAACAAATGCATAGCGACGACCGATATCTTCTGGTACTTCAAAGATACTGTGCACGCCTTCCTCATTTACTAAAGGCTTAACAGTCACTGGACGCGGCGTACTTTTTTTATCTTTGTTGCTTGATTTTTTGCCACGTGACAAATAAGTAGAGGTGCCTTCCCAAATCACTTCGTCGTGTGATTTCACCGTGGTGACAAAATCAAACTGCTGGCCTTGCGCATGGTCACGCAAATTATCAAACTTCACTGCCATCGCTACCGTTTCACGCTCACCGATAGGACGATACTGTGTCACGCTATTATCCACATGCACCAAACCTAGCATAGCAAAGGGGAACGGCTCTTTGACCATCATATTCATCTGCAACGTCTGTGATAAAACAGAAAAATAGGTAATCGGCACTTTGCCGTTGTCGGCGAAACCACAAATCTTACGATAATCATCAAGATTGCTTTGGTCGATGTGTAAATTGTCTACATAATACGTCGCTTGTGGCAACTGATCGCGGCTAACCTTGTCGTTATTACCGATAGGCAATAGGCTCTTGACGATATTGGCATAGGTGGTATGCGCTTTTGGCAACGCATCATAATGTTTGTCTGACATAATAAATCCTAAATGGGGTTGAGCTAACTGAGGCTGGAGCAAATTTTTTGACTATCTGTAAACAGCGAAGCATTCTTTTGTCTGCTTGTTCGTTTATTCATTCATTTACTGGCACATGCTTTTATTCATACCTGTTTTTATCATAAAAAAGCCACCCTCGGGCAGCTTTATTACAATTTATCAGCAATTTTTCGTAAGCATATGTGAGGTCGATTTAAAAATCTTGTCCCTCTTACCTACTTAATACAGGCTTACTCGATATTATTTAGTCATTTATCAAGCAATATTCTACCTATATTTTATCAATTATGCACCCAACAAGCTTTGACCGCAAACACGCACGATATTGCCATTTAGACCACCAGAAGCTGGTGACGCAAGCCATGCAATGGTTTCAGCAACGTCTATTGGTAAGCCGCCTTGGCTCATTGAGTTCATACGACGACCAGCTTCACGAATGGCAAACGGAATGGCTTCTGTCATTTGCGTTTCGATAAATCCTGGCGCTACAGCGTTGATAGTCATGCCTTTAGAGCCATCTTCTAGCTGCTTAGCAGTCGCATTTACCAAACCAATGACGCCCGCTTTAGAGGTAGCATAGTTACTTTGACCTAGGTTACCAGCGATACCTGAGATAGATGAGACGCAAACAATACGGGCATGGTCTTTTAGTACATCATTATCTAGCAAGTAGCGATTCAGCTTCGCAATACTGCCCAAGTTGATGTTGATAACCATGTCCCACTTTTTCTCATCCATTTTTGCCAGTGTCTTGTCACGGGTCACGCCTGCATTATGAATAACGGCATCTAAACCGCCACGCTTTTGCGCCGCTTCTGCGATTTCTTTACCTGCCTCTTCACTAGTGATATCGACGGTTAATACAGAGCCACTGATTTCGCTGGCAACTTTTTGTAAGTCCGCTTGCTGCTGCGGTACATCAAGGCAGATAACATGGGCGCCTTCGCGTGCCAACACACGAGCAATAGCTTCACCGATACCGCGACTTGCGCCAGTGACCAGCATAGTTTTACCGCCTAAGGGCTGCGTCCAATCGACATCAACGTTGTCGCCATTGGTAACACGTACCACTTGTCCTGACACATAAGCTGAGCGCGCTGAGGCAAAGAAGCGTAACGTTGAGTCTAGGTTCTTTTCAGCGCTTTCTGCCACGTAGATAAGCTGGGCGGTGATACCGCGCTTAAACTCTTTACCGACAGATTTCACAAAACCTTCAAGCGAGCGCTGTGCCAATGCCGCCTCAATATCGCTCAAATCTTCTGGTGGACGACCGATAACGATAACACGACCTGATTTTTCGACGCGGCGCGCTACTGCATGAAAGAACTCATACACTTGTTTGAGCTCATCAGCATTACTGATATTGCTGGCATCAAACAATAAAACTTTAAACTTGTCATCGCCGCCGGTATTGGCTTTGGCTTTCACGCCTGCATCAGCCAGCGCGTCTTTTACTGCATCACGGCTATTTACAAATACATCAGCGTGCAAATCTGACAAAATACGGGCAACTGATTCGCTGATGGCAGTATTGTCGCCATCAGCACGGCCAACCAATACACTACCGCGTACTGACGGCTGACCACTATCAAAACGGTCTAGCTCTACTGGCATCGGCAACCCTAAATTTTTTGCCACTTTTCGGCCAATAGAAGACTGCACAAAATCACCATAACGGTCTGACATAATATAATCCTATAATTAATGAGAAGAAAAAAAATTATTAATATGAGTAAACGGGTTAAAAACTGCTGTAACTATACACTTCCATGCAAAACAAGTCCAAAAGCTGCGCCTGTCTATCATAATCTGTAGACAAGCCAGTATACAAGATAGCAACTTTTTCTCGCGTTAAAAACACCCCACTTATGTTAAAATCTAACGTATAAGTTATGGCAAATGCATTTATAGATAACAATATATTATCAAAAGCTTCGTTATGCAATGTTATTAATCAATACTAACCAGTATAATCCGTAGCTATTGATGGCTAGCATTGATTGCCTGAGCTTAAAATTAGCGTCACATCGTTTGCTAAAGAGATACAGTAAGCGCGTAAAAAGCGCCTTATGCTAAGCTTCTCTGCCGTGTATTATGTTTTTCTCTTTTATTTTTATTTTGTTTTTCCCTTTTATTTTCTACCCATATTTTTTAAGGATAATATTATGAGTACTAAAAACAATCACCCTGATAGTCCTGTTGTTGAAACGACCGTTGTAAAAGCTGGTGATAGCCAAAATACCGATACAGCGACTGACGCAGCAACCAAAAAAGCAACAACTGAAGACGCCAAGCAGCCAAATGTTTTTGACACAATGGCAAACTCAAAAACGGCCGAGCCAAAAAAAGCAGACGATAAAAAGTCGAATGCCAAAACAGCGGATACTAAAACAGACAGCGCTAAGAAAGATGACTCGAAAAAAGATGATGCTAAAAAAGATAGCAGCGCTGAAAAAAGCACGAAAGACAGCAAAAACACTGCCACTACTAAGACTAAAGATGATGGCGCGGCTAAAGATGCCAATAAAAAGGCTGACACTGCTGAGACAAAAACAACTGCTACGACGGCCAAAAAATCAAGCCAAACTGGCCTAAGCTCAGGGCAACATCGCGTGGCTATCTTAGGCGGCAACCGTATTCCTTTTGCTCGCTCAAACGGTACATACGCAGATGTCAGCAACACAGACATGCTAACCGCAGCGTTAGATGGTTTGGTTGAACGCTTTAACTTACAAGACGAAAAAATTGGTGAAGTGGTTGCTGGCGCGGTGATGAAATTGAGCCGTGATATCAACTTAACACGTGAAGCAACGCTAAGTACGGCATTGAACCCACATACGCCAACGTATGATATCTCACAAGCTTGTGGTACTGGCTTGCAAGCAACCTTTGCTTCTGCCAATAAAATCGCGCTTGGTATCATCGATTCAGCCATTACTGGCGGTGTTGATACGACTTCTGACGCTCCTATCGCCGTTGGCGATGGTTTACGTAAAGTATTGATTAAATTGGGCGCCGCTAAAGACAATAAACAACGTCTAAAAGCATTAATGGGCTTAAATCCTAAAGATTTGATCGACTCACCACAAAATGGCGAGCCGCGTACGGGTTTATCCATGGGCGACCATCAAGCGATTACTACTCTTGAGTGGAACATCAGCCGTGAAGATCAAGACGAGCTTGCTTTCAATAGCCATAAAAACCTAGCACGCGCGTATGATGAAGGGTTCTTTGATGACCTAATCACGCCATACAAAGGTTTGACTCGCGACAATAACTTACGCCCAGATACGACGTTAGACAAGCTTGCTAAGTTAAAGCCGGTGTTTGGCAAAAAGAACGCCAACCCAACCATGACAGCCGCTAACTCGACGCCGCTAACCGATGGTGCCTCTTGTGTGCTATTGGCCAATGACGAATGGGCCAAAGAGCGTGGTCTTAAACCACTAGCATACATCGTTCATCAAGAAACGGCTGCCGTTGACTTTATCGGTAAATCTGGCGATAAAGAAGGTTTACTCATGGCGCCAGCTTATGCGGTACCGCGTATGCTTGAGCGCGCTGGTTTAACGCTGCAAGATTTTGACTTCTATGAAATTCATGAAGCGTTTGCCTCACAAGTGCTATCGACGCTAGCAGCTTGGGAAGATGAGAAGTTCTGCCAAGAGCGTTTGGGTCTTGATGCACCACTAGGCTCTATCGATCGTAGTAAGCTAAACGTCAATGGCTCATCACTTGCCGCAGGTCATCCGTTTGCCGCAACCGGTGGTCGTATCTTAGCCACTGCTGCCAAATTGTTAGACCAAAAAGGTTCAGGTCGCGCGCTTATTTCTATCTGCGCCGCTGGCGGGCAAGGTGTGACTTGCATCTTAGAGAAATAATATTCTCACTGATGTCATTAGCAATAAGCCATTAGTTAATAAATAGCGTTAAGCTTTTAAAACACCCTTTAATCTGATGATTAAAGGGTGTTTTTTGTTGTGGCTGAAAAAATGACTGCAACAAGCAAACACGGCTCACTCATCGCCTTATTGTAAATATGCTAAAGTAATAGCCATATCAAGAGCCACCACTATGAATAATAACCATAAAAATATTTATTAGGAGATTACGATGAGTAAAGGTCCATCATCTATTGGTCGGCAAACCTTAAGTGCTCCAAAGCGGCAAGAACTGTCAGCACTCGAACAAGACAGCTTTGTTACCCGTATGGACAAAGAAGTGTTTGGCGATGAGCTACGCCGCAAAATGCATCAGGATTTAATAGACAGCTACGATGAAGAGCTGGAAAATGAAATAGACGATTACGTGCGTGACTTTCGTTTTGATGGCCGCGAGATGAGCGAGCAAGAAAAACTCGATCGCCGCACCTATTTTCAAGAATTACTGCGACTACAGCGAGAGCTTATCAAGCTGCAAGATTGGGTGGTTGAATACGGCGAGCGCATTGTAGTGATATTTGAAGGGCGCGATTCGGCTGGCAAAGGCGGCGCTATCAAGCGTATCACTCAGCGCTTAAACCCGCGTGTTTGCCGCGTGGCTGCCCTACCTGCGCCAACCGAACGCGAACAGTCGCAATGGTATTTTCAGCGCTATGTGGCGCATCTACCTGCCGCTGGTGAAATCGTCTTATTTGATCGCAGCTGGTACAACCGGGTTGGCGTCGAGCGCGTTATGGGGTTTTGTACTGATGCCCAGTACGAAGAGTTTTTCCAGTCAGTACCTGAATTTGAGCGTATGCTGGTGCGCTCAGGTATTCGATTGGTCAAATACTGGTTTTCGATTACCGATGACGAGCAGCATTCGCGCTTTATGAGCCGGATTCATGACCCGCTCAAGCAGTGGAAGTTGTCAGCGATGGACTTGCAATCACGCCGCCGCTGGGAAGATTATACCAAGGCCAAAGAAACCATGTTTGAGCGCACTCATATTCCTGAAGCGCCGTGGTGGGTGGTAGAAGGCAATAATAAAAAGCGCGCACGGCTGAACTGTATTGCTCATTTACTTGAGCAAATTCCCTATAAAGAAGTACCGCGCGATGAGATTGAATTGCCTGAACGCAAGCGTGATGATGAATATTACCGCGAGCCAATTCCCGATGATATGTATGTACCACCACGCTATTAGCTAAATGCATGCACGTATTATTTAACAAAATACAGCGCATAAAAAAAGCAACCTTATAAATATAACGGCTGCTTTTTTATTTTTCGCTAAACTTATTAGGCTGCTGGTAAATAACATTCAAGCTCTGTAAAAACACTACATCGTATAAGTCGACTGCAAGCTATCAAGCTTACCGGCCAATAAGCGCTCGACTTCATTTTTGATTCTTAGGCCAGCGACATCTGTACCTATTTGCACCGCAAAACCTGCTGGACGGCCGCTTTGGCTTTTAGAGTTGATCCAAACGACTTTACCATTCATTGGTAGGCGTTCGCTAGAATTGGGCAAAGTGACAGCAATAAACACTTCATCGCCCAGTTTTTGGGTTTTGTCGGACGGCACAAATAACGCGCCATTGGTCACAAAGGATAAATAGCTTGCGTATAACGTTTCCATATCTTCAATATGACAGGTTAAAATCCCGCCACGTCCTGGCATTGCCATAGTCCGCTTCCTTTATAAGTGAGGTGTACTTTTTTAATTTATAAATAAGCCAATTCTTGCATCAGCTTATCATAAGCGAATTTTTCTTGCACATTTTGTTGTAGAGCGGTTTTTATTTCTTGCAGACTATTTATAAAGACCTCTAACACGCTCTCAGTAGGTTGATGACTGTGTAAAGACGCTGGTAAATCAATATCCTTTTGTAGCGCATCAAGACCCAAGCATACGCGGCGTATATCAACGAGCATTAGCTCCGACAATTGAATAAACTCGCTTATACTAAGCTGGGTTTGCCAATAGTCGCTTGCTGCTATGCTACTACGCTTGCCGCTACGCAGCGCTTGCCACGTTGTTAACCATAGGGCGCGCTTGCTATACCATGGTGCTTGCGCAAGGGCGACCGCGGCTAAAGGTGCGCCATTTGCCAACTGTATCAGCTGCTCAATGGCTGCCGTACCGACCGCCTCACGATTGACCGTACTACCTAAAGCATGAGTCACATAGTCAACTGCAACGGCAGGTTCAATGGTCTGTAGTGCTAACTGCTGAACACGGCTTTTAATCGTGGGTAACAGCTGTGCCGGAGTATCACTGATTAAGAATAAATGTACTTGCGCTTGCGGCTCTTCCAAGGTTTTGAGCAGTGCATTAGCCGCAGCAATGGTCATTTGCTCTGCGTAATCTAGCACACAAATCCGCATGCCCTGCCCGCCTTGATAAATAAATGGCTGCAAAGCACGGATATCATCAACTTTTATTTTTAACGCAGCGTTACTGGCAGCTTTGGCAGATTTTTTGTCTTTTGCGCTGTTAGTTGCTGCTTCTTTAGCATCAGCATGGTCGGCACTGACTGGCATACTAATCATTGGCAGGATTTGTAAGCTTGGATGCGTCCCCGATCTGAGCCATTGACAGCTCTCGCAACTCCCGCAAGCGCCAAGCGGATGGCTATCGCGCTCACGGCATAATAACCATGCGACCAAACGCCAGACAAAGGCACGCTTACCCATACCTTGCATGCCTGCCGCTAAGAGCGCGTGCGGTAAAGATTGCTGCGGCATTAATACCCGCTTGGTCAGCTGTGACCACAACTCATTTTGCCACGGTAATAGCGGTGCAAAATATATATTATCCGTCAAAGGCAATGCGCTGGTCATTTCAGTTGTCATTTTAGTTATCTTACTCATAATCGCCTAATCGCCGCTTAATACCTTTAGTATGCTATACATGCTAATACACGTAAAATATTTGAATAATTGAACATACCAATTAGCTTGCTTAGGCTATTGCCAATTATATTGTATCAGCAATTTTGAAAATCAATTAAACTCATGGCATTGAGCCGGTCTAAGTCTTCTTGGGTATCAACGCCGGCTGGTAGATGACAGCTTGCAGTGGCAATAGCAATATGACCACCATTTTCTAAAACTCGTAATTGCTCTAGGCTTTCTAATACCTCGAGTGGCGTTTGTGGCCAGTGTACAAATTGCTGTAACAAGCTAACGCGGTAGGCGTATAACCCCAAATGACGATAAGCGTTTTTTGGTGGTTGCTCCTGTATATTTTTATCGTTTGCCAAAACCACATCACGGTCGCACGGAATCGGTGCACGGCTAAAATACAGCGCGCGCTGTAAATGGTTTGACGTCTGACTGACAACTTTCACGACCGATGGGCGCATAAAAGTCTCGTAGTCCTCGATAGGCTCGCATAAAGTCGCCATCACGCTGTCGCTATCTTGCACTAGTAGTGCTTTGACTTGCTCTAATAATAACGGCGGTACCAAAGGCTCATCACCCTGCATATTGACCACAATATCATGCTCAGCCCAGCCTTTGATAGCAGCAACTTCAGCCAAACGGTCGGTCCCTGATGCATGCTCACTACTGGTCATCACCACATCAAAACCTGCCTCTGTGCAAACTGTAGCAATCGCCTCATCATCAGTCGCAATACACATATCATCAGCAAAATCAGCCAACTGTGCTTTTTCAGCCACCCAAAGTATCATCGGTTTGCCATGAATTTTTAATAATGGCTTACCAGGCAGGCGCGTACTTTTAAAACGCGCAGGAATAACGATATGAGTTTTGACTGGCGCGGTTTCAATTGGCATTGTTGCGGCTGATGCTAAGACTGATGACATGGTTTATTCCTAAAAAATCATTTATGCTTTTGTGCCTTTAGATAAATTAATATTTAAAGCTTTTAATTGCTGCTGTAAGCTGATATAGCAACCGTCTGATAACACTGCAGTCACTGGCAAGACCCATAAGCGATTAATAAGCTCTTGATACTCTTCGCTAAGTGTCTGGCGGCTAGTCATATCTATTAGCAGCGCTCTGATTTTGACCGCGTCTTTACTGGTCACAATAATAGGCTGCTCGCTATACTGTAAAAGCTCATCTAAGCTAAAATCATAATGATCCGGATAAGCATGACCAATGACATCAAAACCGAGCGACAGTAAAGTATCAAAAAAACGCTGCGGATAACCGATACCGCTTACCGCATGTACCCGACCATTTGGTATAGGTGGCATAGGCATTTTTTCTGCTGCAGTTAAACCTTCTATCTCAACAGCAGAAGGCCATAAAGGCTGCAATTTATCCGCTTGTAGATGCATGGTTAAACGATTGGATTGAGCTTGCTTATTATCTTTGGTCGTCCTATCAGTTTTTTCATGGTAAACCACATTGGCACCTTGCAAGCGCGACATGGGTTCACGTAAAAAACCGGTTGGTAGCAGCTGCTGATTACCAAAGCCACGCGACGCATCGACCACAATCCATTCGATATCACGTTGTAGCGCATAATGCTGCAAACCATCATCAGCAATAATCAGTTGTAAGTCAGGATAATCGTTTAACAAAGTGGTAATAGCCTGCTTACGATTGGGGCAAACGGCCATCGCCGCGCCTGTCATATTGACGATTAAACAGGGCTCGTCACCTACGATGCTTGGCAAGCTATCGGCATGCACCAAAGCTGGCATCTGACTGCTATCACCGCCATAACCGCGGCTAATGACACCTACTTTGACACCTTGCTTTTGCAGATGATTAACCAAGGCAATAATCAACGGTGTCTTACCGCTACCGCCTACTGTAATATTACCAATCACCATCACTGCAATAGGCGCACGATAACTGGCAAACAAACCTATCTTATAAGCCTGACGGCGCACCATCGTAATGAATCCATATAACCAGCTGACAGGCAGCAGTAGCCAGAGCCAAGCGGCCTGACGTTGCCAGGCACGCGTCATTGTGGTTTCAATACTCATGGTGATGTATTACTTATCCTATTTATGCAGCCATATTTACTACTAAAGTACCATCACGGCTTGCAGTGGTTTTACTCAAACAATAGCTTTACTCTAACAGTAGCTTTATTCAAAATCACGCGCGTACATTTGCGCATAATGGCCATGTAATTGCATCAGCTCTTCGTGGGTGCCTAGTTCAACAATCTGACCACTATCTAACACTGCAATACGATCAGCCGATTCAATGGTCGTTAAACGGTGGGCAATCACCAGTGTCGTCCTATCTTTCATGACGTTATCGAGTGCTTTTTGAATATAGTATTCTGACTCGTTATCTAAGGCACTGGTGGCTTCATCTAAAATCAAAATCGGTGCATCTTTCAATAACGCACGCGCAATCGAGATACGCTGACGTTGACCGCCTGAGAGCTGCAAGCCTTCAGCGCCAATCTCACTTTGATAGCCATTTGGCATTTTCATAATAAAATCATGGGCAAAAGCGTCTTTTGCAGCTTGCTCGACCTCAGCTTGGGTTTTATCCGCTAGGCTACCATAGGCAATATTATTGAACACCGTGGTATTAAAAAGCACCACTTGCTGATTGACCATCGCTATCTGCGCGCGCAAGCTTTCAAGCTTGATATCGTCAATTGGCATACCGTCAAGTGTGATTTGCCCCGAGGACGTATTTAAAGTACGCGTGAGTAAGTTAACGAGTGAAGACTTACCAGCGCCGCTACGCCCGACCAGTGCTATCGTCTCGCCTGCACGCACATCCAAAGTAAAATCACGCAGCGCTACCGTTGAATCAGGATAAACCAAGCTGACATTATCGAACTGAATGTCACCTGCTAGAGTCGGGCTAAGTATGCCTGTATCTTGTTCTTCTGGCTCATCCAACAAAGTAAAGATTGACTCACCGGCGGCAAGCCCTTTTTGCAATTTTTGGTTGATATCAGTGAGTGAACGCACCGGCTTACTTAATAATCCTGCGGCAGCAATATAGGAGATAAACTCACCCGCCGAGATATTATCTATTACCGCAGGGCGCAGCGCCAACCATACAACGACCGCCATCGCCATCGCCATTAGTAACTGCACCGCTGGGGTATTAATGCTATTGGTCACCACGACCTTCATCCCTTGGCGCAGGTTTTTCTTCGAGGTTATATCAAAACGCTTGGCTTCATACGCTTGTCCGCCATAGTTTTTCACTACCTGATAGCCGCCGATGACCTCATTGGTGATGTGGCTGACACTACCCATGGTTTCTTGAATGCCTTTAGACAGCTTTAGATAGCGCTTTGAAGCCACGCGTATCAGCCATAAAATAGGTGGCAGCACCACAAATAAAATCAAAGTTAAACGCCAATTGCTATAAAGCAAGAAGCCTATCAAAGCCACCACGGTCAAACCATCGCGCAACAAAGTTTTCATCGAATCGGTACTGGCAGCAGTCACCTGTTCAACATCAAAAATAAGCTTGGATGAAATCGTCCCTGCTGGATTTGCCAGATAGAATGAGCTTGGCAAACGCAAAAGCTTATTGAACACTTGAACGCGTAACTCGTAAACAAGATTGCGCGACACCAATGCCGTATAGTAATTACCCAAAAAACTGCCCACGCCGCGGACAAAAAACAGCGCCACAATAATAAATGGAAATAAGTCCTGTTTGCTTTGATCGTTTTGATTGATGGCATCAGTGATATATTGCAATAATTTGGCAATCCAAATCTCTGTTGCCGCATTAATCGCAAAGCCTATTATGACCAATACTAGCGCCCACCAATAAGGTTTAAGGTAGCTTAACAGACGTAATAAAGTCCTATGCCTAGGCGTATTTGATGGCGCTGCCGATAACTTTTTAGCAGAATTTTTTTTAGCGTCAGGTTGATAAGCTTGGCTCATAAAAGCCTCAATTTAGGTATAAGAACAAATGATACAAATGCGGCAGTGGCAAGTGAAGATCAAATAGAGCCGTAAAAGCCTCAAGAATAATGATAGTGGCGCTTGATAATCTCTTTACTATAACAAATATCAAATGCCCTAAAGTTTACTGCGGCGCAGATGTTGGTAAAGGCTGCCCAAGTGGCACAACCGTACTGATATTGAGATTCAAAAAACCCAGTTTACCAGCGATATCCATAACCCGTACCACCGATTGATGGGTGGCATTGGCGTCAGCAGCAATGACAAATAGCATATCACGATTGCTTCCCGCCTCTTGCTGAAGCATGCTGGTCAGCTCGGCCTCATCGCTACTAGCAAGGGTAATGCCATTAACAAGATAACTGCCATCTTCTTGCACCGCCACTTCAATACTGTTTTTTTCTTCTGTTAATGCCACTCCTTCTGCTTCCGGAAGAATAATATTTAAGCGGCTAAAGTGATTAAACGAGGTTGCAAGCAGTAAAAATACGATTAAAAATAATAAACAATCAATCATCGGCGTCAAATTGATTTCAAGTGGCTCAACGGTCGGTTTTCTAAAACGCATATCGCTCTCTTTAATGGTCTTAAATGTACGGATTCAACAAATAAGTGACATCACACAATTAAGTTGCTGTAGCGGCTGTCTCTAAATCCGAGGTGTCAAGTGAAAGCTCATAACCCTTAGTTTTAGTTGTTTCTACACCATTAGCAGGTAGAGAGAGGGTAGAGGCTTGCATATTGTCCAACAATTGATAATCATACAATTCTTGAATCATCAGTCCCGCTTGCGTCTCAAACTGCGCATTGATATCGATAATACGGCGCTGAAAATAACGATAGGCAACCAGTGCTGGGATGGCCACAATCATACCAGCCGCCGTAGTAATCAATGCCTGTGACACGCCAGCAGCGAGCATCGTTGGGTCTTGCATCGCGCCATCCGTAATCGCCAAAAACGACGAGATAATACCCAACACCGTACCTAGCAAACCAAGCAGCGGCGCAATCGCCCCAATCGTACCGAGCATATTGATATTTTTTTCTAACTGATGCACTTGTACACTGGCGCGGTTTTGCATATGCATGGTCATCGAGTCTAGGCCGTATTGACGGTAAAGCAGACCGGTCGCCAAAATATCACCCAAAGGGGTTTTTTCTTTGACATTCATCAGCTGCGTACGACCGATGTCGCCGTTTTCACGTAGACGAGTTATCAGCTGTTCACGCAATCTATTGGGTACAATCTTATTAAACTGCAACGTATGGCTACGCTCGATAATAATTACTAACGCCAATATTGAGCACACCACGATAGGCGTCATCAGCCAACCACCTGCTTTTACCAGCTCCCACATACACACTCTCTTCTATGTTTTTATAAAGTTGTCAAAAGATGGTTTTACGTTTGTATCTTTAATACAAATACTAAGCCTGCGCTTCTATATGTTTTATCAAAGCTGCTAGCTGATCATGATTGTGGAAGAATATCTCAACACTACCCTGCCCATCTTTTTTATGTTTAAGCTTTACTTCTGCGCCTAACATATCAGTTAAGCGCTGGGTTAAGCGCTCAACATCGCGAGACTGTACTTGCTCGGTGCGATTGGCTTTTGGTGCTGGCTGCAAGATTGACTTAACCAATTTCTCAGCCTCGCGCACCGTCATGCCGGCATCGATGATTTTTTGCGCAATGATAGGTTGCTGTTCTGATGATAATGCTAACAGGGTACGCGCATGCCCCATATCTAACGCACTGGTTGCTAAATGATCTTTAACCGTATCGTGTAGCTGATTCAAGCGCAAAAGGTTTGATACCGTGGTACGCGCTTTGCCAACAACTTCAGCAATCATGGCATGACTCATACCAAACTCGGTATGAAAGCGCTGCAGGGCAGCTGCCTGCTCAATCACCGATAAATCTTCGCGCTGAATATTTTCAATCAAGGCCAGCGCAATGGCCAACTCATCGGATAACGCACGCTCAATGGCTGGTATAACCGATTTACCCGCCATTTTTGCTGCACGCCAGCGGCGCTCACCAGCGATAATTTCGTGCGTTACCAACGCTTCGCTTTTATCTTCATTCGCCAGTAAAGGACGAATAACAATCGGCTGCATAACGCCATGCTGTTCAATAGAAGAGGCCAGTTCTGCCAGCGCCGTTTCACTCATATCACGACGTGGCTGATACTTACCTGCTTGCAGACGTGTCACATCGATTTGTACCAAGCTGATTTGGTCTTCAGAGGTACTATTTTCTGTGACGTTCGCGCGAGCTTTATTAGCAGGAGCTTTTTTCATCGTCCGCGCTTTACGATTATTATTGTTAGTAGTTTGTTCAGACACTGGCAAGGCAGAAAGCTTGTTAACAGCCGCAGCTGTGCTATCCTCTTGCTCAATAGGTTGTGGTATTTCGGTTGACTCAGCACGCTCACGCACTACCGTGTCATCTTGTAAGGCAGAGGCGGCAATTTGCTTTTCTTTTTTGATTGACCCTAATAAGGCATCTAAGCCTCGATTGGCAGCCAATCCTCTTTTCTTTGCCATGATTACCTATCCTCTAACGCTAAAATAAAAAGCCAAATACTGCTAAATACCGGCTTACTGATAAATATAATATGCTGTTTTTAATGTTTAACTTAATAAGCCAACTGATGGTGAGCAGCTTTTGATTAAGAACTGATGACCAGCGACTTATAACGATGAGCTTATAACGATTAACTTTGCTTCATTACTTCAGCTGCCAGTTTTTGATACGCGCGCGCGCCTTTTGACCATCTTTCATACGCGATAACTGGTAAACCATGTGCTGGCGCTTCTGCTAGACGAATATTTCTTGGAATATGTGTCTTATACATAATATCGCCAAAGTGCGCCTCTAATTCAGCCGACACATCACGCGCTAAGGTATTACGCGCATCAAATAAGGTTCTGACCACCCCGCGAATATAGAGCTTAGGATTAAGTTCGGTAAGACGCTCAATCGTCTGCGACAAGTCCGCCAAACCTTCTAACGCATAATATTCACACTGCATCGGAATAATAACGCTGTCGGTGGCAACCAATGCATTAATCGTCAATAAATTTAAGCTTGGTGCACAGTCGATAATCACATAATCATAAGCCGGTTTATTGGTCGAGATTTGATCATTGACCAACTGCGCCATTGCCGTTTTAAACAGCTCATGGCTATTGGTTTTACTCATTAAAGTGATGTCCATCCCCGCCAAATCACGGTTGGCGCCGATGACATCAAACCCAGCTGGGCTGCTCACAATCGCCTCAGACAGCGACACCCCATCGAGCAATACATCAGCGATGGTCAAGTCCAATGCGTTCTTATCGACGCCCGTGCCACTGGTCGCATTACCCTGAGGGTCTAAGTCAATCAGTAGTACATGCTTGCGCTTGGCCGCTAAGCTGGCGGTCAAATTTACTGCCGTCGTGGTTTTACCCACGCCGCCTTTTTGATTCGCAATCGCTATGATTTCCATACACTCACTCAATTTAATTAGAATCTGTTACTGATTTTACTAAAGTATGTTCGCTACTTGGGCGTGTTATTTTACTCAAATACCTGACACTTACCTATAAGGCTATTTAGACAGCAGCGTACAAATCATTTATGACTATAGAACAATTGTTGCCTCGTATAGCGTTACGTGCTCATAGCTTAGACATTTTTATAAGATAATTCAATTAAATGACGACTATCTTGTAAACGTGGTACTTTTAATGGAATCGTCTTTATCTGCCAAACCTCACTTAACGCCTGTAGCTCTTCATTACTTGGTGCTTTGCCTTTCATCGCGCATAAATAGCCATTTTCTGCCAAGCGCGGCTGAGCCACTTCAACAAAATCAATCAAACTGGCAAAGGCTCTTGAGGTGACCACCTCATAGCTGGCTTCATGCGCTTCAATACGCGAGGCGATTGGGTGCATGTTAGTCAACCCAAGCTCGCTGCTGATTTGCTTAATAAACCGAATCTTTTTCTGATTGCTATCGAGAGCAGTACATTGGCGCTCAGGCTGACAGATAGCAATAATTACCGCTGGCAAACCCGCTCCTGTACCAATATCAAGCAGCGACCCTGACGGTAAATGCGTTATAATAGCCAAACAATCGATGATATGTTTGATCAGCGCTTCGACTGGATCGCTAATAGCGGTCAGATTATACGCTTTATTCCATAATAAAAGCTGGTCTAAATACAATAATAACGTACGCTGCTGCTGCACGCTTAACGTAAGACCCAACTCATCTATTGCTTGCCCCAGCATAGTTGCCAGTGTAGGTAATTGCGCACCGAGCTTTACAAAGCCTGTCGGGTCAATATGGCTTTTACCCGTGCTAGCAGATGATGATGAAGTTTTAGTAGAATCTGACATACGGGCTATCCAGTTTTGACATGTGAACCGTCTATTTTATCATGCGCTCCGCCCATTGAATAGTTGCAGATTGCGCCAATGTACGCCATCTTATACTATCTACGCCTATGTTGAGGGCTTATCTTCTTCAATAACCAGCAAGTCATGGTAGCAAAACCTCCATTGTTGCAGCCTAATAAGCCAAACCTCTCACTTTACTATGATACAAAACTGTGCTGAATGTCTTGTCTAAAACGCGCCGATATCTTGTAAGATGTTCTTATTTACTCTCATAAATGTAAGCATGATTAAAAACACATTCCTAAACTTAAAGCGCAAACAGCAAAAAATCAATAACCATTCCGCCCTTTTAAAACGACTTACTATATAACTATGACCGAACCGCAAAACACCCATATAAATCAAGACTCAAAAGACAGCAAATCTATGGCAACACCTGTTAAAAATTCAGCAGTAACAAAAGCCTCTAAGCCAGCCAATACAAAGCCGACGGCAATAAAGTCGGACGAGACTGATGAGCAAGAGCGCACTTTAGATACGCCTAATATGCCTCATCCGGTATTTATCGAGGTTAATGAGCGCTGCCTTATTAGTGCCGAGCAGCTTAAGCGTTATACCAATCCTGATGAACTACCGAGCGATACCCGCACTGCCCCTGATTTAGATGTCGGCTTTGGGCAACAGCGCGCCCTAAAAGCCTTGCAGACGGCGCTGGATATTCATGCCAGCGGCTATCACGTATTTGCCGCAGGCGAAAATGGCTTAGGTAAACGCACAGTGATCAGTCGCTTGCTACAGCGCATTGCCGCTGATGCACCGACGCCTGATGATTGGGTTTATGTGCACAATTTTACTGATCCGCGTACACCGCAAGCACTGCGCCTACCTGCCGGGCAAGGGCAGATATTGCAGCAGCAGGTCAATCAGTTGTGGCAGCAAGCCAAAAAACGACTTAGCCAACGTTTTCGTAGCGACCAGTATCAAAGCAAAATAGAAACGATTAAAAATGAGACCCATCAAAAAGAAAGTCAGGCTTACGACGACCTAAACACCGAGGGTAAGCAGTACGATTTGGCACTGACGTTTCGCGCATTTGATAATAAAGCGGTATTTGTACATCCTAGCAAATTATCTACCGAGGAAAATAATCAGAGCACGGACCATTTAAAAATTTCTAGTAGCCAAAAAAATCAAACAACAGCAGAAAAAACTGCGCACCCTACTAAAAACAATCTTGATGATGATAATGCTAACAGCGAGTATGGCAACGAATACAGCAATGACTATGGCAAAAGCGAGTACGAAGCTGAGCTGAATAATTTTGCCCAAAAAAACCATATGCAAAAGCGCTTAAGTCAGCTAACCATCGCTTTAGAGCAATTAGAAGACGAAGCCAATGATGCCATTGAAGCGCTGCATCGCAATATTGCCCGTCGTGCGCTGCAGCCTTTATTTACGCCTATTTATGAGCAATTTTCTGCTCATCCCTTGATCGTTGATTATCTCAAAGCGGTATTCGCTGATATGGTCACCCATGTCGAGCGTATCGTCAATGGTGATGATGAGGAGTTTGTGACGGCAGTTCTGGCGACGACTCCGAGCCGCTATGCGGTCAACGTTATTGTTAGCCACACGCCAGATAGTGGTGCACCCGTTGTCTTTGAAGATTTGCCGACGCATTTAAACCTATTGGGTCATGTCGAGCAAATCACCCAATTGGGCACAGTAACCACCGATGTCAGTATGATTCGCGCTGGCGCCCTGCACCGTGCCAATGGCGGTTATCTATTGTTAGAAGCCAGTCATCTCCTTGAGCATCCTTACGCTTGGCAAGGCCTTAAGCGCGCGCTGCAATCACGTAAAATCAGGCTATCCAGCCTTGAGCAGATGCTGACCTTAACAGGCAGCTTGTCACTTGCGCCCGCACCCATTGACCTTGATATTAAGGTAATCTTGCTTGGCGAAGCGGATTTATATTACGAACTACTAGAGCTGGAGCCGGAGTTTGATGCGGTATTTAAAGTACGTGCCGATTTTCATGACGATGTAACTCGTAGCCCTGAGCACGAATTGGCCTTGGTGGCAAAAATGGCAGACATCATTGATTATGCCAATCTCTATCCTTTTGATCGTAGCGCCCAAGCCGCCCTACTTGAGCATTTAAGCTTACAAGCAGAAGACCAAGACCGCTTAAGCTTGCATAGTGATTTATTGATTAAGCTATTGCACGAGTCCAACCGTCATGCACGTTTAAGCGGTAAAAATATCGTTAGCGCCATTCACGTCACCCACGCTATTGACGATATGGACGAACGATCAGGATATTTGCGCGACCTTTATTGGGATGAGTTAAAAAATGGCCAGCAGCTGATTCAGACCCAAGGCGATGCTGTCGGGCAAGTCAATGCACTCACCGTCGTCAGTTACGCCGATAGCGAGTTTGGTATGCCCGCTCGTCTGACCGCAGTCATTCAGCCAAATATTGGCGCGGGCGAAATCCTCGATATCGAGCGCGATGTGGATTTGGGCGGCAGCTTACACGCCAAAGGTATGCTGATTATGACCAGCTATTTGCGCGCCCTATTTAGTCAGCATCATGCGCTAAACTTTAGCGCCTCGCTCGCTTTTGAGCAAAGTTACGCCCATATCGATGGTGATAGTGCGACGGTCAGTGAAGGCTGCGCGCTACTCTCCGCCTTGGCAAACGTCCCTATCAATCAATCTTTTGCGATTACCGGTTCGATGAATCAGTTAGGCGAAGTCCAAGCGGTTGGCGGCATCAATTCTAAAATCGCTGGTTTCTTTGACGCTTGCCGCGAGCAAGAGCTGACGGGGCAACAAGGCGTGGTCATTCCAATAGCCAACGTCAAACAGTTAATGCTACGTGACGACATCATCGCCGCCGTTCAAGCAGAGCAATTTCATATTTATGGCGTGCAGACGCTTAGTGAAGCCTTGACTCTAATGACCGGCCTGCCTGTCGATACCATGAATAAAAAAGGTCGCTACCGTAAAGACACCCTATTTGGTAAAGTGTTAAGTCGTTTGATGCTTTGGGATGAAAATCAAAACGCCGATGACGAAGTCGATGATAAAAAAACAAAGAAAAAGGACAAAAAGAAGCGTAAGGCCAAGCGTCAAAAAAAACAAGATAAGCAAAAAAAAGCCAAGAAAGAAAAAGGTGATATAGATACAGGTTCAGACGTAAACCCAGACGCAACTATAGAAGCAAATACAGAAGGGCATCGCTAGACGTTGTCCTGCTTTTCTGCGATGATTAACTTTTTGCGATCGGCTTCCATAATAAATAACGCCCTTATGAAAATTAAACTCGTGACTGAATAAAGGTTATCTTTAATGACTGTACATTCTACTGACGCCAATGCTCTTCAAGCGCAAGCAGCTGTTGATGATTCAGCAACTGCCCTAGTGCTAGGAGACGTGCCTAAAAAAGTTACTGAGCAAAATGACGAAGTTACTGCAGAAAATAAAGCGTCTGAGGAAGCAGCAGATAATCGTCATGGCGCCGCGACGACCGCGCGGCAATGGCAAGTACTGTCGCAGTTGCAGCGCAATCGCTGGGTAGGCACCACCCATGTCTACGAGCAACTTAAATTGGCAGGTTTTGATATCAGTTTACGCACCGTGCAACGCGATTTAAATGCACTTGCTAAGCGCTTCCCTATCGAAAAAAATAATGCCAATCCGCAAGGTTGGCGCTGGAAAGACGATGCGCCGCTGCAAAGCTTACCGCATATGAACTTATCGCAAGCGGTTGCCTTTAATATGGTCGAAGCCAATCTAAGCCAGCTGCTGCCACCGGTTATTTTAGATGAGCTTTTTCCTTGGTTTGATTTGGCACGCCGGCAACTGAAAAACAGTAAAGTCACCCATTCATGGATTGACAGAGTGCGTATTGAGCCTGCCTCGCAGCCTTTGATTGCGCCGCATATTGATTTGGAAAGTAAAGACAACATTTACCACGCACTGTTTTATCAATTACAAATAAAAGCCAGTTATACCCGCAGCGATAAATCACAAGCCAGTGAATATACCTTAAATCCTATCGCCATCATTCAGCGTGGGGTGATTATTTATCTCTTGGCGACGCGCACCGATGATCCAGAGATGATTATCCGTACCTTTGCCCTCCACCGCTTTACCAGCGTTGAGATACTAGAAAGCGCGGCTCAAACACCAGATAATTTTCAATTAGATACCTATTTAGATGCAGGTGGCATGGGCTTTAGCCATCCTCTATTTAGTCAGCTGCCCAATCATGGCAAACATACCGCCGTTGAGCTACAATTTACCAAACAAGCGGGCAAAAGCTTAACGGAAAGTAAGCTTAGTGATGACCAAACTGTGACCATCAATAACGATGAAACCCTAACCATACGTGCGACCGTTAACTTAACCTCGCAGCTGGTTTGGTGGTTACGTGGTTTTGGTAGCGGTTTATTAGACGCCAAACCCGCACTCCTCTATCAAGCGGTTTTAGATAAACCAATAAATGATGAGCTGCAATAACAAAGAAAAATAGCTCATTATTAATGACGATAAAACCTAATAGCTATACTCAAATGCACTGACGCTTATATTATTTAAAAAACAATGGCGAAATTAAAAACCCAAAAGGAATATTATGTCAACCACTACCCCATCACCATTACTTTCAGACAGTTTAAGAGGGCTGGGCTTAGATACGGGGACATTATTTTTTGCGCTCAATTATGAATTCACTAAAATTGAGCAAAAAGGCTTATTTAAAAACCTAAAGAAACGCCTTAAAAAAAATGCAGGCGCGATTGATATCGATTTGGCCTGCGTACTATATAACGACAACTGCACCATCAGCGATATCGTTTGGTTTAAGCAGTTACGGGATAAAGCAGAATCTATCAAACATCAAGGTGATAGTCTCAACGGCAAAGACCGCGGCGAGCAAGCGATGTACCTTGCGCCGCTTGACCAAGAGCAAATCAGGCTTTATTTGGATAAAATACCTGCGCATATTACCCATATAGCCTTAATCGCCAACTCCTATCACGGCCTACCTTTTAGTAGAGTCAAAAAAGGCGAGATACATTTAAGTGATGATGAAGGCAACCGCGTTTTTGAAATTAACTTAAAGCAGCTACCACGTGATTGTGTAACACTTTGGGCAGCGCACTTGCGCCGAGAAGTCGACGATTGGCATCTGACTTTAGAAAGTCTGCCATTACCGGCAAAAGATTTAGCAACCGCCGCGCAAGAAGTGGCTCATGAATTGGCACGCGCTCTACCGATTACGCCAGCTATGAACTGATATATAACCAATATCGGATTGGTTTTTAGCTGTCAATTAAAAAACCTATCGATTAAAAAGGGCAAAATGCTATTGAGATTTCACGTTTTGCCTTTTTTATTTTTGTCCAAAATTTTTAACTATTCGCTTTATTCTAACGGCTCACCGCAATGCGGACAAAAATTCTTTTGCCGCACTTCCTTTTCTCGGCGCTCAAGCTCTTTTTCACGCAATACTTGCAGCACTATCTCTTGTGCTTGCTCTTTGTCTAGTCCAAGCTCGCGGCGAATCTTTTCAATCATCATCTGATTTTGCACCAAATCAAAATCACTATCGACCAGTTGTTCGCGAAAATCTTGCTCGAGCTCTTCTCGGCGCTGACTGAGCTCATTTGCCAGACCCGTCGCCAAAATACCCGCTGGCAAAGCCGCAAGACCAACGCCGAGTATGGTGATAAGTGCACCCAATATCTTACCAGCACTGGTGATAGGCGTGACATCTCCGTAACCAACCGTCGTCAGGGTGACCACCGCCCACCACATAGCTTTGGGTATCGACTCAAACTCCTCGGGCTGGGCGTGGTTTTCGACCAAATAAATGCCACTCGACGCCGTCACAATCATAATAATTAGGATAAAAATGACCGCTTGAAACGAGCCTTTTTCTTTACTAATAACCACCAATAAAATACGCAATGAGGCAAAATAGCGGGTAAGTTTCAGAATCCGAAATAGACGCAAAATACGTAAGAAGCGCAAATCGATACTGACAAAGAAATTCAAAAATGCGGGGGCAATGGCAATAATATCAATCAATGCAGATGGACTTTTTAGCCAATCCCAGCGCTGACGCCACGTCGTATTATCAGGTTTGGCTTCAGCGACACTCCATAACCTCAGTAAATACTCGATAGAAAATACCACGATAGATAAGTTTTCAAACCACGTAAAATACGCCTGATACGGATAATACCAGTTGTCGACCGACTCAGCGATGACCGCCGTGACGTTCGCCATAATCAAAAAAATGAGAAAGTAATCGACATAGCGACTAAAGAGCGTGTCATGCTCATCGTTTTGGAGAATGTTATAGACGAAAAGACGCAAGCGCCGAATAGATTGGAATAGCATGCCGTCCCTATGTGGTGTAATATCGGTTTTATGTTATAAAAATCAGATAGGAGATATCAACAAAAAGGCAGTTGCGCTTGCAGCATCAATGAGGATTTTTAAACAATTTATAGCAATTTTTTTTAAACATTATGATTATACAAAATTTATGTAATAAATGTAGGTCGCGATTAATAATACCACTACCGTGGCAAAAAAGACCAAACGTAAAAAGCGTTCATCCGCCCGTAATTGATTGCTTAAGTTTTGTGCTGGTAATAAAAACAAGCCACATTTAGGGCAACAGGCATCCATTTGGTTTAAAAGCTTAATTGAGCGAGCATTTTCACAGCGCAGCGGAGAGTTACTACAATAACCGAGCATAATATCCAATCTATCCTTCTATCTGTTTATTTCTATTTATTCATTTCTATCGTTTAATAATGACAATTGAAAATGCAGGTTTAGCATAAGAAGAGTATTTAAAAATAGAAAGGGTAATTTAACCTATAAAATCCGCCATGACTGTAACATACAATACAATTATGCCAACTTCCTGTTTAAAACCTTACTTCTCGTGAGGTTTTTGTATTATAATAGAGAAATAATGTTACGAGTTATATCTTAACTCTGACGTTATATAACGGTCACTGATGCCATCCCTCATTAGAAACTGACCAATAACATCTATTATGTTGAGGAACTTAACGATGAAACTACAATCCCTAGTTTTAGCTGCTGCAACTGCCCTTACTATGACTACTGCTTTTGCAGTACCTGCTGGTACTTGGTCTATCGCTGCTGGCGCACATTATGTTGATCCTAAAAGCGATAACGGTACTTTAAATAACGGTCTATCTGTTGATGTTGATGGCGATGTACGCCCAACCATCAGTGGCGAATACTTTATCGCTAATAACGTTGGTGTTGAACTACTAGCAGCAATTCCATTTCATCATGATTTTGATCTAAATGATGCAGCTGGCAATCGTGTTTTGACAGGTAAAACTCAGCATTTACCACCTACTCTTTCACTACAATACCATTTCGATGGCTATAACACGCCTATGAACGTGAAACCTTTTGTTGGTGTTGGTGTGAACTACACGACTTTCTTTAAAGAAAAAGTTTCTAACGGCGCGGACCTAGATCTTGACGATAGCGTTGGTGTTGCTGGCCATATCGGTCTTGATATTCCATTTGCACCGACTGAGTCATTCCGTATCGATGCACGTTACATGGACATCAAAACTGATGCTAAGTTGAACGGTGTAGATGCTGGTGAAATCGATATCAGCCCTTGGGTATATGGCGTTGCTTTCGTAAAACAGTTCTAATATAGTCCATTGCTATAAACTGAACACCATAAATAAGAGAAGCCAGCTTAATAGCTGGCTTCTTTTTGTCTGGGTATAGATATTTTTATAATAAAGGATATAAAAAAGACCATCCGCAGATAGTCTTTTCTATTAACCATGATATGTTTACTTAACCCTAAAACTATAGCAAGATACGGCGTGGATCTGCCAATAAGCTTGCAATATAGCGGGTAAATACCGCGGCATCAGCGCCATTAATCACGCGATGATCGTAAGACAAAGATAACGGCAACATCAGACGCGGCTCGAAAGATTGCTTACTAGCATTCCAACGCGGCTGCATACTGGCTTCTGAGACCCCTAAAATACCTACTTGCGGCCAATTTACCAGTGGCGTAAATGCGGTACCACCTAAGTTACCTTGACTAGATATCGTAAAGCTTGCACCTTGCAATTCTTTAGCCGTCAGCTTTTTATCACGCGCTTTGACCGCAAGCTCACCTATCTCAATGGCAATTTGCTTTAGGCCTTTATCTTGCACATTTTTGATAACAGGGACAATCAGGCCATCATCAGTCGCAACCGCAATGCCCATATTGACGCTTTTACGTAAGATAACTTGGGTATTATCGTCACTCAAATGACTATTAAAGCGCGGATGCTGGGTTAATGCATAAGCAGTTGCTTTAACGACAAAAGCCAAAATAGTGAAGCCGATACCTTCCGCTTTCATAGCACCTTTAAGCTCACCACGTAACTTTTCAGTTTCCGTGATGTCAGATAAGTCAAACTGCGTCACTTGCGGCAATAAGGTATTATAATTAAGCTGCGGTATTGAGACTTTTTGTAGACGGCTTAAATCTTGTACTTCGCTCTCGCCCCATATCTCAGCATTGCTCATATCAGGTAAGCTTGGCAGGCTCGAGCTTACAGTACTACTACTGGTAGGCGCAGTTTTTTGCTTACTTAAGCTGTCTTTTACATGCGCAAACAAATCTTCTTTTAAAATACGGTCGTTAAGCGCAGAGCCAGTCACTTGGGTGATATCAACTCCTAGCTGACGCGCAAGCTTACGCACGGCAGGACCAGCATAGATATCGACCATTTTTTCATTGACTTGCGATTCGGTTAGCTTAGCATTTGCAGCGCTAATATTAGTCGTAGACTTAGCGGCTTGTTTAGGCTCACCAGTCGTTTGCGACTTAGCTGACTGATCAGCTGATTTCGTTTGCTTGGTTGATTCAGCTGGCTTGGACGCTTGCGACTCAGAAGTATCAGCCTTAGATTCACTAGCATTATTATTGGCGCTCTCTGAACCCTCACCAATAATCACGATAAAATCTTGACCATTGGCGACCATATCACCCGCTTGCACCAATATTTCTTCAACCTTGCCTGCTTCTGGTGCTGGCACTTCGACCGACGCTTTATCAGATTCAATGAGCAAAATGGATTGATCCGCAGTGACCATATCACCGACACTGACCATGATCTCAGACACTTGCGCTTCATCGACGCCTAGGTCTGGCAAAGCATGCGTGGTTGCTTTTCCTGCTTGCTCGCTTGCTTGTTTTGCTGGTTGAGAAGCATTTGTCTCAGCTGGATTAGTATCTGCTTGCTGATTATCCTGCGCTGCATCTTTTTTGTCGGCAGCAGCGTCTGTTTTGTTTTCTGTATCAGCGCTAGTGCTTTGACTGTCGCTGTCACTGTCACTGTCAGCATCATTATCGCTTTCAAGCTCAATGAGCACCATACCTTCGCTGACTTGATCGCCTACTGCCACGCTTATTTTAGTCACTTTACCGGCAGCCGAGCTTGGTACTTCTACTGAGGCTTTATCAGATTCTAATAAAATAATATTGTCGTCTTTTGCAATAACGTCGCCAACTTCGACCATAATCTCACTGACTTCGGCGCTATCAACACCCAAATCGGGGGCTTTAATGTCCATCCGTAATTCTCCTTTTATTATATTGCCTTGTCTTTCGGCTATTCTTTGATGTCGTCATCATTGAGTAAGGCGGCATCGGCTGGATCTTCTGCGCGACCTTCGCTACTTATTTCGTCATCATCTTCACTGACAAACTCTGGCACAGGGTTCGGATGTACATTGTCAGGACCTGGGGCATCTGGGAAATGATCATAATGAGGCTGCTGTTGCCATGCAGGCGGTTGATCCGCTTCGATACCAAAGCTTGAAATCGCATCTTTTACCAGACGCATTTCAACCTCACCTTCATCAGCTAAGCGCTTAAGCGTGGCAACCACAATGTGCGCGGCATCGACGTGGAAGAAGCTACGTAACTGCTCACGGGTGTCTGAGCGACCATAGCCATCAGTACCTAAAGTCGTATAAGGGCGATTGTCAGGCAACCAAGCGCGGATTTGCTCTGGATAATTGCGCATATAATCGGTTGCTGCGACGACGATACCTTCGTGCGGGGCAAGCTGTTCAGTGACCCATGGCACCACTTCTTCATCCATTGGATGCAGGCGGTTATAGTCATCACAAGCCATACCATCGCGGGTCAGCTCGTTAAAGCTGGTTACGCTCCAGACGTTAGATGAGATATTAAACTCATCTTTTAGTATTTTCGCCGCTTTTTGCACTTCACGTAAAATCACGCCTGAACCTAATAGCTGAACTTGGCTTGAACCATTGTCTTCTAATAAGTACATTCCACGCTTGATGCCTTCTTCCACGCCTTCTGGCATAGCAGGTTGTTCGTAGTTTTCATTCATCAAAGTTAAGTAATAATAAACGCGCTCGCCCTCACCATACATGCGGCGTAGACCATCATGCATAATCACTGCCAGCTCATAACCGAAGCAAGGATCATAAGTCACACAGTTCGGTACGACGTTAAATAAAATTTGTGAATGACCGTCTTGATGCTGCAAGCCTTCGCCGTTTAGCGTGGTACGACCAGCCGTTGCGCCAAGCAAGAAGCCTTGCGCCTGACAGTCACCCGCTGCCCATGCCAAGTCGCCAACGCGCTGGAAGCCAAACATAGAGTAATAAATATAAAGTGGAATCATCGGCAAGGCGTTGACAGAATAACTGGTTGCCAGAGCAATCCATGTACTCATTGCACCCGCTTCGTTGATACCTTCCTCTAACATATGACCATCGATGGCTTCTTTATAGCCCATCAAAGCTTCACTATCCTCTGGCGTATATTTTTGTCCAGAAGCTGAATAAATGCCCAATTGGCGGAACATACCTTCTAGACCAAAGGTGCGCGCTTCATCAGGAACAATAGGCACAACGCGATCTTGGATATCTTTATTTTTTAGCATGGCTGCTAGCAAGCGCACAAACACCATGGTAGTCGACTGCTCTTTACCATTACTGCCTTTTAGCACGCGATCGAAAATAGACAATTCTGGAATATTTAATGGAATATGACCACTACGGCGATTGGGCAGATGACCACCTAAGGCTTCACGGCGACCTTTTAGGTATTTCATCTCCAGCGAATCTTCTTTTGGACGATAAAACGGTAGCGTTTCTAACTCTTCATCGGTAAACGGCAAATCAAAGCGGTCGCGGAAGTACATCAAGGCTTCATGATCAAGTTTTTTGATTTGGTGCGTTTTATTGACCGCTTGGGCTTGATTAGACAGACCATAGCCTTTAACCGTTTTCACCAAGACCACGGTCGGTTGGCCTTTAGTTTTCATGGCTTCACTAAAAGCAGCATAGACCTTCATCGGATCATGACCGCCACGGTTTAAGCGTGAGATATCATGGTCAGACAGCTCGTTTGCCATCTCCTCTAACTCTGGATATTTACCAAAAAACTCTTTACGTGTAAATTCAGGCGTACGGGCTTCATATAGCTGATATTCACCGTCGACCGCTTCTTCCATGCGATATTTAAGCACGCCTGTCACATCTTTATCTAACAAGGTATCCCACTGACCGCCCCAAATCACCTTAATCACGCGCCAGCCTGCACCGCGGAATACCGACTCAAGCTCTTGAATAATCTTACCGTTACCACGTACAGGACCATCGAGGCGCTGTAAGTTAC
The DNA here is from genome assembly GCF_002377905.1 of Psychrobacter sp. UBA3483. GTDB lineage: Bacteria > Pseudomonadota > Gammaproteobacteria > Pseudomonadales > Moraxellaceae > Psychrobacter. The sequence continues at coordinate 26,638 of NZ_DFQS01000004.1, read as the reverse complement.
AGTTAACGACCCAAATTAAATTGTCCAACTTCTCACGACCAGCAAGCGAAATGGCACCCAAGCTTTCTGGCTCATCAGTTTCGCCATCACCCAAGAACGTCCAAATCTTGCGATCTTCTTTTTCTAATAAACCGCGGTTTTCCATATAGCGATGCACGTGCGCATGATAAATGGACATAATCGGACCCAAGCCCATCGACACGGTTGGGAACTGCCAATAATCTGGCATCAAATATGGGTGCGGATAGCTTGACAGGCCCTTACCGCCCACTTCACGGCGAAAATTATCCAGCTGCTCTTCATCTAAACGACCTTCTAAATAAGAGCGCGCATAAATACCGGGCGCTGAGTGGCCTTGATAATAAATCATGTCACCGCCGAAATGATCGCTTGCCGCCCGAAAGAAATGGTTAAAGCCGGTTTCATAAAGGGTCGCACTTGAAGCAAAAGTTGCTAAGTGACCGCCTAAATCATCATCATTCTTATTGGCGCGCATAACCATAGCCAAAGCATTGTAGCGAATCAAAGCTCGAATTTTGCGCTCGATCGTCAAGTCACCTGGGTACATTGGCTCATCTTCGACCGCGATGGTATTGATATAAGCGGTATCGAGACGGTTAAATGGCAGCCCTTCTTGTACCGCCATGTTATATAGCGCTTTTAATAAAAACTGTGCCCGATCCTTATCGGCATGTTTGATAACGGACTCAAAGGCTTCCAGCCATTCTTGGGTTTCGGTGCTATCAGCATCCTTATAATAATTCATCTTTATTAATCCTTTTTATCAGTCAGCCCTGTACGATAACAGGGTGTTATTAAATCAGAGGGTGGTACGTATCTTAATGAGCAATCGATTGACTTGATGCCTTCCCTATAACTTCCTTGCCGCATCTAAGCATTGCATTTACGTTCATGGTTATAACAGAGAATTTTAAATAAATCGTATCACTGTAGAGTAGCATTAGGCGCAAATAAACACCGTTGTAAAATTAAACGGTAGTCACTATGCAATTCTCACTATCAAATGATAATGACACTCTATTATAGGTACTTATTGTGGATTTGTTTATAGCTATGGAGAAATGCCGATATGACAAGTATTTTTGAAATAAATAGTGATTATTCTTTTTGTGATATTTTAGAATATTGTTTAGTCGTTTTATTTTACGGAGCCACTACTTAAATTTAGCATTTTAATGTGTTTAGACATACAAAAACTACCATTCGTCCGTTTTTTAGAGTTGCTATAAGATAATTGATAAAAGACATTTATAATCTAGTAGAGAGCTATAAAAACAAAAGCGTACATATTTATAACTGCACAGATTAGCAAATATTTCAACACCCCTATAATTAAATAGCATCTTTCTTATAATTACCTCATAATCTCTAAATAATTAAAGTGGTATCTCATTTAACATTGATACAGTCAGCAATTAGATAGCGATATGGGAATTAAGGAAGAAATATACTATGAATTGCCTTAGATTTTTAAAGGTTATTTTGTCAACAGTTCTATTATTTATGCTCTCATTAAATCTGGGATATGCTAATAATGGAGTAAAAATGGAACTGACAACTAATAAAGTAGTGAGTGATGAGCAAGGCAAAGTAGTTTATATACCTGTCAGAACTGCTCTAGTAGGCACTATTATCCAGTATAAAGCTACTTACACTAATACTTTGGCCAAAGATATCAATGACTTAATTATTACTCTGCCAATTCCTTCAAGTATGACATTTACTGGTGAAGCATATCCTACTAGTGCTCAAGCTAGTACCGATGGAAAAAACTTTGCTGATATACCCTTAGTGCGTCAAATAGCTGGAAAAATGACTAATACGCCACTTTCTGAATACCGCTATATCCGTTGGAATATCAAACTTTTACCTGCAAGAAAATCTGCCAATGTATCTTTAAATACGACAGTCAATTGAATAAGGTTGTTCTTATGCCTCACACTAGCACTCAAGCCGCTGGCTATAAAAAACCTTTATATACTGTCTTATCAGCTGCGTTACTATTATCAGCGGTTTCTTGTGTATCAACAACAGGCACCGCGCCAAAAGAGAATGCTCTAAAGACAGCAGATTACTGTCTTAGCAGCAACAATACTGAAACCTTAGCCTCTTCTAAAGCTCAAAGCACACAGCAGCGTGCTATGGATTGCATGCTGAACGAATTACAAACTTATCAGCAAAAAAACATGAGCGCGCGGCAACAATACTTTGCTTACAAAGCCCAAGCTTGGCTAAACTATGCAAATCATAAAGACAGTATGAATAGTCGCTCAGACATTGGTGTGGAAGCTGCCCAAACGGCAGAAAATATCTTGCAAGCGTTAAAAAATGATAAGGTTGAAGAGCTTGCACTTATTGATGACATTCCGTCTACTTCTGCACTCATGCGACCTGATTTATGGGCAACTCTAAGTGCACTTAAAGATAGTGGCGGTATCAATAGTGCGGCACGCGAAATCGCCCTTAGCGAAGTCTCATTAATATGGGCAGCTACCGACCAGTGTGAGCGCGGCGCAAAATCATCGAACAGTCACTTTCGGATGGCCGATCGCTGGCTTGAGCAAGCGCGCGAGGCTTTCGTCAATGCCCACGACTCAAGAGTGAACGTCGCTTTAGAAAACCTTATCGTGCGCTATTATGAAGAATACGCGCCTTTAGATTCAAGCGATGACCGTTGTAACGGTCAAGCGTTAACAAAGATTGATAAAAAGTAGGTGACTTATGCTTGTATTGAATAGTCTTTGACTACACAATAAAATTTCAATCAATGTTTAATAAACGTTTATTAAACACGCCCAAAAAAAAGCCGATATCATGTCGGCTTTTTAACATCTGTTATTTAATTTTACATTCTAGGCTAACTCAATAAAAATTAACGGTTTTTACGCGGTAATTTTTCTGGTAAATAGCAGCGCAGATAGGCGATAGACGCAGTATTAGCTTCTTGCAAATACTTATCAGTAATGCTCTGATGACGGCGATAAGAAACCGTAAAAATGGCATTGATAATGCTAAAGGTAATCAATAATACATCTTGAATATCTTCGAATTTTGGCATCTCATAACGCTCTGATAAGCGCTTATAGACCAATTGTACCACTTGATTGTCCATATGCTCACCATAGCTGTCTCCTTCAAAATCAGGCGTATTGGTGTCATAAATCAATTTGGCTTTGGTTTGGTCTTCATCAAATATTTGTACACAGCGCTCAATCAGCGCGGTCAAATACGCTTGCCATCTGTCATAATCAACCGTTTCAACAGTGGTAAGCACTTCTAAAATATCGATAGCATTTAAAAAACGCAGGGCTAAAAATATCGCTTCGATATTTGGGAAGAAATGATAAGCAGAAGCTCTTGGAATACCCGCTTCTTCGCAGACAGCCGCCAAAGTGATGTCGTTAATTGCTTGAGTTTCACTCAATTTTTTCGCGCCCATCAATAGTTTTTGACGGCGTGCGCGGCCTTGCTGACTGGTAAATTTGAATTTGTTCGGTACCAGCTTTTTCGCCAGCTCAGAATCTACCAGTACATCTTCAATCTTGTCGTCTTTATTTTCAATCATCATAAATCTCTTAAGGTTACGCCCTATCTTTATATAGTCTTCATCAGATAGTATTTGTCCTAAATCGAAGGACTATTTTCTATCAACCGGTAATTTGGGCCAATAGCACCGCTACTATACTAAAATGAAGCAGCATGATAAACGCTTGTACACTATCAAGCAAGGGACATGAATAGGTTAAAAAATAACTCACTAATTACTAAGTAAACGGGGTTAATTGTGAAGTTTAATTTTCGCTCTTATAATACCATGATCGATGACTCTATCGGCATAATCCCACTTTAAATGATCATTAAAATAGTCAACTCGTTCAACCTGACCGAGCGAAAACTTACTATCAGGTAAAAACTCTTCTGAAACAAATAACTGGTCAATTACTTCAGGCATACCTTGATAAATATGCGTGTAAGCAACATCTTTCATCCAACCATAACGTGCTTGGATACGAGCGGCGTCAAACAACGCGACATCGCGCATACTCTTATCATAATTGACTTCGCCTGTTTCGCTCATCAATTGGGTAGTCACACTACCGGTGACATCGTTCATATCGCCTAATAAAATCAGTGGCTCACGCGTATGATGCAGGCGCTCAATAATGGACATACGAATAGAAGCGGCCTCTGCGGCGCGCATACACAAACTACGCAGCTTGGCACGAACGCGAATATTTGGATCGTCCATATCCTCTAACAACTGACCGTTTTCATCGCGTAGGAAAAAAGCCCGTTTGCTTTTTAAATGCGCAGTGACAATCGTAATCGGTTGCCCAAAAGCATTGACTCGTAATATAAGTGGCGGACGATTAAAACGTTCATACAGACCGATATCAGGAATATCAATGACCGCTTTTGGTTCTACCTCTTCTAATAAGGTACTTTCTAACTGCTCAAACCGGGTAATAATTCCGACAGCTGGCGTCTGTTGCGCGCCTTTGCCTTGGGTATAAGGACTGGCGTTATCATTACTTGCCAGCGGAATGACCACATGCTCAGGTTTGAATCCTAATGCTACCGCCAATGCTTCGAGCGCATGACTGTCCCACACTTCTTGCACTGCAATGATATCGGCATGTGCCTTTGCCAGTAAGTCGGTAATACCGCGCAGCTTATGTTGGTATTCGTTATCGCTATAAGCCGGCGCGTTTTCATAATAAATTCGATTGGGGTTAGCGAAGTTAAGTAAATTGGCCGTTGCTATATAAAACTGCTTAGGGCTATTGTCTTCAGCGTTATTAACCATGAATTACCTATTATTATTATTTTTGATAATGGTGTTTTTTATGAGTACCTTTTTATAAGTCTCTTTTTATAAATATCTATGTTTGACATCCACTTTTAATAAGAGCGTCTATCAGTATATATTCATATATAACAATATACATTAAAAAAGCCTCCAAAGAAATCTTTGGAAGCTTTAAAATAACATAAAATTGGCGATATTAATCGGTTGGTAGAGCCGGTCCTACAATCAAACTAACTCTAGTAATGAAGGGGTAAGTTTTCGTATCCTTTGCTTACTTATATTAAATAAGTCATTAGCTAAACTTAATTACTCTATTTAATAAATAACAGTTTAATAAAGTACGGCTTACCTCTTACATCACCTCAACTTTTAGTCGGTATGTTATGCCATTATTCTCTTATTATGACACACGGTTCCATGCATCACGTGAGGCACGGCGCGCTTCATTCCACTCCAAACGCGATTCGCCTTTGACTTCATGCCATGAGCGCTCTAAGTCTGATTCATGATCTTCAAAACGAGCATCAGCTGGATAACGAGCGCGATTTGCATAACCTACCGCATACGCTGGATGTAAATCACGGTCGAAATCATGACCTTCACGGTAATAATCGGCATTGGCATGTTCTGCGCGCCAGTAAGCTTCTTCACGAGTAGGATCAATCGCTTCTGCTGCTGCGTGACCTGCGCCGCCACCAACGATAGCACCAATAGCACCACCGATTAAGGTTCCTAGTGGGCCTGCCATCGTACCGATTGCCGCGCCTGCTGCTGCACCCCCAACACCACCAATACCAGTACCGATTGGATGTGAACCTGGCTCACCTGTAATTGGATCAGCGTTTAAATCTTCTTTGCTTTCTTTTGACATGTGCTTAACGGCAGTACGGTCAATGGCATCATGGTCATTGATGATATTGTCATTTTCATGAGCAACGACTCTATTGCCATTAATATCGCGGTCAGTACCAGCTAAGCGGCGTTCGTTATCATCGATAATGCGCTCTCTGTCGCCCACTTCAACATAATCATCATTTACTACGCGGTTATTAGGGTCGGTAATACGTCCATCGTTATTCATAATATTATCCTTAAATTATTTGTTATGTATTAGAGTTATTTATGACTAATTTATAAGGCGTTAAATTTAACAAACCATGCGATATTAGCGTTCACTAATCAAGATAATGATTAGAAACTAACTTTTATAAATTAGCCGTGTTGCTTAATTCATCTAAAGTATAGGAACTTATGGATAACGACCGATACACAGATTATGTAAACTATGTCCAAATTACGATTGCCTTGCGTTACAGCCTGTATCTTTATCACTATTTTGTAGGGCAGCAGAGTATTTTGAGTAATTTATAAGCGTCTATTCACCAAAGCTTTGATTTTTCATTTAAATATCTATAAGACTTTTAGCGCTCTATCAATCGCTTGTTGCCACTTATCAAGATGCTGTTCACGTCTATCCGCAGACATTTCAGGCTCAAAGATGCGATCAATCTGCCACGAGGCTTGTATCGTAGTCTCATCGTATAGACCGGTTTTTAATCCCGCTAATAAAGCTGCCCCTTTAGCGGTAATCTCTGTGTCTTTAGGGCGTAGCACCGGTACGCCCAATAAGTCGGCTTGAAACTGCATGAGCAAGTCGTTATTCGCCGCACCACCATCTACTCTTAATTCAGTCAAAGGGTGCGGGCTGTCTTTTTGCATGGCAATCAGCACATCGTAAGTTTGATAGGCAATGGCTTCTAGCGCGGCGCGCGCAATATGGGCTTTGGTCGTGCCACGGCTCATACCGGTAATACTGGCATTGATATCTGAGCGCCAATAAGGCGCCGCAAGCCCTGTAAATGCTGGGAGCAATACCACCTCCTCACTACTATCTACTTGCCGCGCTAGATGCTCAACCTCACTGCTTTGTTGAATCATGCCAAGATTGTCACGCAGCCATTGAACAATAGCGCCCGCCATAAACACACTGCCCTCTAAGGCATAAGTGACTTCTCTCTTGGGCGGCTGTAGCAAGCGTCTGCCAGACTGCACAATTTGATCAAAGGATAGATTGTCTGGGCGGGTTGGCGTTGATTTGCGTTGCCAAGCAATGGTCGTCAGTAACTTATGCTCGCTCAGTTTCGGCTCTTTACCAATATTCATCAGCATAAAACAGCCGGTGCCATAGGTGTTTTTTGCCATGCCTGCATCAAGGCAGCCTTGCCCAAACAGCGCCGCTTGCTGGTCACCTAATACCGCCTGAATGGGAATTTGTTTAGCAAACAGTCCTTTTTTTGTTTTACCAAAATCGCCATCAGATGGCAGTACCTTGGGCAATATGTTCATCGGTATACCAAAGCAGGTACAGAGCTCCTCCGACCATGCCAGTTTATGGATATCATATAATAAGGTACGACAGGCATTGGTAACGTCAATGACATGCTCACCGCCGGTTAAATTATAAATAAGCCAGCTGTCTATGGTGCCGACTGCAATTTCACCTTTATTGGCGCTTACCCTTAACTTAGGCTCGTTTTCTAACAGCCATGCAATTTTACTGGCGCTGAAGTATGGGTCTAAACGCAAGCCTGTAAGACGTTGAATCTCACTGGCCATATCTTCATGCCCATTATCTGTCTGAGCGCTCGCGCTTTTCGCAGCAAGCGTTTTGCAATAGCTGGCAGTACGTCGGTCCTGCCAAATAATGGCGGGCGCTAGCGGTTTGCCTGTTTGCTTGTCCCACATCACGATAGACTCACGCTGATTGGTAATTGCAATACTGGTGACATCGGTCGCCAGCAGCCCTGCTTGGTTAATCACATCATGGGCACAGCTAATCTGCGTTTGCCAAATCTGCTGCGCGTCTTGCTCAACAAAACTTGCCTGCGGGGTTTTCAAAGTCGTCGGCTGCTGCGCCATTTTAATCGGGCGAGCATGGTCGTCATACAATATCGCCCGACTCGACGTCGTACCTTGATCTAGCGCTAAAATATATCCTGCCATTACTCGCATCCTATTTTATATAATGTTATTTTTTATCGGCTAATTTTTATAAGGTTCTATGGCTATGTTTCACTAAAGTGTGTTTTATTAAAGACAGTTATTGCATGGTTTGGACTGCGGTTTTAAAGACCTTTTATCTTTGACAGGTTTTATCACCAATTCATAAATAATGCTATTATCTGTCTTGAAGTTAGACACTTAACATAAAACTGGCAGCCATTCAACGCAAAACAAGCAAATAGTGAGCATTGACCCGTCACCATTGTGCCACTACAGTGTACGCTTTGTTATAAATAACCAATTTTTGCTTTCTATTAATGGTCTATAATATTGCCCTGTTTGACTCCCTGCTAGAAATCTTGCGCTTTAAACACTTTGCATTCTAATTAATGGCTTATGTGACTTATGAAATTTGCTTTATCGACTCTGTCTACTGCTGTGATGACGGTTACGCTCATGGGCTTAGCCGCGTCTCACTCCGCAAACGCCAATGATAATATTAACACGTCCCAAAATGAAGTAGCGCCCGTTGTCGTGACACAGATTGTTGACGCAGATACGCCAAGCAGCCTGCAAGGCAGTAGTGGTATTAAAAACAGTATTAAAAATGACCATATTCAAAACCATACCATTCAAAGAAACGGCTCTAAAATAGGTCACACTCAAACTTATAAGAGCCCTGCGCAAAAAAGCATCATAAAAAATAAAGCCGCGCCGATAGAAACACAGCCAGTTAAAGCTGAGCCAAACGCCCACTTAACCACCCTCATCGACCCCATTACTCATAAAAGCATTGACAATAGCTACCCGTTAGAAGTTTCTAGTTTGCTCAGTCTTGAGCAAGCGCAAAATATTTTATTGCAAGTTTCACCAAAAATTGCCGCCAATCAAGCCGCGATTGCTGCCAGTGAATATGAAACCGATGCGTTAAAAACCATCGACCATCCGTTAGTATTTGCGCGCGTTTCCGCCACTGCTTATAACTTGGACGCCGATGTTGATTTATCATCAATTAAAAACGCTATTATCAACGATGTGAATAGCAGTATTGATGGTATCGACCCACCGATAGATATAGAAGATTTACCAGATTTTGGGGAGTTGGTCGGTGACCGTATCCCAGAGACTTACGACTTGAAGCGCTCGGGTTCAACGACGGGTGCAGGCCTTGGCGTGGTATGGCCCATTTATACTGCCGGGCGCACAGCGGCATTGACAGGCGCCTCCACTGCCCGTACCCAAGAAGCCGTCGCCGATAGCATCCTGGATACCAACGAGCTTTATAACACCTTAATTGAGCGTTATTTTAAGGCGCAATTGGCGATTATTGCCGCTTATTTACGTGACGATGCTTATGATACGGTGCAGCAAGTTGACCATATGGCGCAGCGGCTTTTTGAAGAAGGCTTTATCTCACGTGTTGATCGCTTAGAAGCCCAATCGGCGCTCGCCGATGCAAAAAGTGAATCGGTCAATGCCAATAATGATGCGCGTCTGGCAATGATGGCGCTACAGCGTTTATTGCGTACCGATTATCGTATCAAACCGAGCACCCCTCTATTTGTTTCTAGCCGCCCTCTGCCTGATGTGAACTATTTTCAAGATTTGGCACTGAATAATCATCCAGGTCTGCAAAAAGTCTCGGCCAAACGAGCGCAGGCGCAGCAACTACATGCCCTATCTGATACCGGCTACAAACCTACGGTCATGCTTTATGGTTATAGCCAAGTGGAAAAAGACCCCAGTTGGGTCGCTGGTATTTCAGCCAGTTGGAAGCTTTGGGGCGGGCTTGATAAAAATGCGTCTTTAGCTTCCAGTAACGCCAAAATACGCCAAGCAGATTTGTCAGAGATAGAAGTCAGTGACAACCTGCTACTGCTCGTCGAAAAAAACTGGCACGATGTCAATAACGCCCAATCACGCTATCAAGCCTTGCAAAGCAACGTGGATTTGGCAGCAGAGGTATTGCGCTTACGTCAACTTGGACTACAAGAAGGTGTGAATACGCCCATCGATGTGGTACAAGCACAGACACAATACCTAAAAGCGCGCACCGAGCAAGCACAAGCAGCAAATACTTATGTACAGTCCCTTGCCGCCTTGATGCAAAGCTGCGGTACACCGCTTGCTTTTAATGCCTACCTGAACGCCGCTGATATTCGCCTACCAACCTTATATGACAAGTAGCTTATTTAGTAAAACGTATTCAATAATCATATGAATTGCCAAGAATAAATAACGCCAACACTATTCTGCTTATTATCGACTTTATCGCTTTAGGAATCTCACTGTCATGACTGAATCTAATAACGAATCAGGCGACTCACGCAAACTACCTGCTGCAGACCAAACTGCTGAAACAAACCGCAGTCATCATGAACAAACGCCCGTTGATGCTGATGCGCTTAATGACACTAAACCGACTGAATCCGGCTTTGATAGTGCTGATAGCGTCGATAGTACTAATAGAATCGACAGCACTGATATTGACCAAGAGCAAGCGGTGCCGCCTTATAAACGCGAGCCTGCAAAAGCGGATAAATCTGCCGTGATAAAAAAGGCGATTTTGGTACTTGTTGTGCTGCTTGTTTTAGGGGCAATTGCTTATGGTTTGTATAAAAGCAATCAACATAATGAGCCTGAAATCATCACCTTACAGGGGCAGATGCAAATGCAGCAAACGTCTATTGCGGCAAAGGTGCCGGGGCGTATTGCACAAATTATGGTTACAGAAGGTGATGCGGTGACGGTCGGTCAGCAGCTTATTGAAATGGACTCACCTGAGATTAACGCTAAAATCAATCAGGCGCGTGCTGGCAAGCAAATGGCGCAAAGCCAGCTTGATAAAGCAGAAAACGGTGCCCGCCCGCAAGAAATCGCGCAAGCAAAAGCGGCTTGGCAAGCCAATAAAGCGGCGTCTGATTTGGCAGAAAATACTTATCAGCGCGTCAACCGTCTTTATGAAGAAGGTCTGATGGCACGGCAAAAGCGCGATGAAGCTTATGCGCAATATTTAGCCACTCAAGATAAGACAGAAGCGGCGCGCTTACAGTATGATTTGGCAAAAGAAGGCGCTCGCAGCGAAGACAAGTCTGCCGCGACAGCGCAAGTTGCCCAAGTCGATGCGCAACTAGAAGAAGCACTGGTCGCCAAAGAAGAAGCGAATTTAAAAAGTCCAATTGCCGGTATCGTGGATAATGTCATCGTCAACGCTGGCGAAGTCATTGGGCAAGGCGTACCGCTGCTTACCTTGGTTAATACCGACGATCAATGGGTGGTACTCAACGTCACTGAAACCTACTTAAACCAGTTTGCCATTGGGCAGCGTTTTATGGGTACGATTCCTGCTTTATCCTCGCCTGAAAAGCCTTATACCAAGCAGTTTACCGTTTATGCAACCTCAACCTTATCTGACTTTGCTACATGGCGTCCGACCAATAACAACGATGGTTTTGATGTGCGCACCTTTGAAGTTAAAGCGCGACCATCAGCACCTGATAGACGTATCCGTTCGGGGATGAGCGTGGTTGTCAATATCAATCCAGCCCTTGCCAATCAGACCAAAGAGTAAGCCATGCGCCTGACTGAGCAAAACGGGCAACGCGGCGGATTAATCGGCGCTTTTATACGCAGTGCAGCCTACGAGCGCCGGTTTTTAGCCAAAAACCCGTGGGATTTGAGCATGGTGGTCTGGATACCTCTTGCGACCGTGCTGTTGATTTGGTGGATTTTTTCACAAATACAAATCACCGATTTACCCATTGGCGTCGTGGATAACGATCGTGGCCCTGTTGCCAATACTGCGGTGCGTTATTTAGAAGCCAATCCTAACCTGACAGTCAGACAGCTTTATCACTCGCCAGCAGCAGTAGAAGCAGCGCTCCTGCAACGTGATATCTATGCGGTGGTTATTATTCCAGAGGATTTCTCGCGCAATATTTCATCGAGTAAACCGGCGCCGATTGTATTGCAAGTAAATGCCCAATACGGCACTCATTCTGGCATTATCCAAACCAGTGTACAATCGGTGATTGGGACGCTATCGGCAGGCGTTGAAATACAGCGTTTGGTCAAAAAAGGCATGGCACCCTCGCAAGCAGCGATTGCTTACTCGCCCATTGGTATTCAGCGCATCAGTTTGTTTAATGCCGCTACCGATTATCAACAGTTTTTAGCATCAACGGTTATCCCAGCGCTGCTGCATATCTTAGCCATGGTCATTGGCGCGACGACCATTGGGCGGGAATTACGCGATAAGAAAATAGGCGTTTGGTATGACTTTATTAATAGTGGTCAGCCTGATTTAACCACTATTAAAAATAGCCAGACGACGGCAGTACCAGCTGAAGATAATAAGCCAAGAAAAGCCAATATTTCGGTTTTGCTATTTGGTTTATTGGGTAAGTACTTTTGGCCCATGCTGGCTTATAGCTTATGGTCAGTTCTGGCATTATGGCTCGCCACGCCGCAGCAAGCGGTCGCTACCAGCTCAATCATGGCGACTTATATTGGTCTGGTATTATTGATGATGTTGTCGTTTTGGCTTGGCGCGATATTTACTTTAACCTCATTTTCATTACGCATGGGTTTATCGTCTACCGGTTTTATTTCAGCGCCTTCTTATGCATTTGCTGGGGTAACGTTTCCTTATATCGCCATCAGTAAAAACGCTCAGCATTGGTCAGATGCCTTACCATTGACCCATTACCTTAAGCTGCATATAGCGCAATTACAGATGCAAGCGCCGGTTGCCATCTCACTACCCATTGTCTATGGACTGACGCTTGCGACGATTGTCACTATGTTTTTAGCCGCCTTATTGAGCAAGCGCGCGCTCGCACATCCTGAACGCTGGGGAGCACGCTAATGGTTATGACACCAAAAGAGCCTTTATCTCAAGAAAACCTCATAGCAACAAAAAATCAGCCGTCCAATGCTACATTAGAGGCAAAAACTCATTCGCCATCACAGAACTTTTTCGGCAGTTTTTTGCAAACTATCAAAGACGTCTTTTCTGATAAAGGCGTACTACTACTGCTCATGATTGCGCCGATTATTTATGGCTTCTTTTATCCTTGGCCGTATTCAACCGAAGTGGTCAATCATGTGCCCGTTGGTATTGTCGATCAAGACAATAGCAATTTGTCTCAAACCATCGTTCGTTACGCCAGTGCCAGCCCGCAGCTCGATACCAAGCGTTTTTTAAATGAGCAAGACGCTCAACAAGCGATGTGGTCCGATGATATTGCCGGCTATATGATTATCCCAAGTGGACTTGAACAGCAAGTCTTATCTGGCAAAGCAGCAAGCGTCAGCGTATTAGGCAATGGTGGTTATTTTCTATTAAATAAAAACGTTCAAATGGGTTTTTTGCAGGCGGTCAGTACGGTTTCAGCAGGCGTTGAGATTAAAAAAAGCGTGGCGCAAGGGGCGTATTCTGCGACCGCAGCGGCAAATACCCAAGCGGTACCGTTAAGAATCATCCCTTTATATAATCAAACCGAAGGCTATGGCGCTTACGTGGTGCCAGCAGTCGCTATTCTTATTCTGCAACAAACCCTGTTGATGTCGACAGCGATGTTAATTGGGACGTGGTATGAGCAGCGTCGTCATACCGCCAGTATTCGCGGCTGGCTTGGCCGTATTGCAGCGCTCAGTATGTTCAGCTTTATCATCGGCTGCTTTTATTATGGCTGGACCTTTGAGCTGCATCATTATCCACGTGGTCAAAACATGCTTGGCAGCTTGTTATTTTTGTTGCTATTTTGCCCAACTGTCGCCACGCTTGGCTGCGTGTTTGGGCTGTGGTTCCGTCAGCGTGAGCGCAGTATGCAAATCTTGATTTTTAGCTCGCTACCGATGTTTTTTGTCAGCGGATATCCATGGCCTGCCAATCAATTACCAGAGTTTTTACAAATCATCCGCTGGGTCATACCGACGACACCTGGTATTAATACCTCTGTTCAGCTTAATCAAATGGGCGCGAGTGTGGCGCAAGTCGCGACTGGTTTTTACGCATTGGCAGGACTGTGGGCATTTTACTTTTTATTACTGCTACTTTTTCGCTGGCGTACCAGCCAAAGCAAAACCGCCTTTTAGTATAAAAACATATGGATAGTATTGGCGTTTATGCTATAAAAAATACCTCAAAAAAAAGCGCCTACTCGATAAGCAGGCGCTTCTTTATTTATCTGACTTGATGGTGTTTGGGTTAAAAAACGCGATTTAAACCATTGAGAGCGGCGACGCGATAGGCTTCTGCCATCGTTGGATAGTTAAAAGTTGTGTTCACAAAATACTCAAGCGTGTTATTGCACTTCATGACCGCCTGACCAATGTGAATAATCTCTGAGGCGTGATTGCCATAGCAATGAATGCCTAAAATTTCAAGCGTCTCACGGTGGAACAAAATCTTTAATACGCCCGAACGCTCACCAATGATTTGCGCCCGTGCCAGATGTTTGAAGAACGCCTGCCCGACTTCATAGGGGACCTTTTCATCGGTCAGCTCTTGCTCAGTTTTACCGATACAAGAAATCTCAGGGATGGTATAGATACCCGTTGGAACGCTTGATACTGGCTCGGCATCACTGTCACCAACCATAAACGCTGCGGCACAGCGTCCTTGATCGTAGGCCGCTGATGCCAATGATGGCCAACCGATGACGTCACCAGCGGCATAGATATTTTCCACGCCGGTGCAATAGGTGTCATCTACTTTTAGCTGACCACGGCTATTGGCTTCCAGCCCAATGGCTTCTAGGTTTAAGCCTTCGGTATTGCCCGAACGTCCATTTGACCAAAGAATGGCATCTGATTTGATACGCTTGCCACTTTTTAGATGCAAGACCACATAATCATCATGCGTCTCTAGATGGTCAATCTCTTCATTGCTACGAATCAAGACGCCGAATTGTCTAAAGTCATGAGCGATGGCATCACTAATCTCACTGTCTAAATAATTGAGCAATTGATTTTGGTTATTGATTAAGTCAACTTTATAGCCAAGACCAGTAAAGATAGAGGCATATTCACAACCGATAACGCCTGCACCATAAATGATGATTTTTTTGACCACATAATCCATTTGCAAGATTTTATCAGAGTCAAACACACGCGGATGGTCAAAGTCTAAAATATCAGGACGATAAGGACGGCTTCCAACGGTAATAATGGCTTTATTAAAGGTCACGGTTTCAAAGACGCCGTCGTCCTTTTCGACACTCAAGGTATGCGCATCAACAAAGCTCGCCCAACCATGTATCACATCAATACGGTTGCGCTCATAAAAACGGGTATGGGTGCTTACTTGATTGCGTATGACTCGGCGCGCATTGGCCAGCACGCGGTTTAGGGGAACTTGCTGATACTCCATCGCCTTAGTAAACATAGGGTCACGGCGAAAGTTAATCAGGTTAAAGACCGATTGACGCAAAGCCTTACTTGGAATCGTGCCCACATGGGTCGAGTTACCACCAACCTGTTCACGCGGATCAATCACTGCGACTTTTTTACCCGCCTTGGTCAGCTTCATCGCCGCCGCTTCACCAGCAGGCCCTGCGCCTAGGACAACGGCGTCATATTCATACTTATGCTTGTCGCCTTTGATACGCTGCGAGTCTTTGGTAAAAGGGGTTTTAATATCGATGCGGATATCATCAAGCGGATTGACCAAGTCAGGGTGATGCATGATATCTTCAGTAACTTGCTCATGGGTTTGCTCAATTTTTGCTTTTTTAGTTTTGCCTTCAGTATGCTCAGGGTTCGGCGCGCGGCCGCTTTCTTTATTAGACACCTCGGTATGAATGTCTTTACCCGTGTCATTGGTCGCGTCGCTTATCGGTTTGCTTCCCATCGTATCCTCTTTTATTAATTTATAAATCTGTGTGTTTTTTAGACTATGAATATCTACAAGTAACGATCAAGTTAGACTCATAGCGCTAAAGCGTGCCTACCATACGTGCTGATAGGATATTTTGCAATATTGGCGACAGTTACGTTATGGCCATAGCCGTTATTCGTTATGCGCTGTTGATTAATCCCTTTAGCCGATACGGCGTTTAAGTCCCGTCATCTGCAAGATACGTGTGGCAATCTCTTCAACAGACATCTCAGAGACATCAAGACTTGGAATCCCTTGCGAGATATAAATGCCCTGTATGGCGCGTTGTTCTTGCTGACATTGCTGATAGCTAGAATAACGGCTGCCCGCGCGGCGTTCTTGACGAATTTTTACCAAGCGATCGGTATCGATTAATAGGCCAAATAACTTGTGCTTATGCTCACGTAAGGCTTTTGGTAATTGATTGTCATTTAAATCTTCTTCAGTTAACGGATAGTTTGCCGCTCGAATACCAAATTGTAGCGCCAAATACAGTGAGGTTGGGGTTTTACCAGAACGCGAAACGCCGATAAGAATGATATCTGCGGCATGATAATGACGAGTACGTGCACCATCATCGTTATCTAGGGCAAAATGCACGGCATCAATACGTTCTTTATAAGTTTCAGAATCAACGTTATCATGCGCATGGCCCGAATGCGCGTCCGGCTCAACACCCGTCTCTTCTGCTACTCGGCCGATTAGCCCTTCATACATATCCAAATTACAGCTATGCGCTGAGTTAATTTTTTCTCGAATTTCAGGGCTGACAATCGTATCAAACACCAAGGGCAGTAACCCATCACGTTGGTAGGCCATATTGATTTGTTCGACCGCTTCTTCAGCACGATCTAAGCTATCGACATAAGGCAGTACCCGAGTCTCAAAAGGCACAGAAGCAAATTGACTTAAAATAGCGCGTCCAAGGGTTTCTGCGGTAATCGCCGTCCCATCAGAGATAAAAAATGCCGTTCTAATATTTTGGTCGTTATCTACTTGCAACGCTTGTTTGTTTTGGATGGTCGGATTGGCTGCTTCGGGCGGATTGTTTGCAAACATAACGTGAACACCTTGGTTAAAACCTCAATAAGCGCTTTTATTTAGCGCAGAAAATCTTTAGCTGATTGTTCTTTATGCCCTATATTATACGCACAATAGCTGTCTAATAGAAATCTATGTTACAGGCGTACACTTAGTAAACGCTATACAATAAAGGCATTTATTAAGGGTATTTATACATTTGTCTTATTGCTATAAAGGAAGGTTTTGTATTGGCAACTTTTTCCTCTAAAAATCAATTATATTTCGCTTCTTACTATATTCAAGTAGCCAAATATTAAGGTTTTTCCGCGCAAATATGTAGCAATCGCCACAATTTGTATATTTTTGACGATTTATTTGGTTCTAGGTATCGAAATTAGGCAAATATAGGGGTATAATCGACCGTTATAATCTTTACTAAATAACCTTATTTTCTGGAGTTATCATGGCAGCGCAATCTACAGCACTTGTAATCAATCTTGATCAGCTAGGAAAAGATGACATTGAGATGGTTGGCGGCAAGAATGCCTCGCTTGGCGAGATGATCAGCCATCTATCTGATTTGGGTGTCAGCGTTCCAGGTGGCTTTGCGACCACTTCAAATGCGTTCAATCGCTTTTTGACAGAAACAGGCTTACTTGACAAAATCAACAACGAGCTTAAAACCCTTGATGTGAATGATGTCAATAAGCTTGCTGAGACGGGTAAAAAAATCCGTACTTGGATTATTGAGCAAGAGCTGCCAAGCGACCTTGAGCAAGAAGTGCGTCAGTCGTTTGAAACCATGAGTGGCGGCGAAGACATCGCGGTTGCGGTACGTTCTTCTGCGACTGCTGAAGATTTGCCAGATGCGTCATTTGCCGGTCAACAAGAAACCTTCTTGAATATTCGTGGCATTGACAACGTCCTGATTGCCATTAAAGAAGTATTCGCCTCTTTATATAATGACCGCGCCATCTCTTATCGTGTGCATAAAGGTTTTGAGCACGAAGGCGTTGCCCTATCTGCTGCTGTACAGCGCATGGTACGTTCAGAAACTGGCGCTGCTGGCGTGATGTTTACCCTAGATACCGAAAGTGGCTTTGATCAAGTGGTCTTTATCACCTCAAGCTATGGCCTAGGTGAAATGGTTGTGCAAGGTGCGGTCAACCCTGACGAATTCTATATCTCCAAAAAATTGCTTGAAAATGGTAAGCCTGCGGTCATTCGCCGTAATCTAGGCAGCAAGCATAAGAAAATGATCTATGGTGATGAAGGCAGTACCACTAAGTCTGTCAAAACCGTCGATGTGGAAAAACAAGAGCGCATGCAGTTCTCTTTAACCACTGAAGAACTAAACTCGCTTGCCAAACAAGCCATGACCATTGAAAAGCATTACGGTCAAGCGATGGATATCGAGTGGGCAAAAGACGGCGACAGCGGTGAAATCTTTATCGTACAAGCACGTCCAGAAACCGTTAAGAGCCGCCAAGACAGCAATGTCATGGAGCGTTATATCATCAATACTGGCGATGCTAAAATCCTATGTGAAGGTCGTTCAATCGGTCAACGCATCGGCGCTGGTAAAGTACGTATCGTTAGCAATCTAAACGAGATGGACAAAGTACAAGACGGCGACGTCTTGGTATCGGATATGACGGATCCAGATTGGGAACCAGTCATGAAGCGTGCTTCTGCCATTATCACCAACCGTGGTGGTCGTACTTGTCACGCGGCGATTATCGCCCGTGAGCTTGGCGTTCCAGCTATCGTTGGTTGTGGTAATGCCACTGAATTATTGGTTGATGGTCAAGACGTCACTGTTTCTTGTGCTGAAGGTGATACTGGCTTTATCTATGAAGGTCAGATTGATTTTGAAGTACAGACCAACTCTGTTGAATCTATG
Source organism: Psychrobacter sp. UBA3483 (assembly GCF_002377905.1). Lineage (GTDB taxonomy): Bacteria > Pseudomonadota > Gammaproteobacteria > Pseudomonadales > Moraxellaceae > Psychrobacter. The sequence goes on along the minus strand of NZ_DFQS01000004.1, from coordinate 7,996 downwards.
CCAGAGCTTGCCTTCAAAGTCATGATGAACGTGGGTAACCCAGATCGCGCCTTCTCATTTACCCAAATGCCAAACGAAGGTATCGGTCTTGCGCGTTTAGAGTTCATCATCAACCGTATGATTGGCGTGCATCCAAAAGCGCTACTAAATATGAACAGCTTACCACGTGAAATCGCCCAAGCTATCAATGAGCGTATCGCCGGTTATGCCTCACCAGTCGATTTCTATGTGGATAAATTGGTCGAAGGTATCTCAACCTTAGCCGTAGCCTTTATGGATCAACCAGTTATTGTGCGTATGTCTGATTTTAAATCAAACGAATATGCTAACTTGCTTGGCGGTAAATTATACGAGCCATCAGAAGAAAACCCAATGCTTGGTTTCCGCGGCGCCAGTCGTTATGTGTCTGACAACTTCCGTGATTGCTTCGAGCTTGAGTGTAAAGCATTGAAACGTGTCCGCGATGAGATGGGCTTGACCAACGTTGAGATTATGATTCCATTCGTTCGTACCGTTGGCGAAGCAAAAGAGGTCATCGAGCTACTCGCGAAAAACGGTCTAAAACGTGGCGAAAATGGTCTGCGCGTCATCATGATGTGTGAGCTACCAACCAACGCCCTATTAGCAGAAGATTTCCTAGAGCACTTCGATGGTTTCTCAATCGGTTCAAACGATTTGACTCAGTTAACGCTAGGTCTTGACCGTGACTCAGGTATCGTCTCACATCTATTTGATGAGCGTGATCCTGCGGTTAAGAAGCTATTGTCTATGGCGATTGAAGCTTGTAACAAAGCGGGCAAATACATTGGTATTTGTGGTCAAGGTCCATCAGATCATCCAGATCTTGCGTTTTGGCTCATGGAACAAGGTATCAACTCAGTGTCACTAAACCCTGACTCAGTGCTAGATACTTGGTTCTTCTTAGCTGGCGAAGAAACGAAATAAGACGTAACGTTACGTCACAGCGTTAATTGACAGAGTCATTTAATATACTACCATTAGGGTCTATTTGATTTTTTCAAATAGACCCTAATATAATGTATTAGCGAAAGTGACTTGAAAAAGTGACTTAAGATATGACTAACTATGTAGGCAATTATGCAGATTTTCCTTGCTCGAAATAACGTACAAGCGGGTCCATACACGTTGGATCAGCTCAATATTATGCTCGCCTCAGGTGAAGTGGTATTAGATGATTTGATGTGGCATGAAGGTCTAGATCAGTGGCAGCGTGTTGGTAATTTAACCAATAATCAGACTTATTATCGTCCTGCCCCTATAGTGTCGGCAGATGATAATGACTCTATTATCAATAACGTCACTATCTTCCCAGAAGATTCTGCTAGTAGCACCTCTAAAGATGACAAAACGGTATCGCTAGACAGATTGTATGGTAAGCCTGAACGCCCAGCAGAGAATGCTAAAAATACCAAGCTGGACATGACCACCAATCGTCAATATACGCCCAATAAAAATGTGTCATTAAATAAGTCTGCTGCAGTCAAAGCCGCCTCGCCTAAAGATAAAGTCATCGGTGATGTGGTGCTTGCGCCGATTATGTCACGGGTGTTAGCGACCGCAATCAATGGTTTGCTCTATGTATTAGCGATTTTACCGCTGGTCATGGCGTTAATGAAAATGGATGTGGACTATACCAAATTTCAAAACATCCAAGATATGGATGCCGCATACCAGTATTCCATGACATTGATGGAAAGTATTCCTAGCAGTACTTTGATGATGTCACAAGTGATGGTGTTTGGTTTGTTTGCGCTGCAGCTGGTGTTTATTACCTTGCGTGGGCAATCACTTGGTAAGCTGATTACTGGTATTCGCGTCGTCGACCAAACTACCCATCGCCTGCCATCTTTTACCAAGCTTATCGGCATGCGTACGCTACTACTGTTTATTATTTACAACTTATTATTCTCATTTACCAGCTTTTTAGGTTTTGTGGTTATTATTGTTCATTATTATATGGCCTCAAAAAGTCCTGAAAACATCGGTTGGCATGATAAACTGGCTAAAACTTTGGTGGTAAAAGCCGATAATAGCCAACTGGTCAAACAACCAAAAATAAAATAATGAATTTATAAGTTTATGATAAAAACCATTGTTATAAATATCACAAGGTTAATTAAAAAGTGGCGTTTATGCGCTGCTTTTTTATGGATAAAGCTATATTTATGTCTTTTATTATTTATTGACAGACGCTCAGTCATTAACCTTTGTGTTAAGCGCTGAGTACTGTTATAATACGGCGCTTTATAAACTAAGCTTATTGCTATTGTTTTTGCAAAATTCGATAAGATTTGGGCTTACCTTATAAATCTCCTTGCTATTAACATAGGGTTAATAGCTACTAATCCGTAAGGAGTCATAATGCGACATTACGAACTGGTGTTACTTGTACACCCAGACCAAAGCGACCAAGTGGTCGGCATGGTTGAACGCTATATCAAGTTGGTTCAAGACAACGGCGGTACGATCCATCGTCTAGAAGATTGGGGTCGTCGTCAATTGGCTTACCCAATTAACAAAATTCACAAAGCTCATTACGTTCTTTTCAACGTTGAAACTGACGGTGAGACTTTGGCTGAACTTGAAGAATTATTCCGTTATAACGACGCGATCATTCGTAGTCTAGTTATGCGCCGTGACGAAGCTGTCACTGAAGAGTCGCAGTTAGCCAAGAATGCCGATGAAAAACGCGCACGCAAAGCAACGACTCGTCGTCCAGACAATCGTGAAAACGACGACAACGACAACAGTGAAGACTAATTAAAGGAGAATACTCATGGCACGTTTCTATCGCCGTCGCAAATTCTGCCGTTTCACTGCTGAAGGCATCACTCACATCGATTATAAAGATGTTGAATTGCTAAAACAGTACATCAGTGATAATGGCAAAATCGTACCAAGCCGCATTACCGGTACGTCTACTAAATACCAGCGTCAGCTGGCGACTGCTATCAAGCAAGCTCGTTATTTATCGCTACTTCCATACACTGATAACCATCAGGGTTAACCGTTAACTTTAACTAGGAATGACTCATGCAAATTATTTTGTTACAGCGTATCGTCAACCTTGGTAAACTCGGTGAAACTGTCGATGTGAAACCAGGTTACGGACGTAACTTTCTTATCCCTTTGGGCAAAGCACTACCTGCAACTAAAGCAAACATTGAAAAGTTCGAAGCACGTCGTGCTGAACTTGAAGCTGAAGAAGCAAAAGAAGTAGCGGTTGCTCAAGAACGTGCTGACGCGTTAACTGACGTTAATGTTATCATGCGCGCAAAATCAGGTGACGAAGGCAAGCTATTTGGCTCTATCGGTACTCGCGATATCGCTGAAGCATTGACTAACTCAGGTCTAGAAGTTGACCGTGCTGAAATTAAGCTACCTGAAGGCACACTACGTCAAGTGGGCGAATACAATGTTGATATTCAACTACACCATGACGTAACTGCTAGCATCTTAGTAACCATTCTTTCTGAAGATGGCGACAACGAAGATGCAGCTGAAGAAGTTGAAGACGACAACGAAGATTACTCAGAAGAGTAATATTTGAATAGTTGGTGGTAGTGTAAACTTACTACCCTTCTAAGAAAGCCAGTAACGTCATGTTGCTGGCTTTTTTTATGCTTAAAATTTGCTAAGTGCTTATCTATATAGTTAAAAAGTACAATATTATTTTTTAGCAATAGATAGTAATAAAACACCTGTACAACCTATACCTAATGATAAAATACTGCTTATAAAGTCATCTTCATTAATATCAAGGCTATTGCTATCCTATCTGTATTTAGTCATAGATAAAATGGGACGATATGATAAACACTGATGACAAATTAATATGCATCCAAGGTAACGAGTTTTATAGACAAGGTGAAACCTACAGGGTCGGTAGAATTGTAAATAATAAGTATTTTCAGATATTGACTGGCGACAACGCTGACCATTGGTATGCAACATTAGACGACGAAGGTATTTACGTCAGTTTCGACTCGATGGACGCCAAAGATAATAAAGCGTGGTTTGATAAGATAGACTAAAAGCTTTTTATTGATGTATTAATGAAAGAAAAATAATTATAAAACTTATATTTAAAAGTATTACCCAAAAAGCTGGCCATTACAGACAGTCAGTTTTTTTTGGTTGAAAATTTAGTTGAAGATATTCTAAATAGTTCACTACTCGTGGCCAATCAGTGGCTTTCTTCGGCACTTCTTGTCCAGCAACTATCATACTAGCAGCATTTATCCAGCCTGCATGACCGACTGCTAATATTGGGTTTTGACCACTATTTTGCGCAGCTATCTCATTTACCCAGTTTTCCACACGCTCAAATAACTGCTGTAAACTCTCGCCGTCATTAGGAGCAAAATCCGCAAAATGCTCACACCAGTCGTCAATCTGTTGTTTGGGTATTTTAATCCAAGGTAGACCGTCCCAGTCACCAAAATCAATCTCTGCCAGCTCAGTTGCGACACGATACCGAAAGCCATGCTGCACCAATATTTCCCCAACTTTTAAGGAGCGCTGTAGCGGGCTGACCCAAATCACTTTTGGTAATTGATGCAAACGCACGAAGCGCTGTATTTTATTAGCGAGGCGTTTAATTTTCCGTTTATCGACACTGATATCAGTCTGTCCGATACAAAAGCCATTAGCTGCAATGGGCTTTGGATGGCGCCAAATATACAAAACCATTGGCTATCATTATCCTTTTTAAATCTTACGCTTAAAATTAAATAAAAGGGTTCGAGGCAGCAAGTCCGATATAAATAGCGATTTCACTTAACTGCTGCGTGGCACCTAACCCATCACCGGTATAGCCATCTAAACGCCTGCGTAACAAGCGCCGCATATAATCCGTCGCTACGATGCCTAGTAATAAAGCCAATGACCATTGCCAAATACCAATTTGCTGCACGGTATTAGGAAATAGGAGCACGACGAGCACGCCTGCTAGTATGAGCCAACCACTGCTCAATAGTCCTTGCAATGGCGTCAGTTGCTGCGCCATCGGTTTGGCTTTAGCATGCTCAATCTCACCTCCGTAAGGCAACAGCGCCAATAAACTAATACATAATAAGCGTGAGGCCGTATGTCCAATAATCAGCGCCACGATAGCCACTAATAATTGCATAGACGCCAATAAGCTGATTTTGATAAGTAACGATGAGACCAAACCTAGTACACCATAAGTCCCTAAGCGTGAGTCTTTCATAATGGTTAAAGTACGCTCGCGAGTCAGACCACCACCTAGACCATCACAGCTATCCGCAAGTCCATCTTCATGAAAAGCGCCAGTTAGCCTAATCCCAAAGGCTGTACTGACCACTGCTGCGACTAAAGGCGTGAATAAAAAACTACACAGCCAAAATATACCTGCACAAATCAGCCCAACCAGCAGACCTACCCCAGGAAAATGACGGCTACTTTGGTGCAACCATTGCGGATTGTAATTGGCAAATTGCGGTACGGGCAGGCGCGTTAAAAACTGCACCGCCACCAACAATAGACGCCATTCATATTTTATAAATTGACCAATGCTGTGTTTAGAAGAAGATTGGGATAATGAATTTGGTTGATGCGATGGCTTTTTTGATAATTGTGACATTAGCTATTTTGTCCATTAATACCTGCATCATTAAAACTTGCCATCTCATTGATAATGGAACAAGCTGACTGTAATAATGGATACGCCAGTGCCGCGCCACTGCCCTCGCCTAGGCGCATACCCATATTAAGTAATGGCTCAGCATTGAGCAGTTTTAATAAATGCGCGTGTCCCGGCTCGACCGAATGATGAGCAAAGATAGCATACTTTGCCACACCGGGCGCTAGGCGCTCAGCTGCCAACAACGCGCTACTGGCAATAAAACCATCGATTAAAAGAATACGGCGCTCACTGGCGGCCTGAATCAGCGCCCCTGCCATCATAGCAATCTCAAGCCCACCCAACGCAGCAAGGACGTCGAATGGCGCTTGTGCTTCGCTATGACGCGCCAATACTTGCGTTAAAATAGTCGCCTTGTGTTGTAACCCTGCATCGTCAAGACCGGTGCCGCGACCAATACAATCATTAATCGGTGTATTGCCCAATCTTGCCAGTAATAAACTAGCGGCGGACGTGTTACCAATTCCCATTTCACCGACAATAAGCAAATTGCCCACTGAGTTTTCGACAACCTTCATGCCGTTCTCTAATGCCGCTAAGCATTCTGCTGCTGTCATGGCGGGCTCGGTTAGCGCATCACGGCTACCGTGACGGACTTTATAATCGAGCAATTGCGCATGGTATTTAAAAGGAGAATTGGCAAAATCGGCATCGACACCAGCATCGACTACTTTTAGCTCAATATTATGCTGACGGGCTAAGACATTGATAGCAGCGCCGCCTTGCAAAAAGTTATAAACCATCTGCGCCGTCACCGCGCTAGGATACGCGGATGTGCCATGCTTGGTTAGACCATGGTCGGCAGCAAATACCCGAATTTGCGGCTGATTAATTTGCGGCGTGGTCGTACCTTGAATCAATCCCAACTGTACCGCGAGCGCCTCTAAACGTCCAAGGGCGCCAAGTGGCTTGGTTTTTTGGTCAACGATTTGCTGCAATTGCTGACGCAGCTCGCGATTTTCTATATTTGCAATCGTCGGCGCTATAAATGTGTTCAATGTGTTCAATGCCTTCAAGGAAATTATCTTAATTTTTATCTAGATAAAACAAAACTTGCCGTTTAGATTTACTCTGCCAAAAGTGTCGCTAGCAATTCATTTATCTCAACTTTGAACTCTCTGTCTTCGATTTTATTGGCGCTGATTTTAGCATTCTGCAGACTTTTGATCGCAGCATCAGTTTGACCCAACTCGATTTGCAGCTCAGCCATAGAAAAAGCAATCGATGCCAAATGGTCTTTTGAATTAATCGCCGCCGCTTTATCTAATGCTTTTTGATAAATAACCAGCGCCTCATCCAAATCTTCGGTAAAATCAGCCAATGTCTCCCATTGTTCAGGATGGTCTTTATCGCTTTTTTCATTTTCGATGCAAAGTTCCTTTAGCTGCGCATATAACGCGTCAAAGGTTTTTTGATCATTTTTACTGTCTGCTTCTAGCAGTTTTTCTGCTAACACATAAATGGATTTATATATTTTGGTATTAATCATAATGGGTGACCCTATTGGTTGTGCGTTAAATGCATTAAACGCTGTTGATTATAGACTAATTTGTATCAATAGCTCATAGAAAAGGGTGTGACATCAATCACACCCTTTTATTTTATCTCGCTTTCAATCTTAGCACCTACGGTAGGCAGTTAGATTCAGTCATTAAACGCTCGTAATTATTCAGCAGCGATAACGGTAATCTCGACCAATAACTCAGGACGAGCCAGTGTTTTTTTCTGGGATATTATTACAGCTTAAATTTGTGCAGGCTCAAAGTTACCATTACGGTCTCTTGGGATGGATATTTCAAGATCGCCGCTATCCCTGCGGACGGTCTTTTTAGTGTGCCCGTTACGCTTATTGGGCTTATCTACCTTCTCATGCTTAGAATAGCCGAGATGGTCTTCCATTTCAGCTTCAAGGGCAGTGTCGATAAAGAATTGCATGAGCTGCTTTTGAAAGTCTTTGATGCCATCAAAGCTATTCATGCTACTAGCCATTTGCTCGGCCAGCTTTTTTAATGTCAGATTGGGTAGTCATTGCTTATTCTCCTGTTAGTGGATTATAAGCAGTTACACACTTTTTAGGAAAGGCTCTTTTTATTGTCAGGCTGCGTAAATCAAATCTTCCGAGTTCAACTTTACGGATTTGACGGCAGGGGTAAGGCTTTGCTATGGTGAGTAAGTCTGATAACGCGTATTGCTATCTTAATCCTTCGATGAGCCTTGCTTTTGACTGCTTTCTCCTCCGCTCTGAGCCCTGCATCGAGCTTTTTTAGATAGGTATTCTTCGCTCGTAGATATAGTGTATCAAATACAAAA
>NZ_DFQS01000058.1 GCF_002377905.1 Psychrobacter sp. UBA3483 | reverse complement strand
TTTCAAGTTGAGAGTGGGGTATAATTAAGTAACTGCTTATTTTTTAAGGCTTATTGCCAACAAAAGTTAATTAACAACCGTTAAAAAGCAACGATTTCGACGTAATTCACACTATTCTACTATGGTTTAAATTATAGCAGTTATCTAGCACTTATTTTGAAACTAATTGTCATTATTTTTTACGGGGAGCTAATTTAACGATCTATCTCATTTGGTTTTAAAATAAATATGCTCTCACCTGAGTCATGGTGGCAAATGTTTTTATTTTTATATCGCAATGCACAAGCTTATCTTCATTCTCATTCTGCTTTTTTGCAACGTTTATAGTATCCGTTAAATCAGACAATTGGGTGAGTTTGCGCAGCCAAGTATATTGACGCTTAGCCAGCTGTCTTGTCGCATATAATGCCTTATTTTGCATTTGCTGACAAGCAAGTGCCTCAGCTTGAGCGCTGAGCGTCGATGACTGACCGAGCACTTGGGTAGTCATCGCTTGTGGTAGCCTATTTGTATTCGCGGCTTCCAACTCTGAGAAAGCATCATAAAATTGCGCTTTATCCAAATGCGGCTGTTCAAATATTGGATGCTGGGTATGCACGAGATATTCTAAGACTTGCCGATAGCCAACGCAGCGCATTGACGGTAAATTGGGCGTCAGTGGATACTGCTCAAGCAATCTAATCACTTCCGCCACCAGACCCTCATCCCACATGATGTCTAGTCGTTGCTCAATACGCTTATGTAACCATGGACGATCAGGCATCACTGCCAATACGTGCCATTGCTGATTGGGATTATGAGCCAATGCTTGTTTGGGCTGTTGCTGCCAGTTACTGATGGGTATGTCTGTTTGCAGATAAACTTCAACTGCCCGAGTAATGCGCTGAGTATCGGTTGCATTAAGACGCTCATGGCTTATTGGATCTATTTTCCCTAGATAGTCGTATAGCGCACTAATACCTTCCTCTTGTCGCCACTGCTCCACACGCGTACGCACGCTATCATCACTATCCGGCACTGGAGATAGCCCATCAATGAGCGCCATGTAATACATCATAGTACCGCCAACGAGCAAGGGTATTTTGCCGTTTTTATGACAGCGATCAATTAATCGAGCAACATCATTAACGAATTCTGCAACGCTATAGCTCTGCGTTGGGTCAATAATATCAACCAAATGGTGCGGATAACTCGCCAACTCAGCAGCGGTTGGTTTCGCCGTACCGATATTCATGTCGCGGTATATGAGCGCTGAATCGACCGAAATTAGCTCATAACGTCCGGTATCGTATAACTCATACGCTAGGGCCGTCTTGCCACTCGCAGTCGGTGCCATCAAGCACACCACGCTATTATCCGCTAAATTAGGACTTAGGCGATAAGATGAGCTGTCAGACAAAATTTGCATAAAACTGCCTTTATTTTTTATAGGACTACTAGGGCGTATCCCCAATTCAATCGATGGACAACTAAATGGGTGCAGATGATAGCATCAATGCGATTAAACGCTGTTTATTTATAAATTTAAACGCATTTTTAGCAAGCAAGCATTCAATATCTGCACTAAATGCCAATAAATCTTCTGCGGACATTTTTGCTGCTAAGTCAGTAAGCTGCTGATTAACATCGTTAGCATCATTCAATAAAGCCTTCACTCTAAACATGTCTGATTCAAATAATAAGCTTAATTGCGCCTGCCATGTCTCAACGCCAATCAGCAAAAATTGGCTGCGACTATAAAACAGCAACCACGGTAGCATTTTATCATTGACACTTTTAATTACATCTAAATCATGACTCGTATCTAAAATAACCTCCAAACAATACGGTAAAGGAGCATTTTTTATCGATAGATTTTGTGACGTATTGGCCGTGTTTATTAATGTGCTACTTGGATTTGTATTTTCAGTAAAAGTAGCCTGTTCTGATGATTGCGCAGCATCGGTATTTTCTGACAACTGATACGGCTGTTTGGGCGCTTGCACTTGTTGGCTTTTGGTTGAATGATTGGTTGAATGAGTAGCCGATGACGTCTGTTGCCCTTTAACAGCGAAGGCGCTATTGATAGATTGGCTATTATCTAATATTTGAGTAGTATCATGAGCAGAATCGATCGTTTGTTTGGTAGCGACCGTTTTAAGGTTTGCTTGAATCGCATGACTAAGATGCGCCATGATGTTATTTAGCGGGCTGATTTTGATACGCTGTTTAGATGGGTGTACATTAATATTAAGCCACTCAGTTGGCAGATCAAAATAAAGCGCATAGCCAATACCTGCTAACTGAGCGCTTTGGGCAAGTTGACGCAACTGATTACTAATCAATGCTTCTTTAACCAGTCGCCCATTCACATAGATTAACTTTGGTAAAGCATCTTGCAAATCAGTGATTGGCCATAACCATCCATTAATGCTTGCTTGAGCGCTAAAGCTACTATCAATGTAGGTTTTAGGCGACTGCATTAAACTGGTGAGGTCTATGGATATTTCTAAGGCTTTATCCGTTAATGATAACCCAGTCGCTTGCTCGAGACGTGATAAAGGCAGACGATTAGCATTATTGTTGCTGTTATCATTTGCAGACATGACTCTTGAAGCGCTTGCATTGGAAGACATTACTCTTGAAGCGCTTGCAATTGAAGACAGGGACAGCCGCTTTTTATTATCATGAAATAGCGTCAACGCCACATCTGCGCGCGCCAAAGCGACTTCGCGGACAATGGTTTCGATATGACCGAACTCGGTCGCAATAGATTTTAAGTTACCGCGGCGTGCAGGCACATTAAAATATAAATCTTTAACCGTGATGGTCGTACCGCGTTGATGCACAACTGGCAGCAGTTTTGGCACATCGTCCAACACACCAGCGACTTGCAATTGGCGACCAACACCACTGTCATCATGACTACTGGCTAAGGTCAAACGAGAAACTGCCGCCGTCGCTGCCAACGCTTCCCCGCGAAAGCCCAATGTGGTAATACCATGTAGGTTAGCCACATCAGCGACTTTACTGGTCGCATGACGGGTAATAGCCATTACCATATCATCAGGATGAATACCCGTACCGTTATCCACCACTTCAATCATACCCGTGCCACCTTGGGTAATACGTATCTCAATATTGCTCGCACCAGCGTCTATCGCGTTTTCAAGCAGCTCTTTAACCACAGCAGCTGGGCGCGTCACCACCTCGCCTGCTGCCAATTGATTGATGAGCAGCGGCGATAATTTTTTGATACGGCTATTGGAGGAGTTATCTGGCATTAATGAGCGTCATACTTTTATAAAATTTCAGAGGCAGTAGTGCCGTTGAACCTAAACGTTGAGAGAAGAAAAATCCAAGCCCTGCGCTTGACCCGCCTTCGATAGTCGCAGCTCAACCTGACGTGCTTCTTTATCATCATCATCGCGATCGGCTTGTGTCATATCAATAAACAAACTCGGCGGTGGTAAATAGCTGTCCGCACGGCTAGCCCATTCAATAATAACTAAGGCATTTGGTTCATCCAAATATTCATCGAAACCGATAAAGGATAGCTCTTCTGGGTCTTGCAGACGATATAAATCTGCATGATAAACTGGTTTCATTGAACCATCTTTTTGCTCAATACTATAAGGCTCGACCAAGGTATAAGTTGGGCTTTTGACCGCACCCATATGTCCGAGCGCTTGCAACCAATAACGCGTCAATGTGGTTTTACCAGCGCCCAAATCACCCGATAGCCACACGCTACCGGACAAGGGTAAGGCTGCTAATTGCACCGCCAAGCGCTGAGTATCTGCTTCAGAATGCAGCGTCAAGGTTTTCACATTTTTGTCCTCTTTTATATTATTAGGCATCAGACTTACCTTTCTTTACTTGCGTTTGTGCTTGCGTCTGTACCTGCATGGTCACGGCTGGATTGATAAAGCTTTCACCGCGCATCAGTTTGGCATATAGCTCGGGGTCATGCCATTCTGCCTTCACTTGCTCGCTGAACTCAAACGCTTCTAGATGAAGCTTACCCATTTGCGCGTTCGCCACATCGTCAGCAAAGCACTGTGCGTAACCGGTTGCGGTTTCGTGGGCAATCACCGAGTAGACGCTGACATCAGATTCACCGTTTTGCATTTGGGTTTGTTTGAGAATTTCTTGCGCCCAAAAGAAGATGACGCGTGAGAACTGCTCTGCGGACGGCGATACTGGCAAGCTTATCCAGCGTGCACTGAACTTTTTACAAGCCTCGATATACTCAGGGTCATCTTTATTCCAAAAACAAATCGCATGATCAAAGCTGTCGATAATGTCTTTAATAGACGATTTTAATAAACCAAAATCATAGACCATTTGCCCATGGTCTAAACGCTTGGCTTCAAGAATCAACTCAATCTGATAGCTATGACCATGGATAGAGTGTTTACAGCGCTCAGAGCTACAGTTACGCACGATATGCGCATTTTCAAATTTGAACAGTTTACGGATACGCATAGTAATTAACCAAAACAGTAAGCTTCATTGTGCTAAACATGAATATTATAAAGGTTTGCCGCGACGACGTATCGGCTTGTGGCTCATTATAACAAATCATGATGACCGCGTAAGTAAGCACTTGCTAATAGCAATATTGGCTAAATAAATACTATTTTAAGATAGATTAAATCCAATCGTAGGTGAATTGTGCTGACGCTATCTATTGTGGCACCTTAAGCCTATACTCATTGTAGTACGCACTATTTGCGTCATCAGCATTACCCTAACCTTTAAGCTTGTTTATTTTGGCTTTAAAGGTATTACGGCTTATCTCAAGAGGAAAACACCATGAGTAAAGGTCAAGATAGTAAGAAGAATGTGAAGAAGAAACCCCTATTAACGGCAAAAGAGAAAAAAGCCGCTAAACAATCTAAAAAAGATGACAACGGCAGTATCTTAGGTAAACATTAATATCGAGTACATCACTAGGCTAATTGAAGCCATATCAGTCTGAGAGATACGATATGAAGCTATGCCTATCGAACCTAATGGTTTGATAGGCATTTTTTATACAAAGCACTTTTTTATCGTAGCGACTGCTTTTATGCTAGGAATTGCTCTCATACTAACTACTGATATGAAGCTAAGTACTACGCGGCGCAAACATAATAATTGCCATGCCTAATAGCGCAACGATAGAACCCAATATATCCCACGTGGTTGGTCTAATACCGTTCACTGTCCACAGCCAAATAATAGCCATCGAAATATAAACACCGCCGTAAGCGGCATAAACCCGACCAGCTGCGGTAGGATGTAAGGACAGTAGCCAGACGAAAGCCATCAAACTTAAGGCGCCAGGAACAAGAAGCCAAATCGACTTACCTTCTCGCAGCCATAAATAAGGCAAATAGCAGCCTGCTATCTCTGCTAATGCGGTCAGCGCAAACAGTCCAACGGTTTTTAATTCAGTCAAACCAACCACTCCTCGACGGTAATAACTCCTGTCATATATTGCACAGCATTACCAGAAATCAGTACCCTATCGCCTACGACGACACAGTCTAAAACACCGCCTCGTTTTGATGCTTGATAAGCAATCAATTCATTTTTACCCAAATGCTCCGTCCATAACGGTGCTAAAGCAGTATGAGCTGAACCCGTCACTGGGTCTTCATCGCCACCATTGGCTGGCCAAAAATAACGTGAAATAAAATCGTAATCTTTATAATCAGCAGAGGTAGCCTGACAAGTAACCACCACATCTAATGGCGCAAGCTGTTTTAGCCGCTCGTTATCACGCGTCACATTTAAAACATCGGCTTCAGCATTATAAATCACAAAATAGGCTTGAGAGTTTTTATAAACTTCAGCTGGTGCAATAGACAATCCTGCCAACAAGCTATTAGGGATATCTTTGAGCTTTTCAGGTTTGGTATTTGGGAAATCCATTTGTATTTTGCCATCGTCTGTTTGCACGATGGTTAGCACACCAACCGCTTTGGCTGAAAACTTAATGGTTTCTACATTAGGATATTTGTTAAATAACACAAAGGCTGACGCCAAGGTTGCATGCCCGCAGAATGCAATTTCAGTCAAAGGAGAAAACCAGCGAATATGATAAATACCGTCATCGTCACTTACAAGAAAAGCGGTCTCCGATAAATTATTCTCAAAAGCAATAGACTGCATTAACTCATCATGTAACCACTCATCTGTAATGATAACCGCCGCTGAATTGCCTTTAAAAACGCTATCCGTAAAAGCGTCAATGACATTGATTTCTAGTTGCATAGCAATCTCTTATTTTTTTTAAAATTAATTTTGGCTACTTTTTATACCCGACGTTTACACCCAACGTCTGACTTTTGCCTTATATAGTCAGTTCAAAATAA
>NZ_DFQS01000008.1:2020-18224 GCF_002377905.1 Psychrobacter sp. UBA3483 | reverse complement strand
TTAATTGTTGGGTTTGGTATTATTTAAAGTCTTATCTACTACAGCTCCATAGCTATACTGGAAGTTATTTAACCTGCGCTGTTTCTAATAAACTGCCATCTTTATCGAATAAGCAGTCGACGATAATGAGCGGAGCCGCATCCAAACTATCTTCAGCGTAGTAATGTGTTATGACTTCAAAGTTACCATTATTTAATCGTCTGTAGTCTGTGTTTTTTCGTTTAATGTCCATAGACTTAAAGCCTTTAAGCATGGGCTGTACTGCTTTCTGGCACTTCGTTAGCAATGCAATCTTTGATGTTTTTTGAGCTTGTTCGAGTTCAGTATTTCTTTTTTTATCAAATGGGTTACTGCCATTTTGAATCCAAATATAAAATGCTGCAAATGTAATAATAGATAGTCCTGTCAGTGTCTCTTTTTTCATAATATGACTCGTTTAGCAATAATAGAATAAGATATTTACTAACATACAAGCATAGCTCAGTTATTCTTAAGGAGCATGTTAAAACAATAATTAACCGTTGAAAGCAATGGGTAAATGTTACTCCCGTTCTGGTTAGTTCAGCTTAGTATTATAAAATAGGGCTTAATGAAACATGGATACCTTAAATATCGTGTATCTCGTAGGAGCAGTATTAATTTTTGCCAGTATCATGGCAAGTACGTTATCGGCGCGTTTGGGTGTTCCACTTTTGCTATTGTTTTTAGTCGTCGGGATGCTTGCTGGTGAAGAAGGTATCTTGGGTATTGAATTTTCTCAATATGCGATAGCCAATTTTGTCGGACAAGCAGCCTTAGCCTGTATTTTGTTAGATGGCGGGTTGCGCACCTCTGTTAAATCATTCCGAGTTGGCTTAAAACCAGCCATCACACTGGCTACTTGGGGCGTACTTGCGACAGTCATGATACTGGGTGTATTCGTCACATGGCTGCTGGATGTCGATTGGCGCTTTGGCTTATTACTGGCAGCAATCGTAGGTTCAACCGATGCGGCAGCGGTATTTTCACTGTTGCGTAATGGCGGTGTTAAATTAAATGATCGTGTCCAAGCCACGCTTGAATTAGAGTCGGGCGCCAACGACCCTTTAGCGATTCTGTTAGTCACTGGATTGATTGCTTTAAATGTTGATCCTGCCGGACAGACAGCGCTAGGCTTCTTCGGCCTACTATTACAACAGCTTAGTTTTGGTTTAGGAATGGGCTTGTTCTTTGGTTATTTCCTATCTCGATTATTACCCAAGATACATTTGGCAGAAGGTATGTATGCCATTTTAATAATGTCGGCGGGTTTAGCAGTGTTTTCTGCCACTAACTTACTGGGCGGTAGTGGGTTTCTCGCGGTCTTTATCGCTGGTATTATGATTGGCAACCATAAGGTACGCTCAACTGAGCATGTCATGCGCGTGATGGACAGCTTTGCGTGGTTGTCGCAAGCGGTGTTATTTGTGGTATTGGGCCTATTGGTCACGCCATCGAACGTTCTTGAAGTTTGGCCTTATTCAGTGGCCATTGCTGCCTTTATGATTTTAGTGGCTCGTCCTATTGCAGTCTATACCAGTGTTTTACCGTTTAAATTTAAAAATAGAGAGATCGGCTTTATCTCTTGGGTCGGCTTACGTGGTGCAGTGCCCATTACCCTTGCCATGTTGCCAGTGATTGCAGGGGTGGACAATGCCTTTATGCTGTTTGATATCGCTTTTGGGGTGGTGGTCTTATCGTTGGTGTTACAAGGGACGACCATTCCTTTTATGGCCAATCTGTTTAAGGTGCGTATTCCTAACAATAAGGGCCCAAAAGAAGAGCATGAAGTGTGGGTGTCAGATAGAGCAAGTATTACGTTGTATGAATTTGAAGTAAAGTTAGGCGCGTTTGCAATTGGTCGTCATCCGAGGGATATATCTACGC
Organism: Psychrobacter sp. UBA3483; assembly: GCF_002377905.1. Lineage (GTDB taxonomy): Bacteria > Pseudomonadota > Gammaproteobacteria > Pseudomonadales > Moraxellaceae > Psychrobacter. The sequence continues at coordinate 16,319 of NZ_DFQS01000008.1, read as the reverse complement.
GTATCAGCCCTGAAGGAATCCATGTTTTTGCCTTGGTGCGTGGTCAGCAAATCTTGGCAATTAATGAAAAGACTAAGCTCAAATTTGGCGATAGCGTATGGTATGCCATGAGTGGCGATTATGCCGATCAGATTGCGACTGTCTTTAATGACACTACGTTAGACCGTAGAGCCATCGATGATTTTTATGGCGATTGGATGCTATCGCCGAGTGTCAAACTTAAAGATGTGCCTTTCTTTACCGATAGGATGAAATTCGAATCTCTAGAAGATACCCTGAACACGAAAAATATGTGGGAACAAACGGTTGCTGAATATATTAAGGATAGCTTAAAGATGGCACCCGTAGCAGGCGATACGGTTGTGATTAATAAGGAGTGGTTATTAGTCATTAAAGAAGTTGACGGCCAAGGAAGACTGAGAACGATTGGACTAAAACAACTAGAAAAGCCAGCAGTGGCATAGTATCTATTATTATTAGACATAATATGGACTATTAGCTGAAAGGCAACCATTTAAGACAATTAATAGTCCTGCGAACATTGTCCATTTTAGGTAACTTATTAGCTCAAATTATGGTCTGTTTTACTGGTCTCGCTAGGGTATACCCAAAATAGCAAAATTTTATTTGTGAGAGGAATTCGCATTTTTCTAAGTAAGGCTAATACAGAAGCTAAACTACGTAGCATAATTCTATAATAGAGCCTTTCCCAAACTTTGTGTAACTACCATATAGTATAAGTAGTTAAACACTTTTTAGGAAGGTCTCACACCGAACCAATCAGGCGCTTCCACTGGTTCGGTACCCTAGTGAGGACTTGGATACTAACCTGTAGCCTAGATTATTTGAATAGACATAGTCTCTAAGAGTGGAACAGTGTACATCTAAGTTTACTAGCTAACTCCGGTTCAATGATTTTTAACCATGCTATCTAGGGTCAACATACTATTATTCCTTATGCCCTCTAGCATCTGCAATATACCGAAATTAATATCACTGGAGAAAAAAGCATCTGGTATTATATCGCACCATCAAAAAACCATTATGTTCTGAATATTTGCGCTTCAGAATATAAACCACAAAGTCAGCACGAGCGAACAAGACATTCACTGTCCACTTTATTGCCAAGCTAGCTAGAAAGTATAAAGCTATTGGAATCTCTATTTATGAATAAAGAAACAAGCAATCAGCACTATTTTACCGTGTGGCGATGGCATTTTTATGCAGGAATATTTGTTGTCCCTTTTTTAATTATTTTATCTTGTACCGCACTTGGTATGTTGGTTACGTCTAACACAGTGGGACGAGACAATGACCGTTTAAGCATTACTGTTCCCGAATCAGCAATGCAAGCGCCCCTCGCTACCCAAGCTAAAAACGCGCTCAATACCTTACCCAATAGTACCCTCGTTAAATATATCGCCCCTCGTGATACGGATAAGGTAGCTCTGTTTCAGGTAACATCAGAAGACCATGACAATATGGTAGCCGTCAATCCTTATACTGCAGATATCGTCAACAGTACACCCAGCAATAGCAATCTGTATTATACCTTTGACAGTATTCATGGTGATTTGCTGCTGGGTAAAGTCGGTGATTATATTCAAGAAACGACTGCTTCATTAACAATTCTAATGATACTAACTGGCTGGTATTTGTGGTGGCATAAGCGTAAATCTGTCAAAGCAATGTTAATTCCTGATGATACTAATCTGAAGAAAAAGCGTTCCTTTTTCCGGACGATCCACGCGACATTAGGCAGTTGGATATCTGTTTTGCTACTGTTTTTCTGCATTTCAGGCATGGCTTGGGCAGGCATTTGGGGTGAGCGCATTGTACAGTCGTGGAGCCAGTTCCCTGCGGGTAAATGGGGCGTTGCGCCCATACCACTGTCGATTGACCACAGTCAGCATCATGCTGGTATGAATATGGATAATACTGATGCCGCGCCGCACGTTCATGGCGCAACAGCAGACATAGCGCCCACACATGGTAGCGTATTAAATTCAGGAAAGACTAAAGACGTGCCTTGGGTACTAGAGTTAACACCAATGCCAGAATCAGGTACGACTATGGGTAAAAACGGTATTGCGCCCAATATACCCATTATGATTGATACCGTAGATCGATTTGCTCATGAGCTTGGTTTTGTAGGGCGTTATCAGTTGAATCTACCGCAAGGGGAAACAGGCGTATGGACGATTAGCCAAGACTCAATGAGCTACGATATGAAAAGCCCAACGGCTGATCGCACCGTGCATATTGACCGCTATTCCGGTAAGGTTTTGGCTGATATACACTTCGATGATTACAATGCGTTTGGTAAATTTATGGCAGCGGGTGCTGCCATACACATGGGGACGCTGGGGTGGTGGAGTGTATTAGCCAACGTTTTATTCTGCCTCTCTGTTATTGCCATTTGTGTGAGTGGTTATGTGATGTGGTGGCAACGCCGTCCTCGTCAAACTAACGACATGACTGGACTCAATCCACCAGCTCGTAGTCAGCGTTTTACTATAGGGTGGACGCTTGCCATTCCGTTACTTATTGTCGCTATCATATTCCCAACGGCAATCATTGCTATTGTTGTCATCGCTTTATTAGATTTTTTATTGATATCGCGTGTTAAATTTTTACGCAAGCTCCTGAAGTAAGTATCTTTAATAGATTCTACTGTTATAGGCTATAGCCTCAAAGAAGCCTGACTAGATACTTTCTTATTGACTTGTAACATAGACATGTTAATGTGAGCGTTCTTTGGGGAGTAGCCTGCTTTCGTTCTGCGAAAGAGTTCGTGTCAACATGCTTGGCCATATGCCATGGTACGAACACCTCTCGGTTGGCGAGACCATCGATATATCCACACTGCAGGTCGAGAGTGTGCGTATGTCGTTGACTCTATACTCGGCCTGAGAACATCACATGAATCCTATAGCACTTTCATTACTTGCTTTTTCTATGTCTACTGATGCCTTTTCTGTGGCGATTGGTAAAGGCGCAAGTCTTAAAAACCCCCGTTTTACCGAAGCGTTAAGAATGGGTGTCATCTTTGGCTCTATTGAAGCGATTACCCCTATCATTGGCTGGTTAATTGGCCGTTCTGCTACCTCTTTTATCGATGCCTCTTTTATTGAAGCATGGGACCATTGGGTCGCATTCGTCATTCTATTAGGCTTAGGGCTGCACATGCTGTATGCAGGGCTAAAACCGGATAATGAAGAACAAGAAGCCCCCTCAAGACATTCGTTTCTCAAACTTGCTGTTGCTGCTTTTGGTACTAGTATCGATGCGATGGCTGTCGGTATTAGTCTTGCATTTATAGAAGTTAATATTCTACTAGCAGCAAGCTTGATTGGGTTGGCGACGGCCACCATGGTCACGTTTGGCGTGATGCTTGGAAAAGTACTGGGATCACTCATCGGCCATAAAGCGGAAATGTTCGGCGGCTTAATGCTAATTGCCATCGGTGGGTGGATCCTATTCAGCCATTTTTAATTGCAAAAGCCTATATGTGACCTGATAATTTAGTCCTCTTTATTATTTTCTTATCAGCTGCATCCAACAAGTCAGCCGTATGGTCAGCGACTGGCTCAAGGAAATCTCTTTTACTACGTATCCATGTTAAAAGTGGCATATTTACCCCATCCAATTTGAACTCATTATATCCACTCAATACACCCTTTGATCTTTATTTAAAGGTAAAACAACATCATATAAAAATCGTTTTAATGCAGTAAGGCTTAATAATAACCATTATGTTGCATTCATAATCGCTTTTCTGCAAAATGGCTTATCTATAAACTCTTGAGCCACTCATGATGAACCCCCTACCTCAGACCCTATTGGCGCAGCATGGCTTGTCCGTCATGCAAGCATCGAGCTGGCTGCCCCTTTATAGGTCAGCAGTAGTATCGATGGGCGCAGGCTGTAGTGGTCAACTAATTTAGGATGCCACCCAAAAAACAATTAATAGAATGAAGGACAAGAAAATGAATGTCATGAAAACAGATACAGGTGTGGTGGGGGAGCTTTCTACTTGGGAAGCCGACGAATTACGAGTACGCGCGACATTAGGCGCTTCAGGGGCCACGTCACCTGATCAATTGGCGAGTATGAGCGGTAAGGCACTCTTTGAGGCGATGTTTGCTGGAGAGTTGCCCTCGCCACCGATTGGCGAGACACTGGATTTTATCCCTATCCATATAGAGGATGGTAGTGCTATTTTTCAGGGTCGGCCAGGTAAGCAACATTACAATCCTCTGGGCAGTGTGCATGGTGGTTGGTTTTGTACCATTCTCGACTCCGCTGTCGGCTGCGCTATTCACTCAACTTTACCCGCTGGTAAAGGCTATACCACGCTAGAGATTAAGGTAAATATGATTCGCCCCTTGACGACAGCTATTCCGCTGGTGCGTGCTGAGGCCAAGATCATCCATGTGGGGCGTCAGACAGCCACGGCTGAAGGTCGCATCGTTGGTCCTAATGGCAAACTATATGCGCACGCCACCACGACTTGTTTAATATTTGACATGCCACAGTAAAAACAATATCAAAATTTTACTTCACTGGTTTTGACTATTGATAAACTCTAAGGCTAATTTCATGCAAACATTCGAACGCACCAACACATTAGATGACAAACAAGCGCGCTATTACGACCTGTCCGCGTTGGGTAATAAGGATAAAAACAAATCGAGGACAGCGGCTCATTTCTATGGTGGCAACGGCTTTACGACTGGCGTCTATTTACCACTATTAACCAAGCTCAGTGCGCACTTTGCTATCACCAGTCTTGCCATGCGCGGCTACTGGCATGATTTACCATCCGTTAAGAAACTTACCCGCGATCAAGATGCCGATATATTGATTGATTTTTTAGAGAAGACACAAGACAGCCCTATCGTCGGTATTGGACATTCTCAAGGTGCTACCGCCACTGCCATCGCCGCAGCCAAACGTCCAGAGCTGTTCTCAGAGCTTTATTTGATAGAGCCTGTGACTTTTACCAAATCGCAAACTCTCATGATGAACGCTGCGCCTGACGACTTAAAGGTTGGTCAAGAACCGTTCAAAAGCACGTTAGCCAAGCAAACAAATTGGGAGAGTATTGAGTTATACTACGACTATCTACGGGCGCAACGCGCATTCAAGCGTATCAATAACGATCATCTTTATACTTTTGCAAAAAACAGTCTTGTCCAAAATGAGCAAGGGCAATACAGCCTACTGTTCGACCCTAAGCAAGAGTTGGCAAGTTACTTTGACACTCCTTTTGTCAATGATGCTTTAAAAGAGCTCAACGACCTTGATGTCCCCTACACCATTATTGTTGGCAAACCCTCTATGTTTATTAGCAATGAGGTTCGTAAAGTTTGGGAAGATCTCGTCCCTGTTGAACGCATCATTGAGCTATCAGACAATGGACATCTTCTGCCAATGGAAGCACCTGAACAGTGTGCGACTATCATTATAAAGAGGTTCAGCAGTAATATACCCAGTTCTTCATAGCTACAAAGTAAAAAATATGTCTAGGGCGTGTCTTCAATTCATCTTACAATGAACGATAGTACACGCCAGATAAAGCATTGACTTAAAATTACGAGCCAACTTCTCATAGCGAGTAGCGATACTACGAAAGTGCTTAAGCCTTGCAAACATATTTTCAACAAGATGACGCAGCTTGTATAAATAGCTATCAAATTCTGGATTAGGCTGCTTGGCATTCTTCCTTTTAGGAACGATGGGTATCATATTATGGCTTCGAGCTTTGTCTCTGATACACTCTGAGTCATAGCCTTTATCAGCAATAAAGTAATCAGCTTGTCCAATCATGTCAATCAATTCACCTGCAACTTGACTGTCGTGGACGTCACCCCCAGTGATTTTAAAATGGAGCGGATATCCATCGGCATCACAGGATAGGTGTATCTTTGTAGTTGCGCCGCCACGGCTTCGTCCAATTGCTCGATCTTCACCACGCCGAGCTCCACTTGCATGCTGGTGACAGCGAACATAGCTTCCGTCTGTGAATACCCATTCCGTATCAATTTCTTTGCGTAAGCTAAAAAAAAATCCTCCCATAAGCCAGTTTTCGACCATCGATTAAAGCGACTATAGGCTGTTTTCCACGAACACAATTCTTTAGGTATGTCACGCCAAGGCGCCCCTGTGCGCAGTTTCCACAGTATGGCTTCCATGATCTCTCGACTGTTTTGAGTTTGATAGCAGCCATGCTGTGTCATTGTTGATTGCAATTGATCCCAAAGCGTATCTGTTAGTGCTGTTCTTGCCATAACTTGTATTTCTCGCATCGTCTCAATAGATACGGTATTGTAACTATTATTTATGGCTTATCCAATTGAAGACACGCCCTAGAAATAATCAATACATATGAACTACTGAGCCTCTTTAGGCTCAGACTTACTACTGGCATAAATAAAACAAAGTGCGATAGCTAAGCAAACCAAAGCCGCCATTCTACTGACCGAAAGGCTAATCGCCTCGTTACCCAACCAGCCAAAATTATCGATCAGTACGCTCATGCTCAGCTGACCAAAAATAACCGCTACCGTTGCCACTGCAGTACCAATACGCTGGACTGCAACCACCATAATGACGATATAAGGAACGCCACATAAGGCACCAAGCAGTTGCCATTTAGGGACATCCAACAACGTGACAGTATGACTTGGCTCAAAAAAGAAAATAAGCAATGCAGTTACTACCGCACCCACAGAAAAGGTTAAAAAAGCACTTTTAAACACCCCAATATTGCCGCCAAGACGGCCATTCAATGCCGCTTGTACGCTCAAAGCCGCGCCGCCAATTATCGACAATACAATCATTAAAATAAGCATTGTTTTTTACCCCTGTGCCATAAAGATAAGTGCAGCAATAATAAAAAATAAAGCGATAATGCGTTTGCTGTCTATTTTTCGCTCCATAGTCTCAAACAAACCATAATGGTCTATGAGTAAACTCTGAAACACTTGCCCAGCCAGTATGCCAATCATCGTCAACGCAATACCAATGACCGGTGTCACCACGGTTAATACCACCACATAAACAGGACCTAAAATACCGCCAACCAGCAGTAAAGGGGGCTGTGAGAAAAAGGAAGGGCTATCTCGCGGACTAAAAAACAACATCAAAAAGAATGTCAGAGCAGCGCCAACGCCAAAAATACTCAACGTTGCCCACAGCTCGCCTACCTCATTTCCTAAAGGTCCAAGTAATCCCGCTTCAACAGATAATCCCATGCCCCCTAAAACAACAATAAGTATTAATAAAATTTGCATGTAATAATCCTCAATGAGCAATGCGGCGTAGTGTACCGCAGCCTATACCCATTAAAAAACGCTATAATATAGAAATAACCTTTGCATAAGTTGCACAAATGAATACAGTGGATAGCATCAACATAAAAACTCTATTATTTTTTATAGAGGTTTTTGACGCTCAGAGTTTTTCTGTAGTGGCGCGAAAAGAAGGTGTGTCAGCTTCTAAAGTGTCTCGTATTATCAAACAGCTAGAAGACTCTTTAGGGCAACAGCTTTTTCATCGCAATACACGTACCGTCATTCCGACTGAAGCGGGACATGTGTTTATGCGCTATGCAAAATCCATGACTGAAAGCATGAATGCGGCACAACAGGAACTTCAAGACAGGACTTTAGAACCAGGTGGTTTAATCAGAATCAACGCCCCTATTTTTTTTGGACAACGCCATATCGCACCTTGGCTGCCGCAGCTTAGTGCTCAATATCCTAGATTACAGATAGATTTGACGTTAACGGATGACTTTATTGATCCTCATCATTACGCAACAGACGTTATTTTTAGAATCGGTACTTTAAATGACTCGACCTTTCATGCGCGTATTTTTGGTGAGCAAACCTATCATCTTGCCGCTTCTCCGGCGTATATAAGCACACATGGTAAATTGCAAGTGCCAGCAGATCTGACGCATCATAAATGCCTAGTGTATAAGGGCTCAACAGGACCCAATCGTTGGCTTTTTAAAACAGGAAATGAAGATTGGACGCCATTCTTAGCGCCTGCTTTGTTGATGTCTAATAATGCAGAATCTTTATTGGTATCTGCACTCAAAGGAATGGGAATCGTGCTTTTTCCAGATTGGCTTATCGGTGAGTACTTGAAGAGTGGTGAGCTTATTAAGCTATTGCCTAATTATAGTACGGCAGTCAAAACCACACCTCAGCATGTCGCTGCTCTCTATCCTCATACTCGTCACATTTCTCTAAATGTAAGAACGCTAATTGATTATTTTGCCAAGGTTTATGGCACTCCTCTTTATTGGCAACTCAATTAAACGGCCATAACGGTGTTTGTCAACATAGTTGTCACTATTTACGAAAGAGATGCACATGAGAGAATAATGATGCATATATTCTCTGATAAAAATGCGCATAATAAATTCTAAAGTATTATCTATGACATGCTGCTGGCCATTTGCTCGGCCAGTTTTTTAAGGTCAGATTGAGTAGTCATTGCTTATTCTTCGGTTATTGGATTATAAGCAGTTACACACTTTTTAGGAAAGGCTCTCAAACTCAAAAGGCGATACATAGCCCAATGCACTGTGTATACGCTTTTTATTGAACCGATCTACCCAATTCAATGTCGCAAGTTGTACATTCGCTAAACCTTGCCAATCTGCTTTTAAATATTCAATCACCTCTGTTTTGTATAACCTATGCCCTGTTTCAGCCAAAGCATTATCAAGGCCTGGTTATATATTTTTTCTTATGTTATCAAGCCAAGCTTGCATACTTGGTGTAAGCAAGCGATGACGGCGCCAAGCCATGACAAGCTCCCATTTTAACTGAGGTTGGGTTAGTGGCAAGCAGACTAATCCTGTTAAATCCAACTTTTGAGTATAATATTGAGGCAAAAGAGTCACGCCCATATCCTGTTTTACCATGTCAAGAAGCAAGTGCCACTGATTGGTTTGGCAAATAATATTAGGTTCAAAACCTAGTGATTGACAGTTTTCTATAATCATCGGAGTAAATGATGAATTGGAGGTAAATAAAATTAGGGGTGCATTTGATAGTGACTTAAGTGTTACCTTGGTTTTTTGCTTACCCATACGGTTTTTATTTGCTACGACCACCACTGGATAGCAACATATCGACAAGTAGTCAAAATCATCGTCAATCGGCTTCATCAATGTTGCCACATCAAGTTGCCCCTCTAGAAGGGCCTGCTTAAGTGACTCAGCACCATCTTCGATAAGTGAAGTTTCTATACTAGGATGCATTTGATAAAAGTTAAAAATAGCTTTGCTTAGTATTTCACTGCCTAACGGTGAAATCCCCAAACGCAATTTACCACCTATTAATTGCTGATAATCTACTACTGTTTGTTCAAGATTATCTGCCTTTTGTAAGATATCAACTGCTTGAATATAGAGGTGTTCGCCAATTTCCGTTAAATTAACTAGCCGCTTTTTTCTATGAGTCAAAGGCTTATCAAACAGAGCTACGCCTAAATATTCTTCAAGATTACTGATAGATTTGGTAACGGTGGGTTGGGTTAAATTGAGTTGAATACTGGCTTGAAGAAACCCACCTGTTTTTACGACTGTCACAAAGCAGCGTAATTGTTTCAAAGTTATCATAAATAATAAACCATGGTTAGGAAGGATAATGAAATTTATTATAGGAATTGGGAATAAAAATAAAAATATAATTCATAATTTATGACTAGGGTATTTTTATAATAAGTAGTCTCTAATCAACAAACAACAATTATTATGCGTAATCCTAATATTCGCTTATCCCTACCCTTTGTAGCTGAAAAAAAACTTAGACTTCAACAGTTCTGTCGCCAATCATGGCTTCATGTCCTTATGCAATGCGCTATTATCGCAGCTGTCTGGTATTGTGCTGCGATATTGGTTGAGTTATTGCATCTACCCGTATCCTCAGGCGTCTTAGGAGTATTTTTAATGCTGATCTTATTAATGAGTGGTGCTATCAAGGTTAACTGGGTCAGACTGGGGGCAAAATTTGTTTTGGGTGAATTAGTATTAATGTTTATCCCGCTTATGATGTCAATACTTCAATATAAGGCGCTGTTTGTCAGTAAAGGATGGCAATTAATGCTGACAATTATCTTGAGTACCGCGATGGTGATGCTAAGCTCAGCATTAACTTTTATCATGGGGCGCCGTTTGCAACGTAGATTGTATCGTCATCAGATTCATAAAGCCCAATTAAACCTAAAAAATGATAGTAATGCGTGAGGATTTGCGATGAATACTTGGTCAATCCTTTGTCTCATTTGGACATTGGCTGCCTATTATATGGCTAGAGTAATCTATGTGCGCTATCGAAAATCTTGGCTAAACCCTGCTATCACGGTTCCAGTAGTAACGCTTTCATTAATGATTATTTTTAATATCTCTTATGATACTTATTGGAAGGATACAGCTTGGATTGTGCAGTTACTTGCCCCCGCAACGGTTGCGTTTGCTATACCTATTTATGAGTATCGTCGTTTAATACGTCAACATGCTTTGGCTTTGACCGCTTCTATAACTGTCGGGATGGTGGTGGGGGTCTTAAGCATATATATATTCGCTGGTTTGTTTCATTTTGATAAGACCTTGACCTATAGCTTGATGGCCCGTTCAATATCGACACCATTTGCGTTAGACTTATCTGAAAAAATTCACGGCTCTTCCTCTTTAGTTTCATTGTTTACTTTGATTACAGGGATGGTGGGAATGATTTTAGGGGATATGATCTTGACTTTTTTTCGTATTCGCTCCCATCTTGCAAATGGAATCGCATTTGGTAATGCATCACACGGTTTTGGTACGGCCCGGGCAAGTCAGCGCAATGAGGACGAGGGCGTTATAGCCAGTTTAACAATGATTTTAGCGGGATTATTTATGATATTCTTAGGTCCTTCATTAATACATGGCGTAATGTTATTTGGGCAAGTTTAAACAAATATATATAGAGACCCTAATCCATATTAAGAATAGATATAATAACAGCCATTATCACTAACAGATAAACAATAAAAAAACGTATGAATTTCCGTTTTCTTTCTAAAGTTAATTCGACTTTAACTAAATGTAATGAGCTTTATTCCTTTTAAATTTCAACCTATTAACTTATCCTATTTAAGATCAAATAAAAATAAATGACTGAACCGCTCCGACATAGTCGGGGCGGTTCAGGTTTTGCGAATGCAAGGTTTGAAACGGATATAGAGGAAGGGCTAGATGTGTTAGAGGAATATTATCCTGAACAAGAGCGAAGCTTTTTGGTAGAGCAACAAGCTTCGCATGAAGGGGTTGTGCAGGATATTCAGCAGGGATTGCAGCAGAGTATCAGAGCTGTGAATTGAGCACAGTTGAATTATCTAGTCAGCTTGGTAAGTCAATTAATGGATTCTGAACAAGTTGGCTAGTCACTAATTGAGGGGAGCTTGGGCTCCCTTATTTTAGAAGTTTTCTAGTACAATTTTGCCTTTCGACTTGCCTGATTCAAGCAACTTATGCGCCTTTTCCAAGTTTGCAGCGTTAATTTTGCCTAGATTTTGGTTGAGGGTACTTCTAATTTTTTGCTGGTCAACTAATTGGGCAACCTGTTGCAACAGATCACCTTGCTTTTCAATATCATCGGTTTCATACATTGAACGGGTGAACATCAACTCCCAATGGATAGAAATAGATTTAGTCTTAAACGGCATAATATCAAAGGTTTGTGGATCATCGATCAATCCAAACTTGCCTTGTGGTGCAATCAGAGAAACTATCTGCTCGATATAGGTGTCTGTATGATTTGTAGAGAATACGTATTTTGGTTTTGCAATGCCTAGTGTCTCGATTTGTGCATTTAAATCTTTGCTATGATCAATGACATGGTCGGCACCAAGTGATTCCACCCAAGATTTCGTTTCTTCACGTGACGCTGTTGCTATAACGGTCAGATTTGTTTTTGCTTTTAGGAGTTGGATAGCGATTGATCCTACACCACCTGCACCACCAATAATTAAAATACTGCCAACTTCTGTTTCTGAAATTTGAAACCGATCAAACAGCATTTCCCATGCCGTTATTGCAGTTAATGGCAATGCGGCTGCTTCTGCATTAGATACTGTAATTGGTTTAAGACTAATAATTCGTTCATCGACTGCTTGATACTCAGCATTACTACCATCTCGGGTTAAATCGCCAGCATACCAAACAGAATCTCCTACTTTAAACGAAGTAACTTTTGAGCCAACTTCAATAATTTCCCCAACGGCATCCCAACCTAAAATACGATTATTTGCTTCAGACGAATTTTTTCTCACTTTGGTATCAACTGGATTCACAGAGATTGTCTGAACTTTTACCAGTACATCACGCTCTTTAAGCGTAGGCTTCGCTTTTTCAATATCTACCAATGAATTTTTAAAATCATCATGGTTATTTATAACATACGATACGGCTTTCATAGATTTGTCCTCAACTTTAAAAAAATATAGTAAAAATGGGAGCGAAGTGCTCCCATTTTATGTTATTCAATAATTAAAACTCTTGGCTCGTTGGGCGCAAAACAATTTCATTAATATCTACATCCGCAGGCTGTTCAATTGCATAAGCAATTGCTCGAGCGACTGAGTCAGCTGGTATGGCTTGTTTGTAGAAATCAGTAACAAACTCTGAACTTTCTTTATGAGAAGAACCGAATTTTAGTTCTGACTCAATTGCACCAGGCTCAATAGTAGTCGTTCTAATTGTTCCCCCAACTTCATGACGAAGGCCTTCTGAGATGGCTCTTACAGCAAACTTAGTACCGCTATAAACAGTACCTCCTGGACTAAATACTTTTAACCCTGCAACAGATGAGAGATTAATAAAGTGTCCAAAGTTTTGTTTTTGGAAAACAGGTAGGGTAGCTGCTATACCATAAAGAACACCTTTAATATTAATGTCGATCATACGATCCCATTCATCAACTTTTAGCTCACTTAATGGTGCAATAGACATCAATCCAGCATTGTTTACCAATACATCGATTTGACCAAATGCGCTTAATGCCTTTTCAATAAGTGCTTGTACTTCGTGTGGTTTGGTTATATCCATACCAATAAATTCAGCTTGACCACCTTCAGCACGAATGTCGTGAACAATAGCCTCTAATTTTTCAGTACGTCTAGCACCAATTACAACCTTTGCACCTTTTTTAGCAAGTAAGCGAGCAGTAGCTTCACCTAAACCACTACTTGCACCAGTGATAACAATAACTTTATTTTCTATATTATTCATACAAGTAACCTTCAACCTATCTGTCAATCATATTTGAGGGTTAAGTATTACAGCCTTGCTAGGTATAATAAATGAATAATATTATCTTTCAGAATTCCTATTTACGGAATAATTACTATAACACAGGATTGGACATGCAGAACAAATTGGAAATGATGCGTATCTTTTGTGTCGCAGCAGAGTCTCGAAATTTTAAAGAGGCAGCAACTCAACTGGGTATTTCCCCACAGGTAGTGACACGGGCAATAAAAGAGCTAGAAGAGCAGCGCGGAGAGATTTTGTTTTACAGGAGTACTCGACAAATTAAAATTACCGCTGATGGTGAGCGTCTGGCAAAGCAAGCACGTCTTGCGGTGGAATCGATCGATGCTTTGCTTGTAAAAGACACCAAGGAAAAACGAGATGAAATGCGTGGGACTGTCCGTCTTACTGTGTCGTCTGTGTTAGGGCGTAAATTGGTAGTACCTGCACTAGCAGAATTTGCCATACGTTATCCAGATATTGTCGTGGATTGTGTGCTAACAGACTCACACTCGGATGTGATCGATGAGCGGATAGATATCGGGATCAGATTTGGATTTTTGCCGGACAATCGATATGTGGCAAGGGAATTGGCTAAAGTGAAATTTTATTCTGTGGGTACGCCAGAGTTAATTGATAAGGTTGGAATGCCCAAAAAAATTATTGACCTTGATAAATACCCTCTAACAGCACTAGTCGATCATAAAACAGGGCGTTACTGGCCATGGACATTCACCGAAAGTCGAAGCTTTACGCCATCAAAGCCCCGTTTTATTACAGATGATCTAGAAGCTGAATTTCAAGCTATTCTCGCTGGAGTTGGATTCGGACACATGCCTGGATTTCTAGTTTTGCCGTGGCTTAGGAGTGGTAAGCTCATTCAGATACTTCATGAGGAAACCTCTCCCGTTTGGCGCCTGTATTTATATCGTCCACAGCGGGGCCCGACACCTTTGCGAATCCGAGCATTGTTTGATTACTTAG
>NZ_DFQS01000008.1:0-1989 GCF_002377905.1 Psychrobacter sp. UBA3483 | reverse complement strand
AATCAGATAAGACCATCATGTATTTAGAGTAACTACAATTTTTCCTATTTGCTGATTTGATTCAAGATAGCGCTGAGCGTCATGCATGTCCTCAAAGTTAAAGCAACGGTCGATCACTGGACGAAGATATCCTGCACCTATACTGCTAAGAATAAATCGTCTGGCTTGCTCCCTTAGAACAGGGTCATGGAGAACCTCAAGGAACAAAAAACCTCGCATGGTTAAGCTCTTGCGTAATGCAACTTTAAGGGGAAATGGTGTGTTCTCCGGGCTAAGTGCACCATGCATAACCATAGTTCCTCCTACAGACATCGCTTTTGCAATCTGTTCAATATGTGGCCCTCCTACAGCATCGAAGGCGACATCAAGATGTTCTCCACCTAAACGTAAAACAAGCGCCTCATACAAATCGGGTTCATCTTCACTGGCTATAACATTTTTAACACCGAGATCGAGTAAACGTTGCTTTTTCTCTATCGTCTGTGTACTTGCAATGACCTTAGCACCCGCTGCTTCAGCTATCTGTATCGCAGCTAGTCCTACGCTACTTGAAGCTGCTGTGATCAAGATCGTTTTTCCTTTCGATAATCCACCAGCATGGATTACACCACCCCAAGCCGTCAAATACTGCATCCAGATTGAAGAAGCTTCTTCCCAGCTTAAACTATCGGGTTTGTGAACTAAAAAATTTTCTGGAATCAGAAGCTTGTCCGCATATGTCCCATATTTGGCTAGATTGTCAGTCGGAAGAATCGATACTGCATCTCCTGGAGAAAATTGGCGTACACCTTCACCTATCGCAAGAACTATGCCTGCTCCCTCATATCCCAGACGAGAAGGGAATACTGCCTTTTGAATATAAGTACCACGCCGAAACATTACATCGGCCCGGTTGAGTCCGATCGTTTTCATCTGTATTAGAACTTCTCCTGCGGCTGGTAAAGCAACAGAAAGTGTTTCTAATGTCAGAACATCTGTATCTCCAATACAATTGAAGCGCCAAGTCTTGGCCTGAAGTGCGTTAAATGACATCGATAACTACCTTAATATTGGCAGAGCGATCTTGAACAGCATCATGAGCCTCAATCGCTTGGTCTAGAGTAAAATGACGAGGATCAACAATAGCACGCAGTTTACCTTCCTCAACGAGACGAGTCGCGGTCTTAAGGACATCACCATGATGAGAACGGCGATTCCCTGTTAACGTCGGCATTAGGACGAATACGCCAGACAGTGTGGCACAACGTAGAGATGAATTCGCTAAATTATGATTGCCAAATGCAGCACAGCTAGTGATGTGGCCATAGTGAGTCGTCATGGAAAGTGAAGCTTCGAGTACTGGACCACCCACAGTGTCGTAAACAATGTTAAAACCTTGACCCTCAGGGCTTGCAGCAATAATGTCATCAGAAGATGCTGTTGTGTAATCGAGAGGTGTTGCACCGAGTTCTGAAATCAGTGATTGGTCAGCTGTACGAGCAGTCGCCCAAACATTTGCATCAAGTGCTTTTGCAAGCTGAACCACCATATAACCAACGCCACCAGCACCGCCTTGAACCAGTACAGTTTGCCCTGGTTGGACCTTCGCATTATCCACTAAACCTTCCCAAGCGGTGAGGAACGTCAATGGTAGTACTGCTGCCTCGCGCATAGAGATATTCCGTGGCTTTAATGCGATCAGATCAGCATCTGCTACAACATATTCTGCTAAAGATCCTTGAAGACCACGGACGCCACCAATCAGACCGTAAACTTCATCTCCGACGTTGAAGTGGGTGACACCTTCACCAACAGCAGTTACAACCCCAGCCATATCTGTTCCCAACACGGCAGGAAGCTCTGGCATAGCATATGTTGCTTCACCAAGACGAATTTTATAATCAATAGGGTTTACACCACTAGCATGAATACGTACTAGAACTTGCCCAGCCTCTGGTTGAGGTATAGGGAGTTCTACACGTTTAAATTCATGATCACCAAAATTTTCTA
>NZ_DFQS01000014.1 GCF_002377905.1 Psychrobacter sp. UBA3483 | reverse complement strand
CTTTTGTATTTGATACACTATAGTAGACAGTAATCTATTCGCTGTCAAAAATATCAGTCACCTCTACAGTGCTAAAACGGCTTTTATAAAGCGGCATTTAAAAAAATGGCGTGAATAACATACCGAAACCTGAGTTTGGTATTTGCTGTGATAAAATCACCAATCAGCCATCTTTTTATAGTCAGTTATAAGTTTTATGCTAGGCATGATGTAATTGCTACCACTTATTTCTATCACCCATGCGTCATTTAGTACGAGCCAGAACAATTCAGCTCTAGCTAAAAAAAGCACTCAATATAGTCAGTCATACTTTGAATAATCATATAAATAACAGTATAAATAATGATAGCAATGTTCATGGCAAAGCCGCTGGTATTAGCCAAGATAACAGCGTCAGCAATCAACGTATCAACACGCCCTTTGACGCGCCTTCATGGGTATTGAAGCTGACGATTGGCTTGATTGGGATGTTTGCTTTTTTGCAGGTTTATTCTATTCAAGCTATTTTGCCAGTCTTGATGATGGATTTATCAGCAACTGAGGTGCAGGCGGGCATGATTGTCGGTGCCACCATATTGGCGATTGCTATCATGTCGCCATTTTTGGGCATGCTGTCTGATGCAGTAGGACGCAAGTCATTTATCGTTGGGGCGTTATTGTTTTTAGCGATACCCACTGCGTTAATTGCCCAAAGTCCGAATATCGGTTGGATGGGCATGTGGCGCTTTATGCAGGGATTGTCTGTGCCCGGTATTACGGTGGTGACGATTGCTTACATCGGTGAAGAGTTTGAGGGACGCGCGCTCACTGAGCTGATGTCATTTTATGTGTCAGGGTCGGTGCTCGGCGGCTTTATGGGGCGTTTTTTACTTGGGCACTTGCATGAGCTTATCGGTTGGCGCGCAGGCTACTATGTGATGGCAGGTATGACGCTTATCGGGGCGCTATGGGTAGGTAAAATGCTGCCATCGTCACGGCACTTTGTTGCCAATCCCAATTTTCGCTCAGCCATGCAGACCCTCGGTGAGCATTTGATCAATCGCTATGTTGTTACCTCCTGCTTGCTTGGTGCTTGCGTGTTGTTCTCGTTGGTAGGCTGTTTTACCTTTATTAATTTGCATTTGGCCGATACACCTTATGAGTTAAGCACAGGTGCGCTTGCCAATATTTTTGCGGTGTATTTAATTGGCGTTGTCATCACGCCATTATCGACGACGTTGCTCCGCCGCTTTGGTTCGGCACGTACGGTTCGCGTGGCAGTTATTATATCGATGCTCGGCGTGCTCTTAACGCTAGTGACACCGCTTTGGGGTATCGTATTAGGACTTGCCATCATGTCTAGTGGCGTCTTTATTACCCAAGCGGCCACCATCAGCTATATCGCGGTCAATGTCAAAAAAGGACGCTCATTGGCCTCAGGCTTATATTATATGGGCTATTACACGGGTGGCACGATGGGTGCTTGGCTTTGCGGCATCGCTTACGCGCGTGGACAATGGTCGCTGACGGTTTGGTTGCTATTATTTGTACAAGTGCTGGCGTTATTGGTCGCTAGCATTGGGATGGTCAAAATAAATCCTCGCGTGAATTAAGAGGATTTTTTCTAGCCTTTGATACCACGTTTTTTAATTTAACTCTACATCGTCATACCATAACTTGTCATAACATAATAACTCGTGTGTTTAAATGCCAATTAACGTACTGGCCATCGTATGCTACTTACGCAAGCACGCTTTACATGACTTAGGTTTTTTCTTACTATCAATGGAGCTTATCAAGAATGACGATAAGTATTGCCATCCATTACAGCCACGCGTATACCGATAAAAGCGCTCTGTTTTTATATGTTTCTTAAGCCTTATTAAAAGTGCTTTAAAATAATTAAAACCACCCACAAGGAAGTCAAATTTATGTCAAATATTTATCATAGTGCGCCGTCCGCCTACGATTATCCGTTAATCATCAAGCAACTATTAAACCGTGCCAAAACGGTGTCGCTCGAACAAGAAATCGTTTATGCCGATAAAAAACGCCTCACTTATAAAGAGTTGTTTGGGCGTATCAATCGCTTAGCCAATGTCTTAGCCGACTTAAACCTTGCTGCCGGTGACGTGATTGCAGTGATGGATTGGGACAGTCATCGCTACTTAGAATCTTACTTTGCTGTACCAATGTCAGAATATATCTTGCAAACCGTCAATATCCGCTTATCACCCGAAAAAATCCTCTATACCATCAATCATGCTAAGCCAAAAGTATTGCTACTCAATTCTGAATTTGCGCCATTGGTGAAAGATTATCAGTTTGAAAACTCTAGCATTGAGCATATTATTTGGCTTGATGACAATGGCGTATCACATGAAGGCGTCTTTGGCGGTAATCAAAATCGCGTGACCGGTGAATATGAGACTTTGTTAGAGGCGGCTAGTAGCGAGTTTGATTTTCCAGATTTTGATGAAAATACTATTGCTACCACCTTTTATACCTCCGGTACAACAGGCGATCCAAAAGGGGTATTCTTTAGCCATCGCCAATTGGTCTTGCACAGCCTGACGGAAGCGGCGACCTTGGGTATGCTGCCCAATAAGCAGGGCGTTAGCTACGGCGATGTTTATATGCCGATGACGCCGATGTTCCACGTTCATGCGTGGGGCTTCCCGTTTACTGCTACTATGGTTGGTCTAAAACAAGTCTATCCGGGACGCTACGCACCTGACGTGTTAATGGATTTAATTATCAATGAAAAAGTTAGTATCACCCACTGCGTACCAACGATTTTGCAGATGGTACTCAAAGAAGCGCAAGCGCGTGATGCCAGTTTTAATGGTTTAAAAATGATTATCGGTGGTTCGAAACTGACCGAAGGCCTAGCGAGAGCAGCATTAGCGCAAGATATTGAAGTTTATACTGGTTATGGCATGTCTGAGACTGCACCGCTTATTAGCTTGACAGAATTTAGCCTAAATGAGCCTGAGATGTCTGAGGACGAAGATATCGCTCGCCGCTGTATGACGGGCAAACCGGTACTGATGGTGGACGCTCAAGTATGGAATACTGATAATGAGCCTGTCGGTATGGGTAAAGACAATACGGGCGAGTTGGTGCTGCGTGCCCCTTGGCTAACGCAGAGCTATCTGAAAAATGACGATGCTGGTAAAGAGCTGTGGGAAAATGGCTATATGCACACCCAAGATATCGCCTATATACAACCTGATGGCTATATTAAAATCACCGATCGTTTAAAAGATGTGATCAAATCAGGCGGTGAGTGGATATCGTCATTAGAGATTGAAACGATTTTATCGCTACATCCAGCGGTGGCTGACGTGTCAGTGATTGGCGTACGTGATAAACAGTGGGGCGAGCGTCCGCTAGCCTTGATTGTACTCAAACCTGCCTGCCAAGATACCAGTGCCGATGATATCAAAGCGATTGCTGAGCAAGCAGTTGAGCGCGGAATTATTCCTAAATACGGCGTACCAAGTCAGTTTAAGTTTGTCGATGAGCTACCAAAAACCTCGGTCGGCAAACATGATAAAAAAGTCATGCGCGAGATGTATGACGAGCAAAAATAAGATTTAATTAAGAAGCACAGTCAGCTGTTTAAAACGGCTACGTTAAGCAAAGTATCAAACGGCTAACACGCTTAATAGTTGACCTTTATCATTAGCTCTGCTACATTTTAAACCGATACATAACGTATCGGTTTTTTAGTTCTGGCAGGGACAGCCAGTTTTATATTATGATATTATTGAATAAGAGCGTATCTTATAAAGCGTCATATTATAAAATCATCTCTATAAAGGCGCTTTTTATAACATCGCTTTTTATAACCTTGTTTTTTATAAAAACGTACAGCATTACCCATCGTTTACGCTAAGGACAGCCATTATGAACGAGCAAGCTAACTCTCAGACTAGCAATCAAAGCAGTCGTCAAAATACTCACCAAAACAGCAATCAAGCTGTGAATCAAAATAACAATCACAATAATAAATCCTCTAGCCAAGATTCTCACCCATCATTTGATAGCACGCAAAGCTTTGCCGATATATATCAGTCCTCCATTGATAATCGCGAGCAGTTTTGGGCTGAGCAAGCCAAGCGCATTTATTGGCATAAACAGCCTGAGCAAATCCTTGATGACAGCAATCTGCCGTTTGCTAAGTGGTTCGTCGGCGGTGAGACCAACCTTTGTTATAACTGTGTCGATCGCCATCTTGCAGAGCGCGCCGAGCAAGATGCTTTTATTTGGCTATCCTCTGAGATTAACCAAGAGTTGATAGAAACTTTTCCTGCCGTTGTCGATGCCTTTAATGATTTGGGCAATAACGTTGAGCTTTATACTGATTATACTAAGCGGCGCTTGACTTATAACGACCTTTATAAAGAAGTGAATTACTTCGCCGATGTGCTACAGCGTCATGGTATCGAGAAGGGCGATCGCGTCATTATCTATATGCCGATGATACTAGAGGCGGCTTATGCGATGCTCGCCTGTGCGCGTATCGGTGCGGTGCATTCGGTGGTATTTGGTGGCTTTGCAGCCCATAATTTAGCCATTCGTATGGATGATGCTGAGGCAAAAATGGTCATCACTGTCGATGCAGGTCTACGCGGCGGTAAAGTGATTAATTATAAAAGCCTCGTTAATCAAGGCGTTGAGCAAGCAACAATCAAGCCTGAGCATGTACTAGTCGTCAATCGGGGCGTGTTGCCGTTTGAGAAAAAATCTATCGATGTCGATTATGCAGCCCAGCGCCGTATCAGTTGTGAGGCCAACGCTATTGTTGAGCCAGTATGGTTAGAGTCAAATACGCCGTCATATCTTCTGTATACTTCAGGCACCACTGGAACGCCAAAGGGTGTGCAACGTGATACCGGTGGTCATGCGGTGGCGCTAACGACGTCGATAGACTATATCTACGATGGCAAAGCCGGCGAAACTTTTTGGGCGATATCAGATATCGGCTGGGCAGTTGGGCATTCTTATACCATTTATGCGCCATTGCTCGCTGGCATGACCAGTGTCATGTATGAAGGCTTGCCGCATCGTCCAAACCCAGGGATTTGGTGGCGGATTGTCGAAGCAAATAAAGTGAATATTTTATTTACCGCACCGACGGGTGTGCGTATGCTGAAAAAACAAGATGAAACATGGATGACGCGCTACGACGTCTCTAGCCTTAAATCATTCTTTTTAGCAGGTGAGCCACTCGATGAATCAACGGCCAACTGGTTGACCAAGCACTTAGGGGTGCCGATTTTAGATCATTATTGGCAAACAGAGTCTGGCTGGCCAATTCTAAGTAATACGCCCAAATTTAACCATAAACCGCACAAACAAGGCTCACCTGGTTATCCCATGTATGGTTATGATGCCCACGTCATCAATGAAGAAACCGGCGAGCTTTGTAAAGCTGGCGAAAAAGGCTTGCTCGCCATTCGCGCACCACTGCCGCCTGGCTGTCTCACCACCGTATGGCGCAATGACGAACGCTTTATCAGCAGCTATTTTGGTCTGTTTGATGGCAAGCACTACTCAACCTCAGACTATGCCGTGACCGACGATGATGGCTATTTTTATATCTTAGGACGTACGGATGATGTGATCAACGTCGCCGGTCATCGTATTGGCACGCAAGAGATTGAGGAAGCCATCAGTACCCATCCAGAGATGGCTGAATGTGCGGTCGTAGGTATCAAAGATCAATTAAAAGGCGAGTTGCCGATTGCTTTTTGTGTGCTAAAAGATCATGAGCAAGTGGCGACGACCGAAAATCGTTTCCGTATTGAGCAGCAAGTCATCGGTGCGGTGGTCAAATCGCTTGGTGGTATCGCAAGGCCAGCGGCGATTTATTTCCCGCAAGCATTACCCAAAACGCGCTCTGGTAAAATCTTACGCCGCGCTATTCGTGCTTTAGCCGAAGGTAATGAAACGGGCGATATGTCAACGCTTGATAACCCAACGGCGATTGATGCCATTAAACAATCGATGAAAGATTATTAAAATAAAAAGCCATTGATTGAATTGCTGGTATGGCCTCGTCAATTCTAATCAAAATTTTAATCGCAGTTTTAAACACAACTTTAAAAGTAGTAAAAAGCTCATGTACCATCATGGGCTTTTTGATTTTTAGGCTGATAAGATTTATAAATGGCTACAATCGCAAATAAAACTTTAATAAAGCGCTTGACCCTAAAATTGATTTATTGCTATAGTCAATAACGATACGAAATAAATCATTTTAAAAACTAAGTTTGATGGATAAAAACTTATCGTTTTTATCTCTTTTTTGAATACTAGGACACCATAAAAAGGTAGTCTCGCAAACAAGATAAGGATATCTTATGCACCACGTTAAACAGCTCATCAATGGTCAATTCGTTGATTCTGATACCAGCGAGTGGATCGACATTACCGATCCTGCCACCCAAGAAGTTATCGCTAAAGTCCCGCAAACCACTGATGATGAAATCAACCAAGCCGTCGCTGCCGCCCAAAAAGCGTTTCAGACATGGCGAAAAACGCCCATTACCACACGTGCACGCATTTTTTTAAAGTATCAACAATTGATTCGCGAGCATATGGATGAGCTGGCAGAAATCTTGACTGCCGAGCAGGGTAAAACCATTGCTGATGCGCGCGGTGATGTGTTCCGTGGTCTTGAAGTCGTCGAGCATGCCGCGGGTATTGCCAATTTGCAGATTGGCGACTTTGTTGAAAATGTCGCGTCAGGCGTAGACACTTATAGCATTTGGCAGCCACTTGGCGTTTGCGCTGGTATCACGCCGTTTAACTTTCCCGTGATGATTCCGCTATGGATGTTCCCAATGGCGATTGCCACGGGCAATACATTCATTCTTAAGCCTTCTGAACAAGATCCAATGGTGACCATGCGTCTGGTTGAGCTGGCAGTAGAAGCAGGCGTCCCGGAGGGCGTTTTAAACGTCGTGCATGGCGGCAAGGCGACGGTTGATGCTATTTGTGATCATCCAGATATCAAAGCAGTTTCATTCGTTGGCTCAACCAACGTTGGCAAACATGTCTACGAGCGCGCCAGCAAATCTGGCAAGCGTGCCCAGTGTATGATGGGTGCCAAGAACCATGGCGTTATCCTACCTGATGCCAATAAAGAACAAACACTCAATCAGCTAGCAGGTGCCGCCTTTGGTGCCGCCGGTCAACGTTGTATGGCGCTGTCGGTCGTGGTGCTAGTGGGCGCAGCAGGTGAATGGATTGACGATATCAAAGCCAAAGCAGAAGGCTTAGTGGTTTCAGCAGGTAAAAATGACAAGGATTTAGGTCCGCTCATTTCACCTGCCGCAAAAGCGCGTGTTGAGCACTTAATTGGAACTGGGGTAGAAGAGGGTGCTAGTCTGCTTCTTGATGGTCGCGGTATCACGGTTGAAGGCTTCGAGAAAGGCAACTTTGTAGGACCAACTATCTTTGATAACGTCACTGCGGATATGCAAATATACAAAGAAGAAATCTTTGGCCCAGTACTGTGTATCATGCGTGCAGCCGACCTTGATGAAGCGATTGAGCTCTTGAATGCCAATCCACATGGTAATGGTACCGCTATCTTTACTCAGTCAGGCGCTGCTGCGCATAAATTCCAACAAGATGTACAAGTTGGGCAAATCGGTATTAACTTGCCAATTCCTGTGCCACTACCGATGTTCTCATTCTCAGGCTCACGCGCCAGTAAGCTTGGTGATCTTGGTCCTTATGGTAAGCAGGCGGTACAGTTCTATACCCAAACCAAAACGGTCACTGCTCGTTGGTTCGATGATGAAGCAAGTCGCGGCGTTAATACCACTATTTCAATTTAATTATCAATCCACTATATTTGCAGCATAGCGGTAATATAGCGACAATCTTGCTCAGTGTTTTTTAGTAAAAGCATGGTTTTATGATTGTCGTTATAGCGCTGCTATACTGTATAACCAGCAGGGTTTAAACGGCAGTAGACTGACGGCTTATAACCTTCTCTCCATCATTATTGCTATGCAAGCACAAGGATATCCCTATGGATTTCTCATTAACGGAAGACCAAATCGCCTTTCGCCAAACTGCCAGACAGTTTGCCCAAAAAGAGCTAAAGCCAAACGCGGCTGAATGGGATCGTACATCGCATTTCCCCATCGATGTCATCAAAAAAACCGGCGAGCTTGGCTTTTTAGGGCTGTATACCAATCCAGACTATGATGGCTTAGGGCTACCACGCTTAGACTCTGCTATGGTGTTTGAAGAGCTGGCTTGGGGCGATACCGCTGTAGCCGCCTATATGAGTATCCATAACATGGCGAGCTGGATGATTGGTGAGTACGGTAGCGATGCTTTGTGTAAAAAGTATTTGCCCAACATGGTCAGCGGTGAATGGCTTGGTAGTTACTGCTTAACTGAGCCGAATGCTGGTTCTGACGCCGCCTCATTACGTACCAAAGCCGACAAGCAAAGCGACTATTATGTGCTTAATGGCGAGAAAACCTTTATATCAGGCGCAGGTTCGACCGATGTGTTAGTGGTCATGGCACGTACCGGTGCTGCCGGCCCAAAAGGGGTGTCGGCATTTGTGGTAGACGCTGATAGCGCTGGTATCGAATATGGTAAAAACGAGCATAAAATGGGCTGGAAAGCGCAACCAACCCGCACCATCAGCTTTAAAGATGTCAAAGTACCAGCAGAAAATCTCATCGGCGAGGAAGGTCAAGGCTTTCGTATTGCGATGAAAGGCTTAGATGGCGGTCGTATTAATATCGGTATCTGTGCAGTTGGTACCGCGCAGTCAGCGCTTGAGACCGCGACCAATTACGTGCAAGAGCGTAGCCAGTTCGGCAGCCCGATTGCTAGCCTACAGTCAGTACAGTTTAAACTTGCTGATATGCTCACCCAAACCATTACTGCAAGGCAAATGCTGTATTTGGCTGCTAGCAAAATCGATAACAATGACGCGCAGGCCTCTACCTACTGTGCCATGGCAAAACGTCTCTCTACGGATCTTTGTTTCGATGTTGCCAATGAAGCCTTACAGCTGCATGGTGGTTATGGCTATCTCAATGAATATCCGCTTGAGCGCCATGTGCGAGACTTGCGTGTGCATCAGATTTTAGAAGGTACCAATGAGATTATGCGGGTGATTGTCTCGCGCCAGCTTATGCAGGATGATGCGTTAAGCCAGTTACGCTAATCATCTCATATAAATAGATAATTTGCCTATTTGAATTTATGGATAAAGCAATTTTATAAAAAATCATAATAAGGATATTTTATGACGGATTATACCAATCTCAAGTTATCAATCGACGGCCATATTGCTACCGTGACACTGAATAATCCACCAGCCCATACGTGGACGATGGAAAGCTTGCCAGCGCTTAAGCAGCTGGTCACTGACCTCAATGCCAATGATGATGTTTATGCCTTAATTATTCATGGCGATGGCGAAAAGTTCTTTTCAGCAGGTGCGGATTTAAACAATTTCTCAGACGGTGATAAAGGCCGAGCAATCAGCATGGCAATTGCATTTGGCGAAGCGTTTGAAGCGCTATCAGCGTATCGCGGTGTCAGTATCGCGGTTATCAATGGTTATGCGATGGGCGGTGGACTTGAGTGCGCGCTGGCCTGTGATATTCGTATCGCAGAAGCGCATGCACAGATGGCTTTACCAGAGACCGGCGTGGGCTTATTGCCATGTGCAGGCGGTACGCAGAATCTACCTTTGCTGGTTGGTGAAGGTTGGACGAAACGTATGATATTGTGCGGTGAGCGCGTCGATGCCGAGACCGCATTACGTATTGGCTTAGTCGAAGAAGTCACGGCAAAGGGTGGCGGTTTATTAGCGGCGCAAGCCTTAGCGCAAAAAGTCGCTAAACAATCTCCTGTTGCCGTTAGCTACTCTAAAACTCTTATCCAAGCGGCAAGAAATACCCCGCCTGCCCAAAACCTTATCCATGAGCGCGAAGCTTTTGTTAAGTTATTCGATACCAACGATCAGCGCGAAGGCGTACAAGCATTCTTAGAAAAGCGCACACCCAATTGGCAAAATAAATAGCCTGTAGGCATGTCTTAATATTTACTTTACTCATTTTAATTTTGGTAGGTCTCTTTTATGACAGCAGTAACACAAAACACAGAACAAGAAGCGTCGGTACTGTTCAATACTGAGCCGACAGAGTGCGGTCATCTGATTGGCATAATGACGTTAAACACGCCCAAATCACTCAATGCGCTCAGTGTCGAGATGTGTCAGTTATTAGCCCAGCAGCTAGAGCAGTGGCAAAATGACGATCAGATAGTGGCATTGGTGTTAAAAGGGGCAGGTGACAAGGCGTTTTGTGCTGGCGGCGATATCCGTAAGCTCTATGACAGCATGTCCAGCAGTGCTCCGCTACCGAATCCTTATGCGACAGAGTTTTTTGGTCATGAATACCGTCTTTATCGGCAGATGCATTTTTATCCAAAGCCATTAATCCTATGGGGCGACGGTATTATTATGGGTGGCGGCATGGGTCTGATGGCTGGTTGTAGTCATCGTTTGGTCACTGAGCTCACCCGCTTTGCCATGCCAGAAGTAACCATTGGACTGTTCCCTGACGCCTCTGGTAGTTGGTTCCTCCAGCGCATGCCCGCTAAGACAGGTTTGTTTTTAGGGCTAACGGGTGCGATGTGTAACGGCAATGACGCTTTATTATCCAATCTTGCAGAGTATGCCGTTGCCAGTAGTGATTATGATGCTGTCATACAAAGTTTAAAACAGAGTAATTGGCAATCAGCAGCTGGTAATACCGATAAATTCCACAACGATAGCGCTCATAGTATTGTTAGTCGTGCATTAGCAGCACATCCTGTAGCCGAATTGCCTGCTAGCAAATTAGCAACCTATTGGCATCCTATCCAGCAATTGCTGAACAGTGGCGGACTAGGAGATATTGATGCGCTTCTACAGAGCGATGAAGCGCTAGCAAAGCTAGATACAGACTTTGCAGCAGACAGTTGGACGCAGCGCGCCGTGGATACTTATCGACATGGTTGCCCCGTTACCGCCGCTTTAACCTATGCGCTGTATCATAAAGTCACGGACTTATCGCTAGAGCAGGTTTTGTATTTAGAGACTAACGTAGCGGTGCATTGTGCCGCCAATCCTGATTTTAAAGAAGGTGTACGGGCGCTACTGATTGATAAAGACCGCAATCCACAGTGGTCGCGTTCATTAGCAGACTGCCTCAGTAGCGAAGGGCAGGCGTATATACATCAGCACTTTGTAAACCCTTATGCTAAAGACGAGCATCCGTTAGGCGATTGGTTGGGCGAAGAAGCGTTAGGTAACCAGCTAGTGCGCTAAGAGCTTGTAAGCTCTTTATAAAAATCAGGGATAAATTAAAAAACGTAAGACTCTATATGGCACTGTCTACATATATGTATAAATAATAAGCAATCATCAAGGAGCGATGAGATGGGCACAAAGGATTCAAGTTTAAGCAATAAAGACTCAAACAATACTGCCAAGCCGAATATAGCCTTTATTGGACTCGGTAACATGGGCGCACCGATGGCAGAGAACTTGTTAAAGGCAGGTTATACGCTCTCTGTCTATGACCTGTCTGAGGAAGCAACCGCGCGCTTACAGCAAGCAGGTGCCAGTGTGGCTGGTAGCCCTAAAGATGCTGCAAGCAATGCACAAGTAGTCATTAGCATGTTGCCTGCGGGCAAGCACGTTCATTCTGTCTATCTAGGAGATAATAGGGCTGAGGGCCTACTAGCAGAACTGCCAAAAGGTACATTGGTCATCGATAGCAGTACCATCGCAGCGGCTGATGCAAGATTGGTGGCAGAAGCAGCAAGTAAGCTTGGCATCGACTTTTTAGATGCGCCAGTCTCCGGCGGTACAGGCGGTGCCATCGCTGGAACTTTAACCTTTATTGTCGGTGGTAGCGCTGAGGCGTTTGCCAAAGCCGAGCCGATACTCGCCGTTATGGGCAAAAATATATTCCATGCAGGCGAGCATGGCGCCGGACAAGTGGCGAAAATCTGCAATAACATGCTGTTAGGTATTTTAATGGCAGGGACGGCAGAGGCGATTAACTTAGGGGTTAAAAACGGTCTCGACCCTAAAGTGCTATCAGATATTATGCTACAAAGCTCGGGCCGTAACTGGACGCTAGAAGTTTATAACCCTTATCCGCAAGTGATGGAGAATGTCCCGTCTAGTAATGGCTATAAAGGCGGGTTTATGAGTAAGCTCATGCAAAAGGATTTAAACCTTGCGATGCAAACGGCTCAAGATGCCAATGTTGACACCCCGATGGGAGCAAAAGCGACGGAGCTTTATGAAGCACATACGCTAGAAAATGGCGATAAAGACTTTTCTAGTATTATGGGGCGTCATGACAGGTCAGTATTGTCTTAACGGTCTTAAAGATTAAGCCTCTTAACCAGTTTTAAATATTGTGCTTTGATGAAATATTAAAAAACTGTTCTTAATAGTGTTATATAGAAAAGCATCAAAAAGGTCTGCGCTGGTTTTATAGCGCAGACCTCTTTTGTGTTAGGTTATGTTTTTTCTTAATGATACAGATGCTAGTTTTGTAGCTCATATACCAATGCTTGAATATCCTGCGCCGCTGTTTGCAAACGCGGTACATGCTCCATTAGCTCATCTAATGACA
Organism: Psychrobacter sp. UBA3483; assembly: GCF_002377905.1. Taxonomy (GTDB): domain Bacteria; phylum Pseudomonadota; class Gammaproteobacteria; order Pseudomonadales; family Moraxellaceae; genus Psychrobacter. The sequence goes on along the minus strand of NZ_DFQS01000014.1, from coordinate 10,932 downwards.
CGCGAATGGTTGGGGCATGGATATATAGCGACGCCAGGTAGCGAGATTTTTTATCCAATACCGGTACCGACACGGCTACCATTTCAGAGATAAATTCTTCATTATCAATACCGATACCCGTCTCTGCAATACGATCAAGCTCAGTATTTAACGTATCAATATCGGTAATCGTATTTTTGGTGAACTTATCTAACGGTAGGCCTTGCAGTATTTTAGCGCGGCTGGTCGCAGACAACTGGCTGAGATACAACTTACCCGTAGCTGTACACCACATCGGTGATTTTGCGCCTACAGGAAGATAAATCTGTAACGGCAATGAGGTGTTAGCGCGGTTGGTATACATCATGTCCATCTGATAAGGAATGGCGATACCGCAAGTTTCTTTAATCTCATCAACCAATTTTTGCAAAATAATTTGCCGCTCATTAAAGAACTGACGCTGCTGCCAAAGCTCGACGCTCAAATTACGCACCCGCTTACCAGGAATAATACCTCCGCCAATATCAACGGTCACAAACCCTTCGTCGACCAAATTTTGAATCAAGCGATGAATAGTAGGTTTTGGGATATCTAGCTCTTGCGACAGCTCAAGTGGTGAGAGGGGTTTGGAGGCATAAGAGACGGCTTCGATAATCTCTAACACACGGGTAATCGACGATACTTTTGGCATATAAATGGCTCAATAAGAATGATAAAGACAAAGCGAAGAATAGGAAAAAACCATTAATACGATAATGGAAGTCCACAAATTTAAAGACTAAAAACAAATCTATTATTAGCTCTAATTTAGCATAATATTGCGCTCAAACAAGCTTATATCTCATTATATACAAACGATATATTGGCATTTTGATAGTTTAAACCAGTTTATCTCGTTGCTATACTATTTTGTCTTTTGGGTAGGATTAGATACGTTAACTCACAAACCACAACAAACTGTAGTAATAAACTCTATAACTGTAATTGAGTTAAAAGATGAGGTAGGTCATCATACTGACATGTTTTGTAATACCTTTACATGAGCATTAAGCGATTCAATATTCATGTTCTGACTATTCAGTTGCTTTGAGAGTATTATGTAACAGGAAACCGAAGTTTTGCAGGTTGGTGTAGCAAATATTACAATATCTATGCAATCTTTACATAACGGCAAATAAAAAGCGCATTCATGGGGGTGACTTTTTAAGCCAAAATTGTTTTAATCTGCTCAACAAAATGGTTGTTTATAAAAAAGTTAAATTATCATTTTTTTACGGGCGAGTAATTTCACACTTTAGGAGAGTATTTATGAAACTTATTAAATTAACAGCAATTTCTGCTGCTGTTTTAGCGTCAACTGCTGCCTTAGCCGCTGAGCCAGTTATCGTTGTTGATAACAACGATGCAGTTGTATACGAAGCTGAGCCAGTTGCCGTTGCTTATCAAGCACAGCCTGCTTATGCATATAATGCCGATGCTGGTGTTGTACGTAACACTGCTGGTGCGGTTACTGGTGGTACTAAGACATTCTTCCAAACCGTTACTCATCCAGCGGCTATCAGCGCTGAAGTTGGTACACTAGGTTATGGTGCTAACATTGGTTGGGCACTTAACGACAAAACTGAATTACAAGCTGGTTGGGCAGGTGGCGATGTTGCTGACCTATTCGGCGGTGATTTCGATGCAAACGACGTAAACTACGACGTTGATTCTGATTTTAGTAACCCATACCTAGGTGTACAATTACGTCCTACTGGTAACTGGTTCACAATGGGCGCTGGTATTATCGTTCCTGATAACGATTTAGACGTAACTGCTAACCCTAACGGTGGCGTATATAAAATTAATGGCGCAGAGTATAACGCAAACGATGTGGGCTCTTTACAAGGTACTATGGAACATCGTAACAAGCTAGCGCCTTATGCTACTATTGGTTTCCGTCCTAATATCACTAATAACTTCGGTCTATTTGGTGAAATCGGTGCAGCATATATGGGTAAAACTGACGCTACTGTGACTGCAAGTAATGTAAGTGGTGACTTCGTTAGCATAAAAGACGGTGCTGGTAACGATGTAACTACTACACAGACCGCTCAAGATGTTGCGCGTTTAGCTGAGAACGAACTGGAAGATAAAAACTATCTTGAGTGGATGCCAATTGTTAAGGTTGGTGCAACTTACCGCTTCTAAGCTAATCACAGTTTAACGACTGTTATTAGAAGATAAGTAGTAATAAAAAAACGATCCTTTTTAGGGTCGTTTTTTTTGGTCTAAAATAGAGTTCTCACTCACTTTTTTTAAAAGTATTAGGAAGTATTTAATAAATAATCACGGTTTGCTGAGCGGTTGACAGAGCGATACGATAATGGCTTCTATTGTCGTTAATGTGCAGTAAAGGTAAATTGCTTGTAGCGCCACGTATTAAATCAGCAATGAGGTAGGAGTAATCCATTCCTAATCCTTGCGCCAACTTATACTGGTAAACCTTAATAAAGCTCTCTTTTATTTGCCACAGTAGTTTGGCGATCATATCTCTTTGCAGAGCTGGTAAGGTTCGCAAGATAGCCATCTCATTGGCGTGGTAAAAGCGCTGCGCAACCTTCCATTTAACGGCATTTACTTCTATATCAATGCCCACAGGTCGATGAGCGCTAATGACCACCGCGACTTTATTATCTAAAGGTTCAAAGGGTTGTTCGTTTTTATGCTGATTAGCAATAATTTTGTTATGGGCACCAGTATGACTAAAGCAGACGTAGTATTGACTATTGGCAAGTCGATATGGAAAAATTGCATCATCCAAGGTATCAATAATCTCTAGCTTATTAAGCAGTGATTGTAATAATAGTCGTACGCCAGTGCGTTGCTGTTGGCGCTGACGATGAGCTATCTCGCGTTTGGATAGAGACACGTTAGGCATGCGGTACCATTGCATCTGACGCCACTGCATGTGGCGCAACTCTTCCACCTTGTTCTTTGATAATAAATGAGGATTAAATAACTGCTGCAAATTATTCAATAAATCGAGATAATTTAAAAAAAAAGGTGTGATAATCTGAGCTGACGCATACCAGGTGGTAGCGTCAAGTTGCTGGTAGTGAATATCATATAGTTTTAAAAGTGACATAATTTATTTATAGACTACGAATAGAGTAGAATGAAAGAAGCCCAACAATAGATTGCTGGGCTCCTTTAAGCTACGGCTGATTAACGCTTACTAAATACTATTAGTAAGACAACTCAGCACGGCGATTTTGGGCGTAGGCATCTTCAGTTGTACCGGCAACAGCAGGACGCTCTTCACCATAGCTGATGATACGGATATTGTTTGCTGCAACACCTTGAGCAGCAAGATAATCACGAGCGGCTTGGGCACGGCGTTCGCCTAGTGCCATGTTGTACTCGCGGCTACCACGCTCATCGGTATGACCTGCGATAACGACACCGGCGTTTGGATTTGAGCTTAGTAGGCTAGCGTGTTGGTTTAAGACACTAGCAGCTTGTGAGGTGATTTCACTGCTATCAAAAGCAAAATAAACCACGGCTTGTAGATTTTCTGCACCAGTGATAACGGCATTTGAATTATCAACGATAACCGCACCGTTATAACCAACTTGACCACCTGGAATACCTAGTGGGGCAACGACCACTTCTGAGGTCGCACGTTTGTTAGCACAACCTGACGCGAATACGACAGCGCTTGATAATACTGCGAGGGCAGCAACTTTTGCGATACTGGTAGACATATGAGCTCCTAAAATTTTAATAACATTTGTTGTTTTTAAACTGCTTTCGGTAAAACTTAGGCAATTACTATCTATCATATACTAAATGTTACTTTATGTAAGTAGTATTACTGTAAATAGTTCGAGAGTTTACCTAAAGATATGTAGCGTTCTAATTAAAACCTTTGAATTGGTTTCTACTTTAATCAATTTAATTACTCATCGTACTTGAAATTTCGCCGTTTAGGTCAATGTAACTAACTATCTTGAAAACTCTATTTATAATGAACATCGTGCTTATTTATAGGACTCTGCAAAACAATCAATTAACTGTTTAAAACGTGAATAATAATAGGAATTTCCATGTCCACTACCGAAACTGCTGCGCAAATTATCAATCCTGACATGCCAGATGTACCACCAAATGCGCCGAGTAAAATTCATTTAAAAGACTATCAACCGCCAAGCTTTGCGGTAGAAACCGTTGATTTGGATATTAAATTATTCGATGACCATGCCATTGTAGACAGCACTTTGATGATGCAACGTCAGACTGACGGCGACTTGGTACTGTATGGCGAAGCACTTGAGCTCATATCTATTAAGCTTAATGGTGAGCTGCTTGCCAGTGAGCGCTATATGCAAACGGATGGTAAATTAACCATTACCGATGCGCCGGAGTATAGCAAGTTACAGCTGCAAGTACGCATCCATCCGCATACCAATACGGCGCTTGAAGGCTTATATATCGCCGGTAGTGGTGACGATACCATGTTCGTCACTCAGTGTGAGCCTGAGGGCTTTCGCAAGATTACCTTTTATCCAGATCGTCCCGATGTGCTGGCAAGGTTTACCACGCGGCTTGAAGCCGATAAGCGTTTCCCGACGCTATTGAGTAATGGTAATTTGCTCGAAGCGGGTGAAGTGTCGGATGCGCCTGAGCGTCATTATGCGATTTGGCAAGACCCGACCAATAAGCCAAGCTATTTGTTTGCTTGTGTCATCGCTGACTTAGATGTATTGACTGATAGTTATACCACGAGCGAAGGGCGTGAGGTAATGCTTGAGCTCTATGCGAAATCGGAAGATATCGATAAATGTGCTGTCGGTATGCAAGCTTTAAAAGACTCAATGCAGTGGGACGAGGTCAATTATGGCCGCGCTTATGATTTAGACCGTTATATGATTGTTGCCGTCAGTCAGTTTAATATGGGCGCGATGGAAAATAAGGGTTTAAATATCTTTAACACCGCTTGTGTGTTGTCTAGTCCTGAAACCACCACAGATGCACGCAGCTTTAGTGTCAAATCCATCATTGCTCATGAATACTTTCATAACTGGACAGGTAATCGTATCACGTGCCGTGATTGGTTCCAGCTGTGTCTAAAAGAAGGCTTTACCGTCTATCGGGATCAATCGTTTTCAGCTGACCAGCAGTCAAGTGCCGTCCAACGTATCGATGATGTGGCAACCTTGCGCGCCCATCAGTTTGCTGAAGATGCCGGACCACTAGCGCACCCTGTACGCCCTGAGAGTTTCGTTGAGATTAATAATTTTTATACCACCACCGTCTATGAAAAAGGTGCTGAAATCGTGCGTATGATTGCCAATACGCTAGGGCCTGATAACTTCCGTAAAGGGACGGACGAGTATTTCCGTCGTTATGATGGGCAAGCGGTGACGGTTGAAGATTTTCTATCGGCGCTTAGTATTACCGATAGCAAAATTGAGGACTTTATCGACTGGTATCGTCAGCCCGGTACGCCAGTGGTGTCTGGTCATGAAGATTATGACAGCGCGACACAGACATTGACTATTACGCTCAGTCAGCAAACCCGTCAGGTTGCAGGTTTTGACGTACCAAAGCCATTGCCGATTCCTGTAGCGACGGCGCTATTTGATAAAGATTCTGGTGCTATCATCGCTGAGCGTCTGTTGCTACTGAATCAAGCCACGCAAACCTTTACCTTTGAAAATGTAGTAAGTGAGCCAGTAGTCTCCTTGCTACGTGATTTTAGCGCGCCAGTACAACTGAATTATGATTATCAAGATGAAGACTTGGCGTTTTTGCTTAAATATGAAACCAATGGTTTTAACCGCTGGCAAGTGACGCAAATGCTGGTCAATCGCATTTTACTGCAAGGACAAGGCGCGAAAAGCAGTCCTGAGGTGTATCTACAAGCGGTGGCGCAGACCTTACCTGAATTGGCTGCTAATGATGCGATGTTGGCAGCACGTTTGCTGGATATTCCGTCAGCACCAGAGCTGGCATCTGCCATTCATAAAGATTACGATCCAGAGTTGGTAAAAGCACAGCGTGAAGGCTTATATCAACAGCTGGCTTTAGCGTTAAAAGATGAATGGGCAGCGCTTTATACGCAGCTACCGATACAGGCTTATGAAGACAGTGCGGAAGCTCGTGGCAATCGCGCTTTACGTAATGTGGTCTTAGATATGGCCTTGACCGCCAACGTTACCGGTGCAGATGAATGGGCGCAGCAGCAATATGATAATGCCAGCTGTATGACAGAACGTTTTGGCGCGTTAAAAGCGATGGTCAATCATCAACTGGCAAATGCTGATGCCTATTTGGCAGAATTTTATAAGCGCTTCCAAAATAATGATTTGGTCATTGATTTATGGTTTAGTGTGCAAGCCTCTGCTGATACAGTCACACCTGATACTATTAAATCCTTACTTGCGCATGCAGATTTTGATTGGAATACGCCCAACCGTGTGCGCTCAGTCATCAGCGCCTTTACCTCGCAGCCTACAGTCTTATGGACACCAGAGGGTTTGAATATTTATATCGCCGTGATTAAAAGGCTGGATGACGCCAATCCAGTGTTAGCATCGCGCTTATTACAAGTGCTGGCACGTTGGAATACCTTAGTTGAACCGCGCCGTCAAATGGCGCATGAGCAGTTGCTTGCACTGCAAAAGCAAGCGACTTCTAAGCATGTAATTGAAAGCTTAAACAGTGTTTTAGGTACGGCAAATGAAAGTTCTGCAACTGCGTAAAGAGCAGTACTTTATAAGTTAATGCTTATAAAGGAAGATTAATAAGTTAAAAAGCACAAAAAAGGCCCGTCTGATATCTGATATCAAACGGGCCTTTTAGTGAGTGGTCAATCAGTATTCATTACTACCAAGCGCTTTTAACGATTCGGCAGAGCGTCTTTAACCATATCACGTAGATTGTGTAGGGCAGTGACTGTACTATCCCAATCTAAGCAACCATCGGTGATAGACTTGCCATACTCAAGCTGGCTCAAATCAGCCGTTAGCTTTTGATTGCCGCCTTTTAGGTGACTCTCAATCATTAGACCGATGATGGATTTATTACCATTTTTAATCTGCTCGGCAACGTTTTGAATGACCATTGGTTGCAGATACGGGTCTTTACCTGAGTTGGCGTGGCTTGAGTCAATCATAATCTTACTGTTGGTCTTGCCTTTTGCCAGCTCGTTTTCAACTTGCGCAACAGCGGTTTCATCATAGTTTGGCTTGCCATCACCACCGCGTAGTACCACGTGTGCGTAAGGGTTACCTTTTGATTTGATGATAGAAACTTTGCCATCTGCTGATAAGCCGAGGAAGCTATGACCTTCTTTTACCGCTTGCATGGCATTAACTGCAACGGTCATGCCGCCATCTGTGCCGTTTTTAAAGCCAACTGGGCACGATAAGCCTGAGCTCATTTCACGATGCGTTTGGCTTTCGGTGGTACGCGCGCCAATGGCTGACCAGCTAATTAAATCCTGAATGTACTGCGGCGTATTTGGATCTAATGCTTCGGTCGCGCACGGCAGACCTTTTTCATTTAAATCAAGCAGTAGCTTACGAGCAGTGCGTAGACCTTTTTCGATATCAAAGCTGTCGTTCATATCAGGGTCATTAATCATGCCTTTCCAGCCAACCGTGGTACGCGGCTTTTCAAAATAAACGCGCATCACAACGAAGATGCTGTCTTCAATCTCTTTGGCCAGTACGGCTAAGCGATCGGCGTATTCGTGGGCGGCTTTAATATCGTGAATAGAGCAGGGGCCGATAACCACAAATAGACGCTTGTCTTTGCCATCAAGGATATCTTGGATGGTATTGCGACCTTTTAGAACCGTATTATAGGCGTCATTTGACAAAGGTAGCTCAGACTTTAGCTCAGCGGGTGTGATTAAAGGAATGAATTTTTCAATATTCACGTCGTCAATATCTGCATTATGAGTAGCTGGTGTTGTCATGATTATATATCGTCTAGCTGATTTATAGGGATATTCATTATGCGGACAAAAGCGCCGGTTGACAAGGGCAGTCGTACAGTTAATTGACTGCTAACTGGAATGTGGCGACCAAAACTTTGTTATACCTTATCGCTGCAAGCCGTCTTAACATGCTGTCATTCATAGGTGTATAAGAATGATAAGGCAGGGTAAAGGATAGGGTAAATGACTGTTTATCGCTAAACTAAGTCCAAATTTTCATTAAACAGCACGCCTATAGGCATATATAGATAAATGATACGGACTAGATTTTGTGCACTAATTTCGCTATTTTTAGCTATTTCAAGCACGGTCACGTATGATGACGATATAAACAACCAAATTTGAGCATGATGCGAGCGGCTAAGATGCCTTTGAATGGGCATCTTATTACGGATAAGCTGTGCTATATTTTATATAATCATTTTTATAATTGATGTACTTTATTCTTTGTTTTATTTAACAGTGCTACTTAAATGGCACCAATTAAACTGTAACACTTTAATATTGAGAGCTTATCATGACAGATCCTGCTACGCCTCACCAACCTGCTGATATAATGCCAGCACCGGATACTTATGGTGCTTTTGATAAATTGCCTGAGATGACGTGCTCGCCACTGGTGATAGGGATTGTCGCCGGTGAAGTATCAGGCGACAGTTTGGGTGCAGATTTTATGCAGCAGATGAACAATCTGCGTGATGATATTATTTGGGTTGGCGTTGGCGGCGCAAAAATGCAAGCGCAAGGGCTGCAAAGTATTTTCCCGTTATCGCGCTTAGCTGTAATGGGCTTGGTCGAAGTGGTGGCGCAGTTACCAGATTTGCTCAAAGCACGTCAAGAGCTGCTGACGGCATTTAAAGCCGCAAGCATTGATTGGTTTATTGGCATTGATGCGCCTGATTTTAACCTCAGAGTGGCAAAGAAATTAAAGCCGCAGGGCGTGTTTTGCGTGCAGTATGTTAGTCCGTCTATTTGGGCTTGGCGTGAGTCGCGTATTCATAACATTATGGCAGCAACCAATCTGGTTCTATGCCTATTCCCATTTGAGCTGCCAGTCTACGAGCGTTATAACCATCCTGCGATTTGCGTCGGTCATCCGCTACTACGAACCATTGATCAAACATTGCTTGAGACGCCCATCAATCAGTGCCGTAGCGAATTGGTCTGGCACAACGATGGCTTGCAGCAGTTTTTCATCGATCGTTTCGATGAGGTCAGCCAACTTATTTGTGTCATGCCAGGGTCAAGACGGGGCGAGATAACCGCTATTTTGCCGCTCATGCTCGATGGTATCCAAAGACTATTGCTGTTAGATCCTAAGCTATGCTTTATCATTCCAACTGTCGATCAAAACCATCAATATATCGTGCAAGATGTCATTGATAAGCGCTCAGAGCAGCTTCGCGCGGCGATTGTGGTGGTCTATGATGAAAGTCAGCCAGCCTTTAGTCAGCAGGCGATGGCGGCATCAGACATGGTTATGTTGGCTTCAGGAACAGCAACTCTAGAAGCCATGCTGCTTGAGCGCCCAATGGTGGTGATTTACCAATTAAATCAGCTGACCTATCAGATTGCAAAGCGTTTGGTCAAAGTCCCTTATGTCGGTTTGCCCAATATTTTGGCAGACAGCGCAATCGTGCCCGAGCTTATCCAAGAGCAGGCAAGTGGGGATAATATCTGTCGTACCGTGATGCGTTTGTTGCAGCCGCGCGCCTATGCCGAGCAATTAAAAGCGCTGATTGATACCAAGCATTTATTACAACAACAAAGTAATCATGATCCTGCGCATAGTGTCATTGAGCAGTGGTTTGTTCAAAACCGCGACAGTCATCTAAGCCATGATGTTAGTGACCAACAAAATTACGACAGCCAAGATAACTATCAAGCCCAGTAATCAAGCAACTACTATGTCATGCAAACACATTAAACCGTAAAGTTAAAAATAATAAGTTATGAATACTATGCCTTTTGCAGAAAACAATACTATAAAAAGCCCTGTTATGCCTAAGCATACCGTTCAGATTGAAAGAATCATTGAGCAGGTTGATATTAAAGGACAATACATACAACTGGCGGCGCCCATACAATTATCAGGTCAGCTAAATATCGTGGAGCTAATGGCGCAATATCTGGTAAATGAAGCGAGTGAACAAGCAGCCATACAAATTGGCGTTGATGAAGCAGGGCGTGGACCGCTGCTAGGTAGTGTGAATGTCGCTGCAGCAATATTACCTGCGGCGTGGGCAGGTCTAATTGAAGATGAGCCACTAAAAAATACGCCATTATCTATACTGACAGACTCAAAGCAGCTGAGTGAAAAGAAGCGCGATCTTCTTTATCCGTTGGTTCAGCAGCATGCAGTCGCGCACATCGTCGCTGATATACCGCCAGCGGTCATCGACCAAGTCAATATTTTGCAAGCGACCATGCTAGGGATGCGCTTATGCACAGAGGTTTTATTGCAGATAGTTGCTAAATACCTTGATGAAGAACAGAAAACACTGTTTGAGATATTGATTGATGGCAATCGTTGTCCTGACGTAGATTATGCCAGTCTTGCCACAGTTGGTATAGATAAATCAGCGATTGACTGTCAAGCCTGGGTAAAAGGCGATGCGCGCCATACCAGTATTGCGGCAGCCAGTATTTTGGCAAAAGTAAGCCGTGATAAGACTATGTATGCGCTTGATGCTGAACATCCTGAATACGGTATTGCCAAGCATAAAGGCTATCCAACGCGCGCTCATATGGAAGCGATTGCAGCTCATGGCGTATTAGCCGCGCATAGACGTAGCTTTGCGCCGGTAAGAAAAGTGCTTGAACGCTAACATTGCCTAACCTAAAAATGATCATTAGCTAGCAGAATGAGACTGCTTAATTAAATAGCCTAAGCAAAATTAAATAAGAAAATGCTTTCAATCATAAAAAAACCATCTGTTTATTATGAACTGACCCCCTAAACTTGG
>NZ_DFQS01000046.1 GCF_002377905.1 Psychrobacter sp. UBA3483 | reverse complement strand
TTAATTGTTGGGTTTGGTATTAGAATTGGGGCAAACCGTAAGTGGCATTTGCTCGTCTTTTAGGCGTTGCATCAGCGCTGCGCTCTTTACCGATTGCACGCCATGATCAATGCGATTGATTTGCAATACATCTAACGCTTCATAAATATACGAAAAATCGGCTTCCTCGCCAGCATGGGCGACCAGCTTAAAGCCCGCTTCTTTGGCCTTTTTAAACACTTCTTTAAATTTGGTGGGAGGGTTGCCCAATTCAGAAGAATCTAGACCGACGCCGATGATATCGTCTTTAAACGCCATTGCTTGCTCTAAAGTCTCAAACGCCTCTTCTTGCGATAAGTGGCGTAAAAAACACATGATAATACAAGAGGTGATGCCGTATTTTTCTTTGGCATCGGCAAGCGCTTCTTTGATACCAGTAATGACTGTCGCAAAATCAACCCCTCTTGCGGTATGGGTTTGCGGATCAAAAAATATCTCAGTATGAATGACATTGTCTTCAACACATTTTAGAATATATTCCAACGTTAAATCGTAGAAATCGTAGAAATCGTCTTTGGTCATTAGGACATTGGCGCCCGCATAATAGATATCTAAAAAAGTTTGCAGGTTAGTAAAATTATAGGCGCGGCGGACGTCTTCGATATCCTTATAAGGGATGGCGATATTATTTTTTTTTGCCAGTCTAAACATCAGCTCCGGTTCTAATGAGCCTTCGATATGTAGATGCAGCTCTGCTTTCGGCAGTTTTTTTATCAGCTCAATCATGGTATTTGCGTTGTACTGTATCTAAATATACTGCGTATTGCTCTAACCATTAGTTTAAAAATATGGCTGTTTTAAAAGCACTGTTATCTTAAAAAATCTTTATTTTGAAAAATTGCTATTTTAAAAATACCACGGTATCGGACAGCTCATTACCAGCAGGATCGTGTTCAAGGTGATAATACTGACGCAATAACTGACCTACTTCATGCAATAACTCTACAAGGCTTTCTTCGGTTTTTTGATTGGCGATACCTGAGACTGCTTTTTCACACATGGCGCGCCATACGGTTGGACTGACGTGCGTGCTGATACCGCGGTCAGCGACGATCTCTAGCTTGTGCTCGCAAATATTGACATAAATCAAAACGCCGGTGTTTTCTTCGGTATCCCACACGCGATATTCGCTAAATAAATCAATCGCTCGATCGCGGCAGTCAAGATGGTAGGCATCTTGAATGGGTAAATGGTTTTCGATAATTAAGAACACCTCGCCGCGATGCCCACGCTCAGCCAGCGTCACCTGCTCTGTCAGCCGAGCTTTAGCCGCGGGCGTGAGCCACTTGCTATGCAACATAGGGACAAACAGTACTTGACGCCACCAACGCGCAAAACTTGCCTGCGACGAATTGCTTTTTACCATTATTTTATTTCCTCAAGTACGCCATTATTGGCAATCATCTAATGTCCGAACCTAATTTGCCCTTCTTACTCTTATAGAAATCGTCTCTACCAAGAGCCGCCCGCGCCGCCGCCGCCAAAGCCGCCGCCACCGCCGCCGAAGCCGCCACCACCAAAACCACCGCCGCCAAAGCCGCCGCCACTACCACCGCCCATGCCAGGTAAGAACACCATACCGCCACCGCCACCGCCGCCGCGCCCGCCACGACCACCGCCTGAGCCGCGCGAAATTAAAAATAGCCATAAAAATATCGCCATAATTAACGTCATAAAGAAACCGCCGCCTAAAGCCAGCGAGCCCACAAAGAAGCCGCCAGCGGTCAAAATAGAGCCAAAGATACGCCCAAAGATACTGGTAATAAAGCTGCCAAATATCATCGCCATCACAAATAAAAACACGGGTGATGGGTTTTCACCGATATCACTTTGGCTTTGGCTGCGTTCAGCCGCTTGCGCATCAGCACGCGCCAACACTTCAGGGTCAGCGGTCAGACGCGTTTGTAGGGCACCAACGCCGGCCAATATGCCAGCACCATAGTTATTTTGCTTAAATAGTGGTGTGATGTCTTCGCGAATAATACGGTTGACCGCCGAATCTGGCAATACGCCTTCTAGCCCATAACCGGTTAAAATGTAGATATTGCGGTCATTAACCGCAACGACCATTAACAAACCATCATCAATGTCCTTATTGCCCAGTTTCCATTTCTCGGCAACCTGTAGCGCATAGTCAAAGATTGGCACGCCATTGGTCGTCGGTACAATGACCACCGCGGCTTGCGCCAAACCTTGCTGATAAATACCTCTCAGCTGCGCCTCTAAGCGCTGCTTTTCTTGTGGGTTTAAGATATTGGCTTGGTCGATAACCGGCGAGTTTAAGATGAGCTTATCGGCATCGACGCCTTGAGCACTTGATTGTACAGGAGGGCGATTAGAAGTTTTTGAAGTGGCAGTATTATTGGAATTAGCAGCATTAGGGTTAATAGCATCATTGCCAAAAATGGCTTCATTAATGCCTTCGTTACCCAAGACGGCATCGTTGATAGCTTCATTAGACTCAGCAGCTTTTGCAATCGCCACCAAGTCCTCGACACTACGGTTTTGTATATCTGAGGTGCCATCGCTAGCGACCGCCGTATTATCACTAGTACTGGGCGCAGCATGCAGCAGCGAGCCACTCCCAATACTTAGGGTAAATAATAATGCGGAGAAGAGTGCTTTTGAATGCTTCATCTAATCTATACCACCTCAAATAACATCTGTACTAATGAATAACTGCAAGACCAACTGCTATAAACGGCAACAGAAAAAACAACTGGCGATAAAGGCGTTCTATCATTTTTGATCCAATAAACGCCCTGTCAAATACACAGTAGCATTTATTCCTCATCATAGTAGATAGAACGCTTAAACTTGGTTTTACTGCGCCGTCTGCGCATTATCATCGCCAAAGTTTACACTTGGTGCAGTCGATATTTCTTTTTCGTTAGCGACGCTAAAGTTTGGCTTGGGATTCATACCAAATACTTTGGCCGTAATATTGGTTGGGAACTGACGCACGGTGGTGTTATAACCTTGAACTTCTTGAATATAACGGTTACGCGCCACGGTAATACGGTTTTCTGTGCCTTCAAGCTGCGCCTGTAAATCTTGGAACAAGGCATCAGATTTCAGCTCAGGATAACGCTCAGAAACCGCCATCAAACGCGATAGCGCGCCCGTCATCTGATCTTGGGCAGCAGCATAGCGCTCCATCGCCTCAGGGTCATTGAGCAGCTCTGGCGTGACCGTGATACCGCCCGCTTGTGAGCGCGCGGCAGCGACTTGAGTAAATACTTCTTGCTCTTGCTTAGCATATTGCTGCACGACTTTGACTAAGTTTGGCACCAAGTCAGAGCGGCGCTGGTATTGGTTGACCACTTCTGACCAAGCCGCGGTAACCTGTTCATCTTGCGCCTGCAAATTGTTATAGCCACAACCGCTCAAACCGACGGTAGAAGTCGCTAGTACCGCTGATAGCAACATAGGTTTTAAAAAAGATTTACGCGTCATCGTTGACTCTCCTAATAATAAATAACAAACAAAATATTTTTTAATCGCTTTCTTAATTTTAACCACTTAAATGTACTTATAGTTTATCGGCTGCGACTTTCATAGCCTACAATATAGCAGCCGCAATATATTGTGCTAATAATGGCGCTATACCGTCACTTTTACAATTCATCGTTACCAAAACACAACCGCAAAACAGCGCTTATCGCACGGCTTTGGCGCATTTATAAGCAATTTTCACTGCTATTAACGTAAGTGTCTTTTTAGCCGTCATCATCAATGAGTTAAAAAATAATGACCAGTGTAAAATAAATGTAAGATTTCTTAGTCTTTTATAGACAATTAGACAGAGGGAATCATTTATAAATGAATACCCTTATAAAGAAAATTCTAGTAATTGCCTAAAAAATATGGCAAATTGCAGTTACGTAGCCGTACGGTTTGAATACATTTGGTAGTGGACTTATAAGATTTTTGGTACTAGCAGGTCGTCAACGTCGCATGAAAAAGGATTGATAGACGAGTAAAGACTGCTCTTTTACCCTACTCTACCATGTATATGTAGTCAGCCGATATGACTCATAAAAAGTTAAGTATCACCCTCTTATTGATTGAGGTGGTGGCTATTTATATTATAACCGCCTGTTTTATTCACTGGTTTATTTATAACCGCTTTACCCAAAGGCATTTTTAATAAACTGTTAACGCGATAAGCGGTTGGATACGCTTATTATTGTTAATAAACCAGACGGATAACAGCAGACAACTACAGTCCATCCTTAGTGGCTAAGCGCATATGAAACTTAATCTGTAGGGAGAATTTCCAAGACAGTTAAGCGCATGCAGATTATTTGAGTGGTTGGCTTTAATAAGGACATTAAAGCGAGCTTCCTCTTAGCATCGTCATATATAGCCACTTTGATACAGTACTAGGAATATACATATGGAAGGTTTAGTTAATTTAGTAAACGGAATTATCTGGAGCCCAGCATTGGTTTATCTATGCTTGGGCGCAGGTTTATTTTATTCCATCATGACGCGCTTCGTACAAGTACGTTTATTCAGTGAAATGATCAGCTTGCTGTTTAAAGGTAAGTCAAGTGCACAAGGTATTTCATCATTTCAGGCACTCGCTGTATCTCTAGCGGGACGTGTGGGTATGGGTAATATCGCTGGGGTAGCAGCAGCTATCGGCTTCGGTGGTCCTGGTGCAGTATTTTGGATGTGGGTTGTGGCATTCTTAGGCGCATCTACCGCTTATGTCGAATCAACCCTTGCACAGATTTATAAAGAAAAAGACGTCGTCACTGGCGAATACCGCGGTGGCCCTGCTTATTACTTTGAGCGCGCTCTAGGTCAACGTTGGTATGGTATCCTCTTTGCGGTCGCTTCTATTTTAGCTTGTGGTATGTTTTTACCTGGTGTGCAAGCAAACGGCGTTATCAATGCCTTTGCACAGGTCATGGGTGAAGGTACCATCATGAACCTTGGGGGCTTAGAAGTTGGCTCTATGCGTCTTGTAGCATTGGGTATCATTCTAGTGGTGCTAGCGATTATCATCTTTGGTGGTATTAAACGTATCGCAACCTTTACCGAGTATGCCGTTCCTTTTATGGCACTAGGTTATATTGGTCTAGCCCTCGTTATTATGTTTACCAACTATGAGATGATTCCAAAAGTATTTGGCTTAATCATTGGTGATGCCTTTACTGCGCAAGCGGGTTTTGGTGCAGCCATCGGTTGGGGTGTAAAACGTGGTATTTACTCTAACGAAGCGGGTCAAGGTACAGGTCCTCATGCTGCTGGTGCTGCCGAAGTTGAGCATCCATCACAGCAAGGTTTGGTACAAGCATTCTCAGTCTATGTTGATACCCTACTGGTTTGTTCTGCGACTGCCTTTATGATTTTGACCATGGGTACTTATAACATCCAAGGTACGCTACCTGAAGGACAATACATCGTACAAAACGTTGCGGCGGGCGTTGAGATTAACTCACCTGCCTTTACCCAGATGGCAATGGAGTCCGTATACGGTCAGTTTGGTAATACCTTTATCGCTATTGCCGTATTTTTCTTTGCCTTTACCACTATTTTGGCTTACTACTACATCGCTGAAGTAAACGTTGCGTACTTAACGCGCTTTATCAGCCGCGGTGCCAACAGAACTGGATTATTCTTAGTTAAAGTACTAATCATGGTGATGGTTGCTTATGGTGGTCTTAACTCAGCAGGCTATATCTGGGCAATCGGTGATATCGGTGTTGGTCTGATGGCATGGCTAAATATCGTTGGTATTTTGGTTATCTTCTTTGTCGCGCGTCCAACGCTTACTATGCTGAAAGATTATGAAGCACAGCGTAAAGCTGGCGTGAAGCACTATACGTTTGATCCAGCAAAATTCGGTATCAAAAACGCGCCGTATTGGGAAGAGCGTCATCTAAAGCAGCAACAAAGAATGGCAGCCCAAGATCCACTTCATAAAGAACGTCTATAATTTACTAAGCTGTAATGTTATTTAAACTGTATTGATGACATTAAAAGTAACGATAAAACAGGAAGCCTGAGACGATGGTCTCGGGCTTTTTTATGGACGTAAGGTTGTCATACAAACTTTGATATATTTTGCGCTAAGTCATTAAATACAAAAAAGCCCAGCTCGGTGGCTGGGCTTCTTAGATGCTTTTATTGTTGTTTATAGTGATAAAATCAGCTTATTTAGGCAATAAGACCGTATCGATCACATGTACCACACCGTTGGTTGCCATCATATCGGTGCCAACGATGTTAGCGGTATTACCACTCGCATCGGTAATCACATTAGCATCACTGATAGAGATGGTTTGGCCGTTTGCCGTATCGATAGCTGTACCATAAGGGATGTCAGCCGCTTTTACCACCATCGGCACGACATGATAAGTCAATACGCTGGTCAGCATCTCTTTATCACCGAGCAGCTGCTCTTTAGTGACGTTTAGTTTAGTTAACAAAGCAGCAAAAGCATCATCGGTTGGTGCAAATACGGTGTACTGACCTTCTGCCATCATCATGTCATCAAGGTCAGCCGCTTGCAGCGCTTCGGTTAGGATAGTTAAATTCTCATTGCCAGCAGCCATTTCACCGATACTTTGTGTCGCTGCCGCATCTACAGCCATCGCATCGTTAGACTCAGCCACTGCTTCAGCTGGCATATCTGTGGTGGTTTCTGGCTCAACGGCTACGTCAGTAGTTGCGGCTGGCTCAACTGGCTCAGTAACGGCTTCTTTATCGTTACAAGCCGCCAGTAACATGGCAGCGGTAACGACAGCGATAGATAATAAATTCTTCTTTAACATAGGTCATTCCTTTGAAATAACGGGTTTATGGATGGTACTTTTTGGTTGTAGGGCGGTTTAAATATAAATAATGATGAATGAAAATTTCTGCATAAAGACTTCTAAATAGAAATGTGGGTAAATTAGTAATACATTAAATAACGTCGCTCAATGCTTACCATCTTAGCTGATTATTTTTTACTTACTGCTTACTTAGGTAGCAACACTGTATCATTCACGTATAGCACATCATTGCTAGGCTAAAACCAATCTTCATTTATAGTCTAGCAATAGTTTATATAGCATCTGAATTTACCCACTACCTAAATAAACGCTGTGTCGCTCGTTGATTGCTTATCTAGGTGATAAATTATTTATTTAAGTAATGAAATTATTTAGGTAACAGCACTCTATCAATCACATGTATCACGCCATTACTGGCCGCGATATCTGTTTTTAAAATCTTGGTGGTACGACCATTTTCATCCATTAATCTGCCTTGGGGCGTAATCACCAGCGTGTCATTACTGAGCATGGTGTAATTACCAGGTCTGACGTGTTTTTGATAAACAGGCGTATTACCTTTGAGCACATGGTAAGTCAAAATTTTGGTCAATAACGGCTTGTTAGCAAATAGCTCAGCCTTGGTCATGCCGGTTTCTTGTAGCGCTTGTACAAAGGCGGCATTGGTCGGTGCCAGTATTGTGTAACTTGCACTGGTATCGGTCAATGCGCCCGCTAGACCTGCTGCTTGCAAGGCTTCTACTAGCAGTGAGAAATCAGCATTGCTCTGAGCAATCTGTACCACGTTCATACTGGCAGTAGATTGACTATGCATAGGCGCCTTTGTGGCAGGGGTTTTGGTTGGCATCATATTATTACAAGCGCTAAGGCCGGCAATTGAAAGTGCTAAGGTGCCAAGGGTAGCGATTTTGATCAGTTTCATAACATTGTCCTTAATGATTGAGTAACTACACGGTTTAGTAAATGAATGGTTTACTGACTACAATTTATTGATTTTTATTACGGACTTACGGTCAGATTGTCTTTCCTTAGAACCCTTGCCTATCCCGTTTTTAATTCCTAATTGTTAGTCACTCACAAATAAAAATCATTAACAGTTACTAATAAGCATTGCTTATGAAACGTCAATCCTTCTGAAATTAAATTAACATATCACAAAGCATTATAAACTTGCGTTTAGGCTAATTTTTGTAGCTTACGTGTAAACCAAAATAGGGTAATAAAGCGCTCACGCAAGTAATTGCTTTTGTTAATACAAATCAAAGCTTTAGGTAATCCTCTATTGAAATGATATTCATTTGTACCAAGCAGCGTTATGCAATAGAATTTAAGGTTATGACGGTACTTTTAATACCATGCTAGCTTTTAATACCATGATCATTTCGTGCAACAATAATTAATCATAGTAATAATTAATCATAGTAATAAGTTATTGATATGTTTGAATACGATATCGTCAGTGATAGTGCCAAAATGGAATAAGCGGAGTAAGCACAATCCCGCGAGTAATAGCAGTTTCGTGCTAGAATAATCCAGATTTGCTTATCGATTTTTAAGCCAACTTTTTATCAATCGTATTGTTATATACGCCCTATTTCATCAGTAGCTAACTTAGTAAGCTCGCCCTAAAAACTTTGAACGACTTTATTTTTTCCTTTTCTTATCTTGACTCTAATAAGCAGCGCTCCTATGACTCAAAACACCACCACTCCACCGACCTGTTCTCATAATCATACTGGTGTCGCCAATACCAATACACCCAATGCCACCAATGTATCAAGCACGGCTAGTGACTTTATTTTGACACCGCCTGCTGTATTTCCTTATAAAGCGCAGCAGTTAACCGCGCGCGCACGCCTCACCGAGCAGATGGCGGCGCGAATTATAATGCTAGATGGCGCGATGGGTACCCATATTCAGACCTTTAAGTTAGAGGAAGCCGACTATCGCGGCGAGCGCTTTGCTGATATTGAACAAGACGTGCGCGGTAATAATGATTTGCTGGTACTGACTCAGCCACAGATGATTAAAGAGATTCATAGGGCACATCTGGCCGCAGGCGCGGATATCATTGAAACCAACAGCTTTAACGGTACGCGCCTGTCGATGGCCGACTATGATATGCAGCACCTTGTGCCAGAATTAAATAAAACCGCTGCTAAAATTGCCCGCGAAGCCGCTGATGAATACACCGCTAAGACCCCAGAAAAGCCGCGCTTTGTCGCAGGCGTGATTGGGCCGACATCGCGTACCTGCTCATTATCCCCTGACGTCAATGACCCCGCCTTTCGTAATATCACCTTTGATGAGTTGGTGCTGAACTATCGCGAGGCGACGCTGGCTTTGATAGAAGGTGGCGTCGATATTCTATTAATCGAGACCATTTTTGATACGCTTAATGCTAAGGCTGCAATCTTTGCGGTCACAGGCGTGTTTGATGATATTGGTTTTGAATTACCGATTATGATTTCGGGGACAATTACCGATGCCTCAGGTCGGACGCTTTCAGGCCAAACGGCTGAGGCGTTTTATAACTCGATTCGCCATGCCAAGCCGCTATCGGTTGGTTTTAACTGTGCCTTGGGTGCTGATGCACTGCGTCCGCATATTCAAACACTATCAAATATCGCCAATACTTATGTCTCCGCCCATCCAAACGCGGGTTTGCCCAATGAGTTTGGTGAGTACGATGAAACAGCTGAGGAAACGGCTGCCCTGCTCGAAGGTTTTGCCAAAGCTGGCATTCTAAATATCGTCGGCGGCTGCTGCGGTACCACGCCTGAGCACATTCGCCTGATTGCGGAGATGGTCGCCAATTACCCACCGCGCGTGATTCCTGAAATCCCTCCTGCTTGCCGCTTATCGGGACTTGAGCCATTTACCATTACCCCTGAAAGCTTATTCGTCAACGTCGGTGAGCGTACCAACGTGACCGGTTCAAAGAAGTTCCTGCGCTTGATTAAAACCGAAGCCTATACTGAAGCGCTCGATGTCGCCCGTGACCAAGTCGAAGGTGGCGCGCAAATCGTCGATATCAATATGGACGAGGGCATGCTCGACTCAAAACAGGCGATGATTCATTTCGTCAACTTGGTCTCTGGTGAGCCTGATATCAGCCGCGTGCCCCTGATGATTGACTCATCAAAATGGGACATTATCGAAGAAGGGCTTAAACGCATTCAAGGTAAATCCGTCGTCAACTCTATCTCATTAAAAGAAGGCTATGATGAGTTCGCCCTCCGCGCCAAGCTTTGTATGCGCTACGGTGCTGCTATTATCGTCATGGCATTTGATGAAGACGGTCAGGCTGATACTTATGAGCGTAAAATCCAGATTTGTCAGCGCAGCTATGATGTCTTGGTCAATGAAGTCGGCTTCCCTAGCGAGGATATCATCTTTGACCCGAATATCTTTGCGGTTGCAACCGGTATTACCGAGCATAATAATTACGGCGCTGACTTTATCAACGCCACCAAATGGATAACTGATAATTTACCAAACGCCATGGTATCGGGAGGTGTGTCCAACGTGTCGTTTAGTTTCCGTGGCAACCCGATTCGTGAGGCCATTAACTCGGTATTCCTTTATCATGCGATTCAAAATGGCTTGACCATGGGTATCGTCAACCCAGCGATGCTTGAGCTCTATGATGATATTCCAAAGGAAGCCCGCGACGCCATCGAAGATGTGATGCTCAATCGCAACCAAGGCGAGAGTGGTCAAGATGCTACCGAACGCCTGATGACCATCGCTGAAAGCTATCAAGATGGCGGTAAGAAAAAAGACAGCACCGTCGATATGTCATGGCGCGAAGGTACGGTCGAAGAGCGTATTGCTCATGCACTAGTAAAAGGTATCACGACCTTTATCGATGCCGATACCAAAGAAGCGTGGGAGAAATATCCCAAGCCACTAGAAGTGATCGAAGGGCCATTAATGGACGGTATGAATATTGTCGGCGACTTATTTGGTGCCGGTAAAATGTTCTTACCGCAAGTGGTGAAATCTGCCCGCGTGATGAAGCAATCGGTCGCGTGGTTGAACCCGTATATCGAAGCCGAAAAAGTCGAGGGCGAAAAGAAAGGTAAAATCCTGATGGCGACGGTCAAAGGTGACGTTCATGATATCGGCAAAAACATCGTCGGCGTGGTACTTGGCTGTAATGGCTACGACATTGTCGATTTGGGCGTGATGGTACCTTGTGAAAAAATCCTTGATACGGCAATCGCTGAGGAAGTCGATATCATCGGGCTATCAGGTCTGATTACCCCAAGCCTCGATGAGATGGTCTATGTCGCTAAGCAAATGCAAGAGCGCGGCATGACCCTACCCTTAATGATTGGCGGGGCAACGACTTCTAAAGCGCATACGGCAGTTAAAGTCGAACCACAATACCAAAACGATGCCGTCATCTATGTGTCGGATGCTTCACGCTCAGTTGGTGTAGTGACTAAGCTGCTATCCAAAGAGCATCGTCAAGGCTTAATCGATGAGACGCGCGAAGAGTACATCAAAGTACGTGAGCGCCTTGCTAAGCGTCAACCAAAAGCGGCAAAAATATCCTATGCTGAATCGATAGAGCTTGGTTTTAAAGATGATTGGGACAATTACATACCGCCAGTGCCTAATAAGCTTGGACAAGTGATATTTGATGATTACCCCATCACTAACCTACTGCCTTATATCGACTGGACGCCGTTCTTTATCTCTTGGGGACTTGCTGGCAAATATCCAAAAATCTTGCAAGATGAGGTGGTTGGTGAAGCGGCGCGTGATTTGTTTGATAATGCCAATGACTTGATGCAAAAAATGATTGATGATAAGTTAATCGTTGCCAAAGGCGTCTTTAAGCTCATGCCAGCCCGTCGTACCGGTGCCGATACCGTCACCGTCTATGACAAAGCACCGACTGAGGGCGGCACAGCAGAATATCAATTTGAGCATTTGCGTCAGCAGAGTGACAAAGCCAGCGGCAAGCCAAACTTTAGCTTGGCAGACTTTATCTCGCCATCGGAAGCTCATACCGATTATCTTGGCGGCTTTACGGTCTCAATCGTTGGGACAGAAGCATTGGCGGAAAAGTATAAAGCCGCTGGTGACGACTATAATGCCATCATGGTGCAGGCATTATCTGACCGCTTAGCGGAAGCCTTTGCCGAGCATTTGCATGAGCTCATACGTAGAGAATATTGGGGCTATCAAGCTGACGAAAATCTAACCAATGATGAGATGATTAAAGAAAAATACGTTGGTATCCGCCCTGCACCTGGCTACCCTGCCTGCCCAGAGCATACCGAAAAAGGCAAACTCTTTGAGTGGCTAGGCACGGTTGATGCTATCGGTACAAGACTCACTGAAAGCTATGCAATGTGGCCTGCTTCATCGGTCAGCGGCTTCTACTACTCGCATCCTGAGAGTGAATACTTCAACGTCGGTAAAATCAGCAGCGATCAGTTAGAGAGCTATGCTGAGCGTAAAGGTTGGGATATGAAAACTGCTGAGAAGTGGTTAAATCCGAATTTATAAGAAAACTCATTTAAATATAACGTTTATTCATACCGTCATACCTCCTATCTCATTTAATAAAAATGCTATAGGAGATGTGGCGGTATTTTTTATATCCCCTTTCTATCTACTGACATTTAATACTAACCTTACTTATCGACCTTTTTAAGCTATTAAAACGCATAAATACTTTTTTGGTTGGATTCACTAAAAATTTTTGTTATATTCATAAAAAACCATTTATATATAACAGAAATTGAATAATAAAAATAAGGAGGGACAAGGACGTCGCTTTTAAAATAAGTAAGATTTTACATTTTTCATTCAAGGAGAGATAAAATGAAATTTTTTAAAATGACTTTGCTGACTATAGCAACAGCTACTTTGCTACTACAAGGATGTGGCAGTGATGACTCTGATGACTCACCTAGCTCCGAAACGCCTACTCAGCCAGGTTTTAATAGGGCGATTGTAGGTGTTTGGAACAGTGATAATCCTGAAGACAATCTAACAGCGGTCGCTTTCTTAGACGATGGTACTTATGTCGTCGTACAAGTTGATGAAGATGAATCAGAAACCAATCCTGATAATGGTATGGAATGGGGTAAGTATAATGTTGATAAAACTACCGGCATACTGACCAACAGTGTACTTTTTGACGGTAATGATAGCAGTGGTTTGTCCGATAAGGTGACTACTTACGCCGAAGTCGTTAACGATAAATTAACACTTCGTATCGATGAAAATAATAATGGTGCAATAGACAGCAATGAATCTTTCACTTTTTCTAGGATTAAGTCTGAAGGATTATTGGGCTACTGGAAAAACACGACGACTGATGACAGTGTATTGGCATTGATTTTCACTGATGAAGCGACTAATGGTGAAGATGATGGCAGCTATGTTCAGATAGGAGTCGATAGTGCACCCATGATGGATAATCCATTAAACGGTATGGAATGGGGTAATTACAGCGTAAACCCTACCACAAAAGCTTTATCCACTAGTCAAATCTATGATGATAATGGTGACGCAGGATTATCAGATGATATTATGCGGTATTTAAAGGTGTCTGGTGATACTCTCACGCTTGAATTTGATGAGAATGGCAATGGTGTGATAGATAGCGGTGAGTCTTTAAACTTCCAACGCCAATAGCAGTTAACATTTAAAAATATAAGAGTCAGTCGATTCATATATTGGCTGATTCTTTTATTTTAGGCTAATCACTTTTTACCTTCCCACGCCGACACTTCTCAGAACAATAAATCACCTGCTCCCAATCCTCCTCCCACTTCTTACGCCACGTAAACGGTCGCTGGCAGACGGGGCAAATTTTTTGCGGTAAGTTTACCTTTTTATGTGCCATCGTCTGCTCCCTTTTATATCTCTATTTCTCTATTGATGCCTATTTATCTTCTTTTTGATGATCCAGACCCTCATACTTTTTAATACGCCGACATTGGTCTGAGCAATAGACCATTCTCTCCCAGTTTTTATCCAATTTTTTAGTCCAACTAAACTCACGCTCGCAGACAGGACATTCTTTTTTACGGACGTTTTTCTTTTTGTGCGCCATATTTTTCTCATTGGTTTGTTTGATGCATCAATAGCTTACCTCTCTTATCAATACGACTATTCATAATCATCAAATATTTTGTTCAGCCTATTAAGGCTATTGACGATAAGTTTACCAGATTGATCGGTGCTGCTATCAATTGCCAACTTCTCGTCCATTCGCATCGTCAGTGGCGCAAGCGCCTCTTTAAGTGCAGTTGCCATCAGTGCAGTCTGTTGATGAATATCAGGAATATCGGTACCTGCTGTTTGATTCTCATCACTCTTAGCTAGGGTCTCAGTTAAACTATTAGACAAGCTATCCGCCATTTTTTGCGCCAGTTGTTCAACCGCATCGACCAGCTGCACCATCAGTGCTTTTTGCACGTTTTGGTTTTGCTTGAGATACTCGCTTTCCGCTTTTTCAGCATTGTGATCATGCTTATAGATTTGTATCAGCTGATTCATACTTTTTTCAAAGCCATTGTCGATGCTGTCGCTGACGACTTTAGCATTGTTAAGGACGCTATCGGCAAGTATTTTCTGTGCTTCTAATTGGTTATCAAGTTGGGCTTGCTGTCCAGCTTCTCGTAAGCGGGCGATTTGCTCTGGACTATTTTGCGTTAAATATGTCTCAAACTGGCTACTGATAGCATTGAAACCACTGGCCAAGTCGACCAATTGCGCGACAATGCGCGCGCCCGTATCACCGTCTTCGCCGCCCATGGCTTTATTGCGTAAGAAGTCAGCCTTAATCTGCGCCCAACGCGCAGCCTCCGCCTCAGTCAATTTACCGCGTATCTCAGCGAGCTTCAGTAGATTGCTTTCTGCGCCTTGGGTCAATAGCTGCGACTCGCCTAGATAATGATCATCGATTAGCTGATTAAGCTCATTTTCATTCATGACAGCAGAGAGTTTTTCAGTTATCTTATTCATATTACGGTAACTGCCTTGCAGCTTAAATATCGGCTCGACGCGATATTTATCATCCTGCGAAGCGGAGGCAATATAGGCTTTGTTGACATAGAGAATAACTTTTTGCACCGTAAACATATGGCGCAAGATTGCGATAATCTCGTTAATCTCCGAGGTGCTATAGGGATAAGTTAACTCGCTGCTATGAGCTTGGATAAGATTGGCATTGTCTACCTTTGCCATCTTTATAAGACGATGAACATCGCTCAAATCACGGTTAGCAAGGGGTGCTAATACCGCGTTAGAGGTCAGCGAATTTTCAATATAGCTGAGGGCAAATATCTCTTCCATGCCGCTCATGATATCGCCTAAATTGTAGATATCGGCGCGGTTGGCAAGCATATCAGGTACTTTAAACGCTTCGCCACTTTCGGTATATGGGTTACCCGCCATGACCACGCAGAACTTTTTACCACGCATATCATAGGTCTTGGTCTTGCCTTGCCAGACGCCATCGATGCGGCGTGTACCATCGCCAAGTGAGATGAATTTCTGCAAAAATTCTGCATGGGTATGCTGAATGTCATCGAGATAAAGCATGACGTTATTGCCCATCTCAAAAGCTAAGTTAATTTTATTCAGCTCTTCGCGGGCGGTGGCATTGGGTGCTTTTTCGGGATCTAAAGACGTCACATCATGACCGAGTGACGGACAGTTAATCTTCATAAAGATGAGACCAAGACGGTTCGCAACGTATTCCATCAAGGTGGTTTTACCGTAACCTGGCGGCGATATCATCATCAGGATACCCATCAAATCGGTACGCTTATCTTCGCCAACCGTGCCCATTTGCTTGGCGAGATTATCACCGATAAGTGGCAGATAGCTTTCATTAATCAGACGGTTACGTACAAATGAGGATAACGGACGCGGCATAAATTCATCAAGTCGCAACGTTTCTTTTGATGTATTTAAAATCTCTGAGCGCATCGCTAGATAGCGCCGATAAGCAGGAATAACTTGGGTGTCGTGATGATGCAAACGACTTAAGAAATCATCAACGGCAAAGGTTAAGGTTTGCTGATGAATGCGCTCATGCTCACCTAGCAAATTATTGACTTGAATTTCAAGCGAGACCTTACTTATGCGACGCTCGAAGCTTTGCGCTTGATTAAGTGGGTTATTGAGGCTGGTTAACGAGGTCGATAAAGAGGGCGTCGAAAACGAAGTGCTCGTTGCGCCTTTATTAATACTATCAAAGCTTACCCCTGACTCGATAAGATGCTGTACCAAATCTTTTCTTTGAGTATCATTTAGCTGAGTAAGTAAAACAGCAATTGCTTCGGGCACGTAATGACGATCACTTGCCAATTGCTGTTGGCGTAAGATATTTTCTTCATCGATTTTTGCTTGCTGATCTTCGCTAAGTGCATTGTCACCGCTTGCATCGCTCTGACTGTCAGCTATTTTATCATTGCCATAAGTTTGATCGAGCAGCGCATAAAACCATGTGGCTAGTAATTCATAGGCTGATTTTGGCTGTAAACCAAGCTTGCCAATCGAGTACTGTAGTTGCTCAAAACCCATGTTATTTTGCGCATTGGCTGACGCGCTATTTAGCGTTTTGCTCAATAGCTCACATAACTGCTGCGCTTGTTGGCTGGTCTGCCACTCGATATTGCCATTGGGCGTAGTAACTTGCCCCATAACACTGACCAAATATTCACAAGCTTGCTGCACGTAGCCTTGCTGAAAGACAGTCGTATTACTAACCATAGCGGGTTGATGAATTTGGCTAATCTTTGAAGCTGAGCCGTCCTCTAAAGCAAATTTATCGGCGTTATAAGCGGCAACAAAGCTCTGCATCACATGCGTCATATCTTCAACCAGCAATGCTTTTGCAGTATCGCTGCCCAGGCTTCGATGCAATTGTTCAGCTGTAATGGCTCTATCTTGCCAGTTATGTACCCGCGTCAGTACCAGCTCATTTAACCAAGTATCATAACCAAATTGACGTAGCGCTTCTAAGCCGAGCGCTTTGGTTAAACTTAACTGCCAGTAAAATAGTTGCGCCAACGCCCGTACTTGCGGGGTATAAATCAGTAGACCAGCTTCACGTAGGGTGGGTAATATTTGTAGCAATAACAGCGTCGCATCATGGTCATGAATACCTTTGTCATAACCGAGCTGATAACGCGGCGTGGCATAGGCCCTGACGAGTTTAGGTAGCGGACTGTCCTCATCTATCTCACCCTTGCTATCGAAGGTTAACCGCGTCGCATCATAGGCCTGATATAAACGCGCTTCCGTCAAGCCGTCTTGGCTTTTTTTGGCACTTTCGATAATGCTATACGCCAAGTACTCAGCGCGATAAACGCTGTCAGACTCGGAGGCGATATTGATATCCCAATAAGGGGGCAAGGCATTTAACTCAGCATTATTGAGCACTTCATAATAATCGGTGCCTGTTAGATGCAAATTGAGCACACGCTTGCCATCTGACTGCTGACGACTGAGCAACGTTAAATCTAAAGGCTGGGTATTAACCGAAAAGCGGTGTTTGCCCAATTTAATAATCTGACCGCCATCTTCGAACAAGTCAGACTTATCTTTTAGACTCTTATAACTCTCAACTTGTATGGCTTTTAGGCGCGCGTCTATGTCATCGGCTTTGACACTAAAGCCCATCGCTTGCAAGTTTCTAGCGATAGCGCGTACTTTTTGGACTAAGCCATCTGAGGCAAAATAGGTATTGAGCGCTTCTTCTTCCTTAAAGCCAGTGACGCCTGTGCTCTGCGTACGCTTTTTGATACTCTCAAGCATCCGCAGTGCGCCATCACCTAAGTTCTGGGCTTTACGATTTCGGGTATCAAGCAGCTGCTGTTTATGATTTTCAAAGGTTTCGTAAATCTCTTCACGCTTAGCTATGATGTCTACTAAAAACTGATCACCACTACCGCTTTCTGGATCAGCGAACTGGCTTTCCAATTCTTCTAGCTGTACCAGTAATTTCGCCATTTGCTCGTCTGATTTCTCAGGCGTATTGGCAATCGACAAGGCATTAGCAATGGACTGACCAAATAGCTTAAACTGCGCGCCAAATTGCGCGACTGCTTCAGCAGAACCTAAGTTTTTACGCTTATGATTAAGCTTGGCTTTGCTTTGATTGAGACTCGAATAAATGGTCGATATGTCATCGATAATTTGGGTGCGTACCGTGGCATCAGCAACATCTAATGTGCCTAATAGCTCGGTCAATAAATCTAAGCCTTGTGCTGTCTCATCAATTTTTTCGAGTACGGGTTTTAGCTCGCTATTGGTTTCGGCCGTATTTAAGCGTTCGCTGACCTCTGCTAATATGGCTTCGTAGCTTGATAATGCTTTGTCTCCACTTAAAAATACGACGGTTTTTTCGGCGAGCTCGCTTTCTGCTACTTCTAACTGTGTTTGCAATGCCTGTAGCTTATCGCTATCTAAATAACGCAAGTCCTCCAAGCTGACCAGGCGGCCTTTTTGTCGCCTTAACGCCGACAGCTGCTCCACATAATCACCGGCAGACTCAAAGGTGGTCACGCGTATCTGCCGCAAAATCTCACTTTGCTGCGTATCGGCATCGGCTAACGCCGTTTGGGTTTGCTTTTGGATGCTTTGTACTTTGGCAAACTCATCAATGACCAATTCAGCGGTCGCCGTTACGTCCTTGATACTACTGGCGACGTCGTTAAGCTCAGGGTCAGACAACCAGTAATAGCTATCAAAGAGGCGGCTGGTATTATCCGATAGCTCCTCATAGAGCTTTTGTGACACGCTTTGATTATCAATCAGGCGGGTGATGCTATAAAGGTCGGAGATACCGCGCACCAACTCTTTGTTGCCGATTTTGCCATAAAAGCTGGTGCTTTCAGGCAGCTCACTGACATACTCAGGGGAGGCATAAGGCGTATGCCATATCTGCATCGGGTGAATGCGTGACGGCTCACTTTGATCATTAAACAATACCAGACGCCCATTGTCTGCCAGTGCCATACCATTACAATAAATGGGGTTTGCCAATTGCTTTTTTATAAGGTTGTAAGGAAGCAGACCTGTGACACCTAAAGCGACGTCATAGAATAAAAACAATACATCTTCGCCGTTTGGCGATACAATTTTACGTTTGTACTTTAAGTCTTTGGCACCGACATTATTGGCATCGAACAGCTTATACTCACCCGTCTGTAGATAATAACCGCCGGGAAATATAATGCCGTGATCCTCTGGCAACTGCACACACGACTGCCCAATTGCATCCAAACGCAGCACCGCTTCAGTCAAGGTGTTATAAACAAAATAACGATAACTGTCTTCGCGATACGGCAGTATTTTCAGCAGTATTAAACTGCCAACTTTGGCATAAGCAATTTCAGCGTCAGTCAACGACTGGGTGCGATCATTCACAGGCTCGCTATAAATACCCTGCCCTGACTGGGTATTATCCTCAATCTTAATGGTCAAATCGCCACCAATGGTTTCTACAAAGATGGTATCTAAGATATTCATATGTGGATATTTACCATTGACCATCTGCTCACGCGTGGTATCTACCCAATCAAAATCGTAAGCAGGAGGTAACTCGATATCACGCTCGCCTCGATTGTCTACGTAGGCAATTTGGGCTGACTTTGGTGTGCCTTGGCTAAAATCTAGGGCAAAACGAAAGACACGAATATCGGTGATACGCTCGCCAATTTGAAAGGCCAATAGCAGTTTGCTGTCTTTGACGGTCAGCTGAGTCAGGCGCGTGTGCTTGTAATAGCGATACAATTCATTAAAATCTTGGACAAATGCCTCTTGATCTAAAAAGGTATTTTTTAAATCTACTTCTTCCAGCTGATATTCTTGCTCAGCGCTTTCCTTATCCATGCTATCGTTACTATCGAGACCATTCTGCTGACTTTCATCACCACCATTTTTATTAGTAGGCTCTATCAATCGATATAGCGACAACACATCTTTGATATTACTCGCCCGCTTTAGCCCCATAAAGACGTTGTAGCCAAACAACAGATAGTCGCCAACTTGTACCATATCTTGCGCCACACAGTTGTATTCGGTACGAATACGGGTGCGGGCGATGACTTGCATCTGCGTGCTGCCAAACTCTTGCAGACGCGCATGATTCAGCTTAGCGGTCTGTTGCTCTAGCCGACTACCCTGCTCAATAAGACGCTTTTTAATAAGCTCATAAGCATTACCTAAAGCGACCGCTTGATCCGTTTGTTCGGATTGATTCTGGCTATTGGTGTTATTTGAATTGGTTGCGTTTTGCGTATCCGCCATCGTTGCTCGTCCATTTTTAGGCAATCAGATAAATCTAAGGTTTTTCGAACTAAAGAAGCACTTGGCTCATCTAAGAAAACGAGTGGTCACCGCTGGTTTTTTTAGATGAGCCAACTCATGATTAATAGTAGTTATTAACTACTGCTCTGTTAAAGCGTTTAGATTAAGTTGGTTAAAACAATCCGCCACTTAAGTGACAGATTGCTTATTAATGAAAAGTTATGGGTCAAATCTTGCTGATAATAAATCAGTCATGTCGACTAATGATGATACTAAGCCGTTTCATCATCATTGTGCTTGTTCGCTTTGGTCATTACTTGATTGGCCATCATTGTATTGATAATGCCGCTTAACGTATCTGACTTGCCAGCGAGACCATCAATGGCTTTACCGATAGACAACGACTTGGCAAAGTTATCGAAGAAGTGCGCTTCGCCGCCAACGATATCGATTTTGGCTTTTTGTAGCGCAACTGCCAAGACTTCAGCATTTTCTTTGGCAATCTCCTTACCGGCTTCGATAGACGCCATCGCTTCTTGTAGCGCAGTTTCAAGACCCATACGGAATTCTTCGTGCTCGCGTGCCTCGACGGTCATGCTGCCCATGGCATTGAATTTTTCGACCAGACCATCGGCTTCAGCTTGGAAATGCGCACGAGTAACTTCCGCTTTTGCTAGTCCAACTTCACGTTCCGCCTTGGCATTTGATTCACCACGAGCGGCAATCACTTGCGCGTTTGCCATACCGATATCACGCTCGGCTTTGGCATTAGACTCACCGCGCGCGGCGATAATCTCAGCATCAGCCATACCTTTTTCACGTTCTGACTGTGCTTCCGCTTGACCAGTCGCTTTGATAATATTAGCCTTGGCAAGTCCTTCTTTTTCCAAAGATACCGACTTGGCTTCTTGAATAGCCGCTTCAGCAAAACCATGCGCAGACTCTTCAGCTTTGATGCCTTCCGCCATTTTCATTTTGGCTTCCGATTCTTTGGCAGCGGCCTCAAGATTGGCCGTCGCAAGCGTGGTAATCTCAACCGCTTTATGCTTAGCAGACAACTCTTCTGCTTCAGCCTTTTTCACCTGACGTACTTTGATTTCTTCGGCATCGGCTTCGGCGGCTAGGACACGCGTTTGCTTCGAGCGTTCAGCTTCACTCACTTCGCGAACTTCTTTGATACGCTCTTCTTCTTGTGCAACCGTTTTATCTACCGCGATACGCTCACGAATGACGTTAGCAATTTCTTTTTTCTCAAGCTCAATGGCGCGTTCAGCTTCGATACGTTGCAAATCAACTTCACGCTCACGCGAGACGATTTCGAGATCACGAGCGCGAGTGACTTTTTCTTCTTCAATCACAACTGCACGCAAGCGGTTCTGTCCAGCGACTTCAATTTCACGCTGCTGATTTTCACGCTGAATCGCTAAATCTTGCTCAACCATGATAACGGCTGTTTCGGATTTTTTACGCTCTTCTTCTTCAATTTTACGAGTTTCAGCCGTTTCACGAGCAATCACTGAGGCAATTTCACGGCGCTGTTTAGCTTCAGCATCGGCTTGTTGGCGCTCTAACTCAAGCATCGCCTCTTTGGTCTCGACGTTTTTCTTCTTAACGGCCAGCTCTTCGTCACGCTCAAGCTCATTGGTGATGACGTTTTGGAAAGCTGTTAGCTGGGTAATCTTTTTGATCCCTTCAGCATCTAAAATATTGCTTGAATCGAGTGACGCTTTCGGCGTTTGCTCTAAGTAATCAATCGCCACGTCTTCTAAGACATAACCATTAAGATCATTACCGATTTCTTGCACGATACTGTCACGAAACTCGCTACGGTTTTCGAAGAGTTTGACGAAATCAATCTGCTTGCCTACTGTTTTTAACGCTTCAGAAAATTTGGCATTAAACAGCTCATTGACCGCCACTTTGTCTGAAGCTCTTTCAACCCCAACCGATTTGGCAACTTTAAGGACGTCTTCTTCTGTTTCATTAACACGCAAGTAAAACGCCACTGTAATATCCGCACGCATATTATCGGCGCAAATCAGTCCTTCTTTACCGCGTCTATCGACCTCCAATGTGATAAGGGAAATTCTCATCAATTCTTTTTTATTGATGATTGGCCAAACAAAACCACCATCAAAACGCACGGCGATTTTACTCACGCCGTTGATAATCAATGCTTTGCCCTGCTCCACCTTAAAATAAAAGGCTTTGAGCATTAACAGCGCTGCCATAATAAAAACAAACGCCAGCACCACAACCACGCCGACGATAATGAGTATATCCATATTCATTCCTTTAATGAGAACATTGCAACCAAATTTAAAACGATTAATACCATACTTAAAAACAAACTATTAGTTATCTCTACACCGCCACTCAGCCAACCTATAAAACGAATGTATAAATGTTATTTATTTCAATTTTAAAATTATTTATAGCGGCGGTTTATACGACTTTTCTTTTACGGGAGCGACTCGGTAGGCGTTGGCTTCTTCTAAATATTCTATCAAAGTCACTCTATCACCCTGCCTGAGCAAATCATTATTGATGTCTGAACGGATTTTGAGTATCAAGCCTGCGCCGCCATCATTTACTTCTGCTTCACCATGTTTGTCAGTCACACTCAATGTACGTACCACGGCGATTTTACCGATATTACTAGATGCGTTACGTTTGGGTATTTTGGCGATATTTTTACGGATGGGTGCAATGATCATACCAGTTAGCCACATGGATACGACCAATACAAAAATGAGCGCCCCTGTACCAAAGAGATAATACAAAAGACCAGAGTCAAAATATTGATGTAAAAAGCTCGTATATAAGTAGCTTAATAGCCAACCGATTAGGCTGATTAAGCTTAGTATGATGATGAGTGGCACGCCATAAAGACCAAATTTGAGCATGAGACCAGTGAAAAACCCCGTCGATGACAGGGTAGAAACATCACCATCTGGCTCACCAAAATCTACGCTATCCATATCTGCCATGCCGAGTAATGACACCAGCCAATATAGCGTCACAAACATGACAAGCCCCGTAAAAATAATCGTCGGGTACAAACTGATTTTAGTGATAAAAACTAAAAAGGACTCTTGCATGAACCGCTCTCTCCTTTTGCTCGCCTAATCCAACCTTTTGATGTCTTGGTTATACGATTTTTTATATGACTGAAAGTTACTCGACGTTTCTTTAATGGGATTTACTTCATTCGGATTTATTCATTCAGCTTCAACTATGGCCTTAGTGCGCAAGACTTTATTTCAGAAATTTTGCTTGTTGTATTTTAAATACTAAGACAGTATTGCCATACAATCTTGGGCTATAACGAATTTAACGTACGGTTATGCCACCTCTAAATCGCAGGTTATTCAATCAACTTATGTTTCTTTGTTAGTGATTATATATACATTCCATTACATAATACATAGGTTTTGGCATTAACGACCCCAAATCGGTGAGCGCACGACGCCGCCTGTCTTACTACTAATCGCGTAGCTTGAATTGCCTGTTAAAGAATGAATCACTAAACTGCTACCACTTTGACCGCTCACTTGCGAAAGCTTTGTGGGATAAACAGCGTACTGTGCAGAAGGCGACAGACGCGCAGGCTCATCAAGTCCTGTCTCTGCTAGATTAACCACCTGTCCTGTAGCCAGTGTCATGACCGCCGCCTTACGACCATTAAGATAGGCTAAATACTGTCCATCCAAGCTCAGTTGCGGACTGGCCGCATAGCCTGCGGTCGGTATCAAGGTCGCCTTACCGGTAGCAAAGTGATAACGATAAATACTTGGACGACCAGCGCGCACTTTGTCGCTGGTATAAACAAAGCTTTGCCCATTGGCAGCGTAGCTTGGCTGCACTTCTGTGCTCGCTAAGGTTGTAAGCTGTTTGGTATGACCGTCACTTAAGCGCATCTCATAAATATCAGCATTGCCGCCGACGGTGGAGCTATAAAGCAATTTTTGCCCGTCAGGCGAAAATGAGGCTGATAAGTTACTGCCCTCAGTATTGACGATGAGATTTTGGGTGTTGCTGTTGCGATCATAAATATAAATCTTAGGAGACTGGCGCGCGACTTGTTTACTATATACAAGCATTTGACCATCGGCAGACCACGCTGGCGCATAGATATAGCCATTGAGCTGATCTATCAATTGGCGGTCGCTACCATCAGGGCGAATACTATATAGCGTCGATATCTTTGCCGCGCCCGCTCCCTGCTCTTCAACATAGGCAATGCGCCCTTGCCGATCTATCGCTGGCATGCGCGCCGTTAGCGGATTACTTGCACTTGTATCAATAGGTGTTTTGGTTGCATGATTCGCTTTAGGCATCGTACTTGGCAATGTCTGACAGCCCGTTAGCAAGCTAAAAGCCGTTATCGCTATGACAGCACTTACCGTGCGTAGGTTGAAAGATGATTTTTCTCCAAAGATTTCTAACATAAATGACGTCCAATAAAACAGTGATAAATACAAAATGAGAATTTTGATAAGGTTAAGAAGTTGATGGCATAAGAGATATCTTAATGGCTTAAATAGTTAACCTTAGCGGCTTATGACAGTGTAGCCTAAAGCATCACAAATTTTAGATAAAAAAATGCCCCACTGTTTAGTGAGGCATTTTAAGTTGTCAGATTTTAAAACATTTATATTAAACGATTAAATTATTTAGAAACCGCTTTGAAATGTGCCACTTGATTGCTATTAGTAATGGTCAAGATAGGCGTGTTATTGGCATTATTATTGATGCTGTACTTACCTTGTACTGTTGCAAGTGTCGCAGTATCAAAGCTGGCTTGTGGCTCAGGGCAGGCCATCATCGTTGACATCACATTACCTAACACGACATTACCATTTACGACGTCATAACTGGCGCCCATGTTATTACAAGTATTGGTAAAGGTCACGCGGTTGGTTGCACCGTCTTTAAAGAATTTTAGCGTCAATGGTTTGCTTGGATCAAAGAACAATTGGCTAACTTTATCGCCATTGGTGCGCTTAGCATCGACAAGCTGCCAGTTATACGCTTGTAGGGCGTCAACGGTAATTGGCTGGGTCACAGGTGCAGTAACGCTAGGGGTGGTTTGGCAACCAGCAGCCGCAAGGGTACCAACTGCAAGGGTGGCAGCCATCATCATTTTAGTCATGTTTTTCATATAAACTCCTAGAGGTTTCAAATATAAAAGTGTAAGGGTAAAAAGTATTGTTTTTATCATATTAAGCAGCATTCGCTAAGGTTAATGTGTCATGATTAACGTGCGCTACTTAATATGCTTTATCGTTAGTCTAAACAGTGCAGTTATTATGCCCATTTTTCATAAGCCTGTCATGATAGATTGAGTACTAATTACCGCTATATTTGTTCTACTTTATAGCTTTTTTGCTAACACACCTTGTTACAATACCTATTCCCTGCTAGCACTTTAGCTAAAAACTCTCTTTAGAGTGCCGATACTTCGATTTCACCGTTACATACTTTTTACTTTTACCTAAAAATTGATATCGAATCTAATTAAGATTTGCAGCCTTTTGTTGTTGCAAAGCAGCATAACCTGCCAAACGTTTGCGTTCCGTCTCATTAAACAATTGTTGCTCTATTTGATTGATTTGGGTTTGCGCTTGCGCCTTATCGGCATTTTGACTTAGTAGCTGCTGTTTTTGGGCTTGATACTGCTTAAAACGCTGATCAAAATGAGCATCTTGTTGATCGACCTGCGCAAGCCTTGCTGCTGCTGGCGCACCAACCAACTCACGACGCATATTATATAACTCTTCAGCCGTTGCGCCCTTGGCTTGCAGCTGCTCTGTACGACTGATTAACTCCTCCAAATTGGCCTGCTGGGCGATATTGGCTTTGGTCGCATTATCTGGCATGCGGCTAATATAGTCTTGCTTTGCCGCTTCTTTTTGGGCGTCGGACATTTGCTTATCTTGGTTAATTTTGACCATCGCAATACTATAGTCATCATATGCATCTTCTGCGCCAAAAAAGGCGGTGATAGTATTTTTATCAAAATGCTGCTGGCGCAACTTAGCAACATCTTGCTGCTGCTGCGCCACCACATTTAAATCAAGCTCACCATTTTTTGTCGCTTGTAACTGCAGATTGCCATAACGGCTTTCTATTGCAGGAATCGCTTTAAGATAGGCGATATATTGGTCAAATATCTTCATCGCTTGGCTGGCTGCAGGCTCTGGCGTATGACTGCGGATATAACTCTCCACCCGCGCATAAATGACGGCTTCATCCTCTTCGCCTAGCGCCGATAAAAAGTAATCAAATAAGCGCCGTAGCCCTTCGGTGACGACCAACTGTTTGTTTTCATCAATGATAATCTCGCCATCGACCTCCGTCCCTTGCAAGGAGCGCGGTAGATTTTCAAGACCTGTGGTAAATTGGGAAGCGTCTTGTTTAGATAATGCGCCAACTTCATTATTCATCTTTGTCTCTTCTATGATACTGGCATTGGCTTGACTATTCAGCGCAGTAGAATCTGTTTGAGAAGAAGATTTACCAGCATTATCAGGTTTAAACCACCAAATAATCGCCACGACTAAAACGATTATCACGGCGATAATAATGAGCAAAAATGGTGAACGGCGCTTAGTTGACATAACGACACTATCTTATTTAATCAATCGGTTGATAAGGAATTTACTACTCATAAAATGGGGCAAAATAAAAGGGTCAGTTACGTAGTGACCCTTTTAAGCAAAAGCGGTTAACTTACTAATTTATATTCAAATCCCAGCCACTAAATCTAGAAGCTGGCTTTATAAATTGGCATTCTTTAAACGGTTGACCTGATCGCGATAGACGGTTTTAGGATTAGGTTGTCCCCATGCGACTAAGCCTAATAGCTGATTGACCGAATCCATATGGTTCATTTTATAGTCATCGCGGATCACATAGCCTAGACGGCTCGAACAAGCGGAAACCAAGCCATCATTTGGGTCGTTTTTAAACACTTGTGAGGTCGCTAATAGCACATAATCCATCGGGTCTAGCGCATTGGTCACTTGACCGACACCGCTGAATGAATAGTAGTTGATACCGTTTACCCTAGTATCTTTTGGTTGACCACAGTAGCTTGAAGGCATGGCCGCTGGGAACTCACGGTTAAAATCAGCCATATAGTTAGTTGATAAGGCGGTAACCGCACCAAATCCGTCTTGCTCTTGCAGCTTATCGATAGGGATACCAGCATTCAAATCCATGAAGTTACCCAAGAAGCCAAACAAGGTAAGCGCGGCTTTGGTAGCAGTATTATACTCACCATTGATTCTGTCATTATCAATCTGCTCAACCACCCAATCGGCTAACGCTGCCCCTTGCTCTGGACTGGCAACCGCGGTCACTGACGCCACGTACTTTGGTTCAACAGCAGCGACATAACGAATATCATGGCCGCCATGACTATGACCAATTAAGTTTACCTTGGGGCTGCCAGATATCGCGCTAATGGTTTTTACTTGTTGTAGTAGCTGCTCTCCGCGCACTCGGCTGTCGTTAAAAGAAGAGGTCTTGGTGGCGTAGACTTTTGAGCCGCCACTCATCAGGGTTTGCGGAATACCATAAAAGTAGTCGACACCAAGTAGCTTGGTAAAGCCGACCAGACCATGAGTCATGACAATGGGATATTTGGTATCCGTATGGTTTGAGGTGAAAAATTTGCTATCGACCATTTTACAGCCGGTGGCATTGGCGCAATTATAAAATTGTCCCGCTGCTTGAGCAGAAGTAGTTTGTAAGGTCATGAGGAGCACACCGGCAGCAATAGCGCCAAGTGAAGGTAGAAAGGCGCTGGGCATTATGGCAGCGCGCAGGCGAGATTTTAGAGTCATAACAACATCCTTGTTATTGTAAAATAAAAGCGTGAAGCGATTTTTATGCGGCTTATCTTTAACGTTTATTTTTTTACGCTTAGCTATTGGGTCCTGCACCAAGCGCTAAAAACCGTTGCCAATTCATTTAGCAAACAAAATTACAATACTTCTATCATCTGCAACATTCAACTGCTTTTTTGCATATGGGTCATATTTCCATGACTATATAGTCACGTATAGACATATAAATAAGCTGAGACAGTTGATATCACTATAACGCTCGACGTTGATAAATGCGTACAAAGTTGCTAAGGGTTAGCAAAACAGCGACGCTTGCATTTATGGTATAATTGCCTACCTAAATTCTATAACTATAAGTACGATTATGATGACAAAAAAATCCCTTATCCAATCCCCTGAAGCCATAGAAAAAATGCGCGTGGCCGGTAAACTCGCCAGTGACGTGCTGGTGATGCTTGATGAGCACGTCAAAGTCGGCGTCAGTACTGAAGCATTGAACCAAATCGCTCACGATTATATCGTTAATGTGCAAGAAGCGATTCCTGCGCCGCTTAACTATAACGGCTTCCCAAAATCTATCTGTACCTCAGTCAACCATGTGGTTTGTCACGGTATTCCAGCCGACAATAAACTGCTAAAAGATGGTGATATCATCAATATCGATGTCACGGTTATTAAAGATGGCTATTACGGCGATACCTCAAAAATGTGGATTGTCGGCAATGGCTCTATTATGGCGCAGCGTATCTGCAAAGTGGCACAAGATGCCCTTTATGCTGGTATGAGTGTGGTCAAAAATGGCGCGCGCTTGGGCGATGTCGGTGCGGCTATCCAAGAAGTGGTCGAACCGGAACGCTTTAGTATCGTGCGCGAATTCTGTGGTCACGGTATCAGTGATGAATTCCACCACGAGCCACAAGTCATGCATTATGGTAAAAAAGGCACAGGCTTTGAGCTAAAAACCGGTATGACCTTTACCATTGAACCGATGATTAACCAAGGCACGTGGCAGACCAAAATTTTACCAGACGAATGGACGGCGATTACTAAAGACCGCAAGCTGTCCGCGCAGTGGGAGCATACCTTGGTGGTGACAGATAATGGCTGTGAAGTCTTTACCACGCGTCCCGAAGAAGACTTAAGCTTTTTGACTCAGTAATACTTAAAAAGATCGCCTAGGCGGTCTTTTTTTTGTCTTATAATTCAGGCATATTGACGGTGCTATTTTATGATTTCTATCGTGATATTTGCACTCACCCATTGTTTTTAGCTCCTTCATTTACAACTTTTTAATCGGATAACCTTCATGTTTACTTGTGATGTCGCGACCATTGATTTGACGCCTATGCCTCTATTATCAGACCATAGCACTACCACCGATAGCGCGACGTCGCTCAGCACCTGCGAACATGATACTTCTAAGCACAGTGTTTCCGAGCACAGTATTTCCGAGATTGGTATTGCTGAGTGGCTACTTCAAATCAATGACGATATCAGCCGCGAGCTAGAACGCGGCGTCAATATTCGCCAGTTGGTGGCGGCACGTGCCTGCGTCATCGATGAGTTACTCATTGCGTTGTTCACATGGTTTGAGCTTGATAAAACGGACTTAGCCTTATTTGCCACTGGCGGTTATGGGCGCGGTGAGCTGTCGTTATATTCAGATGTCGATATTTTGCTGCTAATGCCAGACGAGATTGCGGCTGATAATAAAGAGAAAATCGATAACTTAGTGGCACTATTGTGGGATATTGGACTTGAGCCCGCCCTATCAGTACGCAGCGTCAGCGAATGCTTGGAAGCGGCGCTCGACCACACCGTTGCCAGCACCTTGTTAGAAGCGCGGTTGTTAATTGGCAATGAAGCGCTGCAAGAAGTACCCCATAAAATCTTCAATACCCAGTGGTCGCCGCGTGATTTTTATGAGGTAAAAATCTCAGAAGCAAAAGCGCGCTATTTGCAGCACAATGCCACTGAGTACAATCTTGAGCCCAATATCAAAACGGCGCCCGGTGGTCTGCGTGATATTCATATCATTGGCTGGGTGACTAAGCGCTACTTTCGGGTCAGTAAGCTTTATGACTTGGTACAGCAAAACTTTTTGACCGAAAAAGAGTTCGATGAGCTTAACTTTGCTGAAGGTTATTTATGGCAAATCCGCCATTATTTGCATGAGCTGACCGGGCGCAATGAAAACAAGCTGCTGTTTGATTATCAGCGTGAAATTGCGCAAATGATGGGCTATGAGACGCAGCCTGACGACCAACCGAACGCTGCCGTTGAACGCTTTATGCGCGATTATTATCGCTGTGCCATGCAGATATCGACGCTGTCTGAGATGCTGACCAATCATTATTATGAGACCATTATCGAGCCGCAACTGCCGGATGAAGAACGACCAAAAAAGCATCCAATTAATGCTCGATTTAACCAAGTCGGTGAACAAATCGCAATATCGCATCACCGCGTCTTTGCTCAGCACCCTGAGGCGATTTTAGAGATGTTTTTGCTGATGGGTCAATACGGTATCAAAAACGTCCGTACCCATACCTTACGCGCGCTAAAAATAGCGGCGCGCGGTATCGATCAGGTTTATAGAGATAACCCCACGCATCAAGCGCTATTTTTAGCCAATTTAAAAGAGCAAAATTATTTATTTCATCGCCTGCGTACCATGAACCGCTACGGCGTTTTGGGCAGCTATATCCCAGCTTTTGCGCAAGTGACTGGGCTCATGCAGTACGATTTGTTTCATCGTTATACGGTCGATGCCCATACGTTATTTTTGATTCGCATTTTACACCGCTTTACCGATCCGCGCTTTTTCGAGGACTTTCCACTGGTCAGCTCCATCTTTCAGCGTATCGAGCGCAAAGAGATTTTGGTACTGGCGGCGATGTTTCATGATATTGCCAAAGGGCGCGGTGGCAATCATAGCCAGCTTGGCGAAACAGAAGCTATTGAGTTTTGCCTTGCTCATGGCATGAGTACTGCGGACGCGCATTTGGTTGGCTGGTTGACACGCTATCATCTGCTGATGTCGATGACAGCGCAGAAAAAAGACATCTCAGATCCAGAAGTGGTGACGCTATTTGCCGATTTAGTAGGTAATGTTACCCATCTAAACCATCTGTACGTCCTAACGGTCGCCGATATGAATGCTACCAACCCCCAGCTTTGGAACAGCTGGCGCGCAACCTTGATGAAGCAGCTCTATTCGCAAACGCGGCGTATCTTGCGCGCTGATATTGACGCGCCAACCAACCGCCAAGATATGATTAAAGCCACGCGTAAACAAGCACTGGCGATGCTTGATAATGTCGATAATCAGCACATGAATCGCGATGAGGTTTTACGGTTGTGGGATGACTTGGGCGATGAGTATTTTTTGCGCGAGATTGCAGAAGATATCTTGTGGCATACCGAAGCTATTTTAAACCATCCGCCGATAGGCCGCGCCTCTGACGCCAATAGTCAGCCATTGGTCGTGTTACGTGAACATCGTGAGTTGGCACTGGATGCGGTGCAAGTGTTTGTTTATACCCAAGATCAGGTTAATTTATTTGCCGTTACGATGGCGGTGTTTGATCAGATGAATCTTGATGTTTTAGATGCGCGTATTATTACTGCAACGCGTGATTTTGCCTTAGATTCCTACGTACTGCTCGACCGCAGCGGCACGCTATTGGTTGATACTGACAGCCAACAAGAGCTTAAGCAGCGCTTAATCGATGCCTTCAAAAATCCGACAGTTCCTAAGCTTACTAATAGAAGAATGCCGCGGCAACTGCGACATTTCGATGTCGCTACCACGATCAATTTTGAGTTTAATGAGGCGTCAAATCAGCATATCATGAGTTTAGAGACCCTTGACCAACCAGGCTTACTGGCCCGCGTTGGTCAGGTTTTTTTGCAACAACAGATTGAAGTGCATGCCGCCCGTATTACCACGTTAGGCGAGCGCGCAGAAGATATGTTTTATATCAGCGATCAAAACGATCAGGCATTGTCAGCGGATAAACTTGAGACATTGAAGGCGGCATTGGTAGCAAGCCTGAGCATTCGTAACGATGGTTAATTGCTATATAAATACTTTATGCTCAAAGTTTTTATGGCTAGAAATTTAAGAGCTAAAAGTTTAAGAGCTAGAAATTTGAGAGTTAACCCCACAGTCATAAATACAAAAAACGCTACGGTATTGCTGATATCAATTTTTCGTAGCCTCTGTCTGCGCAGGCAAAGCAAGCAAGAAAAATCGATATCAGCAGTTTGTGATGTATCGATATTACTTTTCACTTATTATACTTATATTAAACGCATACTTTATAACACGCTTTTATAGACCATCTCGCTTGCCAGCTCTTTGAGCTCCTCATCGGCAAGCTCCAACGGTAAAATCTCTGCTTCTACCTGCTGCTGCCCAAGCATCAAGCGCCCAGCGTCCACCTCTCTTTGTAGCAGGCGATGCAAACTGGCTAAATGAAATTCGGCATCGTAGT
Organism: Psychrobacter sp. UBA3483; assembly: GCF_002377905.1. GTDB lineage: Bacteria > Pseudomonadota > Gammaproteobacteria > Pseudomonadales > Moraxellaceae > Psychrobacter. The sequence goes on along the minus strand of NZ_DFQS01000046.1, from coordinate 7,382 downwards.
ACTCATAGATTTGTTGTAAGGAAATCGGTGCTTTGGCATGCACATCGGTAAAAAGCGTGTCAGCGGCCAAAATGGTCATCTCGTTAAGCGCCTCTTCACGCAAGACATCAGCTTGATTGATCTTATTTTGTAAATGCGTAGCAATACGACCTTTAAAGCCCAGCATAACGATAAAAATCAGCGTCTGTATCACAAACAAACCCATGTACTGCCATAAAGGTAGAGAGATGTTTAACAGTTTGCTCAGGAGCATAAGCACCATCGCTACCACAACATAGCTGACCAATTGCCAAAGCAGCCACATCATCAGGCTGTTGTCACCGAACCAAAACATCTGCCGTTCTCTTAATAGTGTCAGCTGCTGCCGCGCCTGCCACCAATTGTGCTCGCGCTGTTTTAGTTGCTCGTACAGCTCAATACGCGGACCACCCTCAAATTGTTGCACATTGATATCTTTAGCGCCACGCTCATCGGTTTTTAAAACACTAGACATATCAAGGTTTCCTTAAATAACCTATCGCTTTTACGGACAGTTATTTTTTGCTTGGTTAATAAATAACGCTATTTTAAGTTTATTCATACCTAGGGCGTGTCCTTAAGCCAATCGATAGACATCCAAATGATCTAAACTCAACATTGGTTACCTTCCAAAAAACAGCATTATGCACGGCTATTGGCCTTATAAATCGCTTTAAAGGCTGGTTTTACATGGACAATAAACCGTCTGAGAAGAAAAAAGACAAAAAATAAGAGAAGTGCTACACTGCTTAAATGTAATTTTTCTTTATCACTTTATTATTAATTGTCTATTATAGTTAGCCTACCTATGAATCACAACTTAACGACTTTGCATCCCTATCCGTTCGCTAAGATGGCGACTTTACTCGCAGACAGTGCGCCAGCCTATAACTATAGTGAAATTAAGCTGGGTATTGGCGAGCCAAAACATGAGCCGCCAGCCTTTGTGTTGGACGTCCTACGCGAAAACTTGGACAAAATAAGCCAATATCCAACCACCAACGGACTGTTTGAGCTGCGTCAAACCATCGCCCACTGGCTTGAGAAGCGCTTCTTTTTAAATCATCTCGACCCGCATAGCCAAGTATTGCCAGTCATGGGTACGCGCGAGGCGATTTTCAGCTTGGTGCAAGCGGTCATTGATCATCCGCAAACCAATTTATCCGAAGCTGAACCCCATCAACTGGCAGTACATAATCACCCAAGCGTACAGCCATTGCAAAAAGCAGATGAAGCACCAACCATTGTGATGCCCAATCCGTTTTATCAGATATACGAGGGCGCTGCCATACTCGCGCAAGCAACGCCGTACTTTATGCCTTGTACCCTTGATAATGATTTCAAAGGTGACTATCGCGCGGTACCAAGGGACGTTTGGGCGCGCACGCAGCTATTGTTTGTCTGTAGCCCAAACAATCCAACCGGTTCCGTCATGACCATGGACGATTGGGAACACTTACTGCGTTTGTCCGACCAGTACGGCTTTATCATTGCCAGCGATGAGTGCTATAGCGAGCTGTATTTTGACAGCGCGCCGATTGGCCTGCTGCAAGCTTGTGCAGCGCTCGGTCGCCATGACTTTAAAAACTGTGTGGTATTTCATTCTTTATCAAAGCGTTCAAACTTGCCCGGCTTGCGTTCAGGCTTTGTGGCTGGTGACGCCAATATTTTGCAGCCTTATTTGCAATATCGCACCTATCAAGGCTGCGCGATGCCGATACCGCATCAGCTGGCATCTATCGCTGCTTGGGAAGATGAAAAGCACGTGGCGCATAATCGAGCGCTCTATCAAGAAAAATTCGCCTTATGGATGTCAGAGCTTGGCGCATTGCTTGATTTACGCATGCCAGAAGCAGGCTTTTACTTTTGGGTAAAAGTACCTGAGCAATTTAATGGCGACGACGAAATCTTTGTCAAAGCATTGTACGAGCAAGCAAATATTCACGCGCTGGCTGGGCGTTATCTATCACGCGAGGTCAATGGTAAAAATCCTGGGCAAGGTTATGTGCGTATTGCCTTGGTTGCCAGCGTTGAGGAAAGCCGCGAAGCCATCAGTCGCATTCGCAAACTGCTTGGCGCTTAAAAACTCACTCAAAAACTGAGCTTAAGATTTAGTCAAAGAACCTCAGCATTAAACGATAGATACAACTTCAAGACTTAGTATAGTATCAGAGAACCACATATATCCACAATAGCATAATGGTTATATGTGGTTCTCTGCTATCTTGGTTGGCAAAGAGTGCTATAGTAGAATAATGCGACGCCATTTTGATATTTCTTTAGCAGTCGTAAAATTCCTTTTCCCAAAACTTTACTAAATATGCCATCAAGGATGATGCCATGCCCCATCTCGATTTTACCCAGCCACCCTTTGATGTACTAAGCGCGGCTGAACGCCAAAGCGTCAGAAAAAACACCCAAATCCGTTATCTTGCTAAAGATGAGCGTTTATCAGCCGCTGATCTAACCTATTTTTATGTGGTGATTAAAGGACAAATCGAGCAGCTGCTTGCTGGCGAATTTGTGGCGACGTATTTGGGCAGCAATCATACCGACCATCTAAATAGTAATGATTGGTTTGACAGTCGGCGGTTGCCAAAATCGTTTACAGAAGAGGACAAAGACGCCACCAGCACCGTACCTATAAGCAGTAGCGCCCCTATAGACACCATGCCTACAAACCAAAATACCGTGTCGCCCTACGAGTTTCGTGCTATTGAAGACACCCTGCTGCTGCAAGTAAACGGCGCTATCGTTGACAAAATCAGTGCCCAGAATCATTTAGTGCGCCAATTACTTTCAGAAGATTTACCCGAACGATTAAAGGCATTGCAGCAGCGGCGGAGCGGGCAAAGCTTAGATGCTAGCTCCCATGGTTATAATGAGCAGCAAGAAGTCCAGCAAATCATGATGCAGCCGGTGATTGACGTCAGCTTATTACCCGTGCATATCATTGATGCCACCAGCAGCCTATATGAAGCGGCGCATATCATGACCAAAGCTGGGCTCAAGCATGTGTTGGTGCGACCGCTCGACCAATTACACCCTGCTAAAAAGCAAACATTAGATAATGATTTAAAAACAGATTCAGACAACAACTTAGACAACAACCTAAATAGCCGCTTAGTTACTGATAGCGCCAATACGCAAACTTCCAACAACTATTCTGGTCGTACGTTAGGTATTTTGACTGATACCGATATCTGCCGCGCAGTGAGCGACCAGCAAAACCCTGCAACAACGCCTTGCCAGCGTTATGCGAGTTTCAATCTGCGCACCATTGATGCGGACGACGAGATTGGCGATGCGCTATTGACCATGACGCGCTACCGTATACATAGGCTACCGGTGATTGATGCCAATGGCGAGGTTGCAGGTGTACTCGGACAAAGCGATATGCTCGCTCATATTGGTCATCATTCGCAGCTGATTAGTTTGCAGATTGAGCAGGCAAAAGATTTGCCGAGCTTAGCTACCGCGGTTGAACTCATTGGGCGCTATATTCGCGCGCAGCACCAAAACGGTATCAAAATTGGTAATGTCAGCCGCATGGTACAGACGCTTAATGCCCAAGTTTTTACCAAACTGTGGCAACTTATCGTACCTGATGAAGTGATGAAAAATACTTGCGTCATCGTCATGGGCTCAGAGGGTCGCGGCGAGCAAATCATGCGTACCGACCAAGACAATGCGCTGATTATTCGTGATGGTTATAGCCATCCTGACTTAGCTCAATTCGCTGAAACCTTTAACAATCATTTAGCAACTTTGGGTTATCCGCTTTGCGATGGCAATATCATGATGACCAATCCGATGTGGCGGCAGCCGCTCAAACAGTTTAAAGCGCAAATTAGCTTATGGTTTAGAAATACCGACCCGATACATAGTATTTATTTGTCGGCTATATTTGATGGCGAATATGTCTGCGGCGATGAATCGCTACTGACGAGTGTGCGCGAGCATTTAAAAATTGCCCATCGCCAGTCAGATCTGATGTTTGTCCGCCAGTTCGCCCGTGCCGCTTTACAGTTTGGGGATGTCGGCCAATGGTGGCAAAAGTTTGTGCCGCTCCTTGGCGGTAAACCCAGCTCCTACGATATCGACCTTAAAAAAGCCGGTATTTTCCCGCTGGTACATGGCATTCGTACTTTAGCCTTAGAAAACGATATTTTTGATGCGCCAAGTAGTAAAGGACGCCTTAAAGCCTTGGTACAAGTGCGCGCCTTAAACCAACAGCGCGCTGACACTTTGCTTGAAGCGTTAGAGTTTTTTATGGCGCAGCGTTTGTCAGTGGCGCTATCGACAGATGATAAGCATGCGCGGCAAGTTGATCCGACTACTTTATCGGCACTCGAGCGAGACTTATTAAATGAATGCCTGGCCGTGGTCAAAAGCTTTAAGGGTCAATTAAGTCGCCATTATCAGCTAGAGTTTAATTAAAATAAAATAAATAAGTCATCTGATAAGAACGCTGCGCGCAAAAATAAAGGGGAGCAAAAATAAGATGCGTTGGCTAAAACAGTTATCGTCTAATTGGCAAAAAAACCATTTGCAGCGCCCTGAGCTGGCATCGATGTTTAATAAACCTTTGGCTGATAAATGGGTCGCGATTGATTGTGAGATGACGGGACTCAATCCAAAAAAGCATCACCTGCTATCTATCGCTGCCATTCATATTAATGGCGATAGCATTGATACGGGTAACGGTCTGCATTTGGTTTGTCGGCCGCCAGTGATGCCTGACCGTGATACCATTGTGATTCATGGGCTGCGTACTGCCGATGTTGAGCATGGTATGAGCTACGATGACATGCTGGCTTTAGTACTGCCTTTTATAGACAATCGACCGCTAGTTGGGTTTTGCCCGCAGATAGATACAGGTTTTTTGAACCCTTTGGTCAAGCGCTATATGGGCACCACGCTACCGAACCAGGTCATTGATATACGGCAATTATACAGTCGGCGTATGGGCGATCGTACACAGGGTATTCCTAATCAATCACAGCATTTGACCAATATTTTAGCGCATTATGAGATCCCAGAGCTTGGCACACACGATGCTTATAACGATGCCATTATGACAGCCATGGCATTTTTGCACCTACGCCAACGCTGATACTACGTGAAAATAGCAACTCATGTTACCATAGGCTGTTTTTGCCACCTGATGATAGACCACTCATGCTACCCACTTCTAAAACTGATCACCGCCCTACTGCGATTGCTCAATTAATACCCTTTAATCAGCATCTATTTAGTAAACCGCTATGTACGCTCAATAAGCCTGCTCACTACCTAGCATCGCTGACCTTATTTGCGAGTGTTATACTGACGCCGCTATGTGCGCAAGCGGCCTTACCAGAAGCGATTCAGACAGCGCTTACGCGCGCAAACTTAAATGCAACCGATATTAGTATTGTCATCACCCCAGTCGGTGATAAAAATGTGAGCCGCTTGCCTGCGCCTATTCAGGTGATTGATAGCACTAAACTCGCTAATCAGGCAGAATCTTTAAGTACTAACGATGGCACTGCTGAACCTGAAAGCGTCAAAAAGCAAACGACTCAGAATGTTAATGCTAAAGAAGTAACGGTACATCAAAGCGCCTTAGTGACGATTGAAAAACAGACGATTAAGCAACATGCAAGACAGCTGCATGCTTATACCGATGACCCTTATACTTATCAAAGTATAGAGAGCGTGCCAGCGCTACTGCCAGATGACGCTTTAAAACTCGCTAAAAATCACAATAGCACTGCCAATGAAAGCAACAAAGAAAGTAGCGGTAAACCTCATAACAACAGTGCCACTATTAACATCTCTTTTTCACCGCTATTAAGCCATCAAGCCGATATTGCGCGCACGCCTGCCAGCACCATGAAACTGGTGCCAAGTTTTATCGCCTTAGATACGTTGGGCGCTGACTTTGTCTGGCATACTCGTGTCTATCATACCGGTATTATCATGGGCGATACGCTCTATGGCGACTTGATTATTCAAGGCAGTGGCGACCCAAAAATGACCCACGAGCGCTTACAGCAACTGCTCTATAAAGTGCAAACTGCTGGTATCCGCCATATCAATGGCGATATCATCATCGATAGTAGTGTGTTTAAAAACGTCACCAAAGACCCTGCCGCCTTTGACAACTCGCCGCTACGTCCTTACAACGCCAGCCCCGATGGTTTTTTAGTCAATTTTAGCAGTGTCGGTATTCAAAGCTATCCGCTAGACAATACACGGGCGCAGCTAACCTACACGCCGCAATTGGCAGATTATCAATTGCCGAGCATGATAAATATGCGCTCGGCTGCTTGCGGGCAAGCGCGCTATAGTATTGCGCCGCAGTGGCAACCGGCACAATTAATGCTCAATAGCAATTTACCAGACAGCTGCGGCGAGCATGCTTTTTATGTCGCCTACCCTGACGCCAAAGATTTCGCCGCCCGCGTCATTGCCTCTAAATGGCAAACGCTTGGCAATACCTTAAGCGGCAAAGTCATCAGTCAAGAAACGCCTTATCATGCCAATAACCCTACTAATAGACAGAAAAAATCGCCACATGGTTTGGCAGCTATTGCCATGTCACCCTTGCCCATTGTCAGCTATCCTTCTTTAAACCTTAAGCAGCAGATTTATGATATCAATCACTTCTCTAATAACGTGATGACCGAACAAGTAGCGCTTTCTATTGGCGCTTATAAAACAGATGTGAATAAAAAAGACACTCATCAAGAAAGCGTTAATAAGCAAAGCACTGATACCGATAAAGCAATTAACAATCAAGCAATTAACAATCAAGCAATTAACAATCAAGCAATTAACAATCAAGCAATTAACAATCAAGCAACCAGCTTATATCAATTTGGTCAGCCAACAGCGACCGACTATCCGCAAGCGTTAAACGCCATCAATCACTGGTGGCAAACCAATTTGACTACCCAGCCGCCGCATTTAAGCAACGGCTCAGGACTCTGCCGTGATTGCAGTATCAGTGCCGCCAACTTAAGCGAGCTGTTGACCTACGCATACAACCAACCAAGCTTTGATGCTTATGTGAGCTCGCTAGGCATTGCTGGCGTCAGTGGCACCATCAGCGCCCATAGTGATCGTTTACCCAAGTCGCAAGCCATCGGTCGCGCTTGGATAAAAACGGGTACCTTAAATAATGTCACCTCGATGGCAGGCTATGTTAAAGGTTTGTCTGGGCAAGACTATGTAGTGGTCGGACTGATTAATACCGATCATGCGCTCAATGCCTATACTGCCCGCGCCGTATTAGATAGCATGTTAGATTGGACAGCACAGCATTGACAATATCGACCACATTGATAAAAAACATTGGTGGTGTTCTAAAAAGTATG
>NZ_DFQS01000047.1 GCF_002377905.1 Psychrobacter sp. UBA3483 | reverse complement strand
GTGTTGGCTGACACCGGCGCAACGGTGCTGGTCACGCTTAATGCTTTGCGTTTACTGCGCTTTAAAGAAAACCCTCCGCCAGTCACTTTTACTAAAAAAAATAAATAGTAAATACCTGTAATGTCTTATGGTGACGTAATAAACTTGGTCAGGAAAAAAAGATATACCCAAAGGGAATCAGTTACTTCACCATTTACCCCTATTAGGCCACTTAAAATAGACTGAATCGTCCCGTGATTAAGGGAAACTTAACACTCTGGGAGAGTACGACAATGAAAAAACGAAACCACACTCCTGAGATAAAATAACGCGCCGTTCGCATGCTGATTCAAGCATCGAATAACTGTCGCTTTACATGGTCGGCCATTCAAGCCATAGTGTCAAAGATTGGCTGCACGTCTGAAACTATTCGATCCTGACATAAAAAGCACATATACCAAACCGTTCCCCCTCAGTGCAGGCTCAAAGTGGCATCAAGTACTACCAATTGCCCCGTTAACCTAGCACTGAGCTAAATACTTGTAGTGTTACCCTGAACAGCGCTCACTGCACTGTTAGTATGACAAAAAAAGGTGATAGAGAAATCATCATAGTAACTGTAACTGCCTTAGCTTTTAAAATAGCCAGCTACAGGTCACTACTAGAGTTTCATCTATCACCTTCACTATCTTATGGTGACTCAGAGTTTAAGCCACCACAAGCTGTGCAATCTAAAGGAGCTTATTTATGCCAAATACCTTTAATAGACTCCCAATACTCTGAGAAAACAGAGTCATTACGCTTCGTTTCTTCCTGACTATCTAGATGGGTAGGTGGCAAGATATGCTCATAATAGGTATCTTTTAATAGCTTACGTAATAAGCCTTCTCCAATAAATCCTTTGCCATCATTTAGCGTATTTGCCGCTCGTAATAGGTGACGAATGTCATATTGCGATGGATCTATATCAGGCACCTGTTTTTTGATATTCAGTAGGCTATATACCGCGACTCTAGCCGTACGAACAGAGCTTTCGACGGTGAATACCACATCATTTCTAGTTTCGACAAATTGTCCTACTAAGCCTAGATTAGTACAACCTTGCGGTACAATTTCAGGGCGGTCGCCTTGCGCACGTACCATAAACTGTGAGGTGATATATGGCATATAAGTAGATCTAACAATGGTATTGTCAACCACGCCGTCTAACTCATTGATAATACCAAGGTGGTGGCAGAGCTCTGCTAAAATCTCATTACCTGTACATTCTGGCATTGGTTTCTTAATATAATTGCCATCTTTATCCATCAGCAAACTATACACCCAAAGTACTAAGGTGTCCTTTGGTTGATCAGGGAAATGCGGCTGACGGTTACAAGTAAAGCTCATTACCCAGTTAGAATCGGTAAAGGTGACGATACCACCTGTCGCTGTTTTACCTGAGTATGGATCATTAACAGACAGCTCTTTAACCTTATCTACCAATGCAGAAGGCTTACAAGTCAGTGTGGCTGACATCCATGCAGACTCATTCACATTACCATTGAATTTTCCAGGATGACCAAAGACGCTGGACTTATGAGCAAGATTGTTCCAAAGCGTCCAACCTTTTGATTGCCCTTGATTGTCTAACATAGCATCTAGGTTTGGCGCAGAATCGTTATCACCATATCGTGTATCATCAGTCATTGTGCCTGTGGTTGCTACTACATAATCATTCTCTGTAATAGTAATACGGGTAGGCTTACCACCTACTTCTGCAATGATGGCTTTGACCGTTTTGGTTGGCTCATTAGCTGAACCCTTAACAGATTCATGGTCATCAGCTTGATTAAACTCAATATCTAAATCCGTCACCGAAGTATCGTATTGGAATTTAACCCCTTTTTCGATGAGATAGTTACGTAGCGGTACGATAAACCCATCATATTGATTGTATTTTGGAAATACTAGCATCGACATATTATGCAGACCATCTAAGTCATGCAAAAAGCGGTGCATATATAGTTTTAACTCAAGCAAGCTGTGCCATTTTTCAAAGGCAAACATGGTGCTCCAAAGTATCCAGAAGTTACTTTCAAAGAAGCTGTCGCTAAAGTAATCATTGACTCGCACATCATCTAATTCTTCTTTGCGTTTTAGTAGTAGACGTATCAATGCTAATTGGTCAGATTTTTTTAGAGTAACACCATTCGTTTCTTTGATTTTACCTTGCTGATGTACCAAACGAGCGATTGAATAGTTAGGATCATCATCGTTAATCAGTCTATATTCATCTAGTACGCTGTATGGCTCTGGCATCTCTACTGCAGGAATATCTTGGAAGACATCCCAAAAGTTCTCGTAGGTAAATTCCATCTCACGGCCACCACGTATGATGTAGCCATTCTTAGCATTACCTGAGCCATCCATGGAGCCGCCTGACACCTCTAGTTGCTCTAAAAAGGTGATATTTTCTGCCGGTACTTTACCATCACGAATGAAGTAGTAAGCACTGGATAAGCCCGCGATACCACTACCGATGATATAGACTTTACTGTCCTTATAAGCGTCGGTTGGTCTACCGATATTGCGTTGATAGTTGCCTATTTTGTCAGCAAACGGCAAGGTGTTTTGTGGGTAGTGGTGTGGATAGGCTTTATTAGCATCTGGCTGATGTGGAAAGCTGTCGATAGTTTTTTGTTTTTCATTAGTCTTTTTCATTATTATCCCCTTAGTGGGTTAAAGAGTCTTATGACTCAGTGTTGTTTTAAAATGAAGCTGCTATTAACTTAAATATTTATAGGTCAGTGACCAAATGAGAATGTAGTTATTGTTTACTGTTTAATACGTTATTAATTTCTTGTGATACTAAATTGAACCTACTTCTTAGTTCATTAGAAATATTATTTGGTAAGTCTTTTAGTCTTTTTAATTTAAAAGCAAGGTACATGCTGAAAAAGCCACTGGTTATCAGGGCTAAGCCAGTCCATATAACAACTGTCATGCCACCAAGTATAGGGTTAGATAATAAGATAAAGGAGAAAACAATACCGACAACCCCTATTACTGTTAAATACCCCCAATCAGAAAAGCCATATTCTTTTAACTCAAATGAATGGCTGACAGCACTAATGGAACGAAACAATACTAAAAAACCCACATAAAAAAGCAGGGTAGCTTGCGATACTGCCGGGTTAACAAACAAAAGAACACCAACAATTAACGTTAAAATCCCAAGGACTAAAAACCAACCCCAATTATTAAGTACCTCCTTATTTAATAAAGAAAATGCAATTTCAGAAGCGCCTGAAATAATGAAAGATATGCTGAATAAAATAGCGAGCGCAGCATAAGACTCAAGTGGTGAAACAAAGGTATATATCCCGGTGGCAATAAAAATAATGCCAACGACAAGTGGAATATACCAATGATTAATAGTTTTATTGATGGTGCCGAAGATATTTCTAGTGATTGAACTCATTTTTAATCTCGATATCTATGTATGTTGCAAAATAACGGCTTGATATAATATTAATTGTCTTTAATGCAAAAAAGCTACGAGGTAGATCGTTGTGATCTATCTCATAGCTTTTTGGCGCAGGTCGTGAAAAGCGTTAAAACATAGTCTACATGCTGCTCAATAAATTCATCAGAAAAAGGGTCTTTCCCAGATAATCTTGCAAATTGAGGGGCAAAGGTATAAATAGACGTGGCTGCACCCAGTAATAAGTAGCGAATATGCATACTGTCTCCTTGAGGAGCCAATCCTAGTTTTTGTGCTCTTCGAATAATATCCAGCTCTTCATCATAAATAGTGCGTAAATAGTTTTCGACAAACCAGTCAAGTCTTTCCGAATCTCCTTGATTAGCCTGTATCAAAAAATGATGAATATCGGGGTAGTTGGCACAAAACTTTATAAAATCTTTTAACAGCACTTTCACTAAAGTACGAGCTTCAGCATCTTGCATGTTTCTGCGCTTCTCAAAATTGTGTTCACTGTAAATCTCAAAACATAATTTTGCCGTGGCTTTCCACAACGCTTCTTTGGAACCAAAATGATGGCTAATCAAGGTATGGTTCACCTCTGCTTTTTTAGCAATGGCGCGCGTTGAAACACCATCAAAACCTGTTGAAGCAAACTCGGAAAGGGCAGCTAACAATATCTTATTTTTAGTTTGTAATGAGCGCTCTTGCTCTGCACGTTTCACAGGCTTCTCTTATTTATTTATGTTAAGCTTCTTAATCCTTATATTAACCAACTGTTCAATTATTAAATGTCAAGTTATATTATCTTTTTGTTTTATTGTGTAATTATTATATGTAGTAATAAAAGCATGGCTGATCATAGAACCTGATTCTTAAAAGATTCTTAAGTAGTGTCTATGGCACGACGCATGTAACTGGCCCGCTGCACAATGATTGAAATGTTTTAACGTCCTAAGCTTACCTTAAGATTTGTTTGTTGTAATAGCGATAAGACAGATGATGCAACATCTCATTTGCTTGCGATATCTTACTGGTTTTCAGTGTTTAGCAGCTGATATTGTCAATAAAAAACAAATGATTAGGGAGTAATAACCATGAGCCAAAAAGACACCGTTAATTGGGATGACGACTCTTCCGCGCCTTTACCGAATACTCTTAAAGCTAGGCAAGTAAAAGTTTGGGACATATTAGTCAGAGTTACCCACTGGACAGTCGCAGCTGGTATTATTGCCAATCTATTCTTCACCGAAGATGGTGGTGAGCTGCATGAGTATGTAGGCTATACCGTCTTGGGACTGGTAGTCGTACGTTTACTTTGGGGTCTGGTTGGAACGCGCTATGCGCGATTTAGCAGTTTCTTTCCTACTCCTTTACGTATCAAGCGCCATGTCTCAGAGTTAAATATGCGACGCGTTGATAAGCAGCATCTTGGTCATAACCCCTTGGGAGCCTTGATGATGTTATCGTTATGGGCAGTGATTATAGGGCTAGGACTAAGCGGTTATCTGATGGAAACAGAGCTGCTTGGTAATGTGGATTTTCTTGAAGAGGTGCATGAATTATTAGCGAATAGCTTGTATCTATTGGTTCCTTTACACGTTATCGCGGTAATAGTCATGAGTTACTGGCAACGACAGAATCTGATTAAAGCCATGATTACTGGTAATAAGGCCATAGCAGATATACCCTCTAAATCAGAATAAGAATGTGGTGGAGCATGGCATATGGCACGTATATTACTCATAGAAGACGATAGTACTATCGCCGACGGTATTATTTTGGGTTTAAAAAGTCATGGCATGATGGTCGATTGGTTCGATAATGCAAAGCAAGGTGAGCTGGCATTACAAGATAATATGTTTGATGCGGTTCTGTTGGATTTAAGCTTGCCGCAAGGCGACGGTATGACAGTATTAAAAAACTGGCGAAGCAAACAGATAGACACTCCTGTATTGATTATCACTGCTCGCGATGCCATCGCCAATCGCGTGGCCGGACTCAATGCAGGGGCTGATGACTATTTGATTAAACCATTTGCCTTGGATGAAGTGATCGCTCGTCTGCAAGCACTGATGCGGCGAAGCCAAGGACGTAGCCAACCTGAAATTCGCTATGGTAACGTGACTTATCAACCGCATAGCCAACAACTCTACTATCAAGGCAATCTTATTGAGCTTACGATTAAAGAGGTGGCGATACTAGAGCAAATGCTGACGCACCCTAAGCAGATTCACAGTCGGGCAACCTTAGAAGACAAGCTCTATGGATGGCAACAAGATATCGAAAGTAATGCCATTGAAGTACATATTCATCATCTACGCAAAAAGCTTGGCAATGATTTTATTTTAACCAAACGTGGGGTGGGTTATTATTTAAATCCCACTTACAATCATCTATAGTGATTTAAAAGCTTAAACTTAAAATCATAAAATCCTCCGTCACCTTTTGCCCTGTGAGCCTATGAAAAGTATCCAACAACGACTATTGACGTCCTTATTGATTGGACTGCCTTTGCTTTGGTTACTCACCTCCAGCTTTATCGCTTGGCGACTGTGGCATGAAATCAATGAGATGAATGATACCCAAATCACGCAAGTCGCCCGTTACTTAATCGGGGTATCTGCTGACGAGGAACATGATGACGACGACGATGACCATAAGAAACAGTCACGCGCTGCCAAAATATATCACTTAAAAAGTAAGCAGCTATCCGGTGATCTTGGTGAGGCTGAAGATGATTACATGGGGTTCGCCATCTGGAATAAAGACGGTCGGCTGCTCATGGCGGACGAAAATGGGCAGTCATTTAAATTTCTCCCCGATCAACATGGCTTTTTAGAAGACCATCATCATGCCTATCAGCGCTTGAACCCTTTTAACCATCAATGGCGCTTGTTTTATATTCACGATGAACATTCTGACAAGCACGAAAGCCGAGTGATTGCGGTTGGTCAAAACCTTGATTCTCGCCAGAAAATGATTGTTGAGACTATGTCCGTGCAGCTATTGCCTATGCTGGTTGGATTACTGGCATTCATGGGTCTTGTCGTTCTACTCATTCGTCGTGGCTTTAAACCTTTAACAGAGGTCAGCGCCGAGCTTGAACAACGTCAGCCACAAGATGACAGCCCTATCACAGCAGATGTCCCTAAAGAAATTCAGCCTTTGGTCAGCGCCTTAAACGTATTATTTGTAAAAGTAGCGGACACTTTAGCGCGTGAACAACGCTTTACGGCTGATGCGTCACATGAGCTACGAAGTCCGCTTGCCGCCTTAAAATTACAAGCGGATTTATTACAACAGCAATTACTGCAACTGTCAGAGATAAAGGACGATAGCCAACTGTTCTATCACACTCAAAAAATCAGTGAGGGTATTGAGCGCGCCAATCACTTGGTTGAGCAACTTTTGACGTTAGCAAAAATAGAGCCACAGCAACACCTGCCTGCTGAACAATTAGAAAAACCTGATTGGCTGGCTTTAACCGATGAGGTGCTTAGTGAAGTTAATCGGCTGGCACGGGAAAAACATATCCAACTCAAACGCACGGTGCTGTGTGACCATCCTGCCGATATTTTACCTATTCTGGTAAACCCCACCTTATTCAAATTATTAATTCGCAACCTCTTAGAGAATGCCATTCATTATTGCCCAGAAGGCGCTTTGGTGGAATTACAGCTAGATATAAATGCTATCCGAGTGCTCGATAATGGCAATGGCGTCGCACCTGAGCAGTTAGCACGGCTCAGCGAACGCTTTTATCGACCAGCTGGTCAAAGCCAAATGGGCAGCGGCTTAGGTCTATCTATTGCCAATCGGATTGTCGAGCTACATAACCTGAACTTAGCATTTGCCAACCGCCCCTCTCCAGAAACCGGCTTTATGGTCACTATCAGTAAATAAAGCCGCCTTGTCTTAAGTTTGAGTTAATCTTCACCGCGTATGCTACTTGTATTCCCTCATGATTTCATACGGAGTACAACTTATGAGCCTGCCACTATTAAAACCCTTGTTATTGACTATCGGTGCCTCTTCACTGGTCTTCTTTGGCGGTGTCATCGCATTAACGACAGCATCATCAGATTCTACTGATGTCTTATCAGCAGCAAATATCACCAATCAGCTGACTGCTGCTGTTAAACAGAACACTGCTATTGAGCCGCTATCAGCTGCGATGCTTACAAGCGACCAAGCAATCGCCTTAGCCAAACAAAACCTTCCTAATGCAACCCTACAAGCGACTCCAGAGCTGGTTAACTACAACGGTGCCGTCGCCTATGAGGTGCGCTTAGATACCAACACCACTTATATTGATGCCAATCTCGGCTCTATCTTGAACCCTGTTAACACCAGTGGCGCTCTTATTGATAGCGACTATTCTGATTATGATGATGACGATGACGAAGATAAATACGAAGACCACGACAATGATGAGGCGAAATACCATAAGAAAAAGCATAAGGATAAATACGATAAAGAAAGCGAGCGCCTGATTGCTACGAGCTATAAGCATGATAACGATGAGGATGACTATGATGATTAATTCTAAAGTACCTGCTACTAAAGCCACTCATAAAAACCTGAAAAAAGCCGATCCTATTGCGACGTTTAAAAATAGCATTCTCATCGTCTCGGTCGTTGGCACCATGGCAGGTTGGCTCATATTACTTGATCAAGAAGCCGATAGTTTACCTGCCAGCACCGCTATCCCTGTCAGCACTAGCATTTCAAACCCTAACGTCATAGTGGCTCAAACCCCAAGTGGCGTTGAGATCACGCAATTAAGACAAGTGAATGAAGTAGAACGCCCAGCGGTTGAAGCGATAGCAGTTTCCGCTCGTACCCGCTCTTCTCGATAAATAAAAAATGATGGGCTTAAGATGATGACCAATCGTGCAACTAAGGACTTCTTATGCAAGCAAACACCAACAGCAGCACGCCACAACTGAGGACCTTTATGTTGCCGGCGATGGGTTGTCAGATCCAAATAAGTTTAAATATTACGCAATTAAACTTGCAGCAAACGCTAGGCAACACATACCAAGAGATAGTCCAAAAAATAGACCAAAAAGTCGCTTTAGTTACAGCCTATGCAGAAGAAAAACTATTGCAGTGGGAGCATATATTTAGTCGTTTTGATAATACTAGCGAGCTGATGAGACTCAATAATCATACCAATCAATTGACGGACATCAGCCCAGAATTGTTTACTGTTTTAGAAAGCGCCATTGCTTTTGTGCCAAAAACCCAAGGCTTAGTTACTCCAACATTACTAACTACCCTGTGGGATATTGGCTATAAATACTCATTTGAGACCTTAGCAAAACAACCGACGCCGTCTGTGCAAACTACTCAGCCGACTTTGCAAGATACTTCTGATAGCTCTAAAAACGACGCTGCCAATCAATCCATAAAAAATATCAAGCTTCGCACGTTAGCTCATGGACAGCATCAAGTATTTCTCCCGACTGGCACAGCTCTCGATTTAAACGGTTATGTCAAAGGATGGTGCGCGATGCAATTGGCCGAATACATCAGTCAACGTTCTGACTGGCAATTTCCTTGCTTAATCGATATGGGAGGCGACATAGCGATTGGTGTGCCAAATAAGCAAAAATCCACCAAGCCTATTACATGGGCCATTGCTATCGCCAAACCCTATATTGCTGATAGTCAGCAGACTCAAGAGGAAGAAGATATCGCCATTATTCATATCAGTGCTGGCGCTGTTGCAACCTCAGGTCAAGACTATCGCCGTTGGTGGCATAAAGGCCATTGGCAACATCACTTGATACACCCTTATCACGCTTGCCCTGCAAAAAGTGACGTTTTAAGTGCCACCATACTTGCTGATGATACGCTGACCGCAGAGGTATATGCCAAATACTGTGTCACCCTAGGCGCGAAAAAAGCGCTGCAATGGCTGTCCGAACATCATATTGCCGCCGTATTAGTCGATACTAATCATAAGGTCATGGCCTCACCTGCCATTCATCCAAACTTAATTGCCCTTTAATCCATAAAACATATTTAAGCCGTTACTATTTAAGGTTTTGCTATTTTAAGTTGTTATCTTGATTGGAGAATAGCCATGCATACTGACTCTCACCCTGATTCTAGCAATCACTTGATAGTTAAATTAACTAAGAAAGTCTGTCAAGCGCTATGGATAATATTTATTTTAAGTGCTGGCATAGTCGGCGGCGTTTATGCCTTTTCGTTGTGGGGAGAAAGCCTATCGCAAATCCTTATGACCACAGACAAGCATTTTTGGTATTTGTCACGCGCAAGTGGTGTGATTGCCTATGCTCTATTTTGGTTGGCAGTTGTTTTTGGTTTGTTGCTCAGTACACGCCTCTGTCGGTATTTTAATGCGGCAAAAGTATTTGCATTACATCAATATTTAAGCTTGCTTGCCGTAGGTTTTGCTACTTTTCATGCGGTCATTCTATTGGCTGATAACTATATGAATCTGAATATTTGGCAGGTATTATTACCGCTTGGGTTTCAGACTGACCGTATCGGTGTCGGATTAGGACAATTGGGATTTTGGTTTTTATTCATCAGCGCGTTTAGCTTCTACCTTAAAAAATACCTGGGTCAATCAGCATGGCGATGGTTGCATTTTTTAACCTTTTTAGCTTATATGGGCATTAGTATTCATGTGTTTATGGTGGGCTCTGATAGCCGACTGCTAGCGCTATTATTGTTTTATGCCGCTAGTCAGACAGTAGTCTTTGTACTGATTGCCTATCGTTTATATGCGTTAAGGCAAGTTAGCTAATCTCTGAGCAATTTACAGGGTAAACTGTAATACACTATTTTTGTTTAATTGTTTTTGGGTTATTATTCTTGCTTAAGTATTTTTGAGGTTATTTATGTCCCTTTCTATACACGATGAAGTACATTTAAGCAACCGTAGTCAGTGGCTCAGAGCAGCCGTTCTGGGTGCAAATGATGGATTGATTTCTACCGCCAGTTTATTGGTTGGTATTGCTGCGGCAAATGCCAACAGCCAAACCTTACTATTGACAGGGCTTGCGTCATTGACTGCAGGTGCCTTATCAATGGCGGCGGGTGAGTATATCTCAGTGTCATCGCAGGCAGATACTGAAAAAGCGGACTTGGCGAAAGAACATCATGAGTTGACGCATAACTCTGAGCGCGAGCTTCTTGAGCTGACGAAAATTTATGAGCAGCGTGGACTTGAGCAAGACTTAGCCCGTCAAGTTGCCGTGGCTCTAACTGAGCATGATGCTCTTGAAGCCCATGCGCGTGATGAGATTGGTTTGACTGACATAAGTACTGCCAAACCCCTTCAAGCCTCCTTTGCCTCTGCACTATCATTCATAGTAGGCGCTATCGTCCCTGTTATAGGTATTCTACTATTGCCAGCAGAGACATTGGTATGGTCATTGGCCTCGTTGACTGTCGTAGGCTTAGTTTTACTTGGTGTGGTATCAGCGCGCTTGGGCGGTGCCCCTATCATTCCTGCTACCGCTCGGGTAGTAATTTGGGGGGTATTGGCCATGCTAGCGACCTCATTGATTGGAAGATTATTTGGGGTCGCAGCATTATAGTGTCGTAGTAAAATTGATCAGTAAATAAAGATATTGACCCATGCTGTCAAATCCGTAGAACCAAACTTGGGAGATTTTAATTACGCAGCCTGACGATAGTAGTCAAACCACACCTGTCTTGGCGCTCGATAGCCCAAGCCCTTTTGAATCCTAGTCTGATTATAATACAGCTCAATATACCCAATGATATCGCTAGTGGCTGCAAACCTCGTTTTATAATCTTGATGATATACCAACTCATTCTTCAAGACGCCCCAGAAGCTTTCTATAGGTGCGTTGTCATAGCAATTACCTTTGCCGCTCATTGAGCCTGTAAATTGATGCTGCTTAATGATCTTGTGGTAGGCATGGCTGCAATACTGGCTGCCTCTATCTGAATGAACAATCAGTCCTTGAGTAGGTCGTTTGTTCTTGATTGCCATATTGAGTGCACGGCATACTAAATCAGCGGTCATGCGCTTATTGATAGCGTAGCCGACAAGCTCTTTGGTGTATAAATCTTTCACTCCAGCTAAATATAACCAGCCCTCAGCAGTCCAGATATAGGTAATGTCGCTGACCCATGCTTCGTTAGGACGCTTAGCGTCAAACCTCTGATCTAAAACATTGTCATAGACCAGCTTGTTGTGGTTTGAGTCAGTAGTGACTTTAAAGCGCTTATGACGACGGCATTTGATGCCGTGTTCCTCTTTGATGCTTCTTACCATATACAGGCTAATGTTGTGGCCTTGTTTGCTTAGATGAGCATGCAATCGATCTACGCCATAACGTTCTTTCATTTCACTGTGAGCGGCTTTAACTAGTAGCTCGCACTGATTGCGGTGTACCTGCTGTTCGCTGATGTCACGACTTAGCCAATCGTAGTAGCTTGAGGGCTTAACGCTTAATACACGGCACATAGTAGTGGTGCTAAATATCTGACGATTGTCTTTGATAAAAGCGTACTTTACGGGCTGTTTTTCGCGAAGTACGCGGTCGCCTTTTTTAGAATCTCGCGCTCCTCTTCAGCCACTTTGAGCTGACGCTTGAGCTGCTTTATTTCTTGAAGAGCACTCATAAGGTCAGGATCATATTGCTCTGTGCCAACAAGCTTGCCTTGATTGGCTTTGTTATGCCAGTTTGATAGCGTTTGCATAGCAATACCTAACTGCTTTGCAGTAGCTGAGATATTGCCATTATTATCTGCTATCTTCTTGACAGCTTCAGCTTTAAATTCGTTACTGTAGGTTCTTAATTTCTTGGTCATGGTAAACTCCTATAATTGTGCTTAGTTTACCAAGTTTAGTTGTACGGTTTCTTCAGCATAGCTCA
>NZ_DFQS01000010.1 GCF_002377905.1 Psychrobacter sp. UBA3483 | reverse complement strand
ATACTTTTTGAAACACCACCAAATTCTTAACCAATGCCTGCATAGCAGCGGCTTCTTTTGATTTTGGCAAGACGATCAGCATCGACAGGTCATCGCTTTTATAAGGCAGCTCTACCACTTGTACTTGCTCATCTTCCGTGTAATTAGAGTTTTCTATGCTATACATAAAATTCGTATCGGTGATTGTGCCATTGAGGTTATAAAAGGGTTGAGTACTACCTCGTAGACCTAGAGGTTGTGCCCATTCGCTTTTAAAATAAACGGCATTGGTTAGTACAGCAGCGGTAGATGACTTGATACTCCCTTCTGGCAGTAGTTCAGGAATCATCTGCTTGGTATGATTAGAAATAGTCTCATTGATAGTCTTACGTGATGGCTCGGGACGGCTCGCAAAATCAAGATTGGTGACTTGACCGCCATAATAGCGTTTTACGGTATCCAAATAACTTTGATTGGGACTCAAGCCTTGACGCATCCATAAGTCATTAACCGTGCTTAAGTCATAGTTTGGATTGGGTTTATTGAATTGATTGTAGAGTGCTGCACTATTGGGGTTAAGGATAGCTGGTGCTGGATAATGAAAGGTCTTCTGAATTTGCTGTTTAGTTTCACCCTCTGCTGCGGCAAAGAGCATGGCCATCGCCGTAGACAAGCTATAGGGCGAGAAGAAGATGTTTTTATCTGATTGTGCAGGTTGCTTATTTATCTGCTGATATAAATCTATAGCAAATTGATTGTTGGCATCGACGACTTGTTTGACACCTTCAGGTGTTGAAGCAGAGTCGTCAGCAGCGATATAGTTCTTATCAGTCTTTGAGATCGAAGGGGTGTCAGTCTTTACGACTATGGGTTTGCTATTTGTCTGTTTTATCGGTTGATTATCAACCAAGCTATTATTACAACCCGCAATTGCCAGTAAACTGCCTAAAGCAAGCGTACCGACGCTGAATTTAATTGCAGGCTTTTTATAGACGTATTGGTTACGATTTTTCACGGCGTTGTACCTCTTTATAATTCGGATGATGTCCTGATTATATACAAGGGTTTAGGCTGATTTAGTAAACATATGCTAATAAATTTAAGGGTAATAATTCAAATGAATACAGTATATAAGGACAGCTATAAGCTTAAAACATGCTCAATCGTATTTGTAGCAATCTTAATGTCAGGTTGTATGACACCTTCAAAAAACACGATCAATAAGACCGCTAGTGAGAATAAAGTCCTGAAGACTGAAATAGAGGATATCTCGAATATATTAACACCGACATATGCAGATATATTTACATACCCTTTTGATCCTGAGGAACCCCAGTTAGATATGGGGGTCGGTGGACGATTGGTTGTAATAGAGGGTTGTTTATTAATAGAGTCAAGTGATGGCATGTTTTCTACGCCTATACTGCCTGAAGGAGTGACCTATTGGGATAAAGATAAAGGCATTGTCTATATTTATGACAGAGGCTTTTTAATAGGTAATATTATTCGTTCAAATGGTGTTGCTTTAGATAGTCAGTTTCAAAAAGTACAAAATATTTTCATATCAAAAGCGAAGCCCTCATGCCTCAAACGTCATTCAATATTGTTTGGTACTAAATTTGACTAGCAGTCAAATTAGCTTGAAAGGTCAATTATAAAGAGAGTGTGCTGTAAATAAGCTAGGCAGTTAAAGTGCTTTGCAATGTATGAGGGATTCAGAGACTCACTTCAAGTTTATACTGGAGAATTAGAAGTATAATCTATTGATATAAATAATGATTGAGTCATTCTAACCAAGAAGGAATCAGTAAGAATTGTGCTAATATTGCTACTTTGACAGTATGACGGGTTTTCTCATTTTATAATGAAAACCCCCCTTAAATCCAAAAGTGAGAAGAATGAATGAACGCCCATCTTGATTTGACAGTGTATGAACGGAGTCTGATTGATAATGGTGTGAGGATTGCGATGAAAGAAAACGATAAGAGTAGCATGGGATCCACGGATGAACTCATTAAAAAATATCACCAAGACAGTAATTTAGGACTCTTTGAATTACGTTCAAAAATCAAGACACATGATTTGGGTAAGTATAAAAATCTATCACTAAATGATCTCAAGTTGATTACAAACTGTCTAACCCTATGGGATGATTTTACTTATCAAAAAAGCTTAGAGGAAACAGAGAAACATAAAGTAGAGTACTACAAGGACTGCGAATTGCAAATGAGCGCACTACGCGAAAAGCTAAGTGCCATTGAATTGCATACCATGTATAGCGGCATGTTATAAATAGTAAACCCTCACCTATGCTGCTCATTTTTTATCAAGGTTATATCTAACACTGCTGTTCGATGCTTTTAAACGCATCGAACTATTAGCTAATTCCTTATCAAGCCATCATCACCATCGGTCTCTAATGCAGGAACACGTTCTTGTATTGCATGATAAAACCCCTCTTTGTCTTTTGGTGATATCACTATACTCCCCCCTTCATATCTTATCTCAATTCGATCTAAAGATAGGGCTGGAGCAGACAACATACTGTTGGTAGGAATGATATAGATAATGTCTTTCAATGGGATGCTCTGAGTAGAAAAACCATTCTTCACAAACAGTTCGTCATCTGACAAACTGTACTTTACGTTGAAAAATATTAACAAGAGCAATATTGCACCTGGCATGGTAAAAAGACTAATAAACAGTATTCTTTTGATAGAACTATTGTTATACATCCATTCCCATACAGGTACCAAAATGAGTAGTAAGCTAGAACCTAATATTAAAAACGCTAACCAGAAATCGATCTTTGATGTAAATACAGCATTTACCATAATTTTTTTAGTAAAAAGCCCTTAGTTAATGTTTATATTCGGAAAGCTGGCTTCATGTACACCTAGAAGGAAACTGCCACAATTTTAATAGCTGTATCTACTGGTGTATATAGTGCATAGTTGAATATTCAAGTTTTCCCTAAGGAACCTAAATCACTGAATGAGGTAATAATTATTAAGGTGCCTTAATTGGAGTGACTTTCCTATACAGGCATAGAACTACTAGTACCTTATGTAAAGTTAATGACTATGAGATATACAGCATTGGTCATTATTATCAAGTTCTGTGATTAAAATTTCCCAAGTTAGTTTCTACAGGATTATCAGCATAGCTTAGTTTCATCGAAGTATATTTTATTAAAATGGGTAGCTAAAAAACTTACTATCAAACTCACATCATAATCCTAAGTCTGTTTTTTTGAAGTCCTCCAGCCACTTTTTCAACCCAATAATATCAAACGCTTGTGCACCGTAACCAATATTGAGCAAATCATCAGGTAAGTACTCATCAAACTTTTCGGTCATCTTAAAAGGTACAGTTTCAGCAAGCTCAGTTGCTGTAGGTAATACCTGATTGGCAAGCTTCTGTAAAAATTGACAAACCTGAACCGAATCAATCTTATTAACACAAATAACACCTGCATATGCTTCAACAGTGAAGTCATCTCGTATAAGCAACGCCGTTAAGGTATTTACAATTTTATCTCCACGCCACATAAATATATAACTATTTCCATCTTTGTCTACAACAGGCTGATTACTTAAATCATACCTATTAAAAGTATCAATACTTTCTGAAAATAATTGTCTTGCCGTTTTATCAGCAAAATCTAAATGTTGCTCACCAACTTGAATACGGTAATCACCGTTACTTAATACCTCATACATCTCTTGGCGTACTCGGTCATGTATCGACATACTACCGCCACCAAAAGTTGGAGGCTTGCCACCACCTTTGACAGAGATAACATCAACTACTTTTTTATCCATGTCAATATTTTTGACTTGCCAGCGTTTACCCCCAAAAATAATATATTGCTCAGGTAACAACATGGTCTCAATTGGTAAAGTGCCAAGCGTTCTATTACCAGTTACGATACGGTATTCTTCTGGCGTCTTAAAGACTGCATAAAAAGTATAATGACTAACAATACGCTCACCGACAACACCTAACACCAATTGATTATTACCAAGCTGAGTAAGTAGCTGCAACTCTCCCATTTGACTAAGTAGAGACTTAAAGTGCGCTGGTTGTATTTGTTGAAAGGGTCCTTGTCTACATAACAGTATATAAAGCTGGTCGGCACGAATACCGCCCCATTGACCGATAGTCGCTAGCACCTGATGCAATAGCGTTGAGAAGTGATATAACGACGTATCGGCAGGTTCAAACCACTTATCAACAATCAACAGTCTTATCATTGCAAATGACTGGATTAATTCAAGACGTAGCTTGTCAATGAGACTGGTATCTTTATCAATCTCTTTTTCAGTAATCAACATTCTAAGTACTGCCGAACCACCACGCCTACCCGAACGCCCAAGCCGTTGCCTAAGACTGGCTACAGAGTGCGGAGCCGTCACTTGCACTACAGTATCAACCTTACCAATATCAATCCCTAGCTCTAAGGTCATAGTACACACGGCGGTAGTCGGCAACGCTTCTTTCTGTAATCGTGTTTCCAAGCTTTCTCTAAGCTCTTTTGACAATGAGCCGTGATGAGGGAAGAACTCATTAGGCACGATATTATAATCACACAAATCACTAAGCTCTGTCGCTATCATCTCCGTACGTCTACGGCTATTAGCAAATATTAGATGACTACCGCCCCGGCATAATCGGTACAAGTCCGAACAAACTTGCGCCTCGGCAGTATAAGGATACTGAATACCAATATTTTGAGAGTCAGAACTTGCAATACTATTCTTTTTAGAACCTGACTCAAGTGCTAATTGACTAGGCTCTATGTAACCTTTTACTTGTACTTTAATACTAGCCTTTGCGTCATCATCTTCAATAATGACGCAAGGTAGTGACTGATTAGGCCTTAATGACTGCGGTACGCTTTTCAGATCTCCCAACGTTGCACTCAGCGCTACTCTCGGAATAGGTGAATTTAAACGTTCAGTGACATGCTCAAGCCGCGTCAAAAGAGATAATAAATGCTGACCACGCTCGCTACCCAAAAAAGCATGAAACTCATCAATCACAATATATTTTAGGCTACTAAAAGCTTGTTTGACCCAACCTGCATCCCGAATCAATAAAGATTCAAGCGACTCAGGCGTAATCAAAATAATTCCTGATGGCGACTTTTTTTGTTTATTCTTTTTACTCTGTGGGCTATCGCCATGCCATGGCGTCACTTGCATATCAAGCAACTCTGCTAGACTCTCAAGCCTCCGATATTGATCATTAATTAGCGCTTTCAGTGGGCTAATATATAGGATGCCTACTCCGTTGCCCCGCCCTTCTTTTTTATATAGTCCTACATTCTGACCATCGTCTGACTTAACAAGGGCGCTACATGCTGGTAAAAAGAACGCTTCAGTTTTGCCGGCAGCAGTCGCCGCACTAATAAGTACGTCGGTTTTTCCAGACAAAATTGGTGCAATAGCCTTAGCCTGCACTTCACGCAATCCACTCCAACCTTGGTTAAATATCCAACGCTGTATACGGAAGTCGAGCTGGAGATGAGCATCTCTCAAAGGTAGTTTCTCATATTTTTTGTTAAAATTATTATTGACCTATAACCTAAAATCGGCAAGTTCGTCTTCCTCATCGATACTACTCATATCAATATCCATATCAGAGGGCATTTCAGGGTCAATAGATACTGAGTTAATAAGTTGATCCCACGAAATAGCTGGATTTTGATCAATGACAGCTAACATATCCAAAAATGCTTTAATGGTATTACGAGGTGTTCTAAAATAAGCATCACCTATCGTTTGACTGCAATGCTGTAAAAAAGCTTGCAAGGACTCATCAGGTACTAGATATTCTGCTTCGTCACCACCTGCATAAACATGACGTAGGTTTTTCAGTAAAATATATAGCTCTTCTGGTGTAAGACTTGCTAAATGCAGTGCAGGCGACGAATAGTCGATCACGCCTGCCTGCTTAGCAAAGCTATTATCTGCTAAGCGCGTTTGCAAGGCATCATAGCTATACAATCCTTTACGCGGATCAAGTAAGAACTCAGGCGTACCGCCTAACAAAAATCCTAGATGCTCAGCAGTACCTTGCAAACAGTCATTTAGAATACGTAGAATCTGCTCATAATTGGCTTGGCGTGCTTGTGTGCTATTAAGCTTATACAAGTTGACCATCTCATCGAGATTGACTAACAAACCTTGATAGCCTGCTTGCCGTACGAATAGACTCATGATTTTGAGTGCATCATAAAAAGACGCGTCAGATATGATAGTACGCACACCTAAATCGCGCCTTGCATCAGTCTTAGCTGAGTACTCTGCACGCAACCATCGAATCGCATTGACCTTTAACTCATCATTATCTTCTTCATGACCTCGCCAATAAGCTTCAATAACTTTAGCAAAGTCGTAACCGCCAACCAATTCTGTCAATTCAGCTAACTTGTCTTGGATAACATCGCTAATTGCCTCACCTGTACTATCCGCTTGTTTACGGGCTTCAGTAATGAAACGTTCGACTACACTGGCTAAACCATTACCATCCGGTTTATTACGAGTAGATAGATTGCGCATAAGCTCAGAATATAAGTTTCTTGCTTGTCCTGACGATGCTTGAATACGTCTATCAGGTGATAAATCAGCATTAACAGTAACCAGCTTACGCTCAAGCGCAATTGCCCTTACCACACTCAAAAAAAAGGTCTTACCTGAACCATACTCGCCAATAATAAGACGAAACGCCGAGCCACCATCAGCGACGCGCTCAATATCACTTATTAGCGCTCTAAGCTCATTGATACGTCCTACTTGGATGTGCTGAATACCAACCTTAGGTGTGACTCCTGCCTTGAGCGACTGAATGATAGCATCGCGCTCTTTTGCTCTAATTTTTTTACCGGTCATTATTTATCCTTGATAGCTCTATTATTGATTCTTATTTTTAGTACAATGCCTTTAATTCTTCGACAATCTCAAAGTCAATTATTACTTCATCATTTTCTTCTAATACTGGTGCATCGACATTATCATACGCCCAATCATTGATGGTCTCGATAGCACCATTTATCATCAAATTTAGTGACCCACACAGAACCTCAGCTTCTTCTCGTTGCCATACCTCTTTACTAATCAGTTGCTGATAAAGCTGACTATGAATAGTATCTAAACCTTTAACAACAGACTCGTTAATCACATCAACTTCACTACAGTTATCTACTTGTTCATTTGGTTGTGACTCATAATCGCTTTCCATATCGTCATCATCTACTGCAAAAATGCTCGCCAGCATTGCTTTAGCATCGCCGGTCTCGCTTTCATACAAGGCTAATAACTCAGCATTAAAAATATACGTCTTACTATTATGATTGGAAATATCACCGTTAGCACCCATACCTTGCTCATTACTATTCTTAAGCTGTGCCTCATTACTGAACGTTGGCATTATCTTTTTAGCGCTAGTTAAGTGATGAATATCATTAACGACCGCATTTTTATCGAGCCCTAAGGCCTGATACAGCTTTTCAATTTGTTTGATTTGACTGGGTTCGACATTACCATTAGCTAAAGCAACGGAGATAATAAAGCGACTGATAAAGCTAATGTGCTTGTCATCAAGTACTGCTAGCTTTGCCTTTAGACCTGACATATTAGCAGGGCTATTTAAGCGCCATAACAGATAAGCCTTTAATGACGCTTTTTCAATAGTAGTAAGCTGAGTGTCTTGCTCAATAATCGCCAGTAGCGTATCTACCTCTCTTTTATCAACATAGCCATTAATGGTTGCAACCATGCCACCCAATCTAAGTGCTAAACTGATTTGATGAAATGAGGTGCTCGGCTCAAAGTCTTGTCCATGACCGCTATCAAATAGAATCACATATCCATCTGGTTTAAAACTGGTCTGATGGTATCGTTGGTCTGGCACAATACCAAAGCCTGCTAACTCAGCTAAACTTGTAATAATTTCATTATGCTTTTTGGTAAATGTTTTAGGCATCTTATGCGACGACCGCTCATCCAAATACCCACATAATTCTTTAGCCGTCGTCAGACCTTCATCATTTTGAATAACAGATTTTGCCCATGCTTTAAATTTTTGTATTACTGGGTATTTTTCTTGATAGGCTTGCTGCTGAATAAGCGCTTTTGGTAGTAATAAAATAGCATCTATATCTGTTTTATCATTACTATCACGACCTAAATAACGACTATAGGCGTCTAAAGCATCATTACATTGTTCGGCAACAGTAATCAGTTTTTTGATGGGCGCTTTTAATATACTAGGATCTTGTAGATCATCAAGCGTCAGATCAACATAACCAATTGAGCGGCTGGCAGCGTTATAATTTAACGTTAGCTTGGTTTTATTGGGAGAAACGGTGAATCCATTTGGATAAGCTTCTTGATATAAAATATCGAACAGATCTTTGAATTCTGACTCACAGCGCCTTGCAGGCGTCCTAAAGTTATATTCATTAGAAAAAATGAGCCACTCCCATGCTAAAGTGGCAGGAATTGGCAGATTTAAGGTTACCGTTTTTGCTAATTGCATTTTAAAGGTTAGGTTGCGACTACTGGCAGGCGGCGGGTAAACCTGGTGTGCTTGTAATCGTTCTTCAAATAGTGGCGAGCGCACAAGTGCCATAAATTCTAAAAAATGGACAGAATAGTTGTGAAATGATGACTGCTTGCCATAAATATTATGCAGACGAAAAGCTTCGTTATAAATAGCAATAAACTCATCATCAGACACATTGTCTATACTAATACTTTCAATGACTCTGCGCTCAAGCCCATTAAAGTAGATAAACACATAGCCGATGGGCGTATGGGGATTTGTACGATCAGACGCTAACCAGTCTAAATAAATACCACGGCATAAAGCTGAAAGCTGTCCATAAGTTGGCCAGTAACCCAGCGACTCATCACTATAAATAGTTGCCATACTATTTATAGCTGATGGCGGACTTACTGATAAACGCTCATCTATTAATGAGGGCTCAGTACCATAACCCACTAAAGTCTCAAGCTGCCCGCCGAAATAGAAAAAACCTTGTTCAATAGTGCGATTATGAATGGTTATAGACTCATACTTGGTTACCCAGCGACCCTTTGTATGATTGGAGGAGATACTGCATTCCTTTGACCTCTCCGATGAGAGAATAAAAGTAGCAAGGCTGTCCACATTATCCAAGTCATCGCTGTCAACATAATTGTCATCAAAACTATTTTTATCAATACCTTTGTAATGGTGCCTATTTGTACGGTTTTGATCATTATGACTAACTTGCGCCCCTGCAGATGGCTTTATATCAGGTGGCAAGTCTATAAGATGAGTTTTCACCTCATTACTTTTGGCATCATACTTCTCTTTGAATAGCGCCACAACATTTTCGATAAAATTTTTCATTACCTATAAAACCTATTCTAAGAAAGCTATATAAAAGAGGCGGATAGAACGACTAGAGTTTAAGCATTTTAAGAAAATCATGCTCTGTAATAATATTGATGTCGATACCTTCTGCAATCAGCGTCTCTGATTTACGCTGTTTACTACTTTTATCATGTCCATTCAATAATGTTAAGTCTGGTGTACCCACGACTAAATAGTTGAGCTTTTTAGACACACCAGCCTTGACATGAAAACCTTGCCTTGCTGCGATATCGATAATTTCTACGTGTTTTATAGATAGCTCTCCTGTAAAACAAATATTTAACCCAAAAAACCGCCCTTCCTCATTACCTTCTGTAGAGCGGTTTTGAGTAAAGCGCTGCGTACTATTACTATTTTTAGGATGAGATGGCTGATCTGTTAACCAATCCATGATTGAAGCATTATTCTCTCTAAGAATAGTCGTTGTCACAAACCCACACGCTTTAGCATCTTCTAGTGCATCATGATGATCAAAAGCATACCGCCATTCTTTACATACATTAGCAAGATTATATCCTGATGTACTAAACCGCTGGCAAGTATCACGTACCTTGACAGATGCATCCACCCATTGCCAAGACGGCAGTGGCAAATTATGATCTGATAAGCACTTCGTTATCGCTCTTTGATCAAAATTGGTATAACTAACCACAATATTGTTACCAACAAATTGAATGATATGACCATAAATATCAAATACAGAAGGAGCATCTTTCACTTGCTTAGTATCGATGCCATGAATATCTATATTTATTCGACTAAAGCTAGACTGTGGTCTGATAAGGATACAGTAGGTATCTATCAATTTACCTTTAATATACTTTGCCATACCTATTTGGCAAATAGAGCCGACGTCTGAGTTGGCAGTTTCTACATCAATAGCCACAAAACTCATTGTCTATCCTTGTTCAAATAGCGTGTAATATATAAATAATGATAAACTAAAATTGATATTTTTACCTACTTGATTGATAAATACTGAGGTAAGTTTAATCGCAATCAAACTCTCGTCTTGATATTGAATGAAAAAAGTGTGAATTGAGATGAACATCTTCGATCAGACAGAAGCTAGCACATAAATAGATGCTCAGTATTTTTTCTCATGCACAAAAACCTTAAATATCAACTCTAAACAGTTGCCGAAAAGTTACCAATCGTTTACAGTTGGGTAAATATTACCCTGGTGATTGGTCATGAGAAACTTATTGATTGTTGGTTTGGTCTTAGCTCTTGCTGGGTGTGGTGGTTACGATGACATTGACGCCATGAGAGACGCTACTATGGGCTCTACTGGAGTCGTTGGTGGCAACACTGGCTCTAACAGTGGTAATACAACCAAATGCTATGAACCTAATGTGCTGAATGCCACTGGGACACGTGTTATCGATGGTGATACGGTAGAGGTTACTCAAGCATCAGGACAAAGCGAGCGCGTACGTTTACTAGGTATTGATGCACCAGAATCCGCACAAGAGTACGGAACAGAAAGCACTACTGCTTTATCTCAGTGTGTAAACAATGCGATCGTTACTATCCAGTGGACTGAAAGAGATAGGTATTATCGCCTGCTTGGTAAAGTCATTGCCAATAATGTTGACTGCAACTTAGACCAATTGCAAAAAGGTGCAGCTTGGCATTACAAGGAATATCAAAGTAGTCAGACACCTTACGATCGCATCGAATATGCCAACGCTGAGATTGTGGCGCGTTCAAATGGTAGAGGCTTGTGGGCAAATCGATACTCTATAAAGCCATCCGATTATCGAAGCGGTAAAAACAGCTCTGACCTTAATTTTAATAATGATCGTTTACCATCAAAAGGTGCTAGCAAGTGCTATAGCAAACCTAGTGCAGGTGCTTCTAGTGGTTCTGGCACTATTATTCCATTGCCACCTACTGGTGCCATCTGTAGTAATTTCATTAAGAAAACCTGTAGTCAGATAACAACATGCGTAGAAGCACGGCAACAACTTGCCTGCGGTAATACGCAGATTGATGGCGATAAGGATGGTGTGCCATGCGAATCAATATGTCTAGGTGGTTAATTAGCGTAGCTGTCTTATCGTTAGCTGCATGCACTCCTTCTCAAAATGACAGTTACGCTAGTCAATTTGTTTCTGGCTATGTCTCAGTGCATGAAATGTTCTGGTCCGCTGACCATGATACGCCCTATCCATTTACGACATCAGGTGAAATATCCTGTGTCTATTATCCAACGTTTGGCACTGAGGTGTATTTTGAACCTGTAGGCTATATTGACGAGTCCTCTATTGGTACTCCACTTAATAAAGCTGCTACTAAGGCGCTGAAGCGTGATGGTATGAAGCCGAATGTGCCTTATAGCATCAAGGAAGGTGCTGATTTGAGTGAGGCTAGAGAGGTTGGGTTAAAGCTATGTGATGAGCAGATGGATGAGATTAAGGGTGTGTGAAGCACTAGATTAGGATTAGGACTAATACAAGTTAATTAGTTGTTTTGATAACTAATGCAAATATAAATTGGAGAGTTTCTTTGTCAAATAATTCGTATATAGATGATCATCCCTCTACCTTTAATAGTCATATTCCAATAACCTGCGTGAATATTGACGATGATGAAAGCAATGAGATTTGTTTAACGCTACGAAATATATTTGAAGAAATCGGTAAAAGTCTTAATATTAAAAATTTAAAGGGTATTTCTATTGCACTTGGTGATGAAGGCTATCGAAAAGCTATTGATCTCATTGATAGCACTAGACAAGTATCTAATGGCGAGGTGATTGGATGTGCTTTAACAATATCTAATATCATAGAAGGTGTTTTAGAGAGTTACATTGTTCTTAAAGATGTTTCAATAGTCCCTCTATTAGTTGAAAAGGCTGCTAAAGATGAAGAACAAGTAGCTTTTATGCTACAAGTTATTGCGCATGAGTGCGGTCATATACACGGCGATGATTTGTTTTATGAAATTATGGGAGATGTGCCTAAAATTGAAGACTATAAAAGCCATTATGCAGCATTTATTTATGATATATCTACGGTAGGTTGGTCAGAGTTTTCCGCATGCTTTTTTAGTGCTCATATAGGTTTATGTCCAGAAGAAGATTTCAGAGGTATAGTCGAGAGCAAGGTAGAGAATATTGTAAATGAGCTTGAAAGTTTGAAGCTCATGAGACTTGAGCTTTTAGACTTGCTCATAAGTGTTTATAAAAATATAGGAAACTTGATCAAATATTCTAGCTATTATTTAGGCTGGATGTTTAATAGCAAACTCAAACCTGAAAAAACAAAACTATATGAGAGTCTTGAAGATAACTGGTTTTTAAGTTACTTTTTAGAATTAGATAAAATTTATGAGAATATTCTATCTAAACTATCAAATAAGCAACTAGAGTTTGATGAAATCCTAGAAATTGGTCATCTTTCAAAAAGAATTGCAGAGCATTTCGGTTTTACTACTACAGTAGACCAAAGTAATGGAACAGGTATATTTTTCATGGCTTAATTCAATACTTAGTCTGACGTTAATTAGCTGATAAATTATGGCTAACTTCAATGACTATCCACTATTCCTCATAAAAAACCCACATTAAAGTGGGTTTTTTATTATCGAATGCTTAATACAAATCCTTTCGAATCCAATTGGGTAGATAGTCAGACCGATAATCACTTATCCAAGTATCTATCCAGACGACAAGACCGGTAACAAACACACCCCATCCAAGCAATGTAATGCCGTTTGATACGTAGGCAGATATCATTGCAAATGAGCTAGTTCCAATACTTGGTTGAATAATACCACTAACTAAAAAAGCAAATAAACCCATAAATGGTACTGCATATATACCACCACGAATGCCGTGCAGTATGAACCAACATATTTTTTCCAACATGATATGAATATCCTCCTTAGCCAGTACAGACTTTCTTAGACTGGCTAATCTTGCCGTTATTACAAACAAACTTGCCATTTTTGCAATGTGATACACCACCCATGCTTTTAGAGCAAGGATAATTCTGAGCATTCGCCTGTACGACTGGCGCCATCATAAATATAGCAATAAGAAGTACTGACCAATTTTTCATAGGCTGCTACCTTAATAATCAAGTAAAGGAGGTTCGACCATAGCACTGCAAACCACCTCTATCAACGATAATTTAACTTATGTTTATAAATATAAGAAATGAATTGTATTTATATTACTCCTAGATCATATGGATTTTTCTACTCCAACTAAACTGCTGGCAGGAATATAGTTTGAGCCGTTTCTACTTTATCGGAGGCAGATTATTCATTCTGATAGAGGAAGTCAGTACTGTAACAATGATTATCATCAGATCGTTAAGCAGCATAAGTTAAAAGGCTCAATGTCTAGGCGTAGTAATTGCTTTAAAAATACCCCAATATAAAACTTCTCGGGTAAGGAGCACTGCTCCGCAAGGAAGAATAAGCTGGTGTATCATCAAGACTATAAAACAAGATTCGAAACTGTCAGCGATAATACTAAATGTATTGAACTAGATTACAACCAGACTAGAATTAGAAAGGGTTTAGGCTATAAAACGTCAAGACGCATGTAGTTTGATTATTATCGTCAGGCTGCGTAACTAAAACCTCCTAAGTTTGTTTCTACAGATTTAATAGCAGGTGTCATGACGCCTATTCAACGAATTTTTTAATTTCATCCAAATACTTTGAAGGCTCAAATCTCCTAAAACCATAATCCGCTATTTAATGCTTATAAAATGGGTCTAATGCCATTATTTCTTTGACTTCTTGCAGATCGTTAGATAACACGATAATAACGCCACCAACACGGTTATCTCTACGGCCAGATGCTAAAAAAACATTCTTAGCGTAAAATTTCTCCAAGAACACAATATGCTCATTTAAATACTTTTGCACTTCGGATAGAGGCTTTTTATAAGTTAAAGTAGTCACAATCATTGTTAATGGCACCTTTTTGTTATTAAAATTTATCTGTTAAAGATATTCTAATTGCCCTGTCTCCTATTAAAGCTTATTTACCTTCGCTAAGAACAACGTAGTATCAATTTTATTTTCTTTATTTATAAACAAATGATTAGCTCAAACTCAATGTTGTATTAGGTAGACGTCACTTATATAACCGTGCTCAATGCATTTTACATACTGTCAACTATAATTCCTCATTATGCTCTTGTGGTACATACTTCAAAATATCACCTGGCGTCACCTCTAATACTTCACATAGTTTACTTAAGGTATCGAACTCTATCCGAGTGGTTTGATCATTATAGATTCTATGTAGTGTTGATTTACTAATGTCTGTTGTTCTAACTAAATCCGCTACTCGTAGTCTTCTCTCTGCTAAAAGAACAGGTAAGTTACACAAAATCACAATAAACTCCTTGTTGGCAATAACTAAATTATTGCCAGCGACTACTTTTGTGCTAATATAGTACTCGTTGGCAATAACAAAGTATTTATAGAAAACCATTTAATCCTGACTAGGAAGCTATTATGTCACAGACTTCTCTATCCACTCAAGAGTTGGCTTTAATGATGTAGGGAGTAAAGAGCAAGTAAAAATCAATATTAATAATACTGAGGAGACTAACCATGAAGTTTATCGATTATGACCAACTATGTAGTAAATTTAAGCCTAAAGGGGCTATCAGTGTAGACGCTAATATAATAGCCAACATGCTAATTAATGAACATTGCCTTCAACAGGGAAATAATCTAGCCCAGTTTTTAAAAGTAGAGACCTTCTTTGATAACTACATGGCCTTAAGAGTATGGATACAAAGACGACTAAACGCTCAGGCTGACTATATTATAGATGAAATGCATAATCAGCTTCAAAGCGAGCTTTATACCCTTTTACCGCAGCCGTATAGCTATTAATCAGGAGAATTATAATGGGTATAAGGCTTGAGTTAGGTATGACGCAGAATGAAAGAGATAGAAAAATCTGCGAAGATTATTGGGCATATGATAATAATAGTGGGTTTATTAGACATATAAAATCACTTTGTCAACAATACAAGCTTAGTCCTTATATATTATTTGAAACTATAGCCGAATGTTATGCTTGTTTAGATGATGTTCTCTGTGAGTACTGCGGAACTGCTTGTCCAATTGAAGTGCCAGCAGATATACTTCATATGCGTTCGAAAATAAGTTGGTCTTGTACGGTTTGTGAGAATGCACTTTGGCGGGAACATAACATCAATAAGTAACTGTTATTAGACTGGTGCTTCTTTGCAAAATGTACTAGCTCTATTTCTGTACGTTTGGCATTTTACCGTTTAATTGCAGTTATTAAATACGTTCGAACAAATAGCAATGGATGAATCATGTTTCATAGTCAAAGCACACTATTAGTTCTTTAAAAAATACGGATAGGAGTGTAATTAATGAGCCTTTCCTAAAAACTGTGTAACTGCTTATAATCCATTAATAGGAGAATAAGCAATGACTAACCAAACTGACATTAAGAAACTTGCCGAGCAAATGGCTAGCAGCATGAATAGCTTTGACGATATTAAAGACTTCCAGAAGCGGCTCATGCAATCCTTTGTCGATACGGCCCTTTAAGCTGTGATGGAAGATCATCTAGGCTATGCCAAGCATGAGAAATCTGACAAGCCTAACAAGCGCAATGGACACAGTAAAAAGACAGTTCGCAGTGACACAGGTGAGCTTGAGATATCTACCCCAAGAGACCGTGATGGTGACTTTGAACCTGCCTTAGTTGGTAAGCATCAAACTCGCATTAGCGGAATTGATGACAAGATCATCACCTTTTACGCTAAGGGACAAACCACCACCGATATTGTCGACACCATCACAGACATCTACGACGTCGACATCTCCATCAGCTTGGTTTCAAGAGTCACGGACAACGTCTTAGAGGACGAGGACATCACCGCTTGGCATAACAGGCTGCTGATTTAAAGGTCATCTATGGTGCTGATATCCTTGAGATGGCAAAAGCCAATCTTGAGCACTTTGATGAGAATTGGGGCAAAGATTACTCGCACGTGGTTAAGTCTTGGCGCAATAACTGGGAAGGCTTAAAGGTGTTCTTCGAGTAACCTAAAGACATTAGAAAAGTCATATATACCACAATGCTATTGATTTGCTAAACAGTGTTCTTCGGACAGCAGTGAATAAGGGTAAGGTGTTCCTGTCTGATCAATCGGCGTTTAAAGTGGTGTATTTAGCAACTAAGCAAGTATCCAAAAAGTGGTCGATGCCGATCCGTAACTGGAAGTCTGCTCTTAATCGCTTTATAATTATGTTTGATGAACGTATTAGTAAGCATTTAATCTAAATGGCAATTACACAAAATGTAGGATGGTCTCTTTAATAAAGCATACCTAATATTCTTACAGTATTATTTTTTTTATGAAGCTAGAATAGTTCATCTTTAACTATGGAAGACAATAATAATTATCAACTCTATTAATAGAGCATTGTCTCTAAAAGTGACGATAAAAATGCTGATTATCTGATGCCATTGTTAGTAGCTCATTGTCTTCGGGGGTATCACCATAAGCATAGATACTGTCATAGTCAGTAAGATCATAACGCGCTTGCACTAGTCGCCGTTTTCGCTGTGAGCTACAGTCACCTTGCTTACTGAATCCCGTAATAATGCCTTCCTTTATATCGACTTCGGTACAAATCAACTCAATACCATATGTTTTACACCAAGGGCTAAATAGATATCTAGTGATGCTGAGACGATGGTAACAGTATCACCTCTATCTTTATGCCATTGAATACGTTGCATGGCTTTAGGTCGTAGGTAATTTGGCAAATGCTGCTCTGCGTAAATCTTACCTTTTGCGCGTAAACTATTTTCATTCATACCTCTAAATGCAAAGCGTAAGATTTTTTTACGAATTTGATGACCTTTCGCCATGCCAAGCTTGTATTTAATCGTAATTGGTAACAGTGCCAATCGACCAAACAGCAATTTATTTTTAGGCGTGGCGAACAGTATGAACTGCGTAAATGTGTCTCTGTCTGTTATTGTGCCGTCAGAATCGAATAAAGCAAGATTCATTTAATCAGCCTGACCCCTGCTGTCAAATCCGTATAACTAAACTTGGGAGATTTTGATTACGCAGCATGACGATAATAGTCAAACCACACCTGTCTTGGCGATTTATAGCCTAAACCCTTTTGAATTCTCGTTTGGTTGTAGTACAACTCGACATATCTAATGATATCGGTAATGGCGGCAAATCTGGTCTTATAGTCCTGATGATATATTAACTCATTCTTTAATACGCCCCAGAAGCTCTCTATAGGTGCGTTATCAAAGCAGTTACCTTTAGCGCTCATTGAGCCTGCAAGCTGATGCTGCTTGATGATCTTATGGTAGGCATGACTACAGTACTGACTGCCTCTATCAGAGTGAACGACTAGCCCTTTACTGGGTCGTTTGTTCTTGATGGCCATATTCAATGCTTTGCATACTAGATCTGCTGTCATGCGTTTGTTGATGGCGTAACCGACAAGCTCTTTAGTGTATAAGTCTTTAACGCCTGCTAAATACAGCCAACCCTCAAGCGTCCAAATATAGGTGATGTCACTGACCCACGCTTGGTTAGGGCGACTGGCATCAAACTTCTGATCCAGTACGTTTGGATAGATCAGCTTGTTGTGATTGGAGTCGGTAGTGACTTTAAAGCGCTTGTGGCGACGGCATTTGATGCCATATTCCTCTTTAATGCTTCTAACCATGTATAGGCTAATGTCATGGCCTTGCTCGGTGAGCGTTGCATGCAAACGTTCATAACCATAACGTTCTTTACTTTCACTGTGAGCGGCTTTAACGAGTAGCTCGCAATGGTTGCGATGTATCTGCTGCTCGCTGATATCGCGACTCAGCCAGTCGTAGTAACTTGAATGCTTAATCTTTAGCACACGGCACATAGTGGTGATGCTAAAGAAGTGCTGGTTATCTTTGATAAAGGCGTACC
This sequence comes from Psychrobacter sp. UBA3483, assembly GCF_002377905.1. GTDB lineage: Bacteria > Pseudomonadota > Gammaproteobacteria > Pseudomonadales > Moraxellaceae > Psychrobacter. Next base: position 36,078 of record NZ_DFQS01000010.1, on the reverse strand, counting down.
TGACTAGCTGTGCTTTGCAAAGTACGCCGTCGCCTCATTCGAGCATAGCTCTCATCTTGCGTCGGGGCGAAGCAGTGCTTCGCTTTATCCCTCCTCATTTAAGATCTCGCGTTCCTCTTCGGCTACTTTAAGCTGTCGTTTGAGGCGCTTGTTCTCTTCAATCACGGCTATGAGCTGTGGATCGTACTGCTCTGTTCCTACAAGCTTGCCTTGGTTGGCTTTGTTATGCCAATTAGATAAGGTCTGCATGGCGATGCCAAGCTGCTTTGCGGTCGCTGAGATATTGCCATTATTGTTTGCTATCTTCTTAACGGCTTCTGCTTTAAATTCTGTGCTGTAAGTTCTGATTTTCTTGGCCATGGTAAACTCCTGTGAATACGCTTAGTTTACCAAGTTTAGTTGTACGGTTTCTTCAGCATAGCTCAGCCTATTAAATAGTAAGTATAAATAATTATAGTATGCTTGAATATTCTTAAAAAAACCTTTTAAAGGAAATAACTATAATGTCATATTCCAAAGGTATTAAGCCGATAATTACTATAGCTGCCATTTCAGATATACACAGTAATATTTTCGCTCTCGAAGCTGTACTAAAAGATATTAAACAAAGAAATGCTAATCAAATTGTTAACCTTGGCGATATTCTATACGGACCAATTGCTCCTAGAGCCACTTATGAATTGTTGATGGAACATCAAAAAGATATTATTACTATTCGTGGCAATCAAGATAGACAGATTTATGAAGCTACGACGGCTGATATTGATAGCAACCCAACTCTACATTTTATTGTAGAGGACTTACCCAATGAAGCTATCCAATGGATGCAAGCGTTGCCTTTCGACTATGAATTAGATCAAAATGTTTATCTATGCCACGGCTCGCCAACTGATGATACGGTATACCTGTTAGAAAATGTAGAAACTGGTCAGCCAATAGTGCGTAGCGATTCAGATATTTTGAGCATACTTAACGATATTGATAAGTCTATTATTATATGCGGTCATACTCACACCCCACGTATGGTAAAGTTATCGACAGGTCAAATTGTAATTAATACTGGGAGTGTGGCTACCCTGCCTATACTGATGACTTACCTGTTGTCCATAAGATGCAAAATTATTCCCCTGATGCAAGCTATGCTCTTGTAAAAGTTATTGAAACCGAACAAGGGAAAAATTGGAAAGTTGAACATATCAAAGTCCCTTACGATTTTGAAGCGGCCGCTAAACTGGCTTTAAAAAAACAATCGCAAAGATTGGGAGTTTGCATTAAAGACTGGACGAGCCTTGTAGATATGGTAAATTAAAAGCAACTTAAAATACCCTCGAAAATCCCGCTGTATGTACACCACAAAGTACACTGTCATGATTTATATTAGCTTACAGCTGAACATTCAAGTCCTCATTTTCATAAATCACTTCTAAAAAAACGTAGAGTAGATATGCAAACAAAGATAGAAACAGACCGTCTTTATTTAAGACAGTGGCAGAAGACAGACTTAGAGCCATTTTCTAAAATGAATTCTGATAGGGACGTAATGGAGTATTTCCCTAAGTTACTATCGAAAGAAGAAAGTGATAGCATGGCTTCAAAGTGCCAGTCGCTCATAGAAGAAAGAGGCTGGGGAATTTGGGCAGTAAGCCTAAAAGATAGTGATACTTTCATAGGATTTGTAGGCTTACATCAACCGCAATATGATTTCCCATTCAACCCTTGTATTGAAATAGGTTGGAGATTAGGTAAAGAATTTTGGGGCTACGGCTATGCAACGGAAGCCGCAAATGCTGCTTTAAAATTTGCTTTCGAAGAACTAAAACTTAATGAGGTAGTATCGTTCACTTCAAAGATAAATAAACGTTCACAACTAGTCATGCAACGGCTTAAGATGAAGAATACAGGAAAAGACTTCCATCACCCTGCTTTTGAGGTAACAGATCCACTCTCCGAATACGCACTGTACAAAATAAACCAAAAACAATGGTTAGAAGACAGAAAAGAATGAATATTAATTAGATTATGACAAATGACTTTAGATGTGTTTTAGACTGGTTTCAATAGGTTATACGCTACTATTTTAATTACCTTTCAAATAACTAAATAAACAAGATGCAAAACTATTAGCTCGATATCTTTACAGACAATATCTAGAGTAAATCTAGCGGGTATCTGAAGTACTAAAATCTATCCATCCTCCTCCATAATCTAAAACCACATCATTTTCTTTAATACTATAGTGGATTCACGTTAAAAAAGATACGGCGCTGCTGGGCAAAATTTATTCCAGTAACGCTGTGTATTTATTTAATAGTGGATCAACTATATATTGATCTAAGACTAAATTTTATTAAACTTATGTAGCGAAATATTGTTGGTAACACCTTGAAATTTTAAAAAGATAAACCAATATATATAAATTATTAAGGAGATTACGTATGGTCCATGATGATTCATTTCGAATACTAACTTTAACTGGGGGAGGTTTTCGAGGTTTGTACACCGCTAAAGTTCTAGAAGAGCTGGAAAACGAGTATGGTTATCCTATAGGTAGATTTTTTAACTTAATCGCCGGTACTTCTATAGGTGGAATCCTAGCTCTTGCAGTTGCTGCTGAAATACCCATGTCAGACGTGGTTAAGCTTTTTGAACAACATGGTGATAAGATTTTTAAGAAAAGAAAGGCTAATCTATTTTCGATAAAACGTTCTACTTATAGCATTGATGTGTTGAAAGAGCAGCTAGAGATAATGTTTAAGGAAGACAAGCTAGACAGTCTTAAATATAACGTTATTATACCAGCCATCAACTTTTCTGTAGGTAAGCCAGTAGTATTTAAAACTCCCCATCATCATACGTTCAAGCGTGATAAGCATCATTTAATTGTTGATGTGGCATTGGCTACTTCAGCTGCTCCCATATACTTTCCTAAGTACGTATTCGACAATACTCAATATGTAGACGGTGGACTGTTTGCCAATAATCCAAGCATGTTAGCAATTCACGAAGCGCAGTATTTCCTAAATGCTAAGCAAGAGAATATTCTACTTCTTAATGTTGGCACCCTATCTTCACGTATTTCAGCAAACCCTAAAACAAACAAATTAGGTGGAATGTTAGACTGGGCACATGGTAAAAATTTGAGCAATGCACCGAAAAATATTATCGAACTCACCTTGTCCACACAACAGCAAATGATGACATTTATTACCCAGCATCTGCTAAAAGAAAGGTACTTAAGTATTGACGAAAATTTAACAAACGAAGCTGCCAACTATGTATCACTAGATAGAGCGGATGCTGCTGCTAAAGAAGTACTGTTATCAACAGCTATGCAAAATTCGAAAGAAGCTCTTGGTAAAGAACTTATAAAAACAATTTTCTTGAAACCAGTCGAACTTCACAACACAGCCATACAACCAAATACTGAGGATTCAAATGAGTGATAACCTTAAAACAAACAACTTACATAGTGTTTTCAAAAACGATGCTGATGGTTTTTTCAAGAAGCTTTTACCTAAAGGCGAGCAGTTCCAAGTGTTCAAAGACTGCAAAGATCAGATTAAGGCTGTTATAGAAATACAAGTTGAAAAGGTATATGGTGTCAGACCAAAATTTAGACTCCAAGGTTCCTGGGCTTATGGTGTATGTAATGCCCCAGCACTCCCTGAGCAAGAAATGGATTTTGATTACGGTTGTTATCTACCAGAGTCATGTTTTTTAGAAGGTCAAAGCGCTGAAGTGGCTAATAAGCTGTTTGAAACTGTAGAAGAATGTCTGGATATACTATGTAATGATAATGGTTGGGAATTGGATAAAGAACATAAAAATTGCATTCGAATTAGAGGCTTTATGCCTCAAGGTCAACCCAAAGCACATTTTGATATTCCGTTGTATGCTCTACCAAACGAGATGTTTGATGATTTGACAGATGCTAGCGTTAAGCAAGATTCTTCAACAGTTAGTAAAGAAGAGGCTTCTTACAATAGTATCCAAGAAAGTAGAAGCTTTGATTTTTCAGAGGATGTAGATCCTAATAACTTATCATTATTCTTTAATGAAAGTACATTTAGTGGTACAACTTTATCTGCCAACTTATCTTACTCCCCCTCTTATGATTCTATGATCACTGAAGATTCTAGTAAGGCTAATGCAAAGAATATTAAGAAGCGTTCAAAAATAAAAAACGTAAGTCTAATACAACGAGATGAAGATGAATGGCTCGTTTCAGACTGTGAAAAGGTACGTGAATGGTTTTTAGCAGAATGTGAAAAATATCCCAATACTGGACAACAACTTCGTGCAGTCATTAGGTATTTAAAGTCATGGCGTGATTATAATCAATATCAAAAGGCTCCTAGCTCTGTTTCATTGATGATAATTGCTACTGAACACTATCAGTATTTGCAGCAAAGAGATGATAGAGCGCTTTTTGAAATACTTTTGAATTTAGAACATGCACTTAAAAACGATATAAAATGCAAGTATATTGAAGGACATTCTACAGAAGACTTTAATAGAGCAAATAATGAACAACGAGAAGAGAATGCTGAGCTGGCATCAGAGCTTTGTAGTGGCTTTGATAGAGTTCTTCATAAATCCCAAAATGAGAATACCTGCCTCAACATATTAGAAAGTTTTTTTGGTGAGAGAATACCATCTAACAGACCTGATTTAGTAACGATTAATGTCGATACCAAGGCTTCAGTCGCAACCGTTGTTGACAATGCACCTGTACAGGTTGCTGCTGAGTCTGCATCAATAAAGCCTCAAATCGGTGGGTAGAGCATTGCAAAAACAAATGTCTTTGTACGATATAATCTCTGGTATAAATGACAATTTTTGTAATTGGAGATACACAAAAGGTAGGCGACCATCATCGGCTAATAGTCGTGATAAATCAATGTATGATGGTTGGTTTACTTCTTTTGAAACTAAGGATAATACAAACTTTCAAATACTGATTCAGGTAGAAGATTGGGACTTCGTTAGTTTGCCAAACGTGTATGTTAAAGCTCCTCTTCCTGATTATATTCAAAACCTTTTACCCCTTGCTCATTTTTCTATTGATAAACGCGAGTATAAAGGCGATTGGTATTATTCAGTTTGCTATAGTTTACATGATGCTTATGAGCTTAAAATTTCAGACCCTTTAGGAGTTTTAGGCTGGGTTTTAGATAAAACTAAAATTATCATAGAAGCGCTTATTAAGAATAAGCGTCATAGGTCTGATGAGTTTCTAAGAGAGTTGACCCCGATATGGCAAAGTATAGCAAGTTACCATTCTAGTAATTTAATTAAATCTAACGATGCAGCTGTGCAGTCTATCCACGATCTTTTGTTGCCTGTAATTTATGACTTAAAACAAGGATGGCATCTTGTTCCTTGGATAGTTAAAGACGGGCATATAGAAGCAAATACGTTAATTATTCATATTCCTAGTAAACAACTTGCTAAAATACCTTCTATGCCTTCTGTATTTATTGATGTGAAAAGTAGCAAAGGTATACCGCTCAAGTATTTCTTACTATGGCTCAAACAGTGGAGTCATGTAGCCTTTAGACTGATAGTCAGTGAAATTGCATCCAATATTGAGCGACATAGAGAGACAACATTATATTTTCCAGTGTGTCTTGTCGTCGATAAACAGTTACTGTCATTGTGCATAGAGCTAGAAAATCTAAAAGAGTTAGTATCTGGTAGCGCTAGTAAGCACTTAAAATTAGCAAACCATTCCAAGTTACTCTCTAATTCTAAAGTAGTTTTTAGCAGTGCTGTAAACCTTACTCCCAATTTTTTATTTACGAGGAACCTCGACAATTTGGAACAACCAAACTTAATAGGTAAGAATATTGCCCTACTAGGGTGCGGAGCGATTGGTGGTTATTTAGGATTATCTTTAGCACGTCTGGGTGCTGGTGCGAGTGGTGGAAAACTCACGTTGATAGACAGCGACATCTTCCAAGAGGAGAATATTGGTAGGCATGCACTTGGTAAAGTGTATCTTCATAGAATGAAAGCTAGCGCGTTAAAGCAAGAAATAGCTCAGCAGATACCTGACCTAAATATCGAGGTACATAATATCAACGCTTGTAATAGGAGTATTTTAAAAAATATTTCAAACTATGATCTTATTATCGATGCTACTGCCAAAATAGAAGCATCTGAAACAATCAATAAGTTTTTCTTTGATTCAGACGGCAAGACACCCCCATTGATTCATAGTTGGATTAGAGGCAATGGAGAGTGTGTTCAAGCTTTGTATAATGATAAAAATACAAATTATGCCTGTCGGTCCTGTATAAATAAAAGTGGTAATTCGATACGTGAAGAATATGACGCCCTAAAAGGTATGACTGCTACAAGGTCTTTCATGGCATGTGCTGATTTTACACCTTTTGCTGTATCAGCAAGTATGTCAGCTGCTGCTTTAACAATTGATATGATTTTGGACTGGCTACAAGGAGATGTTAGTCCAAGATATAGAACTCGTTATACTGAGAAATGGATGGGGGAGAAAATAGAAAGTAAAGATTACGCTCCTTCTCTTGAATGCCATATATGTAAAATTAACTGATTTGGTTCCGTATGTTTAATAATTCTTGGGAATTTTCTAGTACTTCTCCTGTAAATGCTGTTTTGATGCAGCCTTCGGTACTTGAAAAAATAGATCAATGGAGACAAAAGGGTTTTCTGAGTCAGGCGGAAGCTTGTGGTATCTTACTTGGTGAGCGAAAAGGTTTTAAGGGAAAAGAACAATATCTGAATATCACAGATATAACGTTACCTTATAACACTGATATTAGAAAACCAACAGCGTACATAAGGAATACTGAAGGTCATCAAGCTTATCTAGATGAGTTACATAAACAAAGTAAAGGTAGAATACAGTATTTAGGCGAGTGGCATAGTCACCCTCAAAACGTAGCAACTCCCTCCTCGATTGACTATAGAGAATGGCATAAAACCTGCTTAAATTTTCCCAACCTACCTTTAGTGTTCTATATAGCAGGAGTAACAGAAGACTGGATGGGTATCCAAGCTGATCAATCAATATATCTGCCTAAAACTTTGTAGTAATAATTTCTGATGTTGTTACCATCACTAAGACCTATTTGCTATTTTTAATTTATTAGTTTGCATCAATATTTATTTTACTCGCTTATACTTCATAAATTTATTTCTATTATTTGTAATTAACTCTATATCATTGTTTTGGAGTATTTATAGTGAATCGCACAGGGATAGTCGCTCGCTGCTTCAATTAGCATGTGAACGGCGCGTTCTTTAATCTCAGGAGTATAGGTTTGTCTTTTAATTGTCGTAATCTCTCAGAAGTTGAGTCTCCGACAATCCCGGTGAGGTTCATTCTAGCTTAAATAATAATATCAGAGCTCTTATCACGCGCACCTACGGAAGTTTATCAAAGCTATTGAACTGGCAAAATATCACTAATGCATTAATAACTAACGGAAATCTACACCAAAAATACTGCAAAATGGCAGCCTATCTTTTGGGTGATCATCGAAAAAGTCTTGATAAGTAGACTCAAGTCTTCGAATACTTATCTACTTTCATATACACTCTATAATAAATGAGAATTGTGGTACACAGTCTAAGTCAGATATTAAGGTTCATGAACCATTAGTTTTCTTCCTAACTGTAGAGCATTGTTTTTATTAGTTAATCATTCCTATTTTATCGTGAACCTAGCTTTAGGTACGCATATGTTAAATAAGCACTGTAGAAGTCTTGCTAGCCATGGCTTTTCATTAAGGGGCTTTTTATTAAAGGATAAGAATTTAAAAAGCTGCTGATACCACACAATGCTATTTATTGTATGGTATCAGCGGCTTAAATGATAGAAGCTCTCTTGACTCTAAACTATCTTATCTTTCTTAACCGTTATTGGCTTTAGCCGATAACAGTACCGCTATCAACTTCAGTTGTTGTTAAAGGCTTTCCTAAATTTTGCTGCAAGTTTTGCAACGTTTCGGTTGCGCCAGCAGCGCGCTTTATCAGCAGATCGATCGGTGCATCAGGACTTAATGTGCCAAAAGCAAGTCCATGCTCACCTGTAAGCCGTGAACGACAAAATGCTTCTGCAATCTCTGGATGAGCGCTTGATAATAAAATGGACGCCTGCAGCATCAATGCTAAGCGCTCAATCACATAGCGACTGCGAAACTCTAAGGTCTCAATGTCATCAAAGCGTCCTGCTAACAGGCTAAGCTCGGCATCGTAATGCTGATTTTTACCAGCGGCTTTTTGCAGCTCGGCAAATAGAGCATCACGGATTTCGGGCTCTTTGTTTAAGGCGCGCAGCACATCTAAACATTGTACATTACCACTACCCTCCCAAATGGAGTTTAAGGGCGCTTGGCGGTAGAGACGTGGCAGGATATTTTCTTCAACGTAGCCATTGCCGCCTAGGCACTCTTGTGCTTCATTAATAAGCACCGGCGTGCGTTTGCATATCCAGTATTTGCCAATCGCGGTCGCAATGCGGGCAAGAGCCGCTTCATGCGGGTCGCTTTCTATCATGCCTACCGCGCGCGCGATGCGCATTGTCAGTGCCAATGCTGCCTCCGATTCTAGCGCCAAGTCAGCAATTACATTACGCATAATCGGCTGGTCAATCAGTAATTTACCAAAGGCTTCACGCTGACTGGTGTGATGAATGGCTTGTACAATCGCTTGACGCATTTGGGCGGCAGAACCAATCATGCAGTCCAAACGAGTCAGCGCCACCATTTCAATGATGGTGGCAATGCCGCGACCTTCGACGCCGACCAATTCACCAAAAGCGCCATGAAATTCGACTTCTGATGAGGCATTTGCCCAGTCGCCAAGCTTATCTTTAAGACGCTGAATACGAACGGCGTTTTTTGTACCATCAGGACGAAAACGTGGCACCAAAAAGCAACTTAGACCGTTTTCAGACTGCGCTAACACCAAGTGCGCATCACACATTGGCGCTGAGAAAAACCACTTATGACCGACGATTTCATAAGTAGTATCTTCTCGGCGTATTGCGCGCGTGGTATTGCGACGTAAATCCGAACCACCTTGCTTCTCAGTCATGCCCATACCCATGGTACAACCCAGTTTTTCTTCCATCGGCAAGCTACGCGGATCGTATTGTTGCGATAATAATTTGGGTAGCCATTTCTCTGCAATTTGCGGCGTGTGACGTAAGGCAGGAATGGCGGCATAGCTCATCGACATCGGGCAACCAAAACCTGCCTCAGGCTGCGAGCCTAGATACATCACAGCAGCCCGTGCAACATGGGCGCCTTCGCGATCCTCGTTACGCCAGGCAAAGTTATTCATCCCATACTTCACGCCAGCCGTCATAAGCTCATGATAAGCTGGATGAAATTCAACTTCATCTAAGCGGCGACCATAACTATTAAACGCGCGTAATTTAGGTGGGTTTTCATTGGCTAAAAACCCACTAGCCATCATATCACCGCCAGTACGAGCACCAAACTCACTTAAATGATCTGTCGCCCACCCTGCTCCTTCACGCGCGACCGCTTCCATCAGGGCTATATCTGTGAGCCAAGCGTTATAGTTTGCAAGCGTGAAAGGTTGATTATTGACTTCATGCGTATTAAATTGATTTGTCAGTGCCATAACTGCTATCTTCCTTGATGTCGGCTTATATATAATATTTTAAAACACTCAGTATTACATCATACTGTTTATTTCGTCAAGGCATGTAATATGAATAAACCCAGTCCCCGTCTGCTCATTATGCGCTTATTGACGGTAGCGGATAACCATACCCTTAATATTAGTGAAGCTATTTTGGCAGGCTCAGTATTTGGCATGACAGAAAACAGCATTCGCGTCACCATGGTACGCCTGGCCCAAGCAAAGCTTGCCGAGCCAATCGCACATGCGACTTATCGATTGGGCCCTAAAGCGCAAAAACTAGGCGATGATGTGGCTTCATGGCATACGTCCAATACAAAAACCGTGAAATCAGATGGTTCGTGGATAGCAGTAGCAACGGGTGGTTTGCCGCGCAGCGATCGCAAAATACTCCGCGCTCGTGACCGCGCTTTATCCTTATTAGGATTTCGTCAGCTGGACAAAGGGCTCTATATACGCCCAAATAATCTACACGGCGGTATAAATGGCGTGCGCAAACGTCTATTAAATTTGGGATTAGACGAAGAAGCCATCATCTTTAAGGCTGGTGATTTTGATGCGTTAAGACAAGAAAAGGCTTTGGCGCTGTGGTCAGATATGCAATTGGCAAACCATTATAAAGAGATGTCTGCTCAATTGAATGAATGGTTAGCGAATAAGGATGGTTTGAGCGCGGATGCGACTTTACGCGAGGTATTTATGCTTGGCGATGCCGGTATCCGTAGTGTGATATTTGACCCTCTGTTACCTGCCCCTTTAGTAGATGAGGCGGCACGGCAGCAGTGTTTTGATACGGTACGGCGCTTCAATGATGAAGGTCGCCGTCTATGGTTAGCGTTTTTTGCGGCAAATACGGTGAAGGTGGATTAGGCTTGCCAGCGGTGTTTTTTTGATGGTGTTTTTTTGATGAGGTTATCTTTGATAAAGTCTTGTTAATTAAGACCAAGGATTGCGGTTGATTAAACAAGGCTATTGAGGGTCACTTACTCTCATCACGGTATAACACCTGCTCGGCTTCTACTTTAAAATCCTCATTACTGATGGCAGCGTTCACTTCTATTACCTGAGCTTGTAAGGTTGTAGGCTGTTTCCCTTCATCGCGAAACACCATGCTTTGTGCCTCTTGTCTAAAGTCATTCTCGCTAAGTACTGTTTTACTGGCTCGTGTATTATTTTCTAGATGTGCATACTGTCTTTCAATAGGCTCAAGGCTGGTGGCTACTGTCGCATGCGCTTGATTGGTAGATGGCGCCTGCTTAACTGAAGCATCGTTCATCACTTTTTGTGTCTGCGACCCTTGAACAAGGAAATAGTCGAAGGCAAATACAGCAACTAAGAATACAGCACAAAAGATACCGATAACGCTTAAGAATTTGGCATGGCTAAATAACTCACCCTTTGATGATTTATCACTGTTGGTAAATTCTACCGCACTATCAAAATGAATATCATTGGTTGAGCTGTTCATAGGTCAATACCCTATCAATATATTGGATTAGCGCGATATCACCGCGTCTTTTATATAATGATACAAATACTGTCATATTGTGCAATGGTTTTTAGGATGAGCGTAAGAATTAACAGATAAACGGTATCAAAACACAAACTTGTTGCTCAACCCCCCCCTTTTATCTCAGCTTAATCATTGGTCTCACGATACAAGGTACTTTGCGACTCTTGTCTAAAGTCCTCGTATGTGATTGCGGGCTCAGGCGTCGATTCATTTTCTGAATCATTGATAGCGGCGGCTTGTTTATTTTTAGCGTCTTTGTTGTCAGTGGTTGCTATATTGGTCTGGGTATCTACCGTCGATTGATTGCTGCTATCGGCATTATTGTTTGCTGTATTTACGGTATTACTCTCGCTGTTATTGGCACCGTTCGACGTGCCAGCGTTATCAGATGCCACCACCTTAGGTACAGGTACAGGTGCAGGCGCTGTGGTTGACGTTGATAAGACCCCCGTAAAGATAAGGGCTAGTACCACCGCAGCAATTAATAATGAGCCCACTATCATACCAATAATGAGCGGTTTTTTGCTACTTGCCAGCTTTCTATTTTTTGAGAGAATAAATGCGGTTGGACTTTGTGCTACCAAATGGTCGTTATCAATACTTTCATCAGAGTTTTCAGAAAGGCGCTTGGCATCATCTACATAGTCAGTACTGGTAAAAGACGCTTGCTCTTTTTTCATAGCGTCATGAGGCACGTTGTCTCTATTGATTGTTGCCTTACTTATATCTAGACGCTCATCTTCATCAGAAAAATCTAAATGAACCCCTGTACTTTTACTGCTCGTTTCCTCGAGGCTGCTATCTGGTTGCCAATCCTCTTGCTGGCTGGCAAATAATTCAAGCTCCGCTGCACTCAAAGGCTCGTATGAGGACAGTTTATCAGCATTTTTTAGCGGTGTGAGCCTACCGTCGGTACTAATGCCATTAGCTTGTTCACGGCTCTCTTCATTATCATTGCCGTCCACATTTTCGACGCGCGTGATAAAGCGCTCATAAATATCGTTTTTACGTGAGCGTCTGCGCGGCTTAGCGTTAGCGATTTTAGCTAAATTTGCCTCTAGATCGGTGCTTTTCTTGCTTTTTTTATCGCTCATGAAGAGATACCAGAACAGTTAATGCCACAAAAATTAGATAATTGCTAAAATTAAGGTATAAAGGTATAAATGGTTTTTTACGTTTTATCTATATGACTAATTTACATCAATTGTTTGCTAAATTGTAACACTATCGTTGCCACACAATATAGTGGGTCGCCTCCTATCCTTCAAGTATAATTTTAGCTAGGTCATTGCTATTTGTATAAAATAGCGACACTCTCTGATTAAATAAGCATCATAAACAGGTCAGCATCATCATATGGATTTAAAACAGCTCAATGCCTTTATCGCTATCGCTGATCTCAAAAGCTTTAGCGCAGCTGCTAGCAAGACGGGATTGTCACAGCCGACGCTCAGCCGGTTGCTCAAGCAGCTTGAAACTGATATGGGGGTAGAATTAATCGACCGCTATCATAGACCGCTGCACTTGACCGAAGCGGGTGCATTTTTTTACGATAAAATCAGCGCCATCCTGACAGAGATTGATACCGTCACCAGTATGACCCAGCGCCTATCTGCGCCAAGTGCGTCTTTAAATATTGGCTTTGTGCCGTCGGTGCTGTACGGGCTATTACCCGAGGTTATCGCTAAGCTTAAGCAATCTAATCCGGATATCGAGGTCAATCTCAAGGACATCAGCTCCTATCAGCAAATTGACGCCCTAAAAAGCGGTGAGATTGACATAGGTTTTGGGCGCTTCGCTCATCAAGACCCATGGATTCAGCAAATACTATTGCGTCATGAGCGTTATCTGGTGGCGTTGCCTAAAGCGCATCCGCTCGCCGATAGCGATGAGCAGCGTCTGATTGACTTGGCAAATAACCGCTTGATTTTATACCATCAAACCCATCTGCCTATTTCGACGACCGCCATACCTGTTAAGCCTTCTAACGATCAGCCTTCTCTTGAGCCGGTGACTGAGCCTTTGCTGCATCTATTTGCCCAGTATGGTATCTCACCATTTATGACTACCACCGTCAGCGATTTACAAGTGGCGCTCGGTTTGGTTGCCGCGGGCGAAGGCATTACTTTGGTACCTGCCAGCCTAAAAACGGTGCGTACCGAGCAGATCGTTTATCGTCGCCTATTGCATGAAAATGCCACCTCTCCTATCTACCTGCATACCCTTAAAGACTTTATCCATCCAAAAATCCCCGACTTACTTGGCGCGATTTACCAAGTTTATGAGCGCCGCGGTATCACTTATCGTAAGCAAAGTTTTACCTCGCAAGGGTAAAGAGTATTAAAGTATATCGAAGCGCTTTAAATCGTGCGAAATGGCAGCTATCGGTAGCATATTGTGGTATAAAGAACCGGCAAAAAAACTTGGCGCTAACCCTTGATATTCATAAATTATTATGCTAACCATCAAGAATAGGCATGCAAACTATTAGTAATAATAATTAAAATAATCCTTATCCTGCTCAGCAGCAGTATGCTAAAGTCGATACAAGATGAATCGTTTTATATTTACATTTTAAATGCTATATAAATCGTTTCTCTCATGATCACTGGCAAACTGACACAGGTAAGTGATGTTTTGCCGTTTTAACCATTTCGAGGTATTCATGACCACACAACCACTCAACACTCCAAGCGCCACCGACGATGGCGCAACTGGGCACGCTGTTCCCCAGCAAGAAGGATTTAGCTGGCGGATTTTTGGCCCCGGTATATTAATGGCGACTGCTGCTATTGGTGGCTCGCATCTGATTTCATCGACGCAGGCGGGCGCACTTTATGGCTGGCAGCTGGCGATTATGATTATTTTAGCCAACGTCTTTAAGTATCCGTTTTTTCGCTTCGGCACCGATTATGTTTATGATACGGGCGAGAGTTTAATCGCAGGCTATGCCAAACGCTCAAGGGCCTATCTTTGGATTTACTTTATTCTCTCCATCCTATCAGCGGTGATTAGTACGGGTGCGGTGTCCCTAATTGCAGCGGTTATCTTAGGCTTTATGCTGCCCGCCTCACTGCAGCTCTCAACCATGAGCTTGTCGATGATTATCGTAGCAGTATCATGGTTCTTCTTGATTGCTGGTCACTATAAGCTGCTCGATGGCGTGACCAAGTGGATTATGATTGCCCTGACCACAGCAACGGTCGCCGCGGTGGTCATTGCCGCTGGCAAGCCAACTGTTATGGTGACAGATTTTGTCGCCGCATCTCCTTGGAATCTTGCGACCTTGGGCTTTATTGTCGCGTTGATGGGCTGGATGCCAGCGCCACTTGAGTTTGCAGCGATTACCTCGATGTGGACGTCAGCCAAAAGAAAAACCGACAATACCACTCACCGCCAAGGTTTGTTAGACTTTAACGTTGGCTATGCAGTGTCGGCTATTTTAGCGCTGTTTTTCTTAGCGTTAGGCGTGTTCGTACAGTATGGCTCGGGTCAAGAGATTGAACTGGTCGGCGGCGCTTATATCAATCAGCTGATTAACATGTATACCGCCACCATTGGTGAATGGTCACGCCTACTGGTCGCCTTCGTCGCCTTTATGTGCATGTTTGGCACCACAATTACCTGCGCTGATGGTTATGGGCGTGCCAATGCTGAATGCTGGCGTTTGATTAAAGGTCAAAGTGAGATTAATAAAAAACAAATCGCTTTTTGGACCACTTATGCGATTGGTGGCGGATTGGTGATTATTACTTTCTTTACCGGACAATTAGGGGCGATGCTGAAGTTTGCTATGATATCGGCATTTGTCTCGGCGCCTATTTTTGGTTGGCTTAATTATTCATTGGTTAAAAACCATAAAAAACTATCAATGGGTATGAATGCCTTATCGATTGCAGGGTTGATATTCTTGACAGGTTTTGCACTTTTGTTCCTTGCCAACCTTGCAGGATTTATTGGTTAAGCAATACTTACCATCAAGATTCTATGATAGAAGTAAAAAGCCCTTTTAGCCCTGCTATGAGGGATTTTTACTGGTAAATGATTATTTTTTTAAGGATTGACTGACAAAAAAACCAGCCATTTGTAACTAATTGTAAATAAACTAAGATTACAAGCTCTGTGACTTTAGCAATATGAATAACTATTGTCATAAAGGTTTAATAAATGGATATTACTATTCAATAAATGAATGTTTTTAGCAAAAATTACAAGTGGTTAAATAATTATTAATGATAGCTAGCAAAACACCGCTTTGCAGTCATGGATAATTGGGTATAATCAAGCACAACAATTTTATCCTTCATTACACGATAAGATTACCCTCCACGTAAGGACGACGATATGACCTCTTCAGCTGGCGCTCGCTTTCGCAGTGCAATAAAACAAAAAAACGATAACAATCAACCATTACAAATTGTCGGCGCAATCAATGCTTATACAGCGATGATGGCAACCCAAGTCGGTCATCAAGCGCTATATCTCTCTGGTGCAGGCGTGGCTAATGCTTCATTTGGTCTGCCTGATTTGGGTATGACCAGCCTTGATAACGTGCTTGAGGATGCGCGCCGTATTACTGATGCAGTTGAGACGCCATTATTGGTCGATATTGATACTGGTTTTGGCGGCGCCTTTAATATCGCTCAAACCATTAAAAAAATGGAGAAAGCCGGCGTTGCAGCGGTGCATATCGAAGACCAAGTGGCACAAAAGCGCTGTGGACATCGCCCAAATAAAGAAATTGTTAGCATCTCAGAGATGGTTGACCGCCTAAAAGCGGCGCTTGATGCTAGAGCGGATAACGATTTTGTTATCATGGCGCGTACAGATGCCTTATCTGTTGAAGGGCTTGATGCGGCTGTTGAGCGCGCGGTTGCCTTTGCCGAGGCCGGTGCTGATATGATTTTTGCTGAAGCACTGACCGATATCGAGATGTACCGTAAGTTTACCGACGTACTTGATATTCCAGTGCTTGCCAATATGACTGAGTTTGGTCAAACCGACCTTTATACGACCGAGCAGCTATATGGCGTTGGGGTCGATATGGTACTTTATCCATTATCAGCGTTTCGTGCGATGAACAAAGCGGCATTGAATGTTTATCAGCATCTGCTTGATGATGGCACGCAAGAAAAAGTCGTCGACACCATGCAAACCCGTATGGAGCTTTATGACTTCTTAAACTATCATGAGTTTGAGCAAACGCTAGATAAGTTGTTTGCCGATAGTAAATAAGCATTAAGTCAACCATAAGCAAAATCATCTACCTTTGGTTTTGCTTATTCACTTTTTAGTTGTCTTTATTTTTTAACCAAGAGCTACCAACAAAAGGAATTTAACATGGCAGCACAAAAAGAACTTTCAGGCGCAGGTCTACGTGGTCAGGTCGCTGGCAAAACATCACTATCGACGGTCGGTAAATCAGGCTCAGGTCTGACCTATCGCGGTTATGATGTGTCAGAATTGGCCGATAAATGCGTCTTTGAAGAAGTGGCTTATTTGCTACTTTATGGCAACTTGCCAACCCAAAGCGAGCTTGATGCTTATCAAACTAAATTGAAAGGTTTACGCGGTTTACCACAAGCATTAAAGGACGTCCTTGAGCGTATCCCAGCGGACGCCCATCCAATGGACGTACTGCGTACTGGCTGCTCAATGCTTGGTAACCTTGAGATGGAAACCGACTTCTCACAACAGAACGATAAAACCGACCGTATGCTAGCGGTTTTCCCATCTATCATCAATTACTGGTATCGTTTTACCCACGACAATGTGCGTATCGAAACTGAAACCGATGATGATACGATTGGCGGTCACTTCTTACATCTGCTCAAAGGTGAAAAGCCAAACGAGCTGCATACCAAAGTTATGAACGTATCGCTCATTCTTTATGCTGAGCATGAGTTTAATGCGTCGACCTTTACCGCGCGTGTGTGTGCGTCTACCCTATCTGATATCCACTCTTGTATTACTGGCGCGATTGGCTCATTACGCGGTCACTTGCATGGCGGCGCCAATGAAGCAGCGATGGATATGATTGAAGGCTTTAAATCAGCCGACGAAGCTGAAGAAGAGATGATGGCGATGCTGGCGCGTAAAGACAAAATCATGGGTTTTGGTCATGCCATCTATAGCGAATCAGACCCACGTAACGTCGTTATTAAAGGTTGGGCGGAAAAGCTGGCCGCTGACGTTGGTGATGAGGTGCTATACCCAGTATCAGTACGCTGTGAAGAAGTGATGTGGCGCGAGAAGAAACTGTTCTGTAACGCCGATTTTTTCCATGCCTCTGCTTATCACTTTATGGGCATTCCAACCAAACTGTTCACGCCAATCTTTGTTTGCTCGCGTCTAACCGGCTGGGCGGCACACGTGTTTGAGCAGCGTGCGAACAACCGTATCATTCGCCCAAGTGCGGAATATACGGGTGAAGAATTGCGTCCTGTACCAGAGATGAGTGCGCGTTAACTTGTCTTGAAATAATAATGTTTCTTAAAACAATATGTTTGTAGGGTGTGCTTCACCTTCAGTTTTAGTAAAACAGTTGAAGACACGTCCTACAAATCCCTACCTTCAATGTTTAAAAAATTAATGCTTAAAAGTTTTTTTAGCAAAGTCTGATTTTATTTTGACGCTTTTACTAAAAAAATTTACCCCTTTTTAGCCTCATTGCAACCAGCCAACAGCCAAAGGTGACTTATGGACAACGCCCTCGTACAACCGATGAATGAACAATTTAAAAAGCCATTACCTGGCACAGACTTGTATTACTTTGACGCCCGTGAAGCGATTGAAAATATCGAAGCTGGCGCCTATGACAAACTACCGTTCTGCTCAAAAGTATTGTGTGAAAACTTGGTACGCCGCTGCCCACCAGAAGACTTAACCGCAGCGCTTAAGCAGCATATTGAAGGCAAGCAAGACCTCGATTTTCCGTGGTACCCTGCCCGTGTCGTTTGCCATGATATTTTAGGTCAGACTGCGTTTGTCGACTTGGCAGGTCTACGTGATGCCATCGCTGAGCAAGGCGGTGACCCATCAAAAGTAAACCCTATCGTACCGACTCAGCTTATTGTCGACCATTCACTAGCCGTTGAGCATGCAGGCTTTGAAGAAAACGCCTTTGAGAAAAACCGCGCCATCGAAGAGCGCCGTAACGATGACCGTTTCCACTTTATCAACTGGTGTCAGTATGCCTTTGATAACGTCAACGTCGTACCGCCTGGTAACGGCATCATGCACCAAATTAACTTAGAAAAAATGTCGCCGGTTGTGCAAGTGGTCAAAAACAAAGCCGGTGAACAAGTTGCCTTTGCTGATACTTTAGTCGGCACCGATAGTCATACGCCAATGGTTGATGCTTTGGGTGTTATCTCAATTGGTGTTGGTGGTCTAGAAGCTGAAAGCGTGATGTTGGGTAACCCATCATACATGCGCCTACCGGATTACGTTGGTGTTAAGCTAACCGGTAAATTGCAAAAAGGCATTACTGGTACTGATTTGGTCCTTGCGATGACCGAGTTTTTACGTGATGCAGGTGTAGTATCTACTTATATCGAATTCTTCGGTGAAGGGGCGCGCCAGCTTAGCGTTGGTGACCGTGCTTCTATCTCTAATATGACCCCAGAATATGGTGCAACCGCAGCGATGTTCTATATTGATGAGCAAACTATCGACTATTTGCGTCTAACGGGCCGTAGTGAAGAACAAATCAAACTGGTTGAGCAGTATGCCAAGCAAACTGGTCTATGGGCTGATGGTATGGAACATGCCGAATACGCGCGTGTGCTTGAGTTTGATTTATCAAAAGTTGTCCGTAATATGGCCGGTCCTTCGCGTCCGCATGCGCGTGTTTCAACCACAGACTTAGTGGCTAAAGGTATTGCTCACGGTGAGGGTGATAAATTACCTGAACCAAAAGATGGTTTGATGCCAGATGGCGCGGTGATTATCGCCGCGATTACCAGCTGTACCAATACGTCTAACCCGCGCAATATGGTTGCCGCTGGTCTTGTTGCGCGTAATGCGAATAAAAAAGGTTTACTGCGTAAGCCTTGGGTGAAATCGTCATTAGCACCTGGCTCAAAAACGGTCAAGATGTATCTAGAAGAAGCTGGCCTGATGCCTGAGCTACAAGAAATTGGTTTTGACGTGGTTGGTTTTGCTTGTACCACCTGTAATGGTATGAGTGGCGCGCTAGATCCTGATATCCAGCAAGAAATCATCGACCGTGACCTATTTACCACCGCGGTACTATCGGGTAACCGTAACTTTGATGGTCGTATCCACCCGTATGCCAAGCAAGCGTTTTTAGCGTCACCGCCATTAGTGATTGCTTATGCTATCGCCGGTAACATTCGTTTCGATATCGAAAAAGACTCGTTAGGCAAAGACCAAAACGGCAATGACGTGTATCTAAAAGACATCTGGTTTGATGATGACGAAGTTGATGCTATCGTTGCTAAAGCGGTGAAGCCTGAGCAATTTAATGCCGTGTATATCCCGATGTTCGATGAAGCCAAAAAAGACACCGGCAAAGCGCTAAGCCCACTGTATGACTGGCGCGAGATGACCACTTATATCCGACGTCCGCCGTATTGGGAAGGCAAAATGGCGGCGATGAATAAGCTAAAAGGTATGCGTCCACTAGCGGTGCTTGGTGACAATATCACCACTGACCATTTATCACCGTCTAACGCAATTTTGGGCGATTCAGCAGCTGGCGAGTACCTTGATACTATGGGTCTGCCTGCGGAAGACTATAACTCTTACGCGACCCATCGAGGCGACCACTTAACGGCGCAGCGTGCGACCTTTGCCAATCCTAAGCTATTGAATGAGATGGTACGCGACGAGAACGGTGACGTTATCCAAGGCTCATTGGCTCGCGTTGAGCCAGAAGGTCAGGTCATGCGCATGTGGGAAGCGATTGAAACCTATATGAACCGCGAGCAGCCGCTAATCATCATCGCAGGCGACGGCTATGGTCAAGGCTCAAGCCGTGACTGGGCTGCCAAAGGTGTGCGTTTAGCTGGCGTTGAAGTCGTGGTCGCAGAAGATTTTGAACGTATCCATCGTCAAAACTTGGTCGGTATGGGTGCACTACCTTTACAGTTTAAAGAAGGTGTCAATCGTAACACCCTAAATATCGATGGCACTGAAATATTCGATATCGAAGGCGAAGTATCTGCTCGTGGTGAGATGACGTTAGTGATTCATCGTAAAGACGGCACCGTCGATAAAGCACCTGTTATCTGCCGTTTAGATACCGCTGATGAAGTCAAAATGTATAACGCAGGCGGTATGCTACAGCGCTTTGCCAAAGAGTTTATCGATGGCACGCTAGATATTGCGTAAGTGTCATGAGTATTAAATAATTAAAGAGCCGATGTTGTATAAATTATACGGCATCGGTTTTTTAATCTTTGGATATGAAAAATAATGAGCCTAGTGCTTTATAACGAGCATTAAAGTATTAATTTAACATCACGATAAAAGTTCTCATGTGGGCCAAACATTAAAAAGGTAAGGACAAGCTGACCATCATCGATTTGATAAGCCAATAATGTTAACTGCTTTCGCATTTTAAACTTATGAATTCGTACGGATGATAATTCACCTACCTTTTGCACACCTAGCTCAGGATTGTCAATGATGGCACGTACAGCAACATCTAGATCAGCTTTTTGATTATTGTGCAATTTTTTAACGGCTTTTTTAAAACTATGTGATTGAATAACACTTAAAGACTGAGTCATTATTTATCTAAACTATCCAAATTCGTAGGGTTCAACCATACCAGCATCAACTTCCGCTTGCGCAATCAAAAGCTGACGAACAAATTCGTAAGACAGATCAGGGTTGTCTTCCATAATTTGTCCAATGGTAGCCCAATGCTCTATTTGCTTTGGCGGGGTACGATGTTGTGCTTTAGATATCGCATAGGCTTTATCAACCAGCGCCTTGTTAAGACGTATGCTTGCAGTGGACATAAATTTCTCCATATTCAAAATATTAATCCTTGTGGTATTTTACCACAAAGATAGTGTATTAACGACTCTCATCCTCATAAACAGATATAAGGAATAAAAAATGACCCAATCAACTTTAGAAAGTAAACCAAAATTTGCCCCCCAAATCTCAGTTCCTGCTACCTATATGCGCGGTGGTACCTCAAAAGGGACATTTTTTAAATTATCCGACTTACCAGAGCGCTGCCAAGTGGCTGGCAAGGCGCGTGATAATTTCCTATTGCGGGTCATTGGTAGTCCTGATCCTTATGGTAAACAAATTGACGGCTTGGGTAATGGTAGCTCTAGCACTTCAAAGACGGTGATTTTATCTAAAGCCAAGCAAGCAGACCACGATGTCAATTACTTGTTTGGACAGGTCAATATCGCCAAGCCTATGATTGATTGGGCGGGCAATTGTGGTAATTTAACGGCAGCAGTAGGTGCTTGTGCGATTAATATGGGTCTGGTAGATGCTGATAAGATCGCCAATAGTGCGAATACTGGCATATGTGAAGTGCGTATTTGGCAAGAGAATATCAGTAAAACTATCATTGCCCATGTGCCTGTATACAAAGATGAGCAAGGCAAAGTACAAGTCCAAGAAACCGGCGATTTTGAATTGGATGGCGTGACCTTCCCTGCTGCCGAAGTGAAGATTGAATTTATTGACCCGGTTGATTCCTCTAGTGATATGTTCCCCACGGGCAACCTAGTCGATGATTTTGATGTGTCTGGCTGTGGTCTAAATACCGATAGCGTCAAAGCCACCTTTATCAGTGCCGGTATTCCAACCATCTTTATGAAAAGCGCTGATTTGGGCTTTACCGGTACGGAACTGCAAGGTGATATTAATAGTAATAGCGAAACCTTGGCTAAGCTTGAGAAAATCCGTGCCAAAGGCGGCGTGGCGATGGGACTGTTTAAAGACGTCAGTGAAGCACAAGCCAGTCAACATATTCCAAAGATTGCTTGGGTCGCCCCTGCGCAAAGCTACAGTGCTTCTAGTGGTAAAGCCGTTGATGCTGCTGATATTGATTTGGTCGTACGTGCGATGAGTATGGGGCAATTGCATCATGCGATGATGGGCACGGCAGCGGTGGCGATTGCCGCAGCAGCGACCACACAAGGTACCTTGGTCAATGAAGCCGCTGGTGGTAGCGAATTAGGTGAAGTGCGCTTTGGTCATCCGTCAGGAACGCTACTCGTCGGCGGAAAAACCGAACAAGTCGATGGACGCTGGCAAGCCAAAAAAGTTTCCATGAGCCGCTCAGCACGCCGAATTATGGTTGGTGAGGTGTTTGTACCAGCCGATGCTTTTTAGTAATGACAATTTTTAGGAAACGAACTTAAAAGAAACTTAAAAGTAACAAGGTTTAAGATGCTGCTTAAATTCTTTATACTGGCTAGTGTTTATTACAATAAACACTAGCCAGTACCAAACTAAAATCAAATAGCGCCTTAACACTATGAGTACTCCGCCACGCCGTGTTCCTTTAGATAACAAGCCTCCCACCAAAAAAACGGAACGGGGGGCTTTGCTGTGGTCAATTCTAAAAAGGCTTGGAGAGTTTGCAAGGCCCTATCGCGGGCTTTTTATTTTAACCTTGATATTGACGGTGCTTGGGTCGTTTACCGCACAGGTTAACGCTTTTGTCTTGCAATATACCATCGATACTTTGACCAATATTGTTGGTTTGCCTGACCCATGGGTAGAAGGTGTCAAATTACTGACGCTGATTAGTGTGATTTTATTGGTGAAAGAAGTCCTCAACGTCATCATCACCTTTGGTCAGCGCTATTTTGGTGAGCGTATCCGTATTAACCTATCGCGTGATTTGTCACAAAAAGTGGTCGACCGTATTTTGTCTTACAAAATGGCGTTTTATACCAGTGATGAGAACGCCAGTGGTAAGCTGCAAACCCGTATCGATTTGGGTGTCAGCAGTCTCACGCAACTGGTGCAAAACTTCTTTATTGACATGCTGCCGCTGTTTGCCAGTGCCATCGTGTCATTAATCATTATGTTTAATGCCAATTTTTGGGTCGGTATGGTCGGTTTGATTATTGTGCCGATTTACTTTTTTGTCAGTCAGCGCCAAGCCAACCGTCTACAAGGGTTTCGCAAACAAATGCGCCAATACCGCGAAACCAAAAGCGGCTTGGTGATTTCGATTATTGACTCTATCACGGTGATTAAGTCCTTTGTGCGTGAGCCGATTGAGTCCGGTAAGCACTGGGAAATCCAAAAAGATATGACCGCCAATCAGCTACGTATTCGCAGTATCGCGTTTATGTATAACGCTGGCAAAACCTTTATCGAGCAAATCGGCGTGGTGGCGATTATTGTCCTAACCTCATACTTTGTGCTCAACGGACAGATGACCATTGGCGCCATTATGTTTCACATCCTACTATTTCAAAACGTTGCCGCTCCCATTCGTGAATTGCATCGCATTTATGATCAAATCAACAATGCGCTCACTTATGCAGAAGGCTTTTTTGACATCTTGGACGACGACCAAGCGATTGAAAACGAAGGTAAAGTCAAATGTACCGATTTAAAAGGTCATATTGAGCTAAAAGATGTTAATTTCTCCTACCCCAATGGCAAGCAGGCGCTGCATGATGTGAGCTTTAACATTTATCCCAATCGCATTACCGCTTTGGTTGGGCTAAGTGGCGCAGGTAAAAGCACGATTATTAATTTATTGGTCAAATTCTATGACCCAAGTAGCGGCACTATTTGCCTAGATGGTCGCAATCTAGAAGATTACAGCACCCATAACTTGCGTGAACAAATCGGATTGGTGCTACAAAAGAACCATATTTTCTCAGGGACGATCGCCGACAACATTCGTTACGGGGCGATGGATGCCACTGATGAGGAGATTATCGACGCCGCCAAACAGGCCTCTATACATGAGCAAATTATAGGCATGCCTGAAGGCTATGACGGTGAAGCCAAACTACTCTCCGGCGGTCAGCAGCAGCGTATCGCGCTGGCACGGATGTTTTTAAAAAACCCACCGATCGTATTTTTGGATGAACCAACGGCCAGCCTTGACGCTATTGCCACCCAGCAAATTAAGCACAGTCTAGATTTAATTAAAAAAGACCGTACGGTGATCATTGTCTCGCACAATATCTCACAAATTATTGACGCCGATGACTTGGTGGTGATTGAAAATGGCCGTGTGATGGAGACTGGCACGCATGAGGAGCTTTATGCCAATCACGGTAAATACTATGAGATATTCAATGCCATGTCCGATAGTTTGAACTTAGATAAAATCAGTCAAACCTTAAATAGTTAATGCAGGGCAAAATCGTTATAATGCTCAGTCTTTAATACGTTATAAAAGCCCTTTAAATCGTTAGAAGCTATTTGACTATGACCTGTGAATTCTCTATAAAAACCTTTGATGAGCTGACCACCGTTGATGTTTACCATATTTTAAAAGCCCGCTCACAAGTATTCGTGGTCGAGCAAAACTGCCCATATCAAGATATGGACGAGGTCGATTTTGATTGTCTGCATCTGGTCGCCCATCAAAATGAAGCCTTGATTGGCTATTGCCGCATCATTCCGCCGCAATTTAATCAAAAAAGATCCTCGGTTAATCCATCAGGTCCGATACCGGCGATTGGCAGGGTTTTGGTGTTAGCAGAGCATCGCGGCTATGGCGTTGCCCGTCAAATGATGCTTGAAGCCATCAAATACTGCCGCAAAAAGTATGGTAAAAAAACCATCATCATCTCCGCGCAGACTTATTTGCTAAACTTTTACGAATCACTTGGATTTATTGTTGAAGGTGAACGCTATCTTGAGGACGGTATCGAGCATGTCATCATGGTTTTACCTGTCATTAAAAAAGTGAAAGTGAAAAAACAAAGCTCAGGGATGGTGAGTAGTATTCTCAGTTTTTTGCTATTAATACTGGCGCTTTTATTTATTATCGGTTTGGTTTATCTCATGGTTTAAACCATTAAACGATAAAACAGTCTTACACGACTTCACTGTTGTTCGATATTGAGTATGTTATTTTTGATGCATCACTGATTGATAAATCATGTCGCTTATCAATCGCTCAAATATTCGACTCAAGGAAGAGGTAACGACCATGTCTACGACTCAAAACGCTACGGTAGAGAGCAATGTCCGTCCAGAGTATGACGATGAAATTCAAAAAATCGCCGACTATGTGCTCAATTACTCTATCGATAACGACTCGCCCAATAGTGCCGATGCTTGGAATACAGCCCGCCACTGCCTTATGGACACCCTAGGCTGCGGACTGCTGGCACTGCGTTTCCCTGAATGTACCAAACACCTCGGACCCGATTGCGCCGATCAAATCACTCCGAACGGCGCGCGCGTCCCTGGTACGCCTCATAGACTCGACCCCATTAAAGCCGCTTTTGATATTGGCTGTATGGTGCGCTGGCTTGATTATAATGATACGTGGCTTGCTGCCGAATGGGGGCATCCTTCGGACAACTTAGGCGGAATTTTGGCAGTAGCGGACTATATCAGTCAACAAAACGTCAGCCAAAATAAAGCACCGCTCACCATGCGCGACGTTTTAGAAGCGATGATTATGGCGCATGAGATTCAAGGCGTACTTGCCTTAGACAATTCATTTAACCGCGTGGGTCTAGACCATGTGTTCCTCGTCAAACTCGCCTCAACAGCAGTGGTTGCTAAACTCTATAAATTACCACGCGAACGCATCATGGCGGCCATCTCGCAAGCGATTGTCGATGGTCAAGCGCTGCGCACCTATCGTCATGCACCAAACGCTGGTAGCCGTAAGTCATGGGCGGCAGGTGATGCCACCAGTCGTGCGGTACGCTTGGTCGATATCACCCGCCGCGGCGAAATGGGCATTCCGGGCGCATTAACCGCGCCGCAATGGGGCTTTTATGATGTGTTGTTCAGCCATACCAATAAGGATTTAGCACTCAAACCTGAAAACGAGCGCCGTTTTACCTTTCAGCGCGAGTTTGGTAGCTATGTGATGGAAAATATCTTATTTAAGATAAGCTTCCCTGCCGAATTTCATGCCCAGACCGCTTGTGAAGCCGCGGTTATCTTGCATCCTATGGTTGATGATAGGATTGATGAGATTGAAAAAATCGTCCTGACCACGCATGATTCAGCCATTCGAATTATCTCCAAAGAAGGCGCACTTGCTAATCCTGCCGATCGTGATCATTGTTTGCAATATATGGTTGCCGTGCCTTTATTGACGGGTGACTTGATGGCAGAGAACTATGAAGATGATTACCACGAGCAGCACCATATCTTGATTGATGGGCTGCGCCGTAAGATGGTGGTCGTCGAAGATCCCAATTATTCAAAAGATTATCACGACCCAAGCAAACGCTCGATTGCTAATGCCATTCAAATATTCTTTAAAGATGGCAGCAGTACCGATAAAGTCGCTGTCGAATATCCTATTGGTCATAAGCGCCGCCGCGCTGAAGGCATCCCAGTACTTAAAGCAAAGTTCCGAGCAAGCTTGGCAACGCGCTTTACTGACAGTCGTTGTGCAGATATTTTTGCGCTATGTGATGATCAAAAGCGCTTAGAGCAAACCCCGGTTAATGCGTTTATGGATTTATTTGTCGCTAATTAATGTTAAAGCGTATCAATAATAATAATTCAGTGCGTTTTTGTTTTTATGAATTGTATTTTTACCAATTTTTACCAAGGAATGGACTCACCTGCCCAATCGACAAAACTGCCAGATTGGGCGGCAGTCATACTATCAAGCACTTCTATTAAACGCTCGGCGCTATAAGCTGGCGAGAACAGTTTTTCGTCAGCCACATTGCCCTGAAAAGGTGAAGATAACTGGGTATCAACCGTACCTGGTTGCATGACGACCACGCAGACATCCTTTAGCGAGCGCGTCCATTCAATACTCAAATTTTTCATACCCATATTGAGTGCCGCTTTACTCATACGGTAGCTATACCAACCGCCAAGCTGATTGTCGCCGATACTACCAACCCGAGCCGATATGGTCGCAAAAATCGCCGGTGCGTTCGTACTGCGCTCAGCTTTTGCCAGTAATGGCTTGATATGCTTGGCAATCAGCAAACTGGCTAAGGCATTAATCTGCATACTCTGCAAAAAGAAGTCCGTCTCCAGTTGTCGTAGCGCTTTTTCTGGTTGATTATGCGGCGTATGCAATAGCCCCACACAGTTAATCACCCAATCGATATGAGGGGCTTGCTGCTTAATATCAGCAATGGCTTGTTCAATACTTTTCTCATTGCTGACATCCATCGGTAACCAATACAAATTATCGGCCGCAAAATTAGGCTGATTTGCATGATAAGTGGCAAATATTTTTCCCCGGCTTTTATTATTAGCACTCATCTCCATTAGCTGTTTAACAATAGCCTGACCGATACCACCGCTAGCGCCAATGATGAAGTAGTTTTTTTGATTCACAAAGCACTCCTTATTAGCATATATATGCATTCTTGCATTCATTTTGGCGTATTTACTTTACATTTACTATGCTAAAACGCTAAGAATAATAGAAGTTATCGCTATTCTATATAGGCTACAATAATCACTGACGGGTAAATACTCGACATCTATCAGTTGAGATGTCTAAATACCGTTAACCTTTAATCTTAACCTTTTAAATTTAACCAACGCCTTTATACGGATATCATCGCCCTATGCTATCGCCCCAAGACCAATTGACCGAGCTGGTACGAACGCTTGAGACGCAGCAGCATGTCTTTGCCACTGACCCGCTACTTATCACAGAAAAGCTGCAAGGTGAGGATGGGAAGCCCATTCAAAAGTTGCATCGCCGCGCCTCGCGTATCGATAGTAACGGTGCGCTGGCACGTGTGCTTGGTAAAATTGATGGGCGCATCAAAGGTATTATGCTGGTTATGAGTGTGGTGTGGTGCATTTCGGGGTTTTTGGGACTGTTTACTCTGCTGCAGACCAATGTGGTGAATTTCTTTTATGTGCTGGTTTGTCTGCTTGGGTTTCATACCCTTATGCTGTTAGGCTGGCTAGTCATGACTTTGATTAATCAGGGTAAGCAGTCGTCAAATTGGTTTGCCAGTTTTGTGAGTCCAAGTTATCTGATACGCGGTAAGGACGATGTCACCAAAGCGGCGGTTGATTTGTATGAGCGTCAATTACAACATAGCGGTATGCGTTGGTATCTGGGGCGCTTTAGCCACCAATTGTGGCTCGCTACCTTGACTGGTATGCTGCTTGCGATCATATTTTTGTTGATTGTGCGCCAGTATAGCTTTAGCTGGGAGTCGACATTACTGTCTGATCAGGCGCTTATCACTTTGACTCAAGTACTCGGCTGGTTACCAAACAAGGTTGGATTTACCGTGCCTGACAGTGCTGCTATCGTACAGAGCCGTTTGGTGACTGATGCCATGCCATTATCGATGGCGCGGCAATGGGCAGGCTTATTGGTCGGTAGTTTGCTGATGTACGGTATTATACCAAGGGCGATTGCTTGGGCATTTTGCGCATTGATGTTCCGCCGTAAAAAAATGCGCTTAGATATCAAGCAGCCGTATTATCAAAAGATTCTGAACTTTTGGCAACGTCATGTGGTCGATGAAGATGATTTTAAGGCAGCGCCCGCTCCTGTCGCGCCAAAAGCGACGCTTAGTACTGGTAAAAAACTGGTTGCTCTACTTGAATACCCATCACAGCAGGATCATTGGTGGCAATCAGGACTTAGTGCCGACATAAGTAGCCATAGTAATAGTAACATTAGCAATGTCGAGAACTTCGGTATTGTTGACGACCGTGATGATATGCATCGCTTAACGACTTATTTGGACAGCCATCCGGTTCAAGTATTATTAGGTATTCATAGCAAGGCTTTACCTGACCGAGGTACACTGCGTAAACTTGATCGTATTGCCGAACATGCCACAGACGGCCTTATTGTACAGCTGCTCAGTGATACCAGCGCTACTAACACCAACGAGCAAGAGCAAAGCCCAGAAAACCAAAGCCCAGAAAATCAGGACGTTCGTTATCAGCAGTGGCAGACCGCCCTTGCCGCTCGAAAAATCGGCTTGGTTTAGCTTGGCTACATCCTGTTATACCGATACTCAATAATATTAATAATAAGATCCTATTATGAATAATGACAATAATAATCAAAACAACCATCAAGATAGTGCCAAAGCTGTCGGCCTCTTTGCTGATAAAGCCTATGAGCCAATACTTGCGCCAACATCCAACTCAGAAACTGAAGACGAGCAGGCCCTACCTACTAATAATACTGCCTCTAAAAAAACTATTGCCAGTGGCGAAGCACTCAAACTAGCGGTCGTTGGTCATACCAATACGGGCAAAACGTCACTATTGCGCACATTACTCCGTGATGTTTATTTTGGAGAAGTGAAAAACGAAGCAGCAACCACCCGTCATGTAGAGCAAGCAAAATTGACCGACAGCCAAACGGGCGAAATATTGGTGGTGCTTTATGACACACCGGGTTTAGAAGATGCTTCAGGGTTAATGGATTGGCTAGAAGACAACACTGCCAGTCGCCGTGACGGTATTGAGCGTTTGCAGCAGTTTTTGGCAGCCGACATTGCCCAAGGTGGCGATGCGCTAACTAGCAATGAGGACTATAGCCAAGAAGCCAAAGTGATTCGGCAGCTGCTTGCAAGTGACATGGCCATCTATGTCGTCGATGCCCGTGAGCCGGTACTCGGTAAGTATAAAGATGAGTTGGCTATTTTATCTTGGGCGGCGATACCTGTTATGCCAGTATTTAACTTTACTGACAGTCAAGATGCCAATATTGACGCATGGCAGACAATGCTGGCAAGACGTAATTTGCACATCTCAACGCGTTTTGATTCCGTGGCTTTTGAATTCAAAGATGAGATGCGCTTATGGCAAAATCTTGCCACCATGCTCACCCATTCTGAGATGCTTGAACAACTGATGGCACGCCGTACGGAAAACTGGGCGCAGCTCTATGAGGAGGCCAATATCATCATTGCCGATTTTTTATTAAATGTTGCCTCCTTTGTGCGTGAAATTAGTGAAGATGTTGATCCAATGCCCATACTTGCGCAAATGCAAGAAGCGGTCAGGCAGAGTGAACGAGCAATGCAGAACAGCCTGCTTAACTTATATAAATTTTATGATAACGCCGTGGCAGCAACGCCGCTTGAGTTACAAGCCTATCAGCAAGACCCGTTTGACCCTGAACTGCTTAAAAGCTATGGTATTCGCACGACATCTGGTGCAGCAGCGGGCGCATTATTAGGTTTGGGCATTGATGCGGCGGCGCTTGGTACAACGTTAGGTTTGGGCGCGGCCATTGGTGGTATCGCAGGCGGGCTATTATCGAATACCAGTAGTATCGCTGATAGAATTACTGGGGTAAAACGCTTATATATCGACCCTGCCACTCTAACCTTGCTTGCCACGCGAGCGATAGATTTACTCACCGCCCTGCGTCATCGTGGTCATGCAGCAACCGATGCCACCCAACTGATATATAGCGGCGCAAAAAATGATGCTGATATCGCAAATAATGACAATTTAAGTAACGATAATGAAGATAGTGCTGTCACGCCATGGCCGCCACATAAACTGCCCAGTGAGCTTAAAAAAGCTCGTGGCAAACCACAATGGTCATCACTTAGTAGCGGTAAATCTGAACAGGCTCAGCTACTACGTGCAGATATGGCGTGGTCGCTGGCAAATAAATTACAATTATATAAGCCTGAGCATTAAGTATTAACCGTCGGTTTCTTCTATTTTTCAAACATCTGGTTTTCAAGCCACCTTTACGATGATGGGCGTAACAGCATACTTAATGCTTCAGTACCGCGTACGTCTGTTTGCTGCAAATAGATTGGATACAGTGGATAATTGGAGAAACTGTTTTCAATATCCTGCAGCAAGTGCTGTTGCCGCTCGGCACGAAGACGCCAAAATTCATCTGACTGCGTGGGTACTATCAGCTGATTGATAACTATCGCGGCTGGTGTGAGTTTACTTTCTTCCAATTGTTCGATAGCGCGTTTGGTTTCTGCTAATGGCAATACGTCGGCAGTCATCACCAATACAATCGCTGTTTGGCTACGGTCGTGAAGCAGTATCCCTGCTTGTCGAAACAGCTGTTTACGTTTTTCTAGTACTGCTACCGCTTGCTCCCAGCGGTCAGATTTTTTTTTGGCAAACGGATTTGGTACATCTTTTTTATTAATGTCTTTTTGACTGCTCTTTTGATTGTGACTGTCTAAATGGTTCGCGACCGAGCGTAATTTTGCCTGACGGCGCTGCTGTGCTAGCAGCCCATCTGTCCACGCGCCCATCATCTCTGGCAATATGAGTAAGCGCAACGTATGCCCAGTGGGCGCGGTATCAAATATGATATGTTCATACCTTTTATCAGAGTCAGCATCTGCAGCCGTGATTAAATGCTGACACATAGATTCGAGCATGGCCGCTTCTTGTGCGCCAGGTGCTGACTTTGATAGCTTTAGATGCTCACGAATTTTGGGCATCATATCTGGATTGGCATAAGATTTAATGGTGGATTCAACTTGAGCAAAATGTGCATCGACGATGACATCGGGGTTGAGCTCAATGGCATCAAGATACGGCGTGATGGCAGTTTTCTGGTTATTGAGCTGTACATTTAATACATCACCCAAGCTATGCGCTGGATCGGTTGAGACAATTAAGGTCTTTTTTTGCTGGCACGCATAATAGCTGGCAAGTGCCGCAGCCGTCGTGGTTTTACCGACACCGCCTTTGCCACCAATAAATATGATAGGCTGGGTCGATAGTTGGTCTACTAATCCGTGTAGAGGGTGTAATGCCATATTGGTATCTCAATTTTAATTCATTCATTTTTTATCATTTTTTCTTATAAATCCAACTAGCAGTTGACTTAACAACAACCAACGTGGTCAAAGGGGCATTTATCCAACCCCATGCGTGTATGCCATTCATGGAAATTTTCTAAAAATAATGGCTGTAATTCCAAGGTATAAAAGCTGGCAGGATTATCAATACCTAAGCTCTCTGCAAACATCAGCAGCATAAAGAAATCTTCTTCATCACGTGCCGCGCGTGCCATCGTCTGGCGATAAGGGGCATGATAAAACTCATTGAGTCCTGCCGCAAAACGTTGCCACCATGGTGCTTTGTTTTTTACTTGGTTTGACAGGCTTTCTAGTTGTTTTGGTATCGGGTGATCTTCCATGATTTACTCACTTCTACTTATTTTTTATGATCCATCATGCCTTCTATGATGCCTGCCTCATACAAAAAACGCCAGCAATTGCTGCTAGCGTTTTTTTATATGGATAAGTGTAGGTTCTCAGCTCAATTACGAATCCGTTTTACCTTTATGCAATGTCCACTCTTTACGCAGTACAGATAGACTCTCGAACGTTACCAGAATCGTTGCGATCAAGATAATAATGTCCATAATAATCAGCAGCCAATTGCCATCTGTAAAAAAGGTTTTTAGCTGAATCAATAAGGCGAAAACGGTCATAACAAGCAAGAATGACAAAGGTGCTAAGGTGTACCAAACTGGCTTGCCTTTACGTAATAAAATGACCGTGACAATCATAAGGGTTAACGCCGCCATAAGCTGATTGGTGGTACCAAATAATGGCCAGATAATCATGCCACCTGCACCATCAATACCACCGGCGCCAAACGCCAATAGTAGACAGCTGCCGACGGCAAGAAAAGTAGCTACGACACTCTTACTTAGCACTGGAATATTATAAAACTCACCAAACTCTTGGAAGATATAACGTTGCAGACGGACGCCAGTATCCATCGTGGTGCCAGCGAATAATGCTGCCATGACAGTCAGCATCGTTTGTGAAAGTACCATATCGATACCAACGCCTGCATTTAAGATGGTCGCACCACCATCGATAAAAGCACCGATAGAACCGTCGCCAAATTTTTGATAAACCGCTTGCCAATCACCGAGTGTCGCAAAACCTGCGGTGGCCGCAAGAATGGCACCCAATGCGAGCATACCTTCACCCATGGCACCAAAATAACCAACAAAGCGCACATCGCCTTCTTTATCAATCTGCTTAGAAGTCGTTCCGGTCGCCACCAAACCATGGAATCCTGAGATAGCTCCGCACGCAATAGTGACGAACAATAATGGCATTAATGACGGCGTACCGATGGGTAAATCATGATTAATCGCTGGCGCGACAATGTTTGGTGTCGCAATAAATACGGCGGCATACAATAAAATCAAACCAACAAATAATTGTAACCCATTAATATAATCGCGCGGTTGCAATAGCATCCATACTGGTAATAACGAGGCAATCGCCGCATAGGCAAATAAGATAATAATCCATATAGCGTTATCAGGTAGTCCCATAAAGGTCTCTGGTAACACGACTGGGAACATAGGGCCAAGATAGATAAGTCCATATAAAGCGACAACGCCAATGATAGATACCCAGACCAGATTCATCTTATAGCGATAGATACATTGACCGATGATAAAGGCTACGACCAATGCGCCCCAGACAGGTAACACAGAAGACGGGGTCTTAATCATCATATTGGCAATAGCGACGCCAAATACTGCGTTCACCATCAATAATAATAGGAAAATAACTACCATCATTAAGCTACGCACACGTGTGCCCATGACGGTACCAGCAATCGAGCCAATAGACTGACCCTTATTACGCATACTGGCCCAAATGGCTGACATATCATGGACGCCTGCCATAAAAATGGTACCTAAAACCACCCAAATAATGGCCGGTACCCAACCCCAAATAACCGCAATCGCAGGACCGATAATTGGTGCCGCTCCTGCGACCGACGTAAAATGATGCCCCCACAATACATATTTATTAGTAGGAATATAATCTACCCCATCTTTCATCGTATGGGCTGGCGTGGGACGACTGTTATCCAAGGCCAAAATTTTAGTAGCGATAAATTTTGAGTAAAACAGATAACCGCAAAGCATTGCGGCGACACCAACCAACAGTACAATAGCACTATTCATCTTATCTCTCCCTAGACAAGTATTAGATAGCCTTATAAGTTCAAGCTTTTTAAATCAAAATCTTAAAAATATGCTAGATTAGTGAGCAGTGAGTGACACGGCTCACTGTTTTTTAGCTCACTGTTTTTTTTAAACAGTTGTGAAGAAAACAGCTATTAAGGACATAACAGCACCTCTTACTATCATTACTGACTAACAAAGTATGGCGATTTAAGGGTAAGACGCTTTAGATTTAAGTCGCTTGGCCAATTAGCCATAAAGTATAATGAGTCTTTACTTAGTCTGTGACTTAGCATTCTGTGCCTTAGATAGTAACTTATTTAGCAGTAATTGTAACGTTGGTGAAACATTAAAAATGATAAATACAGGAGTTAGAATGGCCCATTATTTTGGATTTGTACCGTCAGACGAATTAAAAGCGCTGATTATTGAAGCAGAGCAAGTCGTTGAATCAAACGCAAAAACAGATTACTACCCGTATCGTGATGCCTTAACCCATCAAACGGCGCGTGATCTTACGGATAAATTGTTGGTCGGACTGGTAGATATTATTCCAAATCCTGAGCGCCAAGCCTCTATGCGTAAAATCGTTGGAACGATTGAACGAGCGACGGACACCTTACTCAATATTTTATTGGGTAAAGAAAACAACGAAGAAGTGATGCCAAGCTTTCATTTCTTACGGGATCAAGCGACCTTTATTGATAATGAAGGGGTGAAGCGTATCGGTTTTAAATTATCAGATACAGATGCTAAAATCATCGATGACGGTTTTGCAGCGATTACGCCCGAACATGTTGATAGAACGGCCTTTAAAAAAGCACTTGAGACTGTAAATGAAGAAACGTTGACGCACTTTATCAGTCGTTACTCTGAAACGTTAAAACTTGGCATGATTAAGCGTAAGTCTGTACCAGTTGCCAAATCCGCTATCGATAAAGGTATGAGCATGGCACTAAACAAACTGCTACCCGACTTACCGGACGCCTCATTGAACCGTTTGGCCAATTATTATCGTCCTTTTATCGTAAAAAAGCCTGAATAGCGGCTACATTAGCAACTAATATGTTTTTATTAAGGCGGTAGTGTTGGGCAAATTTGCTAAAATTTGCTAAAATAGGCGGCACTTTTATCAAAGGCGCAACTCATGACCCAAATTAACAACCAAGAAATTGAAAAAACCCTGCGCAACTCAGAGTGCCTTATCAGCAGTATCGAAGTAGCCGCTGCTTATGAGCGTCTGGCCGCCCAGCTCAACCTACATTATGCCGGCTTAAACCCAATCGTGATGGTCGTTATGAACGGCGGGCTTATCCCAGCTGGTCAATTATTGACGCATTTGACCTTTTACCATCGCATGCACTATATCCATGCATCACGCTATCGTGATAATGCGGGCACTAATGAGCTTGATTGGAAATTCAAACCTGATGTCAGCATCGAAGGCGAACACGTTTTATTAATCGATGATATTTTTGATGAAGGTATTACTTTAAAAGCCATTGTTGAAGAATTAGGTAAAGAAAAGCCCCTATCGATTGAATGTTGCGTACTGCTCAATAAAGAGCACGATCGCAAGGTTGCAGACTTTGATGTTGATTTTGTTGGTATCAACGTTGCAGATCGTTATGTCTATGGCTGTGGCATGGATTTTCATGGTTACTTGCGTCATCTGCCTGGTATCTACGCTATTAAAGAAGACAAAATATAGTCAGTCTTTGACTCATTTTACGGCATAATAAAAAAGCATCCAATCGGATAATGCCAGGCAGTTAACGCTGTCTGGTATTTTTTTTTGGAAATTTTTGTGGTTTACCCTTAACTATGCTGGTGCAAG